>NZ_JBIACK010000040.1:0-570 GCF_042865285.1 Cytobacillus spartinae | reverse complement strand
TCAAGATGAGATTTCCCATAGCGCAAGCTAGTAAGATCCCTGAAAGATGATCAGGTTGATAGGTCAGAGGTGGAAGCGCGGTGACGTGTGGAGCTGACTGATACTAATCGATCGAGGACTTAACCAATTTGATTACTCGACTTACTTCTTCTTCATAGCATTATCTAGTTTTGAGGGAATAAAGCTTTTTCGCGAAGCGAAAATAGGTTTCCATCCCTGAATTAAATAGTCTGGTGATGATGGCGAGAAGGTCACACCCGTTCCCATACCGAACACGGAAGTTAAGCTTCTCAGCGCCAATGGTAGTTAGGGGCTGTCCCCTTGTGAGAGTAGGACGTCGCCAGGCAACGGAAACGAGTATCTGATGAGGATACTCGTTTTTTTGTGTTTTTAAAGGGATTTATCCAAGAATTCTTTATTAATGCTAACAATTTAATTAATCAGATTCTATAATATTTGTTGGGGTTTAAACACTATTTAGTGCATAAAAAAAGCACGATATCATCCATTCTTATATACTTGAGTTGTCGAGAAACAAGTATAGAGTGGAGATACGTGCATTATGAATTC
>NZ_JBIACK010000039.1:0-1367 GCF_042865285.1 Cytobacillus spartinae | reverse complement strand
CGGGTCTACGACCACATACTCATTCGCCCTATTCAGACTCGCTTTCGCTACGGCTCCGTCTCTTCAACTTAACCTCGCATGTAATCGTAACTCGCCGGTTCATTCTACAAAAGGCACGCTATCACCCGTTAACGGGCTCTAACTACTTGTAGGCACACGGTTTCAGGATCTCTTTCACTCCCCTTCCGGGGTGCTTTTCACCTTTCCCTCACGGTACTGGTTCACTATCGGTCACTAGGGAGTATTTAGCCTTGGGAGATGGTCCTCCCTGCTTCCGACGGGATTTCACGTGTCCCGCCGTACTCAGGATACACTCAAGAGGGAACGAAGTTTCAACTACAGGGTTGTTACCTTCTATGACTGGCCTTTCCAGACCGATTCGTTTACTTCATTCCTTTGTAACTCCGTATAGAGTGTCCTACAACCCCAAGAGGCAAGCCTCTTGGTTTGGGCTAATCCCGTTTCGCTCGCCGCTACTTAGGGAATCGCATTTGCTTTCTCTTCCTCCGGGTACTTAGATGTTTCAGTTCCCCGGGTCTGCCTTCCATACCTTATGTATTCAGGTAAGGATACCATCCCATTACGGATGGTGGGTTCCCCCATTCGGAAATCTCCGGATCAAAGCTTACTTACAGCTCCCCGAAGCATATCGGTGTTAGTACCGTCCTTCATCGGCTCCTAGTGCCAAGGCATCCACCGTGCGCCCTTTCTAACTTAACCTACGGTTAATCAGAACTCTAATATCAATTAGAGAAAAAACTAAAATGGCGATTACTCGGTAATTCTTACTTGTCCAGCTTCAGCTCCTAACTTCTCGGTCGTTTCGATCTGCCCATCAAATCCAAAAACCAGGATTTGTTGGTCAGCTCTCCAACGCCTCTCGAAGTTGAACAGTCGCTTCCACCTTTCATTTTGCCTTCTTCATTAAATCATTATCTAGTTTTCAAGGAACAATTTTGGCAAACAAAAAAGCTTTATCAGCTTTGGTGTTACCATGTATAGAATTGGTGGAGCCTAGCGGGATCGAACCGCTGACCTCCTGCGTGCAAGGCAGGCGCTCTCCCAGCTGAGCTAAGGCCCCGTTATGAAATGGTGGGCCTAAATGGACTCGAACCATCGACCTCACGCTTATCAGGCGTGCGCTCTAACCAGCTGAGCTATAGGCCCATAACGGAATTTCATATTTTATAGAGAGAATTGCTCTCTCAAAACTAAACAAATCATATCGTCACGTCTAGTAAATATCCTTAGAAAGGAGGTGATCCAGCCGCACCTTCCGATACGGCTACCTTGTTACGACTTCACCCCAATCATCTGTCCCACCTTAGGCGGCTGGCTCCAAAAGGTTACCCCACCGACTTCGGGTG
>NZ_JBIACK010000038.1:0-1381 GCF_042865285.1 Cytobacillus spartinae | reverse complement strand
GATTCTATAATATTTGTTGGGGTTTAAACACTATTTAGTGCATAAAAAAAGCACGATATCATCCATTCTTATATACTTGAGTTGTCGAGAAACAAGTATAGAGTGGAGATACGTGCATTATGAATTCTAACATAGTTTTACCTGGATTTGAAGAAGTGATAGTTAAGAGGGCTGCATTAATAGAAGATAAGTACTGTTTTGAGGTTGAGATGCCTTTAAAAGAACATTCGTGTTCGAGCTGCGGTTCAGTAACAACTAAGATTCATGATTATAGAATTCAAAAAATAAAACACTTGAAGCTGTTCGAGCGACATACCCTCATTTTCTATAAAAGGCGTCGCTATGCATGTGAGTGTGGAAAGAGATTTTCTGAGGAAAATCCTTTTATTGAGCGTTATCAACGGCTATCCATTGAATTTAACCAAGCTATTAAGATTCGTAGTATAAAGGGAAAAACGTTTAAGGAAACGGCTGAAATCTACGGAACATCTGCATCTACCGTTGTTCGACGCTTTGATCAGATAGCTGAAAGTACGGTTCAAGTGGAGCCAGATCCATTACCAAAGGCCATTGCGATTGATGAATATAAAGGGGATACAAAAGAAGGTAAATATCAGCTTATTATTGCAGATGCAGTAACTAGAGAGCCGATTGATATTCTACCAAACAGATATAAAAAAACCATTAAGCAATACCTAAGAAAGCATGGGGCAAATGTGGAATATGTAGTCATGGATATGAGCCCATCTTTTAAAGCAGCTGTTCAACAAGCACTGGGAAAACCTATTATTGTCGCAGACCGATTCCATTTTGTTCGGTATATTTATTGGGCATTGGACGGTGTAAGGAGAAGAGTTCAGTCTACCTGGCATGATTATGACCGTAAGAAGTGTAAAAAAATGCGCTATGTATTCCACAGAGATTCAGAAAAGTTAACTGAAGAAGATCAATGGTATCTGAATCGATACCTAGGTTTCTCAGAAGAATTAAATGTTGCCTATCATCTTAAGGAAGCCTTCGCTCAGTGGTTTAAGCAGGCTAAAGTAAATGGTCTAGAGTCCATCCTCCAGACGAAAGAATTATTAAATGAATTTTACCGTAAGGTAGAACAGGTAAATATACCAGAGTTCAAAAAAGCCATACAAACCCTACAAAATTGGCAGGTAGAGATCTTAAACAGCTTTGCGTATGGCTATTCTAACGGATTCTTGGAGGGAATTAATAACTTAACAAAAGTAATGAAGAGAAATGCTTTTGGTTTTAGGAGTTTTAAGCGTTTTAGAGCAAAGATATTATTGACACATAAGTATAAAAAAATGGGTGTTCATATTGGATAAGGGTGAAGTAAAATTGACTCCACCCCAACATTTGACGTTGAACC
>NZ_JBIACK010000037.1:0-1469 GCF_042865285.1 Cytobacillus spartinae | reverse complement strand
CAGCCATTGATTTCTCGTTCATCTATCCCATGGTTGAAAACCTATATTCGGGGCTTGGTCGTCCAAGTATTGATCCAGTCGTTTTGTTTAAGATGGTATTCATACAATACATATTTGGGATACGTTCCATGCGCCAAACGATAAAAGAAATTGAAACCAATATGGCATACCGTTGGTTTTTGGGGTTTGGTTTCTACACAGAAGTCCCTCACTTCTCTACCTTCGGTAAAAATTATGAACGACGCTATCATGAAACGGGAGTTTTTGAAGACATCTTCTATCATATATTAAAAGAGATTATGGACAGAGGATTATTGTCTGCTGAACATGTATTTGTGGATTCAACACATGTAAAAGCAAGTGCTAATAAACGCAAGTATGATAAGAAAGTAGTTCGTAAGGAAACACGTGCTTATGAAGAAAAGCTCCAATTAGAACTTAACCTAGATCGTGAAGAACACGGTAAAAAACCATTCCCTCCAGAAAAATTCGAAAAGGAAGAATGGAAAGAAATTAAGGAAAGTACGACAGACCCAGAAAGTGGCTACTATGTAAAGGATGAACGCACGAAGCAGTTTGCGTATTCGTTCCATGCAGCCACCGATGAAAAGGGATTTGTGTTAGGTACAATAGTGACTCCAGGAAATGTTCATGATAGTCATCTTTTACAGCCACTTGTTGAGAAAATCATGGAGAAAGTCAAGAAGCCACTTGCTGTCGCAGCCGATGCAGCCTATAAAACACCTGCAATCACAAACTTTTTAATAGAGAATCAGATGCTTCCCGTCCTTCCTTACACACGTCCAAAAACAAAAGACGGATTCTTCAGAAAGCACGATTATGTTTATGATGAGTATTATGACTGCTATCTCTGCCCGCAAGGGGAGGAATTGAAGTACACGACGACAACGAAGGAAGGGTATCGTCAATATAAATCAAATCCATCTATCTGTGCAGAATGTCCATTTATCTCTAAGTGTACAGAAAGCAAGAATCATCAAAAACTCATTCAGCGTCACATTTGGGAAGCCTATCTAGAAGAGGCAGAACACCTAAAGCATAATGACGAGATCAAACAAATATACGCAAAACGTAAAGAAACAATCGAGCGTGTCTTTGCAGATGCAAAGGAAAAGCATGGTATGCGATGGACAACCCTTAGGGGTCTTAAAAAATTGTCCATGCAGGCGATGCTTACGTTTGCTTCCATGAACTTAAAAAAACTAGCAACTTGGACATGGAAAGTTGCTTAAAGAGGACAAACTCAGGTTGATTGGAGCGGAAGGCGCTTGACTCCTGGGGGATTAGCGTTACAGCCGAGACCCCGTAGGAGCTTTTGCGACGAGGAGGCTTGGCGAACGCCCCCCGGAAAGCAAGCGCCTGGAGCGGAAATCAACCATTTCCCCTCCAAAATAAATAAAAAAGACAAAAAGCATCGAAGTCTCGATGCCTTTTGTCGACAATCTGAA
>NZ_JBIACK010000035.1:0-1828 GCF_042865285.1 Cytobacillus spartinae | reverse complement strand
AAAGAGGCTGGGACAAAACCCTCCTCTGAAATGAAAAAGCCTGTGAAGTTTTACGAGAGTAAAATTTCACAGGCTTTGATTATTTTTTAAATAAAAAATAAGGACATTCTCTGTTAAAATTAAGTTACCACACAAAATCCAAACAGAAAGAAGTGTCCTTATGTTTAAAGATTATAACATGAATCAATTAATTTTTCCTTTAGATTTAGAAGTAAAATTACAAGAGAATGATATTGCCTTCCATGTACATCACTTAGTTGAAAGTATACCACTTGAAGCACTCGAACCATTTCTTCGAAATGAGGGGTGCCCTGCTTATCATCCACGCATGATGTTAAAAATTATTTTATGTGCTTATACACAGTCTGTCTATTCTGGTCGTAAAATCGAAGCACTTTTAAAAGATAGTATCCGTATTATGTGGCTAGCTCAAGGTTATGAGCCAAGCTATCGAACTATTAATCGTTTCCGTGTTCAACCTGAAGTAAAAGAACTAATCCGACAATGTTTCGTGCAATTCCGTTGTCAACTTGTACAAGAGAAATTAATTGATCAAGAAGCTATTTTTATTGATGGTACAAAAATAGAGGCGAATGCGAACAAATTTACATTCGTTTGGAAAAAGGCGATTGAGAAGTATCACAAGAGCTTGATTGAAAAATCAAATCAACTTTACAATGATTTGCTTGAAAAAGAAATCTTACCTGAAATTAAAAGAGAAAGTGATGAACAATTAACACTTGAAGAACTCGACCAAATGGTTCGAAAAGTAGATGAAGTCATTACTGAATATGATCAGAAAATTGAAGCATCATCGAGCGTAGCGGAAAGAAAAGCATTAAGAGGTGAACGAAAATTTCCGAAGAAAGTGCGTAAGCAGCTAACTGATTATATTGTACGTAAACAGAATTATCAACGAGACTTTGAAATCTTTGGCACGCGTAATAGTTATTCGAAAACAGACCATGATGCAACATTCATGCGAATGAAAGATGATTATATGAAAAATGGTCAATTAAAAGCTGGTTATAATGTACAAATAGCAACGGAAGGTCAATACGCACTTGCCTATAGTTTATTTTCAAATCCAACAGATACACTTACTTTAATTCCGTTCCTGGATGAAATTGAGAAACGTTATTTCGAATTACCGAAACATATTGTGGCAGATGCAGGTTATGGAAGTGAACAAAATTATGATGATATCCTTTCTAAGCGTAAACGAGAAGCTCTAGTTACGTATAATATGTATTTGAAAGAACAAAAGAAAAAATATAAACAAAATGAGTTTAACCCAGACAACTGGCAGTATGATGAAGAAAACGATACATACACTTGCCCAAACAACAAACACCTTCCATTTAAATACAAATCTGAACGTACGGATAAAACAGGCTTCAAACGGGAATATAAAGTCTATGAATGTGAAGACTGTTCGGGCTGCCCATTCCGATCATCATGTACAAAAGCTAAAGAAGGTAATAATCGAAAACTAATGGTGAACGAGAAGTGGGAACATCAAAAAGAATATGTGAGAGCGAAGCTTTCAGAAGAAAAAGCAGGTGCCATCTATCGTCAACGTAAGATTGACGTAGAGCCAGTTTTTGGATTTTTGAAGGCCAATTTGCGTTTCACTCGATTTTCTGTTCGTGGCAAATCGAAGGTTGATAACGAAATGGGCCTTGCATTAATGGCCGTGAATTTACGTAAATTCACGGCCAACAGATAAAATTTAATAAGAATTAATAGCAAAAAAAAGACAAAGGAGAAATTGAGTTTACTCAATTTCTCCTAATTCACTATTTGAAGCTAGTTTTGTCCCAGCCTC
>NZ_JBIACK010000034.1:0-1858 GCF_042865285.1 Cytobacillus spartinae | reverse complement strand
TTATGTTCGCCCAGCATGGGCGAACTCTAACGGGTGAAAGTCCCGAGTATGACCAAGTAGCGGTAAGTACATAGCTGAAAGCAAGGGTGTCCACGGTGACGTGGAATCTGAAGGAAGCTCGAGGCAAACCTTCGGTCTGACGAACAGAAATCATATAAGAGGCAACGTATGAGGATAAGACTGCATAAGAAGTCAAAGTCCCATAGCTACTGTATCATACGGTGTATATATGGCAGATAGATGAAGGGAAAGAGTTCGCACCTTAACTGGGGAGGTCTCACTAATCTGCACTAAAATCTTGTAGTGATATAAGACTGGATAGTGAGAAGTCAGCAGAAGCCGTAGTAGTGAAGATGTCTAATGAAAGTTAGAAGGAGCGAAGGGCTGAACAATTTTATCGTTATAGAAATCTCGATTGGGAGAGGAAATAGACCACTGGCGAAATGCGGAAAAGTGGATACCGTCTCTACGAGAAGGAAAGGAAATAACAAGCATGTACGAAATAAGACTACTTGATAAGATTCTTGATAGAGACAATCTTAATCAAGCATTTAAACAAGTGAAGAAAAACAAGGGTGCAGCAGGTGTAGATGGAATGACCGTGGACGAGTTGGAGGGGTATCTGATTATGAACAAGGACAAGATTATCCAACACATCCGACAAAGAAAATATCAGCCCAAACCTGTATTGAGAGTAGAAATCCCAAAACCTAATGGTGGGATACGACTCTTAGGCATACCGACCGTCACAGATAGAGTCATTCAACAAGCAATCGCACAAGTCCTCACCCCTATATTTGATAAGAAATTTAGCGAGTATAGTTTTGGATTCAGACCTAGGCGCTATGCTGAAATGGCTATCTTACAAGCTCTAGAATTCATGAACGATGGTTACGACTGGATAGTGGACATAGACCTTGAACGTTTCTTCGACACAGTGCATCATGATAGGCTAATGAATCTTATATCAAGAACAGTAGAGGATGGAGATGTTATTTCTCTTATTCGTAAGTTCTTAGTGAGTGGTGTACAAATAGATGACGAATACAAAGAAACAGTAATAGGCACTCCGCAAGGAGGAAACTTATCTCCATTATTAAGTAATATCATGCTTAACGAGCTGGACCAAGAACTTGAGAACCGCGGTCTTCACTTTGTTCGATACGCAGATGACTGTATTATCCTAGTTAAAAGTGAGATGTCAGCCAAGCGAGTAATGAGGTCAGTGTCTAAATTCATTGAAGAAAAATTAGGGCTGATTGTTAATGCACAAAAGTCGAGAGTAACGAAACCCAATGACCCAAGTATGAAGTTCTTAGGGTTTGGTTTCTTCAAAGACTTCCAGAATGACATCTACAAGGCTAAACCACACCAAAAATCGGTAGATAATTTTAAATTTAATCTTAAACAATTGACTAGGAAGAATTGGAGCGTTGATACGAAGTATCAGGTAGAGCGGATTAACCAATTAATACGAGGATGGGTTAATTACTTCAAGGTAGGTTATATGAAATCTTTGCTTGGGAAAATAGATTCTCATACAAGATACCGATTAAGAATGTGTATCTGGAAGAAATGGAAAACAGCCAAAAACCGTAGAAAAAATCTAATTAAGCTAGGAATGGATAAATTTTCTGCCCACAAATATAGCCACACAAGCAAGGGTGTCGCTCGAATCGCTTACTCGTGGGTACTTACTACAACTATAACAAACAAGAGATTAACCGCTTTCGGACTAATCTCTTGTGTTCAACATTACAATAAAGTACATGCTTAGTATAAGATTGAACCGCCGTATACGGGTCCGTACGTACGGTGGTGTGAGAGGTCGGAGGTTCGTCACCTCCTCCTACTCGAT
>NZ_JBIACK010000033.1:0-2010 GCF_042865285.1 Cytobacillus spartinae | reverse complement strand
TTTACGTAAATTCACGGCCAACAGATAAAATTTAATAAGAATTAATAGCAAAAAAAAGACAAAGGAGAAATTGAGTTTACTCAATTTCTCCTAATTCACTATTTGAAGCTAGTTTTGTCCCAGCCTCTCATTCATTTGCTATTTATTTTCTATCATCCATTCATCAATCTGTTGTAAGATTTTTTCAACCGCAGTAGCTTTTGAAAGACTAGGTAAGCTAGCTAGCAAAACTTGTTTTGGAGCTTGTGCTTCTTCTCCTTTTTTCTGGAGGATAAGTATACTTTTCGCTGATTTTTCATTTTTGAACATGGATAAAGGTAATTGAAGAACACTTTGAATATATGTATGTTCATTTAAAAACTCATGCAGTTTTGGCGCTTCGTCACTTTCAAACAGACCATTAGGTATTACGAAAAATAAATACCCACCTTCCTTGGTATAGGCCACACTTTGCTCTATGAATAGATGATGCGCATATGAATGGCCAGAGGTGGCTTTTAACTCGAATTCAGCCGCTCTAACATCATTTGGATAGTATCCAACTGGAAGGTCACTTATAACTGTGTCCACAGGATTAATAAAAAGTGGCTCAAGACTATCTTGATTAAAAAGCTGGATGGAATGTTCTTGTAGATTAGCATTTACATAAGCTAGCTTTATTAACAAATCATCGATATCAATGCCTATTGCTTCAATTTGTTTATCCGTCTGATAATTTATAACAGTGGTTAAAAGGTTTCCTGTCCCAATGGCTGGATCCAGGAGACTTAATGATGATTTCTTTACGAACTTATTGACTAGATAACCTACAAGCATCCCAACAGAATCTGGTGTCATTTGATGATTAGGCTGGACACTTTCCTTCATTCCCTTTAGGATGGCAAGCTGATATGATTTTCGAATATCTTCCGCAGTATGCTTATTTAAATTAAAGTTCTCATAGCTCTTCTTTAATCTTTTAACCGTTAATTCACTCAATTCCTCTTGGAGGATCGATTGCTGGAAAAAGTTTTCGCCCGTCTCAGCCAATGCCTCCAAATAGGTGCAAGAGAGCTCTTCTTGTAAAATCGTTGCTGTTTCATTAAAAACCGTAAACAAATCCTCAACTGGAGAGATTTTCATAATAGGTCCCCCTGTCCAATGCTTGTACTATAGCTTATATATTTTACGTTATAAATAAAGTATTCCATTATTTTATTGACGAGTCTTAACGTTAACAAGTATGGTCAAAACACAAAAAAAATTAAAGGCCCCGATGCATCGAGGCCCAGTGAATTATTTTGCTGCTTTAGCAGCTTCAACTGCTGCTTCATAGTTAGGGTGATTAGTTGCTTCACTTACATATTCTACGTATGTAACGGTATCAGTTGAATCCACAACGAATACTGCACGTGCTAATAATCTCAATTCTTTAATCGCAACTCCATAAGCTTCACCGAATGAAAGGTCACGATGGTCAGATACTGTTTGAACGTTTTCGATACCAGCAGCAGCACACCAACGTTTTTGAGCGAAAGGTAAGTCTACACTTACTGTTAAAATTTGAACATTGTCTAAATTTGCAGCTTCCTCATTAAAGCGACGAGTTTGAGCATCACATACTCCTGTATCAACAGAAGGAACAACACTAATTAGACGAACTTTCCCTTTAGATGATTCTAAAGTGACAGGTGATAAGTCATTAGCTAGCACTGTAAAATCAGGAGCTTTATCTCCTACTTTTACTTCCGTACCTAGTAATGTAACTGGATTTCCTTTAAATGTAATAGACGCCATTTTATAATCCTCCTAAAAACATCATTTATCTAGTGTAAATCATAGCGGTTCATAGTAAATTTTGCAAATAATAGATACCTTAAAGTAATAAAAATTCTATACATAAGAAAGAGGCTGGGACAAAACCCTCCTCTGAAATGAAAAAGCCTGTGAAGTTTTACGAGAGTAAAATTTCACAGGCTTTGATTATTTTTTAAATAAAAAATAAGGACATTCTCTGTTAAAATTAAGTTA
>NZ_JBIACK010000032.1:0-2341 GCF_042865285.1 Cytobacillus spartinae | reverse complement strand
GGGTGATAGCGTGCCTTTTGTAGAATGAACCGGCGAGTTACGATTACATGCGAGGTTAAGTTGAAGAGACGGAGCCGTAGCGAAAGCGAGTCTGAATAGGGCGAATGAGTATGTGGTCGTAGACCCGAAACCAGGTGATCTACCCATGTCCAGGGTGAAGTCCAGGTAACACTGGATGGAGGCCCGAACCCACGCACGTTGAAAAGTGCGGGGATGAGGTGTGGGTAGCGGAGAAATTCCAATCGAACTTGGAGATAGCTGGTTCTCTCCGAAATAGCTTTAGGGCTAGCCTCATGTAGTAAGAGTCTTGGAGGTAGAGCACTGTTTGGACTAGGGGCCCTCATCGGGTTACCGAATTCAGACAAACTCCGAATGCCAAAGACTTATCCATGGGAGTCAGACTGCGAGTGATAAGATCCGTAGTCGAAAGGGAAACAGCCCAGACCACCAGCTAAGGTCCCAAAGTATACGTTAAGTGGAAAAGGATGTGGAGTTGCTTAGACAACCAGGATGTTGGCTTAGAAGCAGCCACCATTTAAAGAGTGCGTAATAGCTCACTGGTCGAGTGACTCCGCGCCGAAAATGTACCGGGGCTAAACGTATCACCGAAGCTGTGGATTGACATCTTAGATGTCAGTGGTAGGAGAGCGTTCTAAGGGCGTTGAAGCTAGACCGTAAGGACTGGTGGAGCGCTTAGAAGTGAGAATGCCGGTATGAGTAGCGAAAGATGGGTGAGAATCCCATCCACCGAATGCCTAAGGTTTCCTGAGGAAGGCTCGTCCGCTCAGGGTTAGTCGGGACCTAAGCCGAGGCCGAAAGGCGTAGGCGATGGACAACAGGTTGATATTCCTGTACCACCTCTTTTCCGTTTGAGCAATGGGGGGACGCAGGAGGATAGGGTAAGCGCGCTGTTGGATATGCGCGTCTAAGCAGTTAGGCTGCAAGCGAGGAAAATCCCGTTTGCGTGAAGGCTGAGCTGTGATAGCGAGGGAAATATAGTACCGAAGTTCCTGATTCCACACTGCCAAGAAAAGCCTCTAGCGAGGAAAAAGGTGCCCGTACCGCAAACCGACACAGGTAGGCGAGGAGAGAATCCTAAGGTGAGCGAGAGAACTCTCGTTAAGGAACTCGGCAAAATGACCCCGTAACTTCGGGAGAAGGGGTGCTTTTTAGGGTTTATAGCCCAGAAAAGCCGCAGTGAATAGGCCCAGGCGACTGTTTAGCAAAAACACAGGTCTCTGCGAAGCCGCAAGGCGAAGTATAGGGGCTGACACCTGCCCGGTGCTGGAAGGTTAAGAGGAGGGGTTAGCGCAAGCGAAGCTCTGAATCGAAGCCCCAGTAAACGGCGGCCGTAACTATAACGGTCCTAAGGTAGCGAAATTCCTTGTCGGGTAAGTTCCGACCCGCACGAAAGGTGTAACGATCTGGGCACTGTCTCAACGAGAGACTCGGTGAAATTATAGTACCTGTGAAGATGCAGGTTACCCGCGACAGGACGGAAAGACCCCGTGGAGCTTTACTGTAGCCTGATATTGAATTTTGGTACAGCTTGTACAGGATAGGTAGGAGCCTGAGAAGCCGGAGCGCTAGCTTCGGTGGAGGCGTCGGTGGGATACTACTCTGGCTGTATTGAAATTCTAACCCGCACCCCTGATCGGGGTGGGAGACAGTGTCAGGTGGGCAGTTTGACTGGGGCGGTCGCCTCCTAAAGAGTAACGGAGGCGCCCAAAGGTTCCCTCAGAATGGTTGGAAATCATTCGTAGAGTGTAAAGGCACAAGGGAGCTTGACTGCGAGACCTACAAGTCGAGCAGGGACGAAAGTCGGGCTTAGTGATCCGGTGGTTCCGCATGGAAGGGCCATCGCTCAACGGATAAAAGCTACCCCGGGGATAACAGGCTTATCTCCCCCAAGAGTCCACATCGACGGGGAGGTTTGGCACCTCGATGTCGGCTCATCGCATCCTGGGGCTGTAGTCGGTCCCAAGGGTTGGGCTGTTCGCCCATTAAAGCGGTACGCGAGCTGGGTTCAGAACGTCGTGAGACAGTTCGGTCCCTATCCGTCGTGGGCGTAGGAAATTTGAGAGGAGCTGTCCTTAGTACGAGAGGACCGGGATGGACGCACCGCTGGTGTACCAGTTGTTCTGCCAAGAGCATCGCTGGGTAGCTATGTGCGGAAGGGATAAGTGCTGAAAGCATCTAAGCATGAAGCCCCCCTCAAGATGAGATTTCCCATAGCGCAAGCTAGTAAGATCCCTGAAAGATGATCAGGTTGATAGGTCAGAGGTGGAAGCGCGGTGACGTGTGGAGCTGACTGATACTAATCGATCGAGGACTTAACCAA
>NZ_JBIACK010000031.1:0-4472 GCF_042865285.1 Cytobacillus spartinae | reverse complement strand
CTAACTTTTCAATCGATGGGACCCCGAACCCTTTCGATTGAAAACTAAGAAACGAGCTAGAGGTTCAAGGGGCAAAAAACTTTTTCTTCCAGGTGAAGCATTTGAAAGAAAAACTTTTTCGCTCAGAGCACCCTTGACCCCCTAGCTATGCTCATGCTTCGAGCTCCTTGTCAAAACGGGAAAAATAATCCCTTTGGAATGAATCTGCGGAATACAAAAACGAAAAGGAAAAGGAGCAAATACAAATGAACATTTATGAAATCGTTACTCAAAAAATTATGGAACAATTAGAACAAGGGGTTATTCCTTGGAGAAAACCTTGGACAAACGCAAACGCTGTAAATTGGGTTACTCAAAAGCCGTATAGAGGTATTAATACGATGCTGTTAGAGCCAGGGGAATATTGTACTTTTAAACAAATCAAAGATGCAGGGGGGAAAGTTAAAAAAGGGGCTAAATCTCACCTAGTCGTATTTTGGAAGTGGTTAGAGAAAGAAAATGAGGAAAATGGAAAAATGGAAAAAATCCCGTTCTTACGTTATTACAATGTATTCGAAATTAATACTCAAGTTGAAGGCTTAAACAGCAAAAGAACGATTGAAACATTTGACCATGACCCTATAGAAGAAGCTGAAAATATTATTAAAGGTTATGTAAATAGCCCAGATTATACATTTAACCCTGGAAAAGCTGTATATTATCCTACCCTTGATAAAATAAACTGCCCACCGATGAAAGACTTTAAACAGATTGAAGAATTTTATTGTACGATGTTTCACGAAATGATTCACAGTACAGGGCATAAAAGCCGTTTAGCCCGTCCAGGGATTACTACACATTCTGTGGCATTCGGGGATGAAGTTTACAGCAAAGAGGAATTAGTTGCGGAAATGGGCGCAAGCTTCCTGTGTAGTGTGGCAGGGATTGAGAATACAACCATTTCAAATAGTGCTTCCTATATCCAATCATGGTTAAAAGCATTAAAAGGTGATAGTCGTCTAGTTGTTCAAGCAGCTTCACAAGCTCAAAAAGCTTCAGACTACATTTTAGGAAATCAATATAAAGAAGGCGAGGAAGCTTAAGAGCTTCCTTTTTTTCTCTAAAATAAAAAGGGATAAAGGAGGGCTTGCCCATGCAAGCCTTTTATTGTTTTAAAAGCAAATGGAAACCAGCCTATCGACTGGCTTTTATCTGTTTATAAACCATTTAAAAAAGAGACCTTTTTAAGATCTCTTGTTCATTCTTCGAATATATATCTATCTTTGTCCGTTATAATTGAAAAAACTTGTTGTTTTTCTTCTTCCGTTAACTGCCCTTCTGACAATAACAAATATATTTCTTTATTATTCTCAGCAATACGTAAATACTTTTTCATTAAGTGTTTATAAAGAAAAGAAATGTCTCTTACTACTTCTCTTATATCCTGCGCTGTCGTTAAGTTAATCTCCTGATACGTATAAGCTGGATCAGGATCTTGTTGACCTAGTTGATTATGCATAATCATAATGGATTCAAAGAAAAATTTATAGATAATTTCTTCTGTCGGTACATTCTCATTTAATCCCCCTATTGGCATTGGAACAGGTGTGACAAAAGGATATACAGGTGAAAAACCATGTTTAATTTTGTTATACATATCATAACAGGTCATATCTTCTCTTGAATTTCTCACAATTGCGCTACAGATAAATTTTAGTTTATCCTCAAAAAGTTCAGTTGATTTTTGAACAGCTTTCCATACTACTTCCACTTCGTCATCAGTTGTATTGTTGATTAGCTTCTTTATTTGCCCTTTTGATTCTGGTAAGTCAAATATTTGTTTGATTTTTCTTTTTCCGTTTTTTGAATTTATAGACTCATAGAAACTGATGGGATCTGAATAGGATAAAAATGTTCTAGCAATATCTGATTGATTTATCTTGTACTCTCTACAGGCAAAACACATTCCAGCAAAATCTTCTAATATGGTTCCTAATTTTAAGATCATTTCTGAATAAAGAACTTGAAGCGTTAGAAAGTCATCTATTTCTTTATCCTCTTTGTTAAATAGATCCTCAAATGTGTTATAAAGAACTTCGATCATTTGACTTCTTTGATTGATGCCAAAATAGAATTTGCTTTGTAATAGCTGAAGTGTTTCATAACTAAATACTTTGGTTCCTTCATAAAACTCTTCTGCCTGATCAGGATAAGGGATTACCACTAAGTCTTTTGTTTTATTCTGAGGATTTGAATTGCTTTTATACCCAAATGGAACACCCATTATCTCAAGCTGTAATAACCCTTCTAAATTAAATAATCCTTTTTCATCTATCACAAACCCTTACCCCCTTATTCTCTTCTTGTTAGTAGTCTTAGTCCTCTTTTCTTACAAAGATACACTTCTTTTTTTATTTTTACTACCCCACCTTTTACATGTCCTTCAAATACCTTTTACCCCCTTTGAGCTCATGATACGGCTTGTAAGTCGTTAGGATCAGGCTTAGGCCTGGACCCACTCCAACAATCCGTACTCACCGCTGGCCCCCTACTCAACGCGCTAATCACAGACTGTAATCAGTCACTTGCTGCATCTGCAGCAAGAGCCCGAAACAGTCTGTAGATTCCAGCCTTTCGTTTAACGGAGTCCACGGAGCGTTAAATCATTTCAGGAACTACCCCTTTAAAAGATAAAAAGGATAACCGGTTTAGACCGGTTTTTTATTTTGTTCCTTTTTCCCCTTTTGCCTTCCGCATCGTAGCATGTACGCAGCGTTTCTAACTTTTCAACCGATGGGACCCCGAACCCTTTCGATTGAAAACTAAGAAACGAGCTAGAGGTTCAAGGGGCAAAAAACTTTTTCTTCCAGGTGAAACATTTGAAAGAAAAACTTTTTCGCTCAGATCACCCTTGACCCCCTAGCTATGCTCATGCTTCGAGCTCCTTGTCAAAACGGGAAAAATGATCCCCGATTTCGGGAACTGAGTTATGCGGAATACAAAAGACAAAGGAGTCGATAATCTATGACAAACATTGAAAAACTATTAAACCAAAAAGAACAAGAAGAAAGGTCCTTTTATCCTCTAATCGATTTAGAGCCGATGTTGGTTGCTGAAGTACTTCATATCATGCCTGATTTGAATGTTCCAGAGGAACTTAAAACCATTCAAGCTTATTGGAAGGATGAAGCTGAATTTTATGGGGATGTTGGGGCTTGTGTGCTAGGTGCTGGTTTTGAATTTAACTATCAGGAACAAAGGTATTTCATGCCCCCTATTAGTCGCTGGCAAGGTTCAGTTTCTTGGGAGCATTGCAAGGATGAAATAGAGAAGAAATTACTTGAAGTTGGAGCCACGGACATACACTATGATTTTGGCAGAATGGACTAGAATAAGGGGGCTTTTCCCCCTTCACTCAATATAAACGACCAAACGGATATTAACCAAAAAAATATCACTAAAAAAAGGGGAAATACAAAATGGCACAAATCAAAGGCGTAACACTAAAAGCTTTACAGACAGGAATTGGACATGATAGAGCAGGGTTTCAAGCGAATGTTTATTTTAAAAATAAGAAGATTGGTACTGTTCTAGACGATGGGTACGGAGGCTGTTTAGATATTTATATTGAAAAAGAATTCCGAGAACAATTTCAAACCGTTTGTAATGAATACAAAGACATATCCAATGAATTTTCGAACATTGAGGAAAATCTAATGTATGCCCTATATGAGCTTTCTTCTGATGAAAAACACTATAAACAAGCTTCTAAAAAAGGATATGAAGCGATTGCGGTATTTGATTATAAACCGAGAGACAAGGACGGGAATGTTGATTATTCAAAACCTATTCCCTATCCTTCAGAAGAAATTTATTCCATCCCGAAAATCAACATGATAACGGATTTAGTTTCTCAGAAAAAACCTATAAAACACACCATTTATAAGAGTCTAAGCGATTTTATTCTATCTTGATTAAAAATATAAGGGGGCTTTTCAAGGAAAGTCTCCTTCTTTTTCTCTTTTTTTAGTGATACATCATTAAAAGTCAGGTTAAACATCGTTCTCAAGGCTCATGAAACGGATTGTAAGTCGTGTGTATCAAGACACACTCCAACAATCCGTATTCACCGCTGAACCCTTACTCAACGCGCTAATCACAGACTGTAATCAGTCACTTGCTGCATCTGCAGCAAGAGCCCGAAACAGTCTGTAGATTCCAGCCTTTCGCTTAACAGGGATCACGGAGCGTAAAAACCTTCCCTGGATCTAAATTCTAAAAGACGAAAAGGATAACCGACTTAGGCCGGTTTTTTATTTTGTTCCTTTTTCCCCTTTTGCCTTCCGCATCGTAGCATGTACGCAGCGTTTCTAACTTTTCAATCGATGGGACCCCGAACCCTTTCGATTGAAAACTAAGAAACGAGCTAGAGGTTCAAGGGGCAAAAAACTTTTTCTTCCAGGTGAAGCATTTGAAAGAAAAACTTTTTCGCT
>NZ_JBIACK010000030.1:0-8367 GCF_042865285.1 Cytobacillus spartinae | reverse complement strand
AATTAAATAGTCTGGTGATGATGGCGAGAAGGTCACACCCGTTCCCATACCGAACACGGAAGTTAAGCTTCTCAGCGCCAATGGTAGTTAGGGGCTGTCCCCTTGTGAGAGTAGGACGTCGCCAGGCAACGCAAACGAGTATCTGATGAGGATACTCGTTTTTTGTGTTTTTTAAGTGGATTTTCTATCTAAATCCTTAACCAAATAAATAATTAGAGAGTAGTTTTAAGGTTTTTTTCATACTTTTTCTCGTCATTTCTTAATAAAATTTGGTCAATACTTCTTAACGCCTTAGGAAAAGAACGAAATTTATATGTATATGATACAAAATAGAAAATATATGATACAAAATAGAAAATATATGCACGAAATTAAGAATATATGCACGTTTGTCACAAATTTATGTGCATTTGTCACAAATTCAGGTTTATCATCTAATGTCATGCAATCGTATAATTCATAGCATTTAAAAAAACAATCAACTAGGAAAAAGCTATCGGAATGAATCCATTTCTATGCCATTTTTCACAACATCAAGTATTCTAGCCAGGTGATAGTTACTCAATCACTTCTTCTAGGACATCTATAGCAATTTTAGATCCTCCAAGCTATGTATGATTAGATCCTACCTCTACCAAATAACTCCCCACCCAAACAAAAAAAGCCCAAATAATGGGCTCATTAAGAATATATCTCGGGTGTGTTGATTTTCTTTAATTGCTTTAAAAAATATTTATATTTAGGGTCATTTGTATTTGTTGTGACTATATCTTTTTCACAATCCATGCATATAAACGAAGTGTATAGATGTATCCCCTTTGATTTAGACTGCTCGCAAATGACACATGTTTCCCCAAGTTGGTTCTTTGCTAATAGCGAATCCAATGTAACTCCACCTCCATACACCTTAGTTTGCCCGGTTCAGCTATTTTGTATACAATTTTTAGAATTTTTTATCTGAGAGATTCCTTGATTTATAGTTTATGTTCCAAATC
Source organism: Cytobacillus spartinae (assembly GCF_042865285.1). Taxonomy (NCBI): domain Bacteria; kingdom Bacillati; phylum Bacillota; class Bacilli; order Caryophanales; family Bacillaceae; genus Cytobacillus; species Cytobacillus spartinae. The sequence goes on along the minus strand of NZ_JBIACK010000030.1, from coordinate 7,372 downwards.
GGGAATCGTTGTATGTCTAACTCCATTTCATAAAAATTAATTCATTAATGAATTTTCAACTCCACCGAAATAAAGATATAATCATTTTTGGCTATTTGTTAAAATATATAGGTATCTTATTGAAATATGCGGTGATAACATGGACCAATTTCAAACGCCCTTGTATGATTCGTTAGTGAGGCATCGACAAAAGGAGCCTATATCTTTACATGTTCCAGGACATAAGTCGGGCATTTTGTTTTGGGAACAAAGTTTTTATAAAGATATTTTAAAAATAGATGTTACGGAGCTAAGAGGTTTAGATGATTTACACTCGCCAGAAGAAGCGATCTTTGAAGCAGAAGATTTACTTTCTCATTTATATGAAACTAAGCGGAGCTTCTTTTTAGTAAATGGTTCTACGGTAGGGAATCTAGCCATGATTATGGCAACAATAAAAGAAGGACAAACTGTTCTCGTTCAGAGGAATTGTCACAAGTCCGTGTTAAATGGAATTTACCTTACTAAAGGCAATCCTGTATTACTAGGGCCGGAATACAACGAAAACTGGGGAGTTGCCGGAGGAGTATCAGTTGAGACCGTGAAAAGGGCTATACAGTTATATCCTGACAGTAAAGCATTGATTTTAACTTATCCTAATTATTATGGGATGGTTACAGAAATAGAGGATATAATTAAGCTTGCCCACTCACACCATATTCCTGTATTAATTGATGAGGCCCATGGTGCCCATTTTATAGCAGGAGAGTACTTTCCTCCGTCAGCATTACAGCTTGGTGCTGACGTTGTTGTCCAGTCTGCGCATAAAACATTACCAGCAATGACGATGGGTTCATATCTGCATGTTAACGGCGATAGAGTTTCTGTAGAAGCAATCAACCGGTATTTACGAATACTACAGTCATCGAGTCCTTCTTACCCCATTATGGCATCTCTGGACCTTGCAAGAAGTTTTTTAGGGACCATGACAACTAATGACCTAAAATACTTACGTGAACAAAATGATGCATTTAGGGCTAAATTAAAGGAAATAAAGGCGATCGAGTTGTTAGACTATCCAGATGGTATTGGTGATCCCCTAAAGATAACGATACAATCCAAAACTGTATTATCCGGTTTTGAATTGCAAAAGCTTTTTGAAGCAGAAGGAATCTTTACAGAGTTGGCAGATCCTTATAATGTACTTTTCACTCTGCCATTGTTAAGAGAAGGATTTAGTTTTCCATTTGATCAAATTATTGAAAAAATGAAGAAAGCTTTAGCCTCCTATTCAGAAAAAAGCCAACATCATAAACAAAGCTTTTTCAAGAAATCAGCTATTACGAATTTGTATATACAAGAAAGTCTTACAAAGAATGAAGATTGGGTTAGGATAGATGAGTCTGTAGGTTATATATGTGCAGAGCAGATTACGCCATATCCGCCGGGGATACCACTTTTAATTCCTGGGGAGAAAATAGAAAAAGAAGATGTAGCCAGTTTACAACTATTATTGAACTCAGGAGCTAGCTTTCAGGGTGGTAATCAGTTAGTTTTAGGAAAAATAAAAGTGTTTTTTAAAGATAAATAAAAAGCTTAATGTGTTCTGGAGGATGATGATGAATAAAGGAGTATTTATTACGATAGAGGGTCCTGAGGGAGCTGGAAAAACAACCATAATTGATATGCTGGTTGAAAACTTACATAACGAAGGGTACAAGGTTCTTCAGACAAGAGAGCCAGGGGGTATTGAAATAGCTGAACAAATCAGGAATGTGATATTAGATAAAAAAAATACAGCTATGGATTCTAGGACAGAAGCACTTCTATATGCTGCAGCTAGAAGACAGCATCTTGTCGAGAAGGTTAAACCAGCATTAGAAGAGGGATATGTCATTATTTGTGATCGATTTGTTGATAGTTCTCTTGCCTATCAAGGACATGCAAGAGGGTTAGGAATAGATGAGGTTTACACGATCAATCAATTTGCAATAGAGGGTATGATGCCTGATATCACCTTTTATTTTGATATTGAACCTGCTCTTGGACTTGAGAGGATTAATAAACATAAGGGAAGAGAAGTTAATCGTCTTGATTTAGAGGATATTCAGTTCCATGAAAAGGTTAGAGAGGGGTATCATCTCCTTTTAGAAAGATTTCCAGAAAGAATCAGGAAAATTGATGCCTCAAAAACAGTAGATATGGTTTATAAAGAGGCGGAAACAAAACTAAAGGAGCTTTTAAACAACTGAAACGTTAAAATGTCTTAAAGTACTCCTTTAAGGCGTTTTTAATATGAAAGGAATCTGTCCTGTTTGATAACCAAATAACTGTTATAATATATATAAAACTAACGGAGTTCATTTTAAAGGAGATGAGAGTTTATGAAGTTGATTTTAGCAGTGGTTCAAGATCAGGATAGTAATCGTTTATCAAGTGCACTGGTTGATCATAATTTTAGGGCTACGAAATTAGCTAGTACGGGCGGATTTTTAAAATCAGGAAATACGACGTTTATTATTGGAACGGAAGATATACGCGTGGAAAAAGCATTGCAAGTAATAAAAGATAATTGTAAGTCGAGGGATCAGATGGTAGCACCTGTCTCGCCAATGGGAGGGAACGCAGACTCATACGTTCCATATCCAGTAGAGGTTGAAGTTGGGGGCGCGACGGTATTTGTTTTACCAGTTGAGCAGTTCCATCAGTTTTAATTTAGTCCTGGGGGCACATTATGAAGATTAACGAAGATATAAGACTTAGCACGGACAAACTTAGACAGGACCAAAAGCAACAAATAACCAATGGCTTAAGGTTTAATGAACTCGTTCAAAAGCAGGATCAAAAAATGCATATGAGCCAGTTACAAGCGTTATTAAAGGATATTGAAAGTGCTGGAGAAAGATTAGCAAATTCAAGAACCTTTAAGGATCTTGCTAAATATAAAACCGTTGTTAAAAGGTTTGTTAAAGAAGCAGTGGATTTTGGAATGGATCTAAAACAATCACATAGCTGGAACCAGTTTGGACAAGGTAGGGCATTGAAAATTGTCGAAACGGTTGATGAAAAGCTTATTGAGTTGACAGAAGCAGTGATGAAAAAAGAAGAAAAATCGATTGATATATTAGGGAAAATCGGTGAAATTAAAGGACTATTAATTAATTTATATACGTAAGAGAGTGATCTGATTGACAAAGACGTGGGATGTGCTTGAAGAGATTCAGCCAACTGTATTGAGAATGTTCAAAAACACCATCATAAAAGACCGGCTAGCCCACGCTTATTTATTTGAAGGAATGCGGGGAACAGGTAAAAAGGACGTTGCTATTTTAATAGCTAAAAGCTTGTTTTGTGAGTCTCCTATAGATGGGTATAAACCATGTGAAGGCTGTATTAATTGCAAGAGAATTAATAATAGAAATCACCCTGATATACACTTCTTAGAACCTGATGGACTTTCTATTAAAAAGCAGCAGGTGAAACAACTTCAAGAGGAATTTGCAAAAGCTGGTGTGGAGTCAAAGCAGAAAGTATACACAATTGTCCATGCCGATAAAATGACGACAAATGCTGCGAACAGTTTATTAAAATTTCTAGAAGAGCCTAGCTCGCAAACGTTGGCGATTCTAATAACGGAACAAACTCAGCAAATCCTTCCTACTATTTTATCTCGCTGTCAGATTATTTCTTTTCAGCCGCTATCACCTAAAAATTTGATAGAAAAGTTGGTTGAAAAAGGGGTAGATCGCAATTCTGCTCCTTTAATTGCACAACTTACCAATAATTTGGATGAAGGTTTAGAGTTAAGTAGTGACGATTGGTTTGCACAAGCTCAAAAAATAGTGGTAAAATTATATGAAGTGCTAAAGAAAAATTCTCTGGAATCATTAGTAACTCTTCAAGAGGATTGGTTTTTACACTTTAAAGAGAAAGATCAGCTCGATCGTGGTTTAGACTTACTACTTCTTATTTTTAAGGATTTACTATATATTCAACTTGGAAAGATTGAACAAGTTGTGTATCTAAACGAAAAGCAACGTTTAGAACAATTTGCTTTACAAACGTCCGGTCGGCGTCTAAGTGATCAAATGACAGCGATATTAGATGCTAAAAGAAAGCTGCATGCAAATATGAATCCACAGTTGCTGATGGAGCAGCTTGTGTTAAAGTTGCAGGAGGGATCAACCTTTGTATGATGTAGTAGGAGTACGCTTTAAAAAAGCGGGAAAAATATATTACTTTGATCCCGGAGATCTCTCAATTCAAAAGGACGATTTTGTCATTGTTGAAACTGTTCGTGGTGTAGAATACGGAAAAGTAGTCATTGCCCCGAAAAAAGTAGAGGAACATGATGTGGTTCTACCTTTAAAAAAGGTATTAAGAATTGCAGATCAAAAGGATCGACTTATTGTTGAAGAAAATAGAGATGCTGCTAGAGAGGCATATGAGGTTTGTTGCGAAAAGGTTAGCACACATCAACTAGATATGAAGCTAGTTGATGTTGAGTATACATTTGATCGAAACAAAGTTATCTTCTATTTTACTGCTGATGGAAGAGTAGATTTCCGTGAGCTTGTAAAGGACCTTGCAGCTATTTTCCGAACTAGAATAGAATTACGCCAAATCGGTGTTAGAGATGAAGCTAAAATGCTTGGTGGAATCGGTCCGTGTGGGCGTATGTTGTGCTGTTCAAGCTTTTTAGGAGATTTTGATCCAGTTTCTATAAAAATGGCAAAAGATCAAAACTTATCCCTAAATCCTACGAAGATATCAGGTTTATGTGGACGTTTGATGTGCTGTTTGAAATATGAAAATGATCAATACGAAGATGCAAAAGAGCTACTCCCTGATTTAGGTGAGGTAATTGAAACACCTGAAGGGTTAGGGAAAGTGGTTGGTTTAAATATTTTGGAAAGAGTTCTTCAAGTAGAAATAGCTGATGAGCAGCGTGTCCTAGAATATACGCTAGAGGAGATATTAAAGGAAGGCGCTGTATCGGTACAATCCACAGATTAATGAGGTGGAATAAGTGAATAAGAAAGAGATATTTGATTCAGTCAGTAACATGGAGGTCCAAATTGGACACTTATACCGACAGCTTGGTGAGTTGAAAGAGCATCTGGCAGAAATACTTGAGGAAAATAACTCTTTAAAGCTGGAAAATGAGCATTTAAGACGACGTCTTGATCAAACCACAGATCCTGTTAAGAAAGAAAAGAGTAAGGATAAAAGCAAGAAAAAAGCATCTGATGACTTAGATAAAGTGATTGATATCGGTGAAGGTTATGATAATCTTGCACGCCTTTATCAAGAAGGTTTTCATATCTGTAATTTGCATTTCGGAAGTCCCCGAAAAGAAGGAGATTGTCTATTCTGCTTATCCTTTCTTAATAAGAAATAATATCGGCCTTCCTTTTAGGAGGGCTGTTTTTTGTATAGGCTGTTTGTTAAAGAAATTTAGTTAAGCATTTTTAATGTAATCATTTGTTAGAACATATATTTTGCCTAAAAATGTGGTTGACTCAAATACAATTAACCAACAATAAGTAATGTGATTGTTTTTAATATGGAGGAAAAAAGATGGTTCCTTTAAAAGGTGATGAACGTTTAGATTATTTATTAGCGGAGGACTTGCGAATTATCCAGAGTCCTTCGGTGTTTTCTTTTTCAATGGATGCAGTACTACTTGCTAAGTTTGCATATGTTCCTATTCAAAAAGGGAACATTATTGATTTATGTAGTGGGAATGGTGTGATTCCTCTCTTTTTAAGTACACGAACGAAGGGAAACATAACAGGAGTTGAAATACAAGAACGCCTTTTTGATATGGCAGTCCGCAGTATCGAGTACAACGGGTTAGAAGAAAAAATACATATGATAAATGGAGATATAAAGGAAATGCCACAGAAAGTTGGCTTTGGAAAATTTGATGTTGTTACGTGTAATCCACCTTATTTTCCTACTCCGTCAATCGAGGAAATTAACGAAAATGAACATTTAGCATATGCTCGTCATGAAATCCTCTGTACCCTTGAAGACGCGATACGAGCTTCTAGCCAACTGGTTAAACAGGGTGGAAAGGTAGCGTTTGTACATCGCCCAGGCAGACTATTAGATATCATTACTCTTATGCGACAATATCGATTAGAACCAAAGAGAATTCAATTTGTTTATCCGAAAGAAGGAAAAGAAGCGAATACTTTATTAATTGAAGGGATTAAAGATGGAAACCCTGATGTGAAAATTCTTCAACCGCTCATTGTATATAATGAAGAAAATGAATATACACCAGTAATCAAGAAGATTTTATACGGCGAAGAATAAAGAAAAAAGTATAAGGTTTCATCAATCTTGAAACTTAATAATGAAACGGGTGGTTTTTATGTGGCAGCAAAAGAGCTTTGAAAATGAAAATTCAAAAGGAATGCTATACCTTGTTCCAACTCCTATCGGTAATTTAGAGGATATGAGTTTTAGAGCCATTCGATTATTAAAAGAAGCAGACTTTATTGCTGCTGAAGATACTCGAAATACGAAAAAACTATGTAATTACTTTGAAATAGACACTCCTGTCATGAGCTATCATGAACACAACAAGGAAGTAAGTGGAGAAAAATTAATTGAAAAATTGAAGGATGGATTCAAAATTGCACTCGTTAGTGATGCGGGAATGCCTACGATATCGGATCCAGGCTACGAACTTGTGGCTTCAGCCATTGAAGAGAAGCTAACAGTGGTTCCTTTGCCTGGAGCCAATGCAGCATTAACAGCTCTTATTGCTTCAGCCATACCTTCACAACCTTTTTATTTTTATGGTTTTTTAAATAGGAACAAGAAGGAGAAAAAGAAGGAGTTAGAAGATCTTTCTAAAGTAAAGTCAACCATCATCTTCTATGAATCTCCTCATCGTTTAAAGGAAACTCTTCAATTATTTGAAGAATTTTTCGGCAACAGAAAAATTGCACTATGTAGGGAACTAACAAAAAAGTTTGAAGAGTTTATAAGAGGATCGGTTAAGGAAGTTATCACATGGGCAAACGAAGATGAGATTCGCGGAGAATTTTGCATTATAATAGAAGGAAACCATCACGATGTAGCGGATGAAGAGGATATATGGTGGAATCATATTTCTATTGAAGAACATGTTAATCATTACATAACAGAAAAAGAAATGACCAATAAAGAGGCAATTAAGCAGGTTGCTAAGGATAGAGGAATGAATAAAAGAGAGGTTTATCAGATTTATCATATTGAAGGATAAAAAACAAAGAGGCTGGGACAAAACCCTCCTCTGAAATGAAAAAGCCTGTGAAGTTTTACGAGAGTAAAATTTCACAGGCTTTGATTATTTTTTAAATAAAAAATAAGGACATTCTCTGTTAAAATTAAGTTA
>NZ_JBIACK010000029.1:0-10517 GCF_042865285.1 Cytobacillus spartinae | reverse complement strand
CACAAAAAACATAAAAAAGCCCCGTGAATATACCCATACTCCGGATACACCCACGAGACTTCGTGCAAACTTTTTTCTTTTTAAGCAGACTATTTTCTCATCCCGTAAACTTTATTCTGATTCAACAACAAATTCAGTCTTAATCTAAACAAATTATTCTACTGTAACCGATTTTGCTAAGTTACGTGGTTTATCTACGTCACATTCACGGTGAAGTGCAGCGTAGTATGAGATTAATTGTAATGGAATAACAGAGATAAGAGGTGTTAACAGCCCATGTACCTCAGGAATGACGAAACGATCTTCATCTGTTTCTAGTCCTTTCATTGAGATGATACATGGATTTGCACCACGAGCAGCAACTTCTTTAACATTACCGCGGATGCTTAAATTAACACTTTCTTGTGTTGCCAGAGCAACGACTGGTGTTCCGTTCTCAATTAAAGCAATCGTACCATGCTTTAATTCTCCACCAGCAAAACCTTCAGCTTGAATATATGAGATTTCCTTTAGCTTTAATGCACCTTCTAAACCAACATAGAAGTCAATTCCTCTACCGATAAAGAAACAGTTACGAGTAGTTGCTAAATATTCACGTGCAATTTCTTCGAATTCTTCTTTTGCACCACATAAAACATCCATCGCATTAGCAACGATTCCTAGTTCTTGTGTAAGGTCAAAATCAACATTCATTCCACGGCTCTTTGCAGTTACTTCAGCTAAGATCGCTAGAACAGCTAATTGGGCTGTGTATGCTTTTGTTGAAGCAACAGCAATCTCTGGGCCAGCATGAAGCAATAGAGTGTAATCCGCTTCACGAGATAGTGTTGAACCTGGTACATTCGTAATCGTTAATGCTTTATAACCTAGTTCTTTGATTTCCACAAGAACGGCACGGCTATCTGCAGTTTCCCCGCTTTGAGAAATAAAGATAAATAACGGCTTTTCAGATAATAGAGGCATATTATAGCCAAATTCACTTGAAATATGGACCTCTACTGGAACTTTAGCTAGCTTTTCGATAAATTGTTTCCCCACTAATCCAGCATGATAAGAAGTTCCTGCAGCAATGATATAGATACGGTCAGCATCGTTCATTGCTTTTACAATGCCCTCATCAATGTTAAGGTCACCTTGTTCGTTACGATATGTCTGAACAATCTTACGAACCACAGCAGGCTGCTCATCAATTTCTTTTAGCATGTAATGTGGGTATGTTCCTTTTTCGATATCACTTGCATCAAGTTCAGCCGTATAAGCTTCACGATTAATAACATCACCATCAAGAGTTTGAATCGTTACTTCATCCTTGGTTACAATCACAATTTCCTTATCCATTAACTCTACATATTGATCAGTCACTTGAAGCATTGCCATAGCGTCACTAGCAACAACATTAAAGTCAGATCCTAATCCTACTAAGAGTGGGCTTTTATTTTTCGCAACGTAAATGGTCTCATTATCATTCTCATCTAAAAGCGCTAATGCATAAGATCCTTTTAAAAGCTTAAGCGTTTTACGGAACGCCTCTAGTACAGATAAACCATCTTTAACGAATAGTTCAATCATTTGAACAATTACTTCTGTATCTGTATCGCTTTTCAAAGAAATATCTTGCAAATATTCACGCTTTAAGATGTCATAGTTTTCAATGACTCCATTATGAACAAGAGTTAAACTAGTTGATTCACTTTGGTGTGGATGTGCATTAGCCTGGCTTGGTGGTCCATGAGTTGCCCAACGAGTATGACCAATCCCAGCATTAGCTGAAACATCTAAGTCCACAATTTCTCTAAGATCAGCAATTCTTCCTTTTTCTTTAAAGACATGTACCCCGTTATCATTCATAACAGCAATACCCGCTGAATCATATCCTCTATATTCAAGCTTTTCTAAACCTTTTAATAAAATTTCTTTTGAGTCATTGTTTCCAATATAACCTACAATTCCGCACATACTTCTTTCCTCCTAAAATAGGGGACAAGAAGCCTTTTTAGGGACAGTCTTGTCCCCTTACCTCTGTAAAGTAATTTATTGTTAAGCATTTCTTCCTCTTTGTGCATTAAGTTGCCTCAATGTTTTAAAGAAAAAATTACGGTTCTGCTTACCAACCGGGAGGTATCCGCCGAAACTTCGATAAACCTCCTCCTCGTCAACTAATCACCTCTCATGTGACTAGTTCAGGCGCTTTAAGTTGTAGTTCTCTCCCCTATCCACCTTTCTATCTATAATGAGACCTTTGGATCGTATTGTTCTATATATCATACGATGCTTATCTTTAACTAATTCCAAAAATCAAGGATAATCATATAACAGAATGAATTGGTCCGTCAACTAAAAACATAAAAAGGAAACAGAGCGTGCGTTTTACTTTCAACTCTAATTGCCTTTCTTTTAGTGTAACCAATTCCATATAATAAAAATATGCATAAGGGATTGTATTCGTTCCCTTATGCATATCCTATTATTCTTCAGTTAATCCCATTTCTTGTTTAACGACTGCTGCAATGCGATCCACGTATTCTGCACATAGTTCTTCGGTTGGAGCCTCTGCCATTACTCGTACTAATGGCTCTGTTCCAGAAGGGCGAACAAGGATACGTCCATCTCCATTCATTTCTTCTTCAACTTGAGTAATGATCGCTTTTACTTTTTCATTGTCTGTTACATGATGTTTATCAGTCACTCTTATATTGACAAGTTTTTGTGGGAACTTTTGCATTTCGTTCGCTAACTCAGATAATGGTTTCTTTGTAGCCTTCATAATATTCACAAGTTGCAGCCCCGTTAATAACCCGTCACCTGTTGTATTATAATCAAGGAAAATGATATGACCTGATTGCTCACCACCAAGGTTATAGCCATTTTTCTTCATTTCTTCTACTACATAACGATCTCCTACTGCTGTCTGAACACTATTTACTTCTACTGCTTCAAGTCCCTTGTAATAACCTAAGTTACTCATAACGGTTGATACAACCGTGTTATGCTTAAGTCTTCCATGCTCTTTCATATACTTTCCACAAATATATAGGATTTGATCTCCATCTACGATATCTCCATTTTCATCAATGGCGATTAATCGGTCCCCGTCTCCATCAAATGCAAGGCCAACATCAGCTTCTTTTTCCTTTAAAAATTGTGATAAAGCTTCTGGATGGGTCGAACCTACTCCTTCGTTTATATTTAATCCGTTTGGAGAGGCACCCATTGTCGATAAATCTGCATCTAAATCAGCAAATAAATGCGTTGCTAAAGATGAAGTGGCACCATGTGCACAGTCTAAGGCAATATGTATTCCTGAGAAATCTTCATCAACAGATTGCTTTAAGTATTGTAGATACTTCTGCCCACCTTCGAAATAATCATTTACTTGTCCAAGTTTAGCTCCGATCGGTCTAGGCAGCTCGTCCTCTGGTAGGTCCATTAAACGTTCAATCTCTAATTCCTGCTCATCGGAAAGCTTAAAACCATCTGGTCCGAAAAATTTAATTCCATTATCTGCTACAGGATTATGTGAAGCAGAGATCATTACACCTGCTTGTGCACCAAGTGCTTTTGTTAAGAATGCCACACCAGGAGTTGAAATAACACCTAATCGCATGACTTCAGCACCAATTGATAAGAGTCCCGCAACTAATGCACCTTCAAGCATGTGACCTGAAATACGAGTATCACGACCAATTAATACTTTTGGACGATCTTGATCTTTTGTTAATACATATCCTCCAAAACGCCCTAGTTTAAATGCAAGCTCTGGTGTTAACTCACTATTTGCAACTCCGCGTACTCCATCAGTACCGAAATATTTACCCATTCAGAAATCTCTCCTTCAACTATTCTCACTTTTTATACTTCTTTCTCTGTAATTGAGATTCTTGCTGTTTCTCTACCCAGTGTCCATCGAATGTTCTCCGGTGCAGTTACATTTATTTCAACATCGTGATTTCCTGTATCTAGGTTCGAAAGATTAATAAAAAGATTAAAATCAGATTCACTTAATTGACTTATGATATCACTTGACCCCGAAACAGTAAGGTTAACAACTCCATTAGTAGGTTCTGTAAACGTAACATTATATTGTTCGGATAGCCCCTCTGTTTTTATAGGGAGATTTGAAAAAGTAACATCCTCGTTCTTATTAACTTTTATAGTAACTTCAATCGTTTCTGGATCTACTTCTACAATTCCCTCGGAAATGATGACTGGTAATGTAACTACTGTATCATTTTGGATTTTGCTAACATCTAATTCCACTCGAACAGATTCCGTTTTTTCTAATACATCTCTAGCAGCAATAATCGTTGCCTCATCTTCACCTAGTGAAATGGAGTCTATGGTTATACCACTTGGTGGAGTTCCATTTTCGACTAACTGAATTGGGACCGTCTTACTTAGAGCTTTAATTGGAACCGTTACATCCACTGTTTCAGGTTCAACGATAACGTCAAGCTTGTTTAATTGTCGATCTAATACAAGAATATTCGCTTCCGTTGTGACGTCCTCTTTTATGGGACCTTTAACATCCAATGCTGCTTTCACGTAAGTAATTCTATCAACAACATCTTTTGCTCCCGTTATCCTGACCTTATTAGGCTCCACCTTAGCTTGCTCGGCTATGTAGCCAGTATCTAGTAACTTGCTATCGAATTCTGCCTCAACACTGAATTCTCTTGTAACTTTTTCTTGAACAGATATATTTGCAAATCCAGGATCAATCGTTACTTCGACCTTATCAGATATATCCCTAATCAAGATTGGTACCCTCTGCGTTCCAATTTCTGCATTCGTTAAATCTACATATACCTCAAAACCTTGTTGAGTTTTAACTTGTTGCAGATTTGCTTTCGGACCTTCAATGGTTAGAGTGACTGTTTCAGGAATCCCTGAAACAACAAGGTTCTCTGTATCGTAATAAGTCTTTACGGGAACATTTGCTATCGTTTCGGATTCTTGGTCCTGTGGAACATTTACCGCAGAATCTTGGTTTCCATCATATACATTTTCAAAGAGTAGCATTGCTAGTACAAGTGCAACTACTTTCATAAACCAACGGCTATCAATAAGTTTGTCTATATACTTATCCATTCTTCTTCCCCCTCCAGTTCCAACGAGTTGAAGAAGCTTGTTTTGGTTTCAATTGCGAAAGCATTTCTTTTGATAGTAATTCTCTAAAAGCATCTATCTTTAAATCTCTGTGCAATTCTCCATTTTTAGTTAATGAAATGGCACCTGTTTCTTCTGACACTACGATCGTTAAACTATCTGTCACTTCACTTATACCAAGAGCTGCCCTATGTCTAGTACCAAGTTCTTTTGATATAAAGGGACTTTCAGATAAAGGTAAGTAACAGGCCGCTGCAGCCACCTGATTTTTCTGTAGGACAACTGCCCCATCGTGTAATGGTGTATTCGGAATAAATATATTGATTAAAAGTTCTGATGATATCTTCGCTTGAAGTGGAATACCAGTTTCTATGTAATCTCCCATCCCCGTTTCTCTTTCAATCGAGATAAGAGCACCAATTCTTCGCTTAGCCATATAATCAGTTGCTTTTACAATAGATTCAACCATTTTCTCTAATTCCTGATCCTCTTGATTCGTTGTTCTAGAGAAAAATCTTCCTCTTCCCAACTGTTCAAGGGCTCTTCGTAACTCCGGTTGAAAAATTATAATTACGGCTAGAAATCCCCAAAGTAGTACTTGTTCCATCATCCAGTTTAAGGTTTGCAATTGGAACCTGTCACTTATAACAGTTACGATTAGAATGACAAAAATTCCTTTTAATAACTGAACAGCCTTTGTTCCTCTTACCACCATGATGAGTCTATAAATAACGTACCAAACTAGGAGAATGTCAATAGTATTAGCTAATAATTTCAGTAGGTTGAAATCTTCGAGCGACATTGTCCTTCCTCCAACATGTATATTTCAAAAACTTGATTAAAATTTTATAGTAACTTTAATATTATACCATAAATAAACAGGACACCACCACGCCAGGACCTTTTAGGAAGATATTATGAAAAAAGCCACTCTTATGGAGTGACTTCTTTTCTCGATATTATAAGGAGCTTGTAAATTGAGTTTGTTCATTATTATCTTGAGGTTATTTGCTTTTATCCTTGTCTTCAAATACATCTACTATTTCTTTACCTGTCTTTTTGATATGGTACCATATCCACTCGAAAATCTCGTTGATTTCCTTAATTTCTCCAGTTACCTGCCCCGCTGATGCAAGGTATTGTTCACCATTGATAACGGTAACATTTCCATCTACTTTACCTTCAATTTTTAACGTCCCATTCTTTACAACGATATCCCCGGTTATAATTTCTCCCTCAGGTACAATGACCGTATCGTTTTGAACTATAAGGTTAGGCTGTTTTGAGACCGAGAGCTGCTGTTCCCCATTCCAAGAAGAGACTACACTTCCCATCATTAGAACAATAAAAAGGGAAGCTGCCGTAAGCAACGGGTGATGTCTAAACCACCTTTGAACTCCTACCTTCTTCTTTTCTTTCGGTAGTTTCGCCATAACATTATCTAGGAAGTCATTTGGAGCTTGTATATGTGAAGTACTTTTAACTAAAGCAATGGCTTTTTCAAGCTCATGAAAGTGACTTTGACATGTATCACATTGTGCTAGATGTTCTCTAAGTTCCTTCTCTTCTTCGACAGAAATCTCCTCGTCTAAGTACTGGTGCATATATTCTACATATTTATCTTCACATTTCAAAGTTATCACCTTCTCACGTTATACATTTCTTAATTGATGCCTTAAAGCTTCTCTTCCCCTATGAATTCTCGTTTTAACGGTCCCTAGAGGAATATTTAAAATTTCACTAATCTCATTTAATGAAAGCTCTTCTATATACTTGAGAACGATTACGGAACGATACTTCTCCGGTAACTTTGTAATTTCTCGTTGAATCGTTTCCTGTAGCTCTAAACTTTCTAAGTCATCCTCAGGCAGTGACGTATCCGCTGCAATTTGAGAATACATGGTCAGTCCGTCTGTTCCAGAAACTTCAGCATCTAAATAATAATCAGGTTTTTTCTTCCTAATTCTGTCTATGCAGAGGTTCGTTGCAATTCGATAAAGCCAGGTTGAGAATTTCAAATTAATATTGAAACTAGATATATTAACATATGCTCGAATAAAAGCTTCCTGTGCCATATCTTCGGCTTCATGTCGATTACCAAGCATTCTATAGCAAATTTGAAAGACCTTGTCTTTATAAATTTCAACTATTTCCCCATATGCACTTTGGTCCCCTTTTAAGACCTGCTTTATCCTTTTCTTTACAAGTGCTTCCATTCTTTTTACCTCCGCTCTGTGCGGCTATACGATATTACGAATCGATAGCGGAAAAGGTTTCATTTTTTTTGAAAAAACTTTTTCACAGTTATAATCTTAACAAAAATTCACATTTTTTGTTTAAAAAAGTTTCAATGTGGAATAAAAATAATAACGATTTATTAGAGGACAAGCTTCTTATAGGAAATTTAGTTTTAGAAAGGAAGGATATGATGAGTGTTAAAGATCTTCTAAAGGAAATTGAATACTGCCGAAATGAGATGGTCTATCTGGCCTCACAATCCTCTTTATCCAATGAAAATGTAATTGCTGTCAGTACTAAACTAGATGATCTTTTGAATAAATATGATGATATAACAACAAAAAAGCAGTAGCATGTTTACATTAATGCTACTGCTTTGTATCTATTACCTAAAGTAGTTTTTCCCCAAATAAAGATCCCATAAGGGCAACTGCAACAGACGCAGTTTTGTTTTTATCATCTAAAATTGGATTTACCTCAACAAATTCAGCAGATGTCACAATTTTGGATTCTGCAAGCATTTCCATTGCTAAATGGCTTTCACGGTAGCTAATTCCCCCAGTAACAGGAGTTCCTACACCAGGTGCATCATGTGGATCTAGGCCATCTAAATCTAACGAGAGATGTACACCATCTTTATCTTTTAAATAAGCAATCGTTTCTTCCATAACCTTAGTCATACCTAAACGATCAATTTCATGCATCGTGTAGACTTTGATACCCTTTTCTTTAATTAACTCTCTTTCTCCCTCATCTAACGAACGTGCACCAATAATAACGATGTTCTCGGGATTGATTTTTGGGGTATAACCACCTACGTTTGTTAGTTTAGAGTGTCCTATTCCTAAACTTACTGCAAGAGGCATACCATGGATATTACCAGAAGGAGATGTTTCAGCTGTATTCAAGTCTCCGTGAGCATCGTACCAGATTACTCCAAGATTCTGATAATGCTTCGCAACACCAGCTAGTGTTCCAATTGCAATGCTGTGGTCTCCACCAAGCACTAAAGGAAAGGATCCAGATTCAATTGCTTTATCAACTTCTACTGCAAGACTTTCATTTTTTTCAGCAACTAAATCTAGGTTTCTTAGATTCGACTCTTCATCTATCATCACTTCTGGTCTTCCAATGGCTATATCACCTAAATCATGTACCTCATCAAATAATTTCTTTAATCTTTCATTTACGCCGGCATAACGGATTGCACTTGGCCCCATATCAACCCCACGTCTCATTTGGCCTAAGTCCATAGGCATTCCGATAATTGATAGCTTCTTCATATGTATCCTCCTTAAACCATATCTACCCTTATTTTAAACGCTTTCACGTTGATGACTCAACTCGACATAATCGTGTATATATATACGCTAATTGGTAGTATTGCCTAAAGAGTTAGATTTTCGTCTATATGAACTAAGAAGATTGTTTTTTCCCTTGAAAACAAAAACTCCTTAAACCTATTGGTCTAAGGAGAATATATTTATGTATTGGTGGAGCCTAGCGGGATTGAACCGCTGACCTCCTGCGTGCAAGGCAGGCGCTCTCCCAGCTGAGCTAAGGCCCCTAGTTAAAATATTGATGAGCCATGAAGGACTCGAACCTTCGACCCTCTGATTAAAAGTCAGATGCTCTACCGACTGAGCTAATGGCTCATGATTTATAAGAGTTGGTTAACTACCTTAAGCCTTGTCTTTTTGAGGGCATCTGCGATGTCCACATCTCAGGAGGTTTATCCAAGCAGCTTCTCGATGTGTACTCTGATGGGTCTCAGAGTAGCTTATTCGTTCGTGCTCTACCGACTGAGCTAATGGCTCAATTGCTTCTTATGTAAATAAGATGGCTGGGCTAGCTGGATTCGAACCAACGCATGTCGCAGTCAAAGTGCGATGCCTTACCGCTTGGCTATAGCCCATTAATAAAAGTGAAAATAAAAAGGACAGTCATTATCTTGTCCACTTTTTGTTCTATTTAAAATGGTGGAGGGGGACGGATTCGAACCGCCGAACCCTAAGGAGCGGATTTACAGTCCGCCGCGTTTAGCCACTTCGCTACCCCTCCGGGATAAAATGGTGCCGGCGATAGGAGTCGAACCCACGACCTACTGATTACAAGTCAGTTGCTCTACCAACTGAGCTACACCGGCATTTTTATTAATTGAGTATTTAATTTTATGTTCGCCTTTTAGCTTAACGTCATCCTGATCTCAGAAAGATTAATCAAGTAGCCTTTCGATCAGTATGCTGAAGTAAATTCAGGAAGCTTATTCGTTCGTGCTCTACCAACTGAGCTACACCGGCATATTAAGGCTTGTTCAATTTTATGGTGGAGGATGACGGGATCGAACCGCCGACCCCCTGCTTGTAAGGCAGGTGCTCTCCCAGCTGAGCTAATCCTCCGATAAATGGTGACCCCTACGGGATTCGAACCCGTGTTACCGCCGTGAAAGGGCGGTGTCTTAACCGCTTGACCAAGGGGCCATTTCTATGAATCTATAATTTTAGAGAGCTTCCAACCGGATTCGAACCGGTGACCTCTTCCTTACCATGGAAGTGCTCTACCTGCTGAGCTATGGAAGCATTGCATCCAGCTCATAAGACATAAGTCTTTATGAAATTGGCTCCGCAGGTAGGATTCGAACCTACGACCGCTCGGTTAACAGCCGAGTGCTCTACCACTGAGCTACTGCGGAATATTTAACAGCCTGGCGACGTCCTACTCTCACAAGGGGACAGCCCCTAACTACCATTGGCGCTGAGAAGCTTAACTTCCGTGTTCGGTATGGGAACGGGTGTGACCTTCTCGCCATCATCACCAGACTATTTAATTCAGGAATGGAAACCTATTTTCGCTTCGCGAAAAAGCTTTATTCCCTCAAAACTAGATAATGCTATGAAGAAGAAGTAAGAATTCAAGTAATCTTTGTCCAGCTACGGCTCCTAACTTCTCGGCTGTTTCAATCCGCCCCCACAAATCCAAAACCGGGATTTGCGCGGTCGGCTTTCCAACATCTGTCGAAGTTGTACAGTCGCCTTCGCTTTTCTATTTGGTTAAGTCCTCGATCGATTAGTATCAGTCAGCTCCACACGTCACCGCGCTTCCACCTCTGACCTATCAACCTGATCATCTTTCAGGGATCTTACTAGCTTGCGCTATGGGAAATCTCATCTTGA
>NZ_JBIACK010000028.1:0-17381 GCF_042865285.1 Cytobacillus spartinae | reverse complement strand
TAACTTAATTTTAACAGAGAATGTCCTTATTTTTTATTTAAAAAATAATCAAAGCCTGTGAAATTTTACTCTCGTAAAACTTCACAGGCTTTTTCATTTCAGAGGAGGGTTTTGTCCCAGCCTCTTTTTTCTTTTTAAAAAGCTGTTTTCGCATACATTGTTGCTATTCGCATATGGTCTCCAACACGGATTCTATCCTGCTTTGTGGCATCTTTTCTTCCTAAAATAAAGAAAACAGCACCATAATTCGAATAGAAGGAGTTTAAAGTATTTAAACAGCAATAAAGTTTATGAAGAAGAGCCTTTTAAAAAGACATTTCACTGACAAAGAAGTTTATTATATTCAGAAAATATTTATTTTTAATTGAAAACGATAACAACAAAATGATTTTGTTGAAATGAAGATTATAGAATGTTTAAATGAGGAATTGAGAGATAGAAATAGTATATATTGTACAAAATAAGTTTGTGTTATCAGTTACATGATTAGTAATTTTGATTTCTCAAAAAGGATAAAATGGATTGGTTTAGTAATCAAGGAATACATAAAATGGAAGTAAGGAGCGGTTTTTAAAATGGCAAAAATAATTGCGATAAATGCTGGGAGCTCGTCACTGAAATTTCAGCTATTTGATATGCCTAGTGAGGAAGTTATAACAAAAGGATTAATTGAGCGGATTGGATTAAATGATTCTATTTTTAGCATAACGGTTAAGGGTGAAAAAGTAACAGAAACAACGGATATTCCAGATCACGATGTTGCGGTAAAAATGTTGCTAGAGAAATTAACTAAGCTTGGTGTTATTCAATCACTCGATGAAATTGATGGAATTGGACACCGTGTTGTACACGGAGGAGAAGCTTTTAACGATTCCGTTCTACTGACTGAAGAAGTAATTGAAAAAATTCATGAGCTTTCTGAATTAGCACCTTTACATAACCCAGCTAATATTACAGGGATTAGAGCATTCCAACAGGCTCTTCCAGAAGTTCCTTCTATAGGTGTTTTCGATACAGCTTTTCATCAAACAATGCCAGAGAGCTCTTTCCTTTACAGTTTGCCGTATGAGTATTACAAAAACTACGGCATTCGTAAATATGGTTTCCATGGAACTTCCCACAAGTATGTTTCTCAGCGTGCAGCAGAAATGCTGAATCGTCCGGTCGAACAGCTTCGATTAATTTCATGTCATTTAGGGAATGGGGCTAGTATTGCCGCTATTGAAGGTGGTAAATCAATTGACACCTCAATGGGATTCACTCCCTTAGCTGGTGTTACGATGGGTACTCGTTCAGGGAATATTGATCCAGCTTTAATCCCTTTCATCATGGAAAAAACAAATAAAACTGCTGATGAAGTATTAGATGTTTTAAACAAGAAGTCTGGTATGTTAGGTGTTTCCGGTTTTTCAAGTGATTTGCGTGATATTGAAGTAGAAGCTAAACAAGGAAATGAACGAGCTGAGTTAGCTCTAGAGGTATTTGCAAATCGAATTCATAAATACATTGGTTCTTACGCGTCTCGTATGTATGGAGTAGATGCAATTATCTTTACTGCTGGAATCGGTGAAAACAGTGATGTGATCCGTGAACGTGTACTAAGAGGTCTTGAATTCATGGGCGTTTACTTTGACCCAGCTCTAAATAAAGTTCGTGGAGAAGAAGCTTTTATCAACTATCCTCACTCTCCTGTTAAGGTCATGATTATCCCAACAAATGAAGAAGTGATGATTGCAAGAGATGTAGTGAGACTTTCTAAATAATTATATCTTAAAGACAAAGGCGTTTATGCTTTTGTCTTTTCTTTTTGGAGCATTGTATGACTTAGAGAGCTGTAGGAAAAATTAGCTAAGTGTGTGATATACTATAAAAAGTACACAGTTTGTTAGGAGGGTTTTAGTATGGCGTTAACAGAACGGGAAAAAGTCGTGCTATCGGGAATTAAGGAATGGGAAAACAAGCTTTATGATTATCGTCCAAATGATCTTGAACTTACTTACGATAAATATTTAGAACGTTCTTTTTCGCTCCTTCCTGAACATGTTCAAAAACAATTTTTTTCTGCTCTTGATAGCTGGTTATTCCATCTACATGCTTTAATTCAAGGAACTCAAATTCAACTAGATGCAAAAGAAAGAATTTTGTCAGCTGGTCGGATCTTTGATGAGAATATAGAAAAGTTAGAGGATTTAAGAAGTTTAAATATAGACCAATTAAAATACATAGCACAACAACAGATTGCACGCCATCGCCTATACTCTTTTACTCAAGGGGGACTTGCCGGAACAGGAGGAACGATATTACTCGGGACTGATATTCCAGCAGCAGCCGTTATCAATATAAGAGTAGTTCAGTTAATTGCGATGACATATGGATACGAGGTAAACAATCCTTTTGAAATGATGACTTCCTTAAAGGTTTTCCACTCTGCCACTTTACCAGCTAGATTGCAAAGCCAAGGGTGGGATCAGTTAATGAATGACTTAAAAGAGCAAGAAGATTTCTACTTCTATGAAGGTGAAGAGGATTTAACGGATATCTCATGGTTGGAGCAGCCTATTAAGCAACTTTTCAAAGGGCTTGCGATTATTTTACTTAGAAATAAAACATTACAAGGGATTCCTTTCGTAAGTATGGCAATTGGGGCTGGTAGCAATTATCAGTTAACACGAAAAGTGACTGACTTCGCCCACAACTATTATCAAATGAGATATTTATTAGAGAAGGAGAGCAATGAATGAGCACCACTGAACATAAAAAAGAAGCACCACAACGTGTGAATTGCAAGGTGATTACAGTGAGTGATACGAGAACAAAGGATACTGACAAGAGTGGTCAAACGATGATTGCGTTATTAGAAGAGAAGGGTCATCAAATTGTTGATTATGTCATTGTAAAAGATAATCGGGAAGAGATTCAAAGAGAGGTTCAAACGGGTTGTGAGGATACTCGAATTGACGTGGTTCTGACAAACGGAGGCACAGGGATTGCGAAAAGAGATGTTACCATTGAGTCTGTTCAGGCTCTATTCAACAAAGAGATAAGTGGATTTGGTGAGCTGTTTCGAATGTTGAGTTACACAGAAGACATCGGTTCAGCTGCCATTCTCTCTCGTGCCATAGCAGGAGTTGTGAATGATACAGCCGTATTTTCAACACCTGGGTCCACCGGTGCCGTGAAACTTGCCATGAATAAATTGATCTTGCCTGAATTGGGGCATGTTGTAAGAGAGTTGAAAAAAGATTTGTAAATGAAAAGCCAAAATGATTGTGCGTATCATTTTGGCTTTTTTATTTTTTTAAACTGGACTGGTCTGGTCTAGCGCAAGCGCTGAGCAAGGTGCTTCAGCTTTTCTTATTTATTGATGAAGTTTTTCAGAAATATTTTGATTTGCTCTGTACCAAAGCCAAAGATCATTAATAATTGAAGCTAATTCAGCTATCTCGCTGTTCAATTGGCATGAACGTATAAAATCACTTTCATCTGAAAGCTGAGCCTGTTTGGTATTAATCACTTCTTCTAAATCAGCTATACGATCTGGAATTCTCCCCCTGATTTTCTCCCACTGGAATAAAATCGATTGTTGAGTTTCCTTCGAATATTGATCCCATTCTTGATACAGTACAGGGATTGGAATTCCTAGCCTCTCGTTATGTGAAAAAAAGTCCTCCATACATAATGCCCCCAACTTCTTTGTTGCTTCTATTCTACTATACTATCAAAAATCATTCCATGCTCAAACTGTACTAGCTTAGGAAAGGGAGAAAGACGAAACATGCATAAAAGTGAAATAAGTTTAAGGGATTTTGATATGCAAAAGTTCTCACTCTCCTATTTGTGGAGCGAGAACTTCTACATTTGATACCTTATTCACTAATTATTTTCGTAAAGCAATACCTTTTCTAAAACCCGGTTTGCAATCTGTTGATAGCCTGCTGAGTTAGGATGAAGGGAGTCGGCAAAGTAATCTTCCTTAGGTGAATTTTGAAATAAATCTAGGATGGGAATAAACGTCGTCCCCTCAAATTGAGTAATCGTTTTGTTAATTTCCTCATTCCATTGATGTATCAATGTAAGTAGCTGCTGGTCATTTTTAAATTCTGTATACGGGTGATATAGGCCAAGTACAAAGACATGTGCATCTGTCTCCGTTCTTATTTTTTCTAAAATGGTATTTACGTTATTAGCATACTTGTTTTTCCCTACTTCTAGATTATCTATATTAATGGTATCAAACTTCCGCTCCGCACTTTTACGGAAGTCATTTGTCCCAATATACAAAGTAATATAGTCGGCTTTCTGAATTTTGTTCATAACTTTTTGGTTGTTAAGCTGTTCTAACAGATCCTCAGTCGTATATTTTGGAACCCCGAAATTATCTAAATGGACGGGTATCCCTTTTTGTAGTGTGTATTGCTCTTTAAATCTTTCGGTATAGCCTTTTTTTAACGGGTCGCCTGTGCCATAGGTAATAGAATCACCTAATGAGACGACATGTAACCTACCTGAATTCTGTGAGTAGATTTTATTAGTGAAAATTCCTGAAATGATGATTACCATAACGGCACAGCCAATGATTAATATTTTTTTCATAAAAAACCCCTGCTATTATTTGGTATCTGTTATTTTATGCTTGAACAGGGGTTTTCATGTAAATAGGACTGTTACCCTTTATTCCAATAGGAACTTGATTGAGTTTTGCTTTCAGTATTTAAAACCATGTTTCTTAACGTCGTAAATTTAAGTTCGATCATAGGTTGTGCTAAAGCTTTCATCCAGCTACTCGAGCAGATGGCTGTGATCATCATTGAAACAACGAGCATCACAAAAATTTGCTCAGAATCCTTTACATACTCCACAAATGGACTATGGCGAAAATATTGAACCACAAAACCATGTAAGAGATAAATATAGATGGAGCTAGCCCCCCATTTGGTAAAAAAGAGGTTCTTCCTTGGAACAAGTGCCAAGAAGCTGAATGTTGCGATCAATGTAAGACTGTAGATTCCTAGCCGTACTATTCCACCATACAATCCTGTCTGGTCAAATGCGTGGTAGGGTTTAGAGCCAAATAACCATTTATAGTCAAACTCAGGAAGGATATAAAAAGCAGCTGTGATTATAATCAATAGTACAAAGGCTGGAAGTTTAACTTTTTTATTGCGTAATGTTTCAAAATGCTCTTTTTTAAAGTAATAGCCCAATAAAAAGAGCGGGAAAAACACTATGGTTCGGGACAGACTTAAATAATTGCTGACAATATCCAAGTAACCAACCGTTATTCCTAATCCAAATGAGATTAAAATGGCATAACTTGATTTAAATTTTGTAAACAAAAAGAGCATTAAATTCCAGAAAAATAAACTAACTAGAAACCATAATGACCATTGTGGATTTAGTGGATCTAATTCTGTTGGTTCCCAACCACGTATTACAAAATAATAAATGGAGTAAATCCCCTGAAAAATTAAATATGGCCCAATTAGTTTTTTAGTTATTTTTGCTAAATAGCCCTTCTTGCGAAACCCTCTAGCAAAGTAACCAGAAATCAAAATGAATGCAGGCATATGAAAAAGGTAAATCGTTGTATATAACGTATAGATTAATTTACTCTCATCAATAAAGGATTGAATGAAGTGTCCAAAGACTACTAAGAAAATTAGTAGAAATTTTGCATTGTCATAGTAAGCATCACGAATATTCATAGTAACCTCCTAATATTTTTCCACCCTCACGTATTGGCCACTATAATATTCGCATGAAAATATTCATTTTAAACCGTTTTAATACAAGTGTAACTGACTTGTAAACCTGTGACAGAGGAGTTACATTTTTTAAATCGTTGCTAATATTTATTACAATTAACAGATATTTTTATTTGGAAGACCTGTTCTACTAATTAATTTTAGATAGGGAATTAACCAACAAGAGAATGAATCCCTATAGCGTTAGGCTACTTAGGACCGAGGAAGAGTTAATAAGAGTGATAGAGTCAAAAGGTGAGTTCAATTTTGACAGCGGAGGACCAAGTAAGAAGGTTAGAGTCAGAAGATGAGCCAACTTCGAACAGAGGAAGGCGAAGTAAGAAGGCTAGAGTCAGAAGATCAATCAACTTCGGACAGAGGAAGGCAAAGTAAGAAGGCTAGAGTCAGAAGATCAATCAACTTCGGACAGAGGAAGGCGAAGTAAGGAGGCTAGAGTCAGAAGGTCAATCAACTTCGGACAGAGAAGGCGAAGTAAGAAGGTTAGAGTCAGAAGATCAATCAACTTCGGACAGAGGAAGGCGAAGTAAGAAGGCTAGAGTCAGAAGATCAATCAACTTCGGACAGAGGAAGGCAAAGTAAGAAGGCTAGAGTCAGAAGATGAACCAACTTCGGACAGAGGAAGGCGAAGTAAGGAGGCTGAAGTCAGAAGATGAACCAACTTCTGACACTAGCCTCGATAAGAGTGATAAAGTCTGAAGAGACAACAACCATTGGAAAGAACATTAACTTAAATAATCAATTTATGCAAAAGTTTATTGAATCAACCTTGTTATATACAGTTTGGCAATATTACCCCATATTTACCTCCAAACAAAACTATTAGATTTAGGTCTCGAACTCCATTGTGACTTTCATTCTCCAATTTCTTTATTATTTTTATACAAATTTACGAATAAGTATTGAAAAAACATTTCAAAATTGTTAAATTGATAAACAGATAATAAAAGTATAAAAATATAAATAAATGAATAATTATTCAATATATAGGAGGAGAAAAAATGGCGAATCAAAAAGTAGTACTCGCATATTCTGGGGGATTAGATACATCGGTTGCAGTAAAATGGTTACAAGATCAAGGATACTCAGTGGTAGCTTGTTGCCTTGATGTCGGTGAAGGCAAGGACTTGGCTTTTATAAAAGAAAAAGCATTAACAGTAGGAGCGGTTGCTTCTTATGTTATTGATGCTAAAGAAGAGTTTGCTAATGATTATGCATTAGTTGCCCTTCAATCACATGCATTGTATGAAGGGAAGTACCCGCTTGTTTCTGCCTTATCACGTCCGTTGATTGCAAAAAAACTTGTAGAAGTAGCTGAAAAAGAAGGCGCTGTTGCTGTAGCGCATGGATGTACAGGAAAGGGAAATGACCAAGTGCGTTTTGAGGTTTCAATCAACGCGTTAAATCCTAATTTAAAGGTACTTGCTCCAGTTCGTGAGTGGGGATGGTCACGTGAAGAAGAGATTGAATATGCAAAACAGAATGGTGTACCTATTCCTATTAATCTAGATAGCCCGTTTTCTATTGATCAAAACTTATGGGGGAGAAGCTGTGAGTGCGGTGTATTAGAAGATCCTTGGGCAGCCCCTCCTGAGGAAGCGTATGATTTAACATTAAGCCTAGAAAATACTCCAGATGTATCAGATGTCGTGGAAATTGAATTTAGTAAGGGGATTCCAGTTGCTTTGAATGGAACAGCTTACTCACTTGCGGATTTAATTTTAAAATTAAATGAAGTAGCAGGTAAACATGGTGTGGGTAGAATTGATCACGTTGAAAATCGTCTAGTTGGGATCAAGTCACGTGAAATTTATGAGTGTCCAGGTGCAATTACCCTTATAAAAGCTCATAAAGAGTTAGAGGATTTAACACTAGTAAAAGAAGTTGCTCACTTTAAACCTGTTATTGAAAAGAAAATGACTGAAATTATTTATGATGGATTATGGTTCTCACCGATAACAAAAGCATTACAGGCTTTCCTATTAGAAACACAAAAGCATGTTACTGGAACTGTACGTGTGAAGCTGTTTAAAGGTCATGCGATTGTTGAAGGAAGAAAATCGCCGTACTCTTTATATGATGAAAAGTTAGCTACCTACACGTCAGACGATGAGTTCGATCACAGTGCTGCTGTTGGATTTATTAATTTATGGGGTCTCCCTACAAAGGTCCAAAGCATGGTTCAAAATGCTAAGAAGGTGACAGTGTGAGTAAGAAGCTTTGGGGTGGAAGGTTTACAAAATCAGCAGAAGAATGGGTAGATGAGTTTGGTGCCTCGATCTCTTTTGACCAGGAGTTAGTGTTAGAAGACATAGATGGGAGCATAGCCCATGTTACGATGCTTGGGAAATGTGGAATTATCTCTGAATTAGAAACTGATACCATAAAGGAAGGATTAAAAACCTTAAAGGAGAAGGCTAAAAATGGTGAACTTGAATATTCAGTAAAGCTTGAAGACATTCACCTGAATTTAGAGAGTCAGCTTACAGATATAATTGGGCCTGTAGGAGGTAAGCTTCATACAGGTCGTAGTCGAAATGATCAAGTAGCAACCGATATGCATTTGTATTTGCGTAATCAAGTAAACTTAATTATAGAGCTTGTTGTAGAAATGCAAGAGGCTTTATTAAATCAGGCAAAACAGCATGTCGAAACAATCATGCCGGGATATACGCATTTACAAAGAGCCCAGCCAATCTCCTTTGCCCATCACTTAATGGCATACTTTTGGATGCTACAAAGAGATAAAGACCGACTAACGGAGAGTTTAAAAAGAATAAACATATCGCCTTTAGGAGCAGGAGCACTAGCAGGAACAACTTTCCCGATTGATCGTGAGTACACAGCTCACCTTTTAGGATTTGAGGGAATCTATGAAAATAGCTTAGATGCTGTTAGTGACCGAGATTTTATTTTAGAATTTATGTCATCAAGTTCTATCTTAATGATGCATTTATCTCGATTAGCCGAGGAAATTATCCTCTGGTCAAGTCAAGAGTTTCGCTTCATTGAACTTGATGATAGTTTCTCAACAGGAAGTAGTATAATGCCTCAAAAGAAAAATCCCGATATGGCTGAGCTCATCCGTGGAAAAACGGGTAGAGTTTACGGAAACCTGGTAGGATTATTAACCGTGTTAAAGGGTCTCCCGTTAGCTTATAACAAAGATATGCAGGAAGATAAAGAAGGAATGTTCGATACTGTTAAGACGTTAGTTGGATCTCTGAAAATATTTGCTGGCATGCTAAATACGATGAAAGTAAATAAAGCTCAGATGGAATCCGCTACAAAAAATGATTTTTCTAATGCAACAGAATTGGCAGACTATTTGTCAGGAAAGGGACTCCCTTTCCGTGAGGCACATGAGATTGTAGGGCAGTTAGTACTAGCATGTGTGAAAAAGAATTGCTTCCTGGTTGATTTAACGATGGAGGAGTTTAAAGAGGCGAGTCATCTGTTTGAAGATGATATTTATAAGGTGTTAAATCCTGTTACTGCAGTCCAACGAAGAAACAGTGCAGGTGGTACAGGATTTGAACAAATTCGAAAAGCACTCGAAAAGGCAGAGATGGTGCTACCTCAAGTAACTGAAAGTGTGAAGTAATAAATTTTAAAAGCACGCTGTAGAAAATGATATGCTCCCCTATAGGTAGACAGATTTAAAAATAAAAGTCTGATTCTTATGGGGGAGCGTAACAAAAAATACAGCGTGCTTTTGCTTTATCCGTTATTCTTCTTTATCTGTACGAACCACTAATACATCACAAGGAGCGTAACGTGTAATATGCTCTGATACGCTTCCGATTAGGAAACGTTCGACAGCATTCAGACCAGTTGCTCCACAAATAATTAAGTCAACCTGATGCTTTTTAGCAATGTCCTTAGGTACTTTTACTTTTGGAGAACCATAATCAATTTCATAGCTTACTTCAGATACTCCCGCATCCAAGGCTTCTTTTTTATAGTTTTCCATCAATTCAGTTGCAAAGCGATCGGCTCTCTCTGCAATTGTACGATCGTATGCCTCTACTGTTGCAAATGTACGTGTATCTATGATGTGTGCGAGTACGATTTTCGCTTGGTTTCTTTTTGCGACTTCAATGGCTTTTTTAAAGGCCCATTCTGCTTCTTTGGATCCATCTACTGCAACTAAAATATTTTTATAAGTGAGACTCATAATAATCTCCTCCTTTACCTTAATTATACAGTACTTATGTTGTGCATATCTGTAGCAGAATTTCGAACAATATGTAAAGAAATCATTTTCTTAAAAAGGAGATTAGAGGGCGATGGAAAAAAAACAACCAAAAGGTCAATCCCATTATATTTATAGCAATCAAGAGGATTCCGATGTTAGTCAACAAATCATGGATTCTTACAATAGTGGGGTCATTGATCAAGAAGATGGCCAACTTCAAAATTACGATTCAGCAACGGATGATAAGTAAGTGTAAAAAAGGTGGAGAGGCAACAGCCTACTCCACCTTTTTTTGTTGGAATATATATACGAAATAATAAAGGAAAATTGTCACTACAAAGGTTATAAATCCAGGAGACCACTGATCGGGGAGAAAGCTATATAGAATGGCCCCAAATAGAATTGAAATAACAGCTTTTGTATTAACCGATTGTTCATTCAAAAATAAACTTTTTAGATGTTCTTCAGTTAATGCACCTTTTTTAATATAGAGAAAGTCGGAAACAATGACAGCAGAAATAGGAATAATGAGCGTACCGAGCAATGAGATATAGGATTGAGCTTGGTTAACGATAGTTGGAAAACAGCTTAATGTTACAGCAACGATTCCGAATAATGTTGCGCTTTTAACTCTCCCTAAGGTTTGAAAGGTATTTAATAGACTAAATCCCCCTGTATAGGCGTTACTTAAATTTATAGATATCATCGACACCATGGCGCAAATAAAGATAAGAATTAGAATGATAAGAGAAGATGATAACGAGCTAGCTGCAACGAACGGGTTCCATTCACCTAATAAGGTTGCAGAAAGCGCACCTAGTAAAGCAGTAAGAAAAAATCCAAATGTATTTCCTGCATAAAGTCCCCAAAAAGCTCCTGAGGATGACTTCGAGTAGCGTGCCATATCAGCAGAGGCACTGACGCCTGAAACGTATTGAACAAATGCCAAGCTAGAATAGAAAAAATAAGTAGATATGTCCCCTTCTAACGAGAATATTGGAAGATTTACCTCGCTATTAGCCGTTTCACGGATAAATAAATAAAATAACACTAATTGTCCTAAAATTAACAAGGGCATAAAATATTTCGTTGCTTTTTTGACTGTATCAAATCCGAAAAGTGCAAGAACACTCATTAGGATAGCTAAAAAGATTGCAACCGGTAGAAATGGAATGGTTACCGAAAACACTTTTTTCCCGAGTTCGATAAGCACGATTGTTCCACCAATGGTTTGAACTGCAAACCAGTATAAGGAGGTTATCGAACGAATGGGGGAAGAAATATACCTCGCTGGGATAGTGCCTAGCATGCTACGAATAGCATATTGGGCAGGTATCCCATTCTTTGACCCCGGGTAAGTTAAATAAGAAACGAAAAGAAAAGCGATGGCTGCTCCCAATAAAGTCGATAAAACTGCAGAAAAAAATGAAAGTCCCCCGTTTATTACTGCTAGAGCAGGAACAAGAAAATTCCCTGAATTAACGGAAAAGGACATCTGTAAAATAAAGTATTCATACCATTTTGTTGTTTTAAGCTCTATAGGGACAGACTCAAGTCCGTGTTTTTCTATCCTAGGAACTTGAGCAGTCTGGATTTTAGCTGTTTGCATATTCATATCCTTTCATACTATTGAGATAAGAACTACTATGTTTATTTTATATGAGGACACGCTAGTTTGGGGATATTTTTAACAATATGTAATGTTTAAAATAGTATGAATTTAAATAAGAAAATCAGATTTTGTAAGGGTTTTCTTTATTGTTATAGTAGTATTTTCATTTTTTTCTTTATTCTAATGGGACAAAGGTGTTATATTAGTATCGGCTTATTATTTCAAAGTGAATAATTTATAGGAGGTATGCACATGCGTATCGGAGTACCTACAGAGATAAAAAACAACGAGAATCGTGTAGCGATGACACCAGCTGGAGTCGTTAACTTAGTGAAATTCGGACATGAAGTATTTATTGAGGCTGGAGCTGGACTAGGGTCTGGATTTACTGATGCAGATTATGTAAATGCAGGTGCAAGCATTGTTCAAACAGCTGAAGAAGCATGGTCAATGGAAATGGTTATGAAGGTTAAAGAACCTCTACCATCAGAGTATAAATATTTCCGCGAAGGTTTAATTTTATTTACATATCTACACTTAGCTCCAGAACCAGAGCTTACAAAAGCTCTAATTGAGAATAAAGTTGTAGGTATTGCTTACGAAACGGTTCAACTTCCTAACAATACTTTACCACTTTTAACACCAATGAGTGAGGTTGCGGGGAGAATGGCAACTCAAATTGGTGCACAATTCTTAGAAAAAGTTCACGGTGGCAAAGGAATCTTACTTGCTGGTGTTCCTGGTGTTAAGCGTGGAAAAGTTACCATCATTGGTGGTGGTGTAGCAGGTACGAATGCTGCTAAAATGGCCATTGGACTTGGTGCAAACGTAACAATCATTGATTTAAGCCCAGATCGCTTACGTCAATTAGACGATATTTTCGGAAGTGATGTCACAACATTAATGTCTAACCCACTTAACATTGCTGAAGCCGTTAAGGATTCAGATTTAGTAATTGGTGCTGTATTAATTCCAGGTGCTAAAGCTCCGAAGCTAGTTAGTGAAGAGATGATTGTGTCAATGACTCCTGGTTCAGTAGTAGTAGACATTGCAATTGACCAAGGTGGAATATTCGAAACAACGGATCGTATTACCACTCATGACAACCCTACTTATGTAAAACATGATGTTGTACACTATGCGGTTGCGAATATGCCTGGTGCGGTTCCACGTACATCAACGATTGCATTAACGAACGTAACAGTTCCATATGCAGTGCAAATTGCTAACAAAGGCTATGAGCAAGCTTGCCTAGATAACGAAGCATTATTAAAAGGAATTAACACATTAAACGGCTTTGTAACTTATGAAGCAGTTGCTGAATCACATGGTTTAGAGTATTCTCCTGCAAGAGCTCTTTTAGAGCGTGCGTAATTTATAAAAGTAAAACTCCATGGACAAGCTCCATGGAGTTTTGTTATTTCTAGGTAAGAAGTATAAGTTTTTCAAATTAGAATGGTGTCTAGCTCCAGCGCCTAGTAAACTTCACCCTATCTCCCTACGATAAGTCAACATCGAATCGCTACGCTCTCCGTGTTTCCTTTATCTCATACGATAGGGCTCCAGTTTATACGGCGCTTAGCAAGGCGCTTGCACTTTTCTTATATAACTTGTAATTCTTTCGGAAACTTCGTTAATATCTCAAGTCCATTATCTGTTACCACTACATCGTCTTCGATTCTTACTCCAGCAACACCAGGAACATAAATTCCAGGTTCAATCGTAAACACCATGCCTTTTTCTAAAGGTAATGGATTTGTTTCTGTTAAAGATGGGAACTCATGGACACTAATTCCTAAACCATGACCTAGACGATGAGGGAAGTATTCACCATACCCTGCTTCACGAATAATGTTTCTAGCAGTGGAGTCTACTTCAGCACATGTCACTCCAGGTTTACTTACCTCAAGAGCAGCTAATTGGGCTTTTAAAACTGTTTCATAGATTTCTCTCTGTTTGTCATTGATATCTCCGAACGCCACTGTTCTAGTAATATCTGAACAGTAACCATTCCAAACGACTCCAAGATCAAATAACACTAAGTCACCTTTTTGCATCTTTGTAAGGCCTGGAGTTCCGTGAGGAGATGCGGCATTCACTCCTGTTAATACCATAGTAGAGAACGACATCTCGTTAACGCCTTTTTTCTTAAGCTCGAATTCGATTGCTGCAAGAACATCTAGTTCGGTTTTCCCTTCGGCGATTTCGGAGCAACCTACTTCGATGGCAAAATCAGCTAATGCACATGCTTCTTTAATAATAGATAATTCCTTCTCATCTTTTACAAGACGTAATTTACGAATCTTTTGTTCCGCCGGAATAAAAGAAGCTTTTGGAAAGTATTTAGAGATTTCTTCGAATCTCTCAACATTCAGGTGTTCTTTTTCAATTC
This sequence comes from Cytobacillus spartinae, assembly GCF_042865285.1. Classification (NCBI taxonomy): domain Bacteria; kingdom Bacillati; phylum Bacillota; class Bacilli; order Caryophanales; family Bacillaceae; genus Cytobacillus; species Cytobacillus spartinae. Next base: position 3,417 of record NZ_JBIACK010000028.1, on the reverse strand, counting down.
CTATTTTGCTTACAGAATTAAGTCGTTTTGTTATAGCTTGATTTACAAGCTCCCAAGCATTGTCTGTATCACCGTGACCAACAATTTCATTCGTCCATCCAGCGTTCTTTACGTCTTCCTTTTCCATAGCCGGACAAACTAAAAATGGCTCTGAATCTTGGAAAACTGCTAACCCTAATAATCGTTCATGTGGGTCACTGTGAAATCCGCTAAAGTAAAACACACTATCAGATGAAGTTAAAAAACATAAATCTATTTCTTCTTGTTTCATCCATTCCATTAGATTGCTTAGTCGTTTGTTCAAAATGTTTGCCCCCTTATTAATTCCTCATTCTGAGAGTAACAACTATAATGTAATAAGTAAACTTCTAAATCATATAATATCAAAATCTTCTATAAATTAGTCTCTGAAATAATAGGAGCATTGCCTAGTTGTAATGCTTAAATACGAAACAATTTGGGTATAAGGGTTAGGGGAGTTAACTACCTCATTTAAAAATTAGCAGGAATGAAATGTTTTTTGTTGAAGTAAAAATGAGTGAGTAATGTTTAAAGGAGAGATAGAATGAAAGTATCTTATCACGGACATTCAGTAGTGAAGATTGAAACAAAAGAGAAAACAATTTTAATTGATCCTTTTATTTCGGGAAATGGCCTAACAGATTTAAAAGTTGAGGATGTTAAGCCAGATGTGATTATTTTAACGCATGGTCATGGAGACCATGTTGGGGACACTATTGAATTAGCAAAGAAAAATGATGCACTTGTTATTGCGAATCATGAAATCTCTACATATTTAAGTTGGCAGGGAGTTAAAACTCATGGAATGCATATTGGGGGAGCATATCAGTTTGACTTCGGAAAAGTTAAGCTAACTCCGGCATTTCATGGTTCAGGACTTGAAGTAGGAAATAATGAAATTATTTATGGTGGTATGCCTGCTGGAGTGCTTGTCATGATGGAAGGAAAAACGATCTATCATGCAGGAGACACGGGGCTGTTTTCAGATATGAAGTTAATTGGTGACCGTCACCCAATTGATTTGGCATTCTTACCAATAGGCGACAACTATACAATGGGACCTGAGGATGCGGCATATGCAGCTGAACTTCTAAGTGCTAAAACAGTTGTACCCATTCATTACAACACATTTCCTCCTATCAAACAGGATCCTAACCAATTTGTTAACATGCTAAAAGAGGGAACTGGCAAAGTGTTAGAAGCAGGAGAATCAATTGAACTATAAATACAGTACGTGCTTTGGTGAACTGCACCCCGATTGTTGGACACACATCTAACAATCGGAGGTGCTTTTATTTTAGCAAAGGGTAGAGTTGGTAATAAGTACATCAAAGTTAGTAATAACTCTTTAAAAGTTGGTAATATCTCGTTCGAAGTTGGTAATATGTTCAAAAAGTTAGTAATATCTCATCAAAAGTTGGTAATATCCTCCCTCGCTCAAACTTAATTTGACCCTTTATTCCCCTTACTTATAAGTTTTGCCTGTAATAACTAATTATTTTGAGCATGTCCGCATACATATGTATAAAGTTATTTTAGGAGGTTGTTAAGTTGAATAAAAATCGCTATTTGCTTTGTTTATTAGCATGCGGAGTTATGTTGTATTACGCTTTACCGAACTTATCTGTTTTTAGCGAAGGGCCCCAAGGAATTTTTGCGTTATCTTGGCTTTTATTAGCATTATTTGTTGTGGCAGGAAACTTATCTGCATTACTGTATGCACCTAAAAGGAGAGCTAAAGCAGTACCTAAATATAAAGTAGAAAAAGTGAGACAGAGAGTTCGATCTTACCAATAATCAAATAGCTCCTATGACTGTTAATTGAATACATTTCCTGTTCACCTTATAATGAAGTTATACGACACGAAAGATAAGTCATTGTAACTTTAATTAGAGGGTGAAATTTTGGCTACAAAACACGAGCAAATTTTAGAATATATTGATGGTTTGCCAATAGGTGAAAAGATATCTGTTAGACAAATCGCCAAAGCAATGAGTGTAAGTGAGGGTACAGCATACAGAGCCATTAAGGACGCTGAGAATAAAGGCTATGTAAGTACCATTGAACGCGTTGGTACCATTCGAATTGAACGAAAAAAGAAAGAAAATATCGAGAAACTCACGTTTGCTGAGGTTGTTAATATTGTTGATGGCCAAGTTTTAGGTGGCCGTGCAGGATTGCATAAAACATTGAACAAATTTGTTATTGGTGCTATGAAATTGGAAGCAATGATGCGTTATACAGGTGCTGGAAACCTTCTAATCGTAGGAAACCGCACAAAGGCACAAGAGTATGCTTTGAATGCGGGTGCGGCCGTTCTTATTACTGGAGGCTTTGACACCGATGACGAAATTAAGAGACTAGCGGATGAACTACAACTACCGATTATTTCGAGTAGTTATGATACGTTTACCGTTGCAACCATGATTAATAGAGCCATCTATGACCAGTTAATCAAAAAGGAAATCGTTCTTGTAGAAGATATCTTAACTCCTCTCGATGAAACAATCTTCTTAAAAACAACGGATTTTGTTTCAAAGTGGCACGAACACAATCGTGAGACACTACATAGTCGTTTTCCTGTTGTCGACCAAAATATGAAAGTTCAAGGGATGGTCACCTCAAAGGATATTATGGGGAGTCGAAATGATACGGTCATTGAAAAGATTATGACCAAAAACCCGATGACTGTCGGAGGGAAAACAAGTGTTGCTTCATCAGCACATATGATGGTGTGGGAAGGAATAGAGGTACTCCCTGTTGTCGATGATTCAAACAAACTAGAAGGAATTATCAGTAGGCAGGATGTGTTAAAGGCTTTGCAAATGATCCAACGTCAGCCGCAAGTTGGTGAGACACTTGATGATATTGTCACGAATCAACTTGTTTTAATAAAGGGAGATTCTAAGACTGACGATATCTACCGCTGTGAAGTTACTCCACAAATGACCAATCACTTAGGAACGATTTCCTATGGTGTATTTACGACGATTGTTACAGAAGCAGCTAGTGGAGTGTTAAGAGGTTATAAAAAAGGGGACCTCGTAGTAGAGAATATGACGATTTACTTTATCAAACCTGTTCAAATTGATAGTATGATACAAATTTATCCAAAGGTCTTAGAAGTAGGACGGAAATTTGGGAAAGTTGATGTTGAAGTGTTTAATGAGGGTGTACTAGTAGGAAAAGCGATGATGATGTGTCAGTTAATTGACCGACAATAAGAGATAAATAATAGAGACCGTTTCGCCATAACGAAACGGTCTATTTATGTTCGCCCAGCATGGGCGAACTCTAACGGGTGAAAGTCCCGAGTATGACCAAGTAGCGGTAAGTACATAGCTGAAAGCAAGGGTGTCCACGGTGACGTGGAATCTGAAGGAAGCTCGAGGCAA
>NZ_JBIACK010000027.1:0-17597 GCF_042865285.1 Cytobacillus spartinae | reverse complement strand
CCCGTCCGCCGCTAAGATTCAAAAGCAAGCTTTTAAATCTTCGCTCGACTTGCATGTATTAGGCACGCCGCCAGCGTTCGTCCTGAGCCAGGATCAAACTCTCCAATAAAGAGTAAGATTAGCTCTTGTTTAAAACAATTTTAAAACTTACGTTGACGTATGATTTGTTTAGTTTTCAAAGAACAATCAATCGCTCAAGGCGACTTTAATAATATATCATCTCAGCAAGTTACTGTCAACAACTTATTAAAGTTTGTTGTGTTGTTCTTGCGACGACTTTTAATATATTATCATCATATCTTTTTTTGGTCAACACCTTTTTAAAAGTTTTTTTACAAAAAAAATTAGTCGCCCATTAAAAGCGACTTTTTTCTTAAATAACCCACATTTCAATAGCCACAAGAGCAAACATACCTGGGATGCCTAGAAAACCAGAAACAGCTGATGTCACTATGTTAATGGGAACATGAATTCCGAACTGGTTGCCGAAAGCATTTAGGAAGAATAAAAATAATGCCCCAATCAACAATTTCACAACCCCTTGTCCAACATATCTAACTGGTTTAAGTGGTGCGCCAACAAATAATAGTAGCAGAATCAAACCGCCCAATATAGAAATAACGATAATCGGTTCCACAAAAAAACCTCCTCTCCAAAACCTTGTACTTAAAGATATGTACAAGTTCTAAGAAAAATTCCTGGAGAGAAGGTGATTCTATCTATTACTACTATTTATATTTCTTTTCTTTGCTTCTTTGAAAAGATAAAAATATTTAGCCTCTGTTAGCTTTGCTTGGCAAATTACATCGTCAGAGGGATCAAAACTTTTTTCGATTAATGACTTTTGATTGTTCCAATCAATTCTTAGCTGATCTAGTTGATTTAAGAGCTTTTCGTCAAATTCTTTCCTTAACCAACCTTTTCTACGAAAAAACATGTTGATTCCTCCGTTATACTTCTCTTCTTCCTTCAAGCGCTTTTGATAACGTTACTTCATCAGCATACTCTAGATCTCCACCAACTGGTAGACCATGAGCGATTCTTGTAATCTTTATTCCTGATGGCTTTAGAAGTCGGGAGATGTACATGGCAGTAGCTTCCCCTTCAATATTAGGATTGGTAGCAAGAATAATTTCCTCAACAGTTTCGTCTTGCAGCCTTTTTAGTAAATCAGGAATATTAATATCTTCTGGCCCAATTCCATCCATCGGAGAGATAGCTCCATGCAAAACATGATAGAGTCCACTAAACTCCTTCATTTTTTCCATGGCAATAACATCCTTAGGATCTTGAACGACACAAATAATTGAGCGATCACGTCTTTGATCCTCACAAATATAGCAAGGGTCTTGGTCTGTAATATGCCCACAAACCGTACAATAACTTAGATTTCTTTTAGCATTTACTAAAGCTTTAGCAAAGTCTAATACTGTGTCTTCTTTCATACTTAACACAAAAAATGCCAGACGAGCGGCCGTTTTGGGGCCGATACCTGGCAATTTCATAAAGCTATCAATTAGCTTAGATATTGGTTCAGGATAATGCATTTATGTTTCCTCCTAGAACATTCCCGGAAGGTTCATACCTTTAGTGAATTGTCCCATTGTTTCGTTTGTTAGATCATCTGCTTTCTTTAATGCATCATTTGTTGCAGCAAGTACTAAATCTTGAAGCATCTCGATATCTTCTGGATCTACTACCTCTTCTTTGATTTTTACTTCTAGCACCTGTTTATGACCGGAAACGATCACTGTAACCATTCCGCCACCAGCTGATCCTTCGATTTGTTTGTTACCTAGGTCTTCTTGAGCCTCAGCCATTTTCTTTTGCATTTTTTGCATTTGTTTCATCATATTTTGCATATTGCCCATTCCACGCATAAATTCATTCCTCCATTAGTCTTTTATTTCTATTAGATCATTTCCAAATATTTTAATGGCTTCGGAAACAACTAATTCTTCATTTCCTTGTTCCTGTTCAAATCCTTCTTGCTCATTAGAATCATCTTTATGATTTCTTAAAAAGCCTTCGCGAATGCCATGCCACTGTTCATCCGGGACCCCTACAATTGCCATCGTTTGACCCGTTAGCTCTTTAATCAAATTGGAGAGCTCTGACAAAAACTTCGCATTGTCCATGGCCATTTGGCAGTGAATTTCATATTTAAATTTTATAATAAATGCACTTGTTGACGCAGCAACTGGCTCCGCTTCATTTAATAGAGCCGCCTGTGAGCGCATTTGATTATGAACAAGTCTATTTAACATATCTCCCCAACGGCTTTTAATCAAACTTAGATCTGATTTAGTAGCAGTCTTTAAAATTTCATTAATTTTACCTGCTGGTGCTTGATAGCCTGAACGAGATCGTCTTTGGGGTTGTTTTTGTTGTTGAGAAGGTTGACCTTCTTCATTAATGGTTACTCCATTTTGCTTTAGTTCTCTAAGTTGATCTTCTAGTTGGGATACCTTACTTTTTAACTCGTCAACTTCTTTAAAGCTAGTAGGTGATGTACCTACTTGTTCTAATTGACATAACTTTACGATAGCCACTTCTAAAAAAATTCTTGGATGATTGGTCCATTTCATTTCTTGTTGTGTCTTATTTAAAACCTCAATTAACTGGAATATCTCATCTTCGCTAATCGTTTCTGTAAGAGTTTTAAATTCTTCATCCAGTAACACTCTTTCAAAAGATTCCTCTAAATTAGGGGCTGTTTTGTATAAAAGCATATCTCTATAAAAAAGAATTAAGTCTTCTATAAACCTTGAAGGGTCTTTCCCTTGAAATAACAACTCATCTAGCACTTCAAGCCCCACTGCTACATTTTTCTCTTTAACTGCCAAAGATAGCTTGTTTAAGAATTGTTGAGACACAGCTCCTGTGACGGTTAGAGCGTCTTCAACCGTTACTTGATCCTGGCTAAAGGAAATCGCCTGGTCTAATAAGCTTAATGCATCACGCATTCCACCCTCTGCCGCACGTGCAATAACATGAAGAGCTTTTTCATCACAGTTTACTCCCGTTTCATTCACGATTAAATTCATTCTCTTAACGATTGACTGAGAAGAGATTCTTTTAAAATCAAATCGCTGACATCGAGAAATAATGGTAAGTGGAATTTTGTGTGGTTCTGTTGTTGCCAGGATGAATATGACATGTTTTGGTGGCTCTTCAAGGGTTTTAAGTAGTGCGTTAAATGCGCCGATAGATAACATATGAACTTCGTCTACGATGTAGACTTTATATTTAACGACACTTGGCGCAAACTTTACTTTATCTCGAATATCCCTTATTTCCTCTACGCCATTATTAGATGCAGCATCAATTTCAATAACATCTGAAATGGAGCCATCTGTTATCCCTCTGCAGGAAGCGCACTCATTACAAGGTTCGTTCGTAGGTGCTTTTTCACAGTTTACTGCTTTTGCCCATATTTTAGCGGCACTCGTTTTTCCTGTTCCTCGAGGTCCAGAGAAAAGATAAGCGTGCGAAATTTTCTGTTGAAGTAGGGCGTTTTGTAAAGTTTTAGTAACATGTTCTTGTCCGACGACATCGACAAATGATTGAGGACGCCAAACACGATATAAAGCTTGATAACTCACTGATACGCCCCCTTCTTAATATGGTCTTCCTTATTATAACGTAATTAATTTCTTTTTTACAAAGGCTCTTTTCGTAAACTTTGTTGCGATTTAATACTTTAAACTATTTTTAAACCTATTATGGTGCTGTTTTCTTTAATCTGCGAAAGAAAAGATGCCACGAAGTAGCACAGAATCTGTATGAAGCTATATACGAATAGCAACAATCAATGCGAAGAACAGCCTTTACAAAATGAAATACAACATTGTTTTAATTTTGAATATTAACCTATGTATGGATGTACAACTTTTCCTTTATTATCGTATGTGACATAAATTCATGCCCTATATAATGCAAAAAACCCATCCCAATAAAGAGATGAGTTTAATTATAGTAATAACTGCCGTGCACCTTCCTTCGACTGACGCCCATAAGCGTTACTTAAGCAGTTAGCTCGGCCCAGGCAACCCTGCGGCACATGGGAGAGTCCACTTAATGCTGCTTCCTTCCGGACCTGACATAGTTCATGGATTCCCATTGCGCAGGACCCAGGCGTCAACACCACTTACTTAAGGCAGACCCTACAGGACACCAGCCTCAGGAAGGGATTCAGCCTCGCTAGAGCGGATTGCGAGTACAGGGCACCGCTACCTCCCCGCCTAGCACGGCAAAGTTGATACCATATTAGTATGTGTCATCGTCGACACAAATATAAGTATACCGACTCTGGTTTAAAATTGCAATGCTTATTCCCTGTCAATTCCTGTATGCTGTTCCAACTGGGCTTGTTTCCGTAACTTTTTTTCCTGCTTTTTTCTTTCCCTTAGGTGGCTGAAAAAGTTAGATAACAGCTGACCACACTCATCTTCTAGCACTCCTGAAAGGACTTCACTTTGATGATTAAACCGGTCATCTTGGAGTAAATTCATAAATGTACCGGCACATCCGCCTTTAGGATCCTTTGCACCATACACAACCCTCTTTACTCGAGACATAATAATGGCTCCTGCACACATAGGACAAGGCTCTAATGTAACATATAAAACTGCATCTTCTAATCTCCATGTTCCTAATGCTTTACAAGCCTGATTAATTGCTAAAAGCTCCGCATGTGCAATTGCATTTTGCTCTGTTTCCCTTAAGTTATAGCCACTTGCAATTACTTTGCCATCTAATACCACAACAGCACCAATGGGGACTTCGTCGATTGCTTCCGCTTTCTTTGCTTCTTTAATGGCTAAATCCATAAAGTATTCGTCTGTCCCTACTTCAAACAACATGAACTTGTCTCCCCTAGATATTTTTGTTGATCAGTTATTGAAATCATTATGTATAGAAACGGTTCTTTTCCACAGTCTAACAGTTAAGCTAGTTAAGCTTTTCGTTATCATTTCTTTAAAATAACCTTTATATGAAAAGTAACCTTCCCCTTACCAAACAAATTCGATAGGAGGAAGCAATCATGCATAAGAGTAAAGCTTTATTGATTATTGATATGATTAATCCCTTTGATTTTGAGAAGGGTGATATTTTAGCAGAGAAAGCGAACACCATTTCAAAACCAATCAAGAAGTTAAAAGATCAGTTTAATAAGGAAAATAAACCGGTCATCTTTATTAATGACCATTATAATCTTTGGCAAGCAAACTTACATAAAATCATTGACCTTTGTACGAATGAACAGAGTAAATCTGTTATTGAAACTATACACCCTTCGGAAAAAGATTATTTTTTAATAAAGCCTAAACACTCTGCCTTTTATGGAACGGCCCTTAATACTTTACTTCATCATTTAAACGTAAAGTCACTGATTATGACAGGTGTTGCCGGCAATATATGTGTCTTGTTTTCTGCAAACGATGCTTACATGCGTGAGTTTGAGATTCATGTGCCTAGCAATTGTATTGCCTCTGTAAGTGATGACGATAATACGTACGCTCTAAGAATGATCAAGAATGTCTTGAAAGGAAAAATAAATCCCTTACATGAAACATCATAATATTTAAATTTCCAACAAAGAAATCATAACATATCTCTTCCATTTCCCTCATAGAATGTTTGTAGCGTTCATCCGTCTTAAGGAGGGAAAAATATGCAAATTCATGTTGTTCAACAGGGGCAATCGTTATTTAGTATTGCTCAAACATACGGTTCTACAGTTAATGATATTGTAGAAGCAAATGAGATACCCAATCCGAATAATTTAGTTGTCGGGCAAACCATTGTCATTCCCATCGTGGGTAGGTTTTATTTTGTTCAGCCAGGTGACACTCTAACCACCATCGCAAGAAGATTTAATATACCAGTAAATGAATTAGCTACTATAAATGCCATTTCTCCTAACCAATCACTTCAAGTAGGATTTCGTCTTTATATCCCTGAGCGTCCTGAAACAGATGTCGAATTCAATGCATATGTCGAGCCAAGAGGAACGACAGTAGCACCAGCATTAGAGGAAGCAGCTAGAGATGCAGCACCGTACTTAACTTATTTAGCACCTTTTAGCTTTCAAGCACTTAGAGACGGATCATTAAAAGAACCATTGTTAAATAACTTTCCAGCGATAGCAAGAGCTAATAATAATGTGCTTATGATGGTTATTACGAATCAAGAAAATGATCAATTTAGTGACGAACTAGGTCGAATTTTATTAAATGATATGACAGTCCAGAACAGATTTTTAGACAACATCGTTGCTGCTGCAAAAAAATATGGCTTTAAAGATATTCATTTTGATTTAGAGTACCTTCGACCAGCAGATCGGGAAGCCTACAATACTTTTTTACGAAAAGCAAAAGCACGGTTTGAAAAAGAAGGATGGCTGCTTTCAACAGCTTTAGCTCCAAAAACAAGTGCTACACAACAGGGGGCTTGGTATGAAGCGCATGACTACAAAGCCCACGGCGAGATTGTAGACTTCGTTGTTATCATGACTTACGAGTGGGGATATAGCGGTGGACCCGCTCAGCCTGTTTCTCCAATAGGTCCTGTACGTGATGTTCTTGAGTATGCATTAACGGAAATGCCTGGTTCAAAGATTATGATGGGGCAAAATTTATACGGCTATGATTGGACGCTCCCTTTTGTCCAAGGTTCTATCGCTAAAGCAGTTAGTCCGCAGCAAGCAATTCAAATTGCAGCGCAAAACAATGTTTCCATTCAGTATGATACAAAAGCACAGGCTCCATTTTTTAACTATGTGGATGCGGAAGGGAAGAGACATGAAGTCTGGTTTGAAGATGCAAGGTCTATACAAGCAAAGTTCGATCTGATTAAGGAGCTCAATCTTCGAGGGATGAGCTATTGGAAACTAGGATTATCATTCCCTCAAAACTGGCTCCTGATTGTTGACAATTTTAATGTGGTAAAAAGAGCATAGAAAACTTTCTTCGGTAGCTGTTATTTTAGCAGCTACTTTTTTTATTTTAAATTCAGTTTCAATATCGAAATATACCATATCCCTTCCATACGATAGTGTGATAAAATAAAATTTGTGTCGAAAAAAGTAATATAATCCTTTACACATATAGATAGAAGCTTGATAGATAGGGAGGATAAGCAATGTTGGAAACACCTTTTATTACAGTAGAGGGGCCAATTGGTGTAGGGAAAACATCCCTTGCCAAAGAAATTTCCGATCACTACAAATTTGCTTTATTAAAAGAAATAGTAGATGAGAACCCCTTCTTAGGTAAATTTTACGAAAACATAGAGGAATGGAGTTTTCAAACCGAAATGTTTTTTCTATGTAATCGTTACAAACAATTAGGGGATATTCACGGTAAATTCCTCAAACAACAAAAACCAGTTGTTGCCGATTACCATATATTCAAAAACCTCATTTTTGCACAGAGAACTCTCAATTCTGATGAATATGAAAAATATCATGAAGTCTATCAAATTCTGACTGGTGATATGCCTAAACCAAATGTCATTATTTATCTACATGCTAGTCTTGATACTTTACTTAAAAGAATTAAGTTACGCGCTCGCGAAATTGAAAAAAATATCAGTCCCTTATACTTAGAACAATTATCGATTGATTATGAACATGCAATGACAGAGTATGAGAAACAACATCCAGAAGTACCTGTTTTAAGGTTTAATGGTGACGAATTAGATTTTGTGAGAAGTAAAGAAGATTTAAATTACATTATGAATCGTTTATCAACGTCATTAAAGAGGAGTATACAATCATGAATCTTAGACTTAAATACGGGATTCCATCTAACTCGGTGATTACGATAGCTGGAACTGTTGGTGTTGGGAAATCAACGATGACAAATGCACTAGCGAACTCTTTAGGCTTTCGTACTTCTTTTGAAAAAGTAGATACGAACCCCTACTTAGATAAATTTTATGCTGATTTTAATCGCTGGAGCTTCCACCTGCAGATTTATTTCCTTGCAGAGCGATTTAAAGAGCAAAAGCGTATTTTTGAATATGGTGGAGGGTTTATCCAAGACCGCTCTATTTATGAGGACACTGGAATATTCGCCAAAATGCATAACGAAAAAGGAACGATGTCACAAGTGGATTATGAGACATACACGAGCCTTTTTGAAGCAATGGTGATGACACCTTATTTCCCACATCCTGATCTTCTTATTTACTTAGAAGGATCATTAGATGATATCCTTTCCCGCATTAAGGAAAGAGGACGTCCGATGGAACAACAAACGCCGATTGAATATTGGGAAGAAATGCATAGACGATATGAGAACTGGATCAACTCCTTTAATGCTTGCCCAGTACTTCGTATCAATATTAACGATTACGATATTATGGAAGACGAGTCGTCCATAGAACCAGTAGTTGAACGAATTTCTCATTTCTTAAGACAAACTCAGCTTCTAAAAAAATAATTAGAAAAAAGTCGCCTCACTGAGAAGGCGACTTTTTTGTTCAGTATTTTTTTTATAAAAAATAAAAAAATTCGCTACACATGTGCAACGAATTTGTATCTCCAGATAATATGCGCTTTTATGTAAATGGAGGAGGTAGAGGGATTCGAACCCCCGCGCGGTTTGACCCGCCTGTCGGTTTTCAAGACCGATCCCTTCAGCCGGACTTGGGTATACCTCCGCATCGACAAGATATAATATATCATGTATCTAATAGCAAGTCAACATTATTTGAAAATATTTTTTAGAGCGGGAAAATCCCGCTCCAGATAAGGATTTACCGATAAATTACTTAGCTTTAATCACTTCACGATTCCCCATGTAAGGTCTTAAAACTTCAGGGATTACAACACTTCCATCCGCTTGTTGATAGTTCTCTAAGATGGCTGCAACAGTTCTTCCGATTGCTAATCCAGAGCCATTTAATGTATGAACATGCTCTGGTTTCCCTTTCGGCTCACGACGGAATCGAATATTCGCACGACGAGCTTGGAAGCTCTCAAAGTTACTGCAAGAAGAAATTTCACGGTAAGTGCCATAGCTAGGGATCCATACTTCAATGTCATATTTTTTCGCTGCTGTAAATCCTAGATCTCCTGTACACATGCTCATAACGCGGTAAGGAAGGCCTAGTAATTGAAGTACCTTTTCAGCATGGCCCGTTAATTTTTCTAACTCATCATAAGAGTCTTCCGGTTTAACAAACTTCACTAATTCTACTTTGTTAAATTGATGCTGACGAATTAATCCGCGAGTATCACGGCCAGCAGATCCTGCTTCAGAACGGAAACAAGCACTGAATGCAGCATAATTAATTGGTAACTCATCAATAGTTAATATTTCTTCACGGTGCATATTTGTTACTGGTACTTCTGCCGTTGGAATTAAGAAGTAGTCTTCACTCTCAATTAAGAATGCATCTTCTTCAAACTTAGGTAGCTGTCCCGTACCAACCATGCTCGTTCTATTTACCATGTAAGGAGGCAACACTTCTTGGTACCCATGCTCTTCCGTATGAAGGTCAAGCATGAAGTTAAACAATGCTCTCTCCAATCTTGCACCTAATCCTTTGTAAAATACAAAGCGGCTCCCTGTTACTTTCCCAGCACGTTCAAAATCTACGATTCCAAGTCCATCCGCTACATCCCAATGAGGCTGCACTTCAAAATCAAAGCTAGGAATCTCACCCCATTTACGTGCCTCTACATTATCGTCTTCCGTCTCCCCAACTGGTACACTTTCATGTGGAATATTAGGAATGCTTAAGAGTAAGTTCTCAAGCGTTTCTTCTACCACACGTAATTCATCATCTAACTCTTTAATTCTGTCTCCTACTTCACGCATTTCAGTGATAAGGTGATCAGCATCTTGTTTTTCTCTTTTTAACGTCGCAACCTGTTGAGATACTTCGTTTCTTTTACTTTTTAATTGCTCAGCTTCTAAAATAAGCTCTCTACGTTTCACATCTAAATCTTCGAACTTACCTAAATCGGTTAAGTCCTCTCCACGGTGTTGAAGTTTAGCTTTTACTTCTTCAAAGTTTGCACGAAGCAATTTAATGTCTAACATTTCTTTTTCCTCCTAATGATTTTTCCTCTAGAATACAAAAAACTCCCGTCCCCAAAAAAGGGACGAGAGTTAACCCGCGTTGCCACCCTAGTTAAAAGTAAATAGTTTACTTTCCACCTTAAATCAATAACGGGTTTTACCCGGAAGCATTTACTTACCCGTTAAGGGGTTCCACACTTCGCTCAAGGATGGATTCACAAGTAACATTCACCGGTTCACACCAACCACCGGCTCTCTTTGGAATGAAAATCTTGCTACTAGTTCCTATCAATACTTTCTTATATAGGGAATTTTGTTAATTAATTTACTATAATCTTGTTCAAAAAGCAACAACATTATTCGGATTTATTTTGCTTCTTTTACCATATTAATAAAATACTGTGTAATTCTATGGTCATCTGTTAGCTCTGGATGAAAAGAACATCCTAAGAAGTTGCCTTCACGAGCCATTACAATGCGTTCATTATGCTTAGCAAGTACCTCTACATCTTCTCCTGCTTGTACAATGTGAGGAGCACGAATAAATACAGCATTATAATCGTTTGCTACACCCGCAATATCTAGATCAACCTCAAAGCTTTCTCGTTGACGCCCAAAAGAGTTTCTTTCGACCGTCACGTCCATTGCTCCTATATGTGGTTGATCATAACCAACGAGATTTTTTGCTAGCAAGATTAATCCAGCACACGTTCCGAACATAGGCTTCCCAGACTGAGCAAACTCCTTAAGGCTATCCATAAAATCATATTTATCAATGAGTCGGCGCATCGCAGTACTTTCACCGCCAGGCATAATTAAGCCAGCAACCTCTTCTAGCTGCTCTTTACGCTTTATCACGACAGCTTCAGCTCCACACGCCTCAATGGACTGTGCGTGCTCACGAACAGCACCCTGGAGCCCTAAAACACCAATCTTAATCATCGTACGATTACCAGCCACGCTCTTGCATACGAGCTTCAGGCGCTAATGAAGAGATTTCGATCCCTTTCATAGGAGTTCCTAGCTCTTTAGATAGCTCAGCAATTAGTTTGTAATCTTGGTAGTGAGTTGTTGCCTCAACGATTGCTCTAGCAAATTTAGCAGGGTTTTCTGACTTGAAGATACCTGAACCAACGAAGACTCCGTCAGCCCCTAATTCCATCATTAACGCCGCATCAGCAGGAGTTGCTACTCCACCTGCCGCAAAGTTTACTACTGGAAGACGACCATGTTGTTTGATTTCTAATAGAAGCTCAAAAGGTGCTCCTAATAATTTTGCTTCAGTCATGATTTCATCTTCGCTCATGCTCACTAATTTACGAACTTGAGCATTTACTTTACGCATATGACGAACCGCTTCAACAATGTTTCCTGTTCCCGGTTCACCTTTTGTACGTAACATAGAAGCTCCTTCACCAATACGACGAGCTGCTTCTCCTAAATCACGGCAACCACATACAAATGGTACTGTAAAGTCACGCTTGTACAGGTGATACTCTTCATCAGCAGGAGTTAATACTTCACTCTCATCTATGTAATCTACGCCCATAGCTTCTAAAATTCGTGCTTCAACAATATGGCCGATACGCGCTTTTGCCATAACCGGAATAGAAACTGCACCCATAACCTCTTCCATGATACGAGGATCTGCCATTCTAGCTACTCCACCAGCTGCACGAATGTCAGAAGGTACTCTTTCTAATGCCATTACTGCAACAGCACCTGCTTCTTCTGCAATCTTAGCTTGTTCTGCATTTACAACGTCCATGATAACGCCGCCTTTTTGCATTTCGGCCATACCACGCTTAACTCGATCTGTACCTGTTTTCATATACTTTTATCCCCCTTCAGTAATACCATCTACATTCGATAGTAAAATTATGATTTGAATTGAATTTGCTAAAAAAAGGAAAGTATAACTAATTCAATCGGAATTATTAGTTTCCCTAATGAAAAATAAACAATAAAAAGGAACTTCTGTCAAGGTAATAAAAAGGAACAAAACCCTTCATCCTAATTCCCTCAAATGCTTTTTACACATTCTACTTATTATAGCAAAAAAATGAATCTATGCAGTACCTCTATATTAGTTTGCACCGAAAGGTACTAATCAAATCTTTTGCTTTTTACAAAGCCACTCATCCTCTAGTATACTCATCTCCCATAAACTCCAATATTCATTCCCCATTTTCCTCGAATCTCTCAGTAATCCTTCTTTTATAAAACCTACTCTTTCATAACAAGCAATGGCAGAATGATTAAAATCAAACACTCCTAGACTAACCCTATGTAAATTTAACTTCCCAAACGCAATATTTAATATTTCTTCCAACATTTTTTGGCCTATGCCTTGTCCTCTAACAGACTTACTACCAACTAACACTTTCCCTATCCGTGCAGATTTATTTCTTCGATCTATCTGTGCTAGGGAGATATGTCCGATAGTCTCTCCTGTGTTAAGATCGACAACTTTATATACATAACTACTAGAATTATCTTGATTTGTCCCTTCTATATAGACCTCTAGCTGCTCTTCAGTAAGGGGGAACTCGAAGAAAGGTCCAGCCCACTGAAGCAAAAACTCCGGAGATTCAATCCAATCTATAAGTTGTTTAAAATCCGATCTTTCGAAATATTGTAGGTTAATCATGGAAATCCTCCTTTTTAAAAAAAGACCCCGGTATAAAATACCGAGATCATCTATTTCTTAGAACCATCCACTTACTGTAGATGAAATGCCACCCCACAGATTTCCAAAGAAACCGCCAATGCCGCGCATCATCAGCACGAACCAATTTGCCTTTTCTACATCCTGTGTAGCCACAACATCTACAATAATATTATTTTTTCCTTCTTCAGTTAAAAATCCAAGGTCTTCTCCTTCTCCAGGCTCAATGGTTAGATAACCCACTTTATCACCTTTTTTAACAGGAGCAGTAAGTTCCCCTTCATCATTTAATTTCTTTTCATCAAGAACTAATACAGTTTTATAATTTTCCTTTTCTCCATTTTTGATCACCATATTAATAGGGTCTTTAGTAGAGATTTTAACTGTATCTTCTTTTCCTTTAACTACTGGTAGCTTATCGTTTCCTTTAACTACAAAGTTCTCAGGTACTATTTCTTCCTCAGCAAAATTGCTAAAAGCATAATCTAAAATCTTTCTTGTTTCTGAAAAACGCTCATCCTTATTAGCGGCTTTCATCACTACTGAAATGAACCTTTGTCCATTTCTTTCAGCTGTGGCTGTAAACCCAGCACCTGCAAAATCCGTTGATCCTGTTTTTAATCCATCAACACCCTCGTATTGATAAATTAATGTCGGCAGCATCCAATTAAAGTTCTTATATTCTCTACCATCACGAAACTTAAGAACAGGCATCTTCGCTGTATCTAATACTTCTGGATAGTCATTTATTAAGTGATATGCTAATTTTGCCGTTGCACGTGCAGACATAATATTTTCTTCATCTTGGTTTCCTGCTGGGTGGTTTCCAAGTAAACTGCTGTTATTTAATCCAGAAGAGTTTACAAACTTGTAGTCCTTCAAGCCAAGTTCTTCTGCTTTTTGGTTCATTAAGGTAACAAAATTCTTTTCTGACCCTGAAATCAACTCTGCTAGTGCAACCGTTGCTGCATTACCGGAGTGGATAGCCATGGCTTGGTACAACTCAGTTACTGTGTACTCTTCTCCTTGAGTCAACCCAACATTTGAAAGTCCCGGAGCAGCTGATAATTTATGCACATATTCATTTATCTTAACTTTTTGGTCCCAAGTAATTTTCTCATTAGCAATGGCTTCAAGAACCAAATATTCTGTCATCATTTTAGCCATGGACGCAACACCAAGTACTGTATCCGGATTTTTCGCATATAGAATTTTACCCGTTTCCGCATCCAATAGTATGGCTGCTTCAGCCTTTAACCCAAGTGGATCATTAGCGTTAGCGGTTTGTGAATTCATGGAAAAAACAGTAGCAAAACTTATGAAAAGGATAATCATCCACAATGAGAGTTTTTTATAATACGACAATGAACTTACCTCCAGATGTTTTTATTCTAGTAAATCTAGTTCTTATTCTTTTGTCAGATAAAATAAAGCATTTAACTGAATACGAACATTGTTCATTCACTCTAGTAATATATCTATTATCTTAAATGTTAAAGCATGGATGGATTTTTTACTTGTACAGTTTACCATAAAAAAAATAAAAAAAATAGACAGAGAATCGACCCTCTGCCTATTGTAATTATAGGTAATTTTACATATTTTTTAGGATAGTGAATAGTTTGGAGCCTCTTTTGTAATCTGAACATCGTGTGGGTGACTCTCTCTTAATCCAGCCCCAGTCATTCTAATAAATTGAGCATTTTCTCTCAATTCTTGTAAATCTTTTGTTCCACAATAGCCCATACCAGCACGTAAACCACCAACTAGCTGATAGATTGTATCTGCCAATGGACCTTTGTATGCAAGTCTTCCTTCAATACCTTCTGGAACAAATTTTTTATTTTCTTCTTGGAAATAACGATCTTTTGAACCTTTTTCCATTGCTCCTACAGAACCCATCCCTCTATAGACTTTAAATCTACGACCTTGGAATATTTCTGTTTCTCCTGGACTCTCAGTAACGCCTGCTAGCATGCTTCCTAACATAACCGCGTGTCCACCTGCTGCTAGTGCTTTTACGATGTCTCCGGAATATTTGATACCACCATCAGCAATAATTGCCTTACCATGCTTTCTTGCTTCCGTCGCACAGTCATAAACTGCAGTGATTTGCGGTACGCCAACTCCTGCTACGACACGAGTTGTACATATAGAACCTGGTCCAATCCCAACTTTAACCACATCTGCTCCTGCTTCATATAACTCTCTAGTAGCTTCGGCAGTTGCCACATTTCCTGCAATAATCGCTAAGTCAGGGAAAGTAGCTCTAATTTCTCTTACAGTTGATAGAACCCCTTGAGAATGTCCATGAGCTGTATCTACCACAATAACATCCACCTGTGCTTTAGCCAGCATTTCTACTCGCTTTAATGTATCGTTTGTTACCCCTACAGCCGCACCAACTAAAAGACGGCCCTTCTCATCTTTCGCTGAGTTAGGGAACTCGATCACTTTTTCTATATCTTTTATTGTAATTAGTCCCTTTAGAACACCTGAATCATCTACAAGAGGCAGCTTTTCAATTTTATACTTTTGTAGAATGCTTTCTGCTTCCTCTAAGGTTGTCCCAACGGGAGCTGTAACTAGATTTTCTTTTGTCATTACATCGGAGATTTTAATCGAGTAGTCTTGTATAAAGCGAAGGTCTCTGTTTGTAAGTATGCCAACAAGCTTTCTCTCTTCTTCATCATTTACAATTGGAACACCAGAAATACGGTATTTCCCCATTAGATGTTCTGCGTCAAACACTTGATGATCAGGAGTTAGGAAAAATGGATCAGAAATTACTCCACTTTCAGATCTTTTAACTTTGTCTACTTGTTCAGCTTGTTGTTCAATGGACATATTCTTATGAATAATCCCAATTCCACCTTGTCTAGCCATAGCAATAGCCATTTCAGCTTCGGTGACCGTGTCCATTCCAGCACTAATGATTGGAATATTCAATTTCACCTTTTCTGTCAATTGAACTTGAAGATTAACATCTCTAGGAAGCACTTCTGATTTTGCAGGTACCAATAAAACATCATCAAAGGTTAATCCTTCTTTAGCAAACTTATTTTCCCACATATTTTGACCCCCTACACTCGAAAATATTATTAGTAGGTTATCAATTGGATAAACTACTGTCAAGCAGTGTTTAATAAGTTAGAGTTTTCTAATTATTTCGGAGGTATGTTTGTGATTTATCCTTTTAACGGCTGGAACTCATTTTCTTTATTTTTTTCTGCAAGCTCTACCCAAGGTTATTTAAAAAAATGTTACCAATCTCAACATATTGAAGATGCTGAACACAAGAGTTATGAAAATTGTTACCCATTTATATATTACTTAGAACATGGCCAGATTTACTACGAACAAGCACAAAAATGTCCTCTAATTATCCAGCCTACCTTACTTTTTTATGGGCTAGTTCATTTAATAAAAGCATGCATATTAACAGTTGATCCTAACTATCCAGAAACCACCTCTGTTCTAGCTCACGGGGTCTCTACCCGAAAAAGAAAAAAACAACAATATTTATTTTTTGAGGATGAAGTAAAGTTTCAAAAAAGTGGTCTGTTTCCTTTCATGTCTGAACAATTGTTTCACATGAAACAATTAGAAGGAGATAAGACTACCATGAATAGTCTATTTCAACACGTGCCCGAACTAAATGGATTATTTGTAGAACTTGAAGGGAAGAAGACCTTTGCAGAGGTTAAGCAGGATGGAAACCAGTTTGCAATTTCAACTGAAGTCCTAGATTTCTTTCACATGACAGAAGATAGATTCATCGATTATTTTAAATCCAAGACACTTGCTCCATCCGCATTCATCAAAAAAGAGGATGATTACTTATCATTTGAAATCGAGAAGAGAAATCCTTCTCAATTCAATCCTCTTAAATATGATACAAACAAACAAACCTTTACCTTGCCTTTAACAAAAGATGATCTATTACAGTACCATGAAATTATGGTTCATTATCTCCTACTTTATAATTTAAGTATGATTGCCCGCTATGAGACAGAATGGTGGAGCGAACTTGTTAAAACAATGCCGAATAGAGATTTTCCCTTTATTCAAACATTTTTAAATATCTCACTTACAAAAGGTCCATTTTTAATATATCAATATTTGATGGGTAAGAAATAAAGGGAATAGACTTTTTAGAGCACCTTTCAGTTATTAGGTGCTTTTGTGTTTGGAGGTTGCAAAGCATTTTAGGAGGGGTGCATAAATTTAACAGGGAAATCAGTAGAATAATTTTTCCTAATCATTATGAGCGAGAATGAGATGTATGGTTTTAGCTAATATGTAAGTAACTATATGTTACACGGGGAATTTATCGCTTAAATCTTACTTTTATTTGCCTATATACGGTTGAACCTAGCTTGTACTTTTCTTTCACTCATAACATTAGAAATTCAGTTATATGTTTTGAGTTTCATGAATTTATGTATATTATGTTTAAAAGATTAACCCGATTTTGTGACAAATACACATAAATTTGTGACAAACGTGCATATATTCTTAATTTCGTGCATATCTCTTCTGATTTCGTGCATATATTTTCTTTTTTGTATCATATAAGTATAAATTTCGTTCTTTTCCTAATGCGTTAAGAAGTGTTGATCAAATTTAATTATGAAATGACGAGAAAAAGTATGAAGAAACCTTAAAACTACTCTCTAATTATTTATTTGGTTAAGGATTTAGATAGAAAATCCACTTAAAAAACACAAAAAACGAGTATCCTCATCAGATACTCGTTTACATTGCCTGGCGACGTCCTACTCTCACAAGGGGACAGCCCCTAACTACCATTGGCGCTGAGAAGCTTAACTTCCGTGTTCGGTATGGGAACGGGTGTGACCTTCTCGCCATCATCACCAGACTATTTAATT
>NZ_JBIACK010000026.1:0-36898 GCF_042865285.1 Cytobacillus spartinae | reverse complement strand
TTTACGTAAATTCACGGCCAACAGATAAAATTTAATAAGAATTAATAGCAAAAAAAAGACAAAGGAGAAATTGAGTTTACTCAATTTCTCCTAATTCACTATTTGAAGCTAGTTTTGTCCCAGCCTCGGAGTCGATTAAATATCTAAGTCTTGTTTTGGTCCATTATATTCATTGTTTTGATTTTGACTCTGCTGACTTCCTTGTTGTTGTGAGTCATTTTTCTTTGAGAACATTTGCTGAATCTTATCAACCGCTTGAGGAGCCAAGTCTAGAATCTTTTCATATAGATGGGTACTTTCATCTAGATGAACCATCTTAACTTCCTTAGAATTTACAATAAGGAAAGCAATTGGTGTAATGGAAACTCCACCACCACTACCTCCACCAAATGGGTGCTTAGGCTGACCTCCCTGACCTTCTCCTTTTCCTTGACCATCGAGGATGAATTCACTGCCTCCCGCAGCAAAACCAAATCCAACTTTTGATACGGTCAAGATCACACTTCCATCAGGTGTTTCAACTGGGTCTCCAATAATAGTGTTTACATCAATCATTTCCTTCAAGTTTTCCATTGCTGTCGTCATTAACCCTTGTATTGGATGCTCAGACATTTACAATTCCTCCCTATACAGACTTTGTCTTATCTCCAGACAAAACAGATAACGGTTTTGTTTTGAAGCGCGGTTTGCCGCCCTTCCAGAATTTAAATAGTTTAATTCCTGCTAATATAGCATGCCCGATTCGAAATTCAATCATACATTTTAATGATGTTTGACTAATAGCTTGTTGAAAATTAGGAGTAATCATTATGTTAGGCACTACTTTAACCTTCATATAATTGCTTACAAGACCCACTATACTACCCTTAATTGCCCAAAAAGCACCTGTAATCATACCTGTGTATGCAGCATCTCCTACACCAATTACAGATTGCCACTCAAGATTTTTCACCGTTACTTTTTTTAGAAATTTTCTTATTATCGTGTGGAGCGCTACTACATGATTTAATAATTCCCTCATATCACTAAAACTTTTCAGCATTTCGTTTGGTGTAATCTTTCTTTTCTCGCTTTGAATATTCTTTTCTTGAGGACCCTGCTCAACTTTTTCTTTTACAACAATAGAAGCTGAATTTTCATCCAATTTAATAAGGGGAACTTTAATTTTATATTGTATAAGTCCAAATAATGCTTTGAATTTAATAACTAAGTCATCATTATCTTGCGCATGATAGTAACTCAAAAATACTTTCAGCTTTGTAAATAGTAGGATTATAAATAGGAATAAGAGAATCAGAAAAACGATGAGCACCCATTTCAAATTTTTCACAACCTTTCAGCCTACTATTATTTGTATAAATGGAAAAAAATAAACCTATCAACTAAAAGTTGATAGGTTTATTTAAAATATAATTACTTATCATGAACAACAGTCGTGTCCGCAAATAGATCGTGAAGTCCCTGTTTCTTCGGTAAAAAGGCAGCTATCAAGTAACCTATAAAAACAGTAACGGAAATAAATCTCCCAATCCATTCTCTAAAGAGAATCGTACTCCAGGAAAGTTGATTGCCTTTCAGATTTATGACTTTCAGCCCAAATACCATTTTTCCAAGAGTTTGACCATAATATTTTGTCATAAGAACGAAGTAACCATAAAAAGTAATGGCTGATGCAATTGTTATAGGAGCAAACATGCTTAACTCATTTAAGTCTAGCCCAATTGCTCTAAACAGTGGATTAATGATGATGCGATCAATACTTCCGATGACAATTAAATCAAGTAGATACGCCCAGAATCGCATCCAGAACCCTGCAAATCTATAATGCTCCTTAGCTTCCTTCTGATCGTCTATATTTTTAGTTTCCAATTCGTTAACTGGCTCAAATTCAGAAGTACTTTGTAATTCAACATGGTCTGTCTTAGTGTTCTCATCATTTGAATTCATTGAACTAAGCCCCCTATTCAGCATATAAGTACATGAGGCGTGGAGAATTAGGTTGTGATAATAACTTCATAAGACCTGTCATTTCTAGGTCATCCCCGATCATCTTTCTAGCGCCCATTTGAAATAGTGAACCAAATCCAAAGTTTTCTGTATACTGCACTACTTTTGCATCGCCTAATTTATGATCCTTTTTAACCTCTTCAATTACATCTTCAAAGTAACCAAACCCATCGATTAAATTAAGCTCCTTAGCTTGACGTCCATCATAGATTCGACCATCTGCAATTTCTTTAACCTTAGCTTCAGGTAAATCTCTTCCCTCTGAAATAACGTCCACAAAGCCTTCATAAGAATTGTTAATCATCGATTGAAGAATCTTTCTCTCTTCCTCCGTCATTTCTCTAGTAGGACTCATTATATCTTTGTATGGACCGCTTTTAATGGTTACGAACTCTACTCCGTATTTTTCTGCTAATCCAGCATAATTGTAACCTTGCATAATGACGCCTAATGAACCAGTTAGAGTTTCTGGGCTAGCATAAATTTTATCAGCAGGTGCTGCGATATAATAGCCTCCTGATGCGGCCATAGACCCCATAGAAATATACACTGGTTTTTTCGTGTCATTTTGAATTTCTACAATTTTATCATGAATTTCAGCACTTTCTACAACCCCTCCACCTGGGGAATTCACACGAATTATAATAGCTTTTACGTTATGATCGTCTTTCACGTGGTCTAAGTTTTTCATAAATGTTTTGTGGCTATATCCTGGAGCTGACAGAAGAGACGTTACATCTCCAGTATCTTGAATGACCCCATTCACTTCAAGGACAGCTATTTTGTTTAATTCACTTCCACCTTCAATTACTTCTTCTACAAAATGCTCATCCGTAACATTAAATATCTCATCGAACGAACTTTCAAAATTACTAAATGCAAATGCAGATAGGAAATTTACTACAATCGAGAAAATAAATAATGCGCCAGCTATTCCTAGAGCCGCCCAGCGTTTTCCACTCATGTTGATGTCCTCCTTTTTTATACCTATTTCATATACGTGATTACTTTTAAAATGTTTCAAAAACATGTAAACTATCTTCGAGGAATTTAATAGGGGCTGCGTTCTTTCTTGTCCCATACTCCATTGTAACAAAACTTTCATGGGGGAAAAGTGAAATTTTGTCAATTAGTAGAATTCATAAATATTAGTACTCAGTATTTCTCTGGGTAAGAATATGTAAGAAGGTTAATCAAATGGTATTTTATCATTACCTATAGGTTCATTACATAACACATCAACACATGGAGGAATCATCATGCCAAATCGACGTAGTGTTTACTTTTATCATAATAAAGATAAAGAAATGGTAGAAAAAACACAACCCTTGTATGACTTAGCTGAAAGATATGGATTCACAATTGTTAAGGATTTTAATCAAGCTAATATCATCGTGAGTATAGGTGATGACGGAACATTTTTACAAGCAGTTAGAAAAACTGGTTTTCGTGAAGACTGTCTTTATGCTGGAATTTCTGTGACAGGTAAATTAAATCTTTACTGTGACTTCTATATTGATCAACCATCCAAAATTATTGAAGCAATGACAAACGAGAAGATTGAAGTCAGAAGGTACCCAACCATTAATGTAACGGTGGATAAACAAACATCCTTCCATTGTTTAAATGAGTTTAGCATTCGATCAGCCATCATAAAAACATTTGTAATGGATGTATTTATTGATGATCTTCACTTTGAAACATTCAGAGGTGATGGAATCATCGTCTCTACCCCAACAGGAAGCACCGCTTACAATAAATCTGTGAATGGTGCGATTGTTGATCCCATGCTTCCTTCTATGCAAGTAAGTGAGCTTGCCTCTCTTAATAATAATCATTACAGAACATTAGGTTCTCCTTTTATCCTAAGTGGGGAACGTACCCTTATACTGAAAGTAGTTCAAGATGGAAACGACCATCCTACAATGGGGATGGATAATGAAGCATTAAGTATTCAACATGTAAAAGAAATTGAAATTAATTTAAGTAACAAACGTATTAAAACCGTTAAGTTAAAAGATAACTCCTTCTGGGAAAAAGTTAAGAGAACCTTCCTTTAGGACCTCAAATAAAAGAGTTTCGTCGAGATTGACGAAACTCTTTTTATACACCTAATCCTTTTCCCTTTTTCCATCTAGATTCAAGGTTTATATATAATTTTGTTCTAGAGAATGAGTAAATGGTTAGCGCAGTCCAAATAAACATAAATGCTAATAGATGATGTTTTGTAAAATGCTCCTCATATACAAAAACGCCTAGTATAAGAGTAAGTGTTGGTGCTATATACTGTAAAAAGCCAAGCATCGAAAGAGGAATTCTTTGTGCGCCTTTCGAAAAATATAGAAGTGGGAGTGCCGTTGCAGCACCTGCACCTATTAAAAGTAGGTCTGTTGTAAAAGAAACAGCTAAGAAGGATTGATTTCCTTGAATAAACAGCCATGTTATATAGATTAATGCAATAGGAGTAACAGCTAATGTTTCTAGCGTTAAACCAACGGCAGAATCCACTTTAATTAATTTTTTCGCTAGCCCATAAAGCCCAAAGGAAACGGCTAAAGTAATCGAAATCCAAGGGAATTTTCCGTAAGATACACTTAAAATTAATACCCCTATGGTGGCGAGAACGAAAGACGTATATTGAGCTGATGAAAGCTTTTCTTTAAGAAAAATCATTCCGAGTAGGACACTAACTAACGGATTAATATAGTACCCAAGACTAGCTTCGATCATTTGATCTGTATTGACCGCCCAAATGTAAATGAACCAGTTGCAGCTAACTAACAGTGATGCTACTACTAAGGCAAGTAATTGTTTTTTGTTTTCCTTGAACCCTTTCAAGGTATTGGTAAAGGCCCCAAGCTTTTTAGTGAAAGTTAAGATAATCACCATAAAAACAAATGACCACAACACCCGATTTGCCAGAATTTCATCTGCGTTTACATGATACAGCAGCTTCCAATAGATCGGCAAAATCCCCCAGAGGAAATAAGAAAATGCCGCATAAATAATCCCCATTTTTAATTCTTGATTCTCCATAGCATGTAAACCTCTATCCTTTATAAAATGCAAAACCTTTTATTTCACACATCGAAATATATTTATTATAAGGGCAAATAAATCATGCTACCATCTTTTTTTACGCAGATTCCCAAATATCTAATATTTGGAAATAGAAATAGGTGAGAAGCTTTAGAATCTGCCTAAGAAAAAAAGTGAAGACAAAACATCTCCACTTATCTAGCCCTATTGATTTTTCTCATAAACAATTTCTCCGCCAACAACGGTTTTATCCACCTCTATAAGATGAATCTCGTTATATGGAACAGAAAAAATATTTTGTTTTAAAATGGTGAAGTCTGCAAAATATCCTGGTTTCACTTCTCCTCGATCATGTTCATGGCAAGCAGCATAAGCACTTCCTTTTGTAAACAAACTAACAGCCTCGTAAACAGAAAGAGCCTCATTTGCATTATAAATCTCCTCACCATCAACTTTAGATCGTGTGACCGCAGTGTAGATTCCAAGTAGAGGGTCTAACGATTCAATAGGTGCGTCCGATCCACCTGCACATGGAATATTTTCTCCTAGGAGAGTTTTCCATGCATAGCAGTAGGTCATATTTTCGTGACCAATTCGTTCTATTACCCAAGGAAAATCAGATGCTACAAAGCTCGGTTGTATATCCAAAATCAATGGTAGGTTTTTAGCTCTTTCAATTAGGTCCTTACGTAAAATTTGAGCGTGAATAAGACGGTCTCTGCCACTTCCTTGCAATGGATTTTCTTCAATTGCTTGCAGGGCCATATCAAATGCTAAATCACCAATCGTGTGAATGGCTACAGGCATGTTCATCTTTCTAGCCTTCAAGACAATATCATTGAGCTGCTCTTGTGAATAAATGGCTACCCCATTAGTTGATGGATCATCAGCGTAAGGATGACTCAATAAGGCTGTTCTCCCTCCTAATGCACCGTCCGCAAAAGCTTTAAATGCACCAAATTCAATCCATTCATTCCCCTTTAAAAATTCTCCACCAGCACCTTTAAAGTCTTCTGATACTTCGTGATGAACAAGAAGGTGAGCACGAAATCGTAAAGGCTCCTCTTCAATTACATTTATAAAAGTATTATACGTCTTCCAAAACCCTCCGTAATAATTGAGATCTTCCGTATGTCCCCCTGTAAGACCGAGCCTATGCGCATCTTTTATGGCAGCCTGCATAGCTACTTTTAGGTAATCTTCAGAGACTTCTGGTACAACACTTAATATAAGCTCTTGGGCCTGCTCCTTAAAAATCCCTACTGGATTTCCCTGCTTGTCCTTCTCAATGACTCCTCCATCTGGACAATCGGTATTTCTATGAATAGAGGCTCTTTGCATCGCTAAGGAGTTAACTGCAATTGCATGTCTACAGATTCTTTTTAAAATCACAGGATGTTCTGGTGCCACTCTATCTAAATCATCTTTATTAACAGGTTCTGGATTGTCCCATAAGTTTTCGTTCCAGCCTTCTCCAATAATCCACTCCCCTGGTTTAAACTGTTTAGAGTAGGCTTTTACTGCTTCTAGCAGTTCATCTTTTGAAGTGAAATGGGATAGATTGAGCCGAATTAACCTTTCTCCATGTCCAATCAAGTGCATATGACTATCAACAAAACCAGGAAGCAGTGTACTGCCTTCTAGGTCTCGTCTTAGATGGATAAACTCCTTATAGTTCGTCTCTAATTCTTCTTTTGAGCCGATTTGAAGAATTTTGTCTCCCTCCGTCAAAACAGCTTCTACTTTATGCCCTTCTTCTTGAAGAGTGTAGATTGGTCCACCAAACCAAAGTGTTCCCATTAGTCAAAACCCCTTTAAGTATCTTTTTCCATAATGTAGTATAACAAAAATGCAGACAAAGAGTGTCTGCATTCTTGTTATTTCATATATTTTGGTTTTTAGCTTAGTTGACCTGCTGCTTCAAGTTCTTGTTTACGTAGCTCCACTCTTCTAATTTTACCAGAAGTGGTCTTTGGGAGCTCCGATAAAAATTCAATCTTTCTAGGGTATTTATATGGAGCCGTTAACTCCTTAACATGTTCCTGAAGGTTCTTAATTAACTCAGGATCATTTTGGTCTACACCATCTTGTAACACAACAAATGCTTTAACAATATTTCCACGGATTTCATCTGGGCTAGCAACTACTGCACACTCCTTAACAGATGGGTGCTTAACAAGTGCATCCTCTACTTCAAAAGGCCCAATTGTATAGCCAGAGCTTATGATAATGTCATCACCGCGTCCTTCAAACCAGAAATAGCCTTCTTCATCTTTTTTCGCTTTGTCGCCTGTTATATAATAATCTCCTCTAAACTGCATAGCAGTTCTTTCAGCATCTTTGTAATAGTTTTTAAATAAAGCAGGCGTTTCAATATGTACAGCAATATCGCCTACTTCTCCAACACCACAAAGTTCTCCTTCATCATTAATGATTTCGACTCTATTTCCTGGTGTAGGTTTCCCCATGGAACCAGCTTTAAGCTCCATCCCTTTTGTAATTCCAACTAGTAATGTATTTTCTGTCTGCCCATAACCATCTCGGACATTTACATTAAAATATTTTTTGAATGTATCAATGACATTTCGATTTAAAGGTTCCCCTGCAGACACAGCGCTGTGTAAGTGAGGAAGCTTATATTCCTCAATGTTATCAACCTTTGCCATTAAACGGTACTCAGTTGGAGTACAGCATAGTACATTCACCTGGTAGTCCTCAAGAAGTTGAAGGTACTTCTTCGGTTCAAACTTTCCGTTATATACTAATCCTGTTGCACCGGATCCTAGAACAGATAAGAACGGGCTCCAAATCCATTTTTGCCAGCCTGGTCCTGCTGTAGCCCAAACAGTGTCTCCATCCTCAATACATAGCCAATTAGGAGCAGCTGTACGTAGGTGAGCGTATGCCCAACCATGAGTATGAACCACACCCTTTGGATTTCCAGTGGTTCCCGAAGTATAGGACAAGAAAGCCATATCTCCTTGGTTCGTATCGGCTAATGGTAATTCATCTGAAGCTTGTTTTAGTTCCTTTTCTAAATCAATCCATTGATCCACTTTATTGCCAATCACAAATTTTGGTAAGTTCTTGACTTCTTCTATTTCGGAGAACTGATCTACATAAGGGTGATAGCTTACAATCCCCTTCACATCTCCATGTGTAATTCGGTATTGAAGATCCTTCGTTCTAAGCATTTCGGAACTCGGAATCACGACTAGACCTGATTTTAATGCAGCAATATAAACTTGGTAGGCTTCAATAAGACGAGGAATTATAACGAGGATAACATCTCCTTTTTGCAATCCATTTTCCAAGAAAACGTTTCCAATTTTATTCGCATTCTTTAATAAGTCTTGATATGTAATCTCTTTCTTTTCTCCAGCCTCATTTTCCCACTTAAGAGCCATTCGATTTGGATTCTGTGCAAACCTCTCCATCTCAGCAACTAGATTGTAATTTTCAGGTGCAAGTAAGTCTTCACGTTTCAACAAAATCTCCCCCTCATTAATGATAATGCTGACTATAAAACGAGTTTCCATTATACAAATTTATTATACTAAACTATTTAAAAAATTTAAAATATTTTTTTAATTTCAGAATTTAGATAATAATTTTGGTTAATTTCCAGCAAGAAATGTGTGAATAAAAAATTCGACATTCGAGAAAATAGGATAGGGGTTAGGAAATAAAACTTCTTTTGCTTAATTCGGTGTACCTGAGATGCTGTATATATCCTTCTCTTTCAAGGTGCAATAATAAGTCTTTTTTTACAAAATTCCAACGCAAAAAGAAGCGGGCATTACACCCGCTTCTGTAGCCATTTTATTTATTTGTAATTTTTATCGAGAGAAACCGCCGCCTAATTGTTGTTCAGCCATTTGAACTAAACGCTTAGTGATTTCTCCTCCAACTGAACCGTTAGCACGAGAAGTTGTATCAGCTCCAAGGTTTACACCAAACTCAGAAGCGATTTCATACTTCATTTGATCAAGAGCTTGTTGTACCCCAGGCACTAGAAGTTGGTTGCTGTTGTTGTTGTTTGCCATGTGATATCACCTCCTTGTGAGTATAGATTGTGATAATCACGGAGGAATCATACAAAACTTCAACTGGTAATTGTTGCAATTATATTTTAAAATCCGTACAGGCTTATTCTAACTGCTAACCGTTACTTAAAAATTTTAAAATAGGTCATCTATATGATTGTCTTTCTTATCCTCTTGAGGGCGTATTTGAATCGTTTCCACATTTTCAACAGCTTCTCTTATTAAAGGTTCAAAATCAACAAAGCTTTCATAAAACTCAACTTTTTCCTTCTTAGGCTTTGTTTTAGGGGATGCTGGAACAAAAACGGTACAACAGTCCTCATAAGGAAGGATGGATATCTCATGAGTGTCAATCTTCTGAGAAATTTCTATAATTTCTGTTTTGTCCATTGTAATTAAGGGTCTAAGAATAGGCGTACTCGTAACATCATTAATAGCAAACATACTCTCTAGTGTTTGACTTGCCACTTGTCCTAAACTTTCTCCCGTTACAATTGCTAATGCCTCAAACTTTTTTCTTAACTCATCTGTAATTCTCAGCATTAATCTTCTCGTAGTCGTCATCGTATAGTTTTCAGGAACTTGCTTTTGTATAAGTTGTTGAATAACTGTAAACGGGACGACATGAAGAGTAAAATAACCACCATTTGTTCGTGCTAATTTCTCAGCAAGATCAATGACTTTTTGCTTTGATCTTTCACTTGTAAAAGGTGGACTATAAAAGTGAACAGCTTCCACTTCTACGCCTCTTTTCATCGATAAATGGCCAGCTACTGGACTATCAATACCGCCTGATAGCATTAACATTGCCTTTCCGCTGGTACCTACAGGAAGTCCACCTGCACCTGGAATCGTTTCACAGGATAAATAAGTAGCTTCTTCTCTTAGTTCGACTTGTAGGTTAATATCTGGGTTCTTTACATTTACTGTTAAATCAGGAATATTTTTTAACAAATGTGCTCCAAATGTATGATTAAGTTCACCTGTATCAAGTGGGAATGTTTTATCTGATCTTCTAGCAGAAATTTTAAAGGTACTTCCTTCTTTATAGACCTTTTTGAATAGGGACAGTGCAGCATCTTTCATTTCATCAATGTCTTTGCTAGTTTTTACAGCTGGGCTAAAAGATTGAATTCCAAAGACATTTTTTAAGCGGTCAACAATTTGATCCCCGTTTTCACCGTTTAGGATCACATACATGCGATCTCTTTGCCCATCTACATGTGCATGTGGAAATTCCACTAATGCCCGTTTGATATTTTTCCTTAATTTATCTACAAATTTGCTTCTATTTCTTCCCTTTGTCGATATTTCACCGTATCGAATAAGAATTCGGTCGTATTTCATCTTACTTCATTACCCCTCTTAAGTAATTTACTACTTCTTTAATTGATTTAATGACGTACTTAGCCTCTTCTAGTGTATTTACATAAGAAAGACTAATCCTTATCGAGCTTTGTGCTATTTCCTCACTAACCTTCATAGCTAGCAGTGTATGGCTTACATCCTTTTTTTTAGAAGAACAAGCGCTTGTAGTGGATACATAGATATTCCTCTCCTCTAAGGCATGCACAAAGACTTCCGCTTTAATACCCCGAATTGAAAAATTAATAATATGAGGAGCAGAATGTTCTATTGGAGTATGAACATAAATATCGTTCATTGCCTTCAGCTCGTCTATAATCATAGATTTCATCTCTAGCATTTCTTCTAAATGATCCTCACGCTCTTCAAGTGTTAAACGTAATGCTTTAGCCATGGCAACCATTCCGGCAACATTTTCGGTACCACTTCTTTGTTTCCACTCCTGATTTCCCCCTGAAAATAATGGAGAAATCATCACACCGTCACGAATATAGAGAATACCTGTCCCCTTTAACCCATGGAATTTATGTCCTGACATGGAACAAAAATCAATATAACTTTTATGGATTTCTAGTGGGATTTTTCCGACTGCTTGGACAGAATCAACGTGAAATAAAATCTTCGGAAATGTCTTAAGTAAGGAACCAACCTCTTCAATTGGTTGTATAGTGCCCACTTCATTATTTACATGGATCATGGAGACAAGGATTGTATCATGACAAATTGCCTTTTCTAAATCGTCTACACTAATTCTACCTTCATAATTAACCGGAAGATACGTAATTCGAAATCCTAGATCTTTTAATTGCTCCATTGCTTCTCTAACTGAAGGATGCTCAACTGAAGTTGTTATAATATGCCGACCTCTATTTCGATACATTAACGCTGTTCCTTTTATAGCAAGGTTATTACTTTCCGTTCCGCCAGAAGTAAAGAAGACCTCCCCCTGCTTTACATGCAAAAGCTCAGCCATTTGTTTTCTTGCTTGTGACAGGAGCTTCTCAGCTTGTCCTCCAATATTATGAAGGGATGAGGGATTTCCGAAATAGTCAGTAGAAACTTTAACAAAGGAATCTAAAACTTCTTTATATGGTTTTGTGGTTGCACTATTATCGAAATAAATCATCTCTTATCACTCCCCGTAAGCAAATCATTGCGCTCCTTTTTTCTTAGCAACTTTAAATCTTATCACAATTATGTATCGATGAAAAATACTCTGATTTATTTATTATGCATCATTATTTCCTAAAAAATATTCCTCGGAAATTGCCTTCGCAACGGACATTAAAATCAAATCAAACAAATTACCATAATAAAGGGTCCGCAATTGCCTGCGAACCCTTTTTCCCTATACCCTATAGAACTTCTTCTTTTTCCTTCAATAAGGATTCAATTCTCTTTAATGCTCCTGGCTCAATTTCTTCTATAGACGTTGCAGCTTGTTCAAGAGCTGTATTATAATCATAACCTCTAAAAGACAGTTCTGCTTCTTTAAGCCCTTTATCTACTGATGAATAGCGGCTTCTATATCGGTTCCCATACTGGATGACTTTTTCGACTAAGTCTACTGTTTCAAGTAGCTCTATCGTTGTCTCATATACCTTTTCAACCGTCATAACAGCAATCTCAAGGTGTTTTTGAACATTTGATATATCTAACGGTTTTTCTTCTAGCTTCATTTTCACGTTTTGGATATGTTCCTTTGCATCCTCTAATAAGTATTTGTAATCTTGAGGAAGTCCTGGGACGTTACTTTTCGTTACTAAACGGATGGATTCAGCGATTTTTCCAGTTAATTCTTTTACTTTTTCCCTCGCAGCCATCTCATCTTTTCTAAGCATTTGGAGCTTTTCCGAAAAGGCTTGTTGATCTTGCTGAATAGCTTCAAGCTGACTCTTTATATCATTCATCTCTTCACTCAGCAATGTATGAGCAGTGCTTTCACTCTTAACTTTATGCTCAAGAAGTTCATAACGCTTTATGAGTTGAGTGATTTTTTTCTCAAGCATATTTTGGTCTTCAAGCTCTTTCTCCTGTATATGGTAGCTTTGTTGGATATGTTGGATTTCTAACTTTACAGCTTGATTTGTTTCTTTAGTATTTTCTAGCAATGTTCTAGTCTTATCTTCATTCTCAGTTACGAAGTGTTTTGCAAGAACTTCCTTCTCTAACAATTCATACAATAGGTCAATGCTCTCCTTGACGTCCTCTATTCCTTTTTGAACAT
Source organism: Cytobacillus spartinae (assembly GCF_042865285.1). Lineage (NCBI taxonomy): Bacteria > Bacillati > Bacillota > Bacilli > Caryophanales > Bacillaceae > Cytobacillus > Cytobacillus spartinae. The sequence continues at coordinate 24,214 of NZ_JBIACK010000026.1, read as the reverse complement.
CAACGATTTCTAACTTTCTAATATGCGTTAAATATGTTTCTAGCTCTTTCTCTAATCTACCTGTTTCTTTTTCTAATTGAACGTGCTCTAATAAGTAACCTGATTCAACCATCTCTCGGTACCCTTCCTTCACGTCATGAATTTGTGAAGGTAAATTAGATTGGCATTCTACAAGAAGATTTGGAATAACTTCCATCTTTTCTGCGATTTCGGTTAGTCTACTTCTAATGGATAAAACGACTTCACGTGCCTTTAAGTAATCCCCGTTCTCTGTACGTTCTTCATATTGTTGGAATTGTTTAATAACCTCATCTAACTCCAACTCTAGCTGAGCTTCAGCGATTCCATAAGAATGACGATGTGCTAACAACGTTTTCTTGCTTTCTCTATAAACTTCTTTTAAGCTCTCAATTTCTACTCTATTTTTTTCTTCACTACCTACTAGCTCGTTAATTTCATCCAACAAGTTTTTAATTTTTTTCTCTGTGTCAGTTAAATGCTCTTCGATTGCTCCTAACACTTCTTTTGCCTTTTTAAAACGGTACTTATCAATATACTCTTCTGCATCAAAGAGATATTCTTCCACATCAGGCAATTGAGTAGCGACAATATCGTCCCATTCATTTCTCCAGCTTTCGAAAAGAAGCTCTGTTTCACCTGTCATATTAAGCTGTTTTACCTTGGACATCTCCTCTAACACGGGCCTATTGATAATATCCATCTTCCAGGATTCTAGTCGATCAACTTCTTTGTAACTCTTTTTCTTATAAAAATAACCAGCTATATACAAGCCTATTATAATGACTAGGCCTCCAATTATGTATTCCATGTTAAGCCCCCTGTTCGCAACCGAGCCGCAATTTCAATTTATTATACATAGTTAATCTATTTAACTTTCCAGTATGATTCATTGTAAAATATAAGTATAACATTTCCACATGTTTTCGTTTCACTTTTTTTATTTTTACTATGTAGTGGAACCTTCCGAACATAATGTTATTTTCAATGTTTTTATGATACCATGTAAACGACAATTTTTGACTATTAATTTCAAAATTTTTATTCTAAAAATTGTAAGAAACTTAGTGACTTCATTAAATTTAGAACAATTTTATGATTTTTTTATTTCACTGTGCATACTAGAGCAATTTCACAATGGATTCTGCATGTTGTTTGGAGGAGATTAGATTGTTAAAAGATGGTCATATACATACCCCTTTTTGTCCACATGGAACAAAGGATCCTTTAGAAGAATATGTTGAGAAAGCCATTTCTCTGGGTTTTAAGGAGATTTCGTTCACGGAACATGCGCCACTACCAGAGGGGTTCACAGATACTGCTCCTACAAAGGATAGTGCTATGCAATTAGAGGTTTTAGACCGTTACTTTGAGGAAGTTAATCGTGTGAAATCTCTTTATCAGAACACGATTAACATAAACGTGGGCTTAGAAGTGGATTATATTGAAGGCTTTGAAGCGGGGAGTAAGGACTTTCTAAATAAGTACGGAAACAAGCTTGATGATGCAGTTTTATCCGTTCACTTCTTAAAATACCAAGATACTTATGACTGTTTAGACTATAGTCCTGATTACTTTGAAAAAATGATTGGGAAATATGGGTCAGTTGAGAAAATCTATGAGAAGTACTTTGAAACGCTCCTTATGTCTATTGCTTCTGATTTAGGACCTTATAAACCTAGGCGATTAGGTCATATAACACTAGTTAAGAAATTTCAAAGGAAATTCCCAGTTCAGAAATTTTTCAAAGACGAAATCCTACTAGTTTTACAGCAGATGAAAGAGAAAGGATATGAACTTGATTATAACGGTGCTGGAACAGCAAAACCTTTATGTCGAGAGCACTATCCGCCTAACTGGGTTATTGATGAAGCTGTTCGGCTTGGAATTCCTCTTATTTACGGATCAGATGCTCACCAGGCTAAGGAACTTTCACAGGGGTTAAGCACATTGTATCTTCCAAAATAAAAAACGGCCTTAGCCGTTTTTATTTTACCAGTGTAGGCACTCGCTCACTAGACTCATTCCTAATTACCCCGTCAATCCAATTGTAAATCTCCTTTACATATTTTTCTGTAAAGTACCGTTCATATGGAAAAACATGTAACACTTCTGTTATATAATGGGTGTTTAAAAAAGGCATGGTTAAGAGGCCTTTTAACTGAATAATCATATAGTTAATGGAGAAGGAGCGAAATTCTTTTCTAGCCATTCCTTCTTCAAATACCTTTTTAAAATAAAATCTTTCTTTTAAGAGATACGTTGACATAATTTCTCTTACCACTTGTGAATCAATGGACATCTCTCGCAAAATGAATCTCGTTAAATGAATGTTTTTACTCTGATAGTTTAAAATATTTTCTGTTATCTTTTTTAAACAGAGGGTCGCGCCTTCATGTAAGTATAAAAATCCATTTTCAATTTCATTTAAGTAGGCCTCATAATACGTCGTAAAGCAATATTCGAGAAGTCCATGCTTATTTTGAAAATGATAAGAAATATTTGCTACATTAACATTTGCCTTATTCGCGATATCTCTCGTTGAGGTTCCATTAAATCCGTTAATATTAAACAAAGTTATTGCAGCCTCTACGATTGCAGCTTTAGAGTTTTTCTTCATCTTCCCGCCCCCTTACGACTGTAAAATTCATTTCCCCTTAGATTAATACATTCTTTTTATATTCATCTTTCTCCTTTATAAATATCTCGACAAAGTCTCCTCTTTTTCTGCTATTTTTGATAGAATGTATTATAAATTTCTAAGGAATTAGGTGAAATACAATGTTTAAAGTCGAATTATACAGTGGCAACAGGGAAGAAAATTACGATCTTTTAATAAAACAATTAAACGCTTTATTAGAAGGCGAGAAAAATAAAATTGCAAACCTAAGTAATGCATCCGCATTACTCAACCAGTTTTTAGATAGGGTTAACTGGGTTGGTTTTTACTTAATCGAGGATGGAGAGCTTGTACTCGGACCATTTCAAGGCCTACCAGCTTGTGTAAGAATTCCTCTTGGAAGAGGAGTGTGTGGAACAAGTGCGATTGAACAACGTACGGTTAGAGTGGAAGATGTACACCAGTTCCCAGGTCATATTGCATGCGATGCAGCTTCACAATCAGAAATCGTCATTCCAATGTTAAAAGATGGTGAATTAGTAGGGGTTCTTGATATTGATTCCCCTGAAAAAAATCGTTTTGATGAAGTCGATCAAGATAAACTGGAAGAATTCGTTAAAGCGCTTGTTAAGTTCTTATAAAGCTTTTAGTTCTAAATAAACTGACAGCTGACCTATTCAAAGGTTCTCAAAGAAATAGTAAAAGAAGCAGAAACTCTCTGCTTCTTTTCTAGATTACAATCTCTTAATCACTATTATTTTTTCCATCCGTTTATATTTTTTGCAGAGCTTGCTCAAGATCCTGCTGTATATCTTCCCAAGCTTCTAGACCAATTGATAGTCTTAACAAAGTATCACTTATTCCCATTCTTTCCCTATCTTCTTTTGGGATAACGGAGTGAGTCATTGTTGCAGGATGCTGGATAAGTGTTTCTGCATCTCCTAGACTAACGGCAATTTTAATCAACTTCAGTTCATTCATGAATTTCTGAGCAGTCTCTTTTGTTCCATTAACAGCAAATGAAATTAATCCACCAGGTTTACGCATTTGTTTTTTCATAATTTCATAATCTGGATGATTATGGTCACCAGGATAAAAGACTTCTTTAACTTTCGGGTGATTAGATAGGAATTTGAATATCTTATCCGTATTATCACAATGCCGGTCCATTCTAACTGCTAGAGTTTTAAGTCCACGTAATAAAAGCCATGCATCAAACGGAGAGATAACTCCACCTATATCTTTTTGTGTGGTCATTGCTACTTCATTGATAAACTCTTTTTTCCCCACCGCTATCCCAGCAATTACGTCTCCATGGCCACAGATATATTTAGTGGCACTATGGATGACAACATCGCATCCAATTGCAAGAGGATTTTGAAGATATGGGGAAGAAAAGGTATTGTCGACGACCACCGGAATCCCTTTTTCTTTTGCTACCGAGCTGACCATTTCCAAATCTACGAGTTTCATAGTTGGATTTATGGGTGTCTCTACATATATACAAGTGGTTTCTGGCCGAATTGCATTTAATAGTTGCTCCCTTGTATCCATTGATGAAAAGTTGTGCCCTATATGATATTTTTCTTTCATTAATTGAAGGAGTCCAAACGTACAGCCATAAACACCTTGTGAACAAAGGATATGATCTCCAGACTTAGTAAGCGCTACTAAGATGGCTGACACAGCTGCCATCCCAGATCCGAATGCTAACGCAGCTTCTCCATTTTCTAGCGCTGCCATTCTCTCTTCTAGTATTCTAACGGTTGGATTCCCAAGTCGAGAGTAGATGTAACCATCCTCCTCACCTGAAAATCGTTTTTCCCCTTGCTCTGCATGTTCAAATGTGAATGTAGAAGTTTGAAATATTGGAGGATTTAAACTCCCTTGAAACTGCTTACTATCATAGCCTGTATGAACGACTTCTGTTTCAAAATTTAAATTTCTTTTTTCTCCCATAATGTCCTCCTTGGTTTGTAAACGCTTCCAATTAACACTAAAGTAAAAAAGCTCCTCTTATAGGATATGATAATTCGCTCCATAAAGGAAGAGTTTTACAGAAAATACCACGTGACTGCTTTAATGTGATAACAGAAAAAAATAAAAAGGCACTCTAGAAAGTGCCTAAACAGGTAATTCATTATTGCTTTGAATTACGACCTTATTTTTTCCAGTTTCTTTCGCTACATATAGCGCTTGGTCAGCTCTTCTAAACAAGCTATTGAATGTGTCCTTGTGGTCTTTATTCCAATAGGATACACCACAAGAAATAGTTATACTTGGCTTAGAATTTGTTGCCACTACTTTCACTAGACGCTCTGCGATGTTCACACCGACCTCTAGTGGAATTCTAGGAAGATAAACGGCCAGCTCTTCGCCACCCCATCTCGCCCCGATATCACTGTCACGGATATTACTCTTAATGACGTCAGCCACTTGTACTAGGACATCATCCCCAATTTGATGACCGTAAGTATCGTTTATTTTCTTAAAATTATCAATATCTATTAGGATGAATGTACCTTGAGCATCTTCATCCATTGATTGATGTATTCTTTCGTCTAGATAATTTCTTGACGATAGCTTTGTTAAGTGATCCGTTACTACCATTTTTTCCAATTCTTCTCGAAGCATTGAATTTGTAAATGCCAATGTCGAATGATGAATTAAAGATTGTAGTAATTTAAAGGTCTCAAAAGAGAAATGGTATGGTTCATGATGCATAACCAATGCAAATCCCTTAATAGTCCCAGTTTGCACCATTGGTACGCCCATAATGGACCTATATTGTACCTCTTCTGCCTTATTTTGAATACTCAAATCCCCAATGAACAAAGAATCCTTTTCTATCTTCATTTTATCTTTAATATAATCAATATAGAGTTTTGCTTCATCTTGATAAAAGAATTCAGTACTTCCTTTTAAAACTTTAGATTTTATAAAGTCTTCCGTAACAAGTATAAATCCCACCTCGTCTGCACAGAAGGAGTCAATTATCTGTTCCGTCATGTAACTCATGGTTTCTGTTAAACGTAGATTAGAATTTAAGCGATGAGAAGTTTCATTAATAAGTTGAAGATCAGAAATGAGCCGTCTAGACTGCTGATACAACTGTGCGTTTTCCAGTGCAGATCCAGCAGTGTTTGCTAGTAGTGTTATAAACTCAACCTCATTTTTTGGAAATGTTAGTGCATTGGGAGCAATTACTTGAAGAACTCCGTACACACCTTGTTTTCCTTTGAGTGGCGCATACAATACAGATCTTTTTTCCTGTAAAGAATCTTCAAATTGAACAGTACCTGTTACATAAGATTGCATAGCAGCTATATTTTCACTGTCATACTCTAAATCCTTTATTGGTAAGTCTCCATGACTATTATTGTCATGAGATAGCATTAAGTAATACGTAAAGGTGGGATAAACCTCTTGTAATGTATAGATAATCTCTCCAAGAACAGCATCCATATCCATTGAAGAATGGAATTTCTCAGTTACCCTGAAGAGTTGCTTATATCGTTTTTCTTCAACAACGACTTTACATAACTCTTGAGCTTTAAAGAGGAAAGATGAACACTCCTTATTTAGTTGATGTAAGAAGTCCGTGTCTATTTCATGGCTATACTTAATAGCCAAGTAACCTAAACGATTTTCACCTTTCTTTAAGGGTAGTAGGACGTCATAATCCTTAAAAGAAGGAATAGGGATTGGTTTTACTAATATGGATGTATTACTTACCCATTCTTCAAACTCTATCCAAGAAACAAGAAATTGCTGAGTATTCTGGGAATTTAATACATTTGTTGATGCCTCAAGGTATATTTGCTGTTTCCATTCGTTACAGTTAAAGAGTTCAACAGTATCTGCTTTGATTATTTCCTTAATCACTAATAACATTTGATTGACCAATTTTTCATAATGTAATAAGCCGTCTTCTGTATCAATTAGATCAAAGAATCGACTTTTAAGTTTCAGGATTAGTTCTCTCTCAAGCAATTCCATTTATATCATCACCTATTACCTTTACAGATTGACCAATAATTCGTTCCAATTTAAGGTATAAAACCGTTATCTTGCTGAACTTATGTATTATTATAATTCATTTGGATGAGATTTCCTGTAAAATTTATGACTATTTCGTTTCAATTATCGAAATTTTCGCACCTTTGTCCGTCATTAATAGCCAAACTGTCGAATCATTCGATAAGGAATGAACTCCATAGACCACTTCATTCCGTTCAACTACGATTTTTTTACTGTCTGAGATGGTAACTACATTACCTTCTTCTGATGTATGAACAGAGTAATTAAGTTTGTCTTTCGAAATCCTATATTTTTCATCTCGCTCTATAATCTCTAAATTAGGATTAAAATAATGCCATATTCCTGATACTCTAACCCACAACCCATTTCCACTAGCATCATTTGCTAATTGCTCTGGTGATTCCTTAAGAGCAGTAGCCTTTAACGTTTTAAAATGGAAGAAATTATTTTGCTCAATCTCATAAAGAGCTAATAGATGCTTTTGATCACGATAATCGTAAATCCCAACATAAGGATTATCTCCAGAAGCACTTCCTTCCTTGATGACTACAGCCATCGGATGTGGTTCCTTTATATAAGTGCTTGTCTGTTTTGATTGATAATAAAATCCAACCATGACTAAACTTGCAAAGCAAAAAATTAAAAAAAAGCGAATACGCTTATCTTTTTTTGACTCAACCAATATAATCACACTTTTTATACACTATTATATCATAATACATCTCTATAATAGGTTGATTAAATATATTTTTTGTTTTCCAAACATAATGTTATGACACGTTTATTCATCATTAGTTTTTCAAGTTTATCGATTCCCGAAAGTGTTAACGCTAAATACAAGAAGTATGAATAGATAACTTATCATTTGTCCCTCGAATAGACTTATTTTTCTCTAGTAATGCTGCCTTATGGTAAAACACCTTGACTTTTGATTCACTAAAGCTATATAATATTCTTTGTGTAAAATATTGCAGCCTATGTGAACACCTTTATGTATATCATTTTGTTCCTCTATAGAGCTCACTCTATGATGGGGTACTGCGTAACCCGCTGCTGCTAGGGCGAAGGTATCTGAAACAAAATGGGCATAAAATCGTGGCGCAACTGTTTTTATTTTACCAAAATAAAAACACAAGGAGGAGTCAATTATGGCTCGTTATACTGGTCCAAGCTGGAAATTATCTCGTCGTCTTGGAATTTCTCTAAGCGGTACAGGTAAAGAATTAGAAAAGCGTCCTTACGCTCCTGGACAACATGGTCCAAACCAACGTAAAAAATTATCTGAATATGGTTTACAATTACAAGAGAAGCAAAAGCTTCGTCACATGTATGGAGTTACTGAGCGTCAATTCCGTAACCTATTCGATAGAGCTGGTAAAATGCCAGGTAAGCACGGTGAAAACTTCATGGCTCTTTTAGAGTCTCGTTTAGATAACGTTGTTTATCGTTTAGGCTTAGCACGTACTCGTCGTCAAGCTCGTCAAATCGTTAACCATGGTCACATTCTTGTTGATGGTAAGCGTGTAGACATCCCATCTTACCGTTTACAACCAGGTCAAACAATCAGCCTTCGTGAAAAATCACGTAACCTTGATATCGTTAAAGAATCAATCGAAGTTAACAACTTCGTACCTGATTTCTTAACTTTTGATGCTGATAAATTAGAAGGTTCATTCACTCGTTTACCTGAGCGTTCTGAACTTCCTGCTGAAATTAACGAAGCTCTTATCGTTGAGTTCTACTCTCGTTAATAAGATCATGTATAAAACCCTGTCGTTTATTTCGACAGGGTTTTTTGTTTGTTTTGAATTAACGATAACATAATATACATGATGATCTTTTTGACTCTCAGGATAAAAAAAAGCCCGGTAATAAAACCGTGCTTACGTAATTTGTTTATACATCTTTGTAATTACGGTTGGAATTGGCAGCTTGTAAATAACATCCAACACTCGTGTACTAATAAATTGACAGGCTATAGCAAATATAATTATTTTCCAGTCAACAAGTAATGCAGTTAGTAGCAATACACTTGCATTAATGAAAAACAAAGCCCTTCCAGGTGGGACACCTCTAGTTTTTGAAATGATTAGAGCAAGTATATCCATCCCTCCCGAAGATGCCCCCAATCGAAAAAGGATTCCTACTCCAACCCCAAAGATAATGGCACCAATAACTAAATCCACAAACACATTTGATACAGGTTCAACTAAAAAAGGCGAAAGAATATCAATTATAGCTGAGGTGACTATTACACAGTAAATCGTCCATAGTGCATTACTCTTTCCAAGCCATTTAACAGCAGCAATTAACAAGCTGGCATTTAAAATTAGAAGTGTTATTGAAAATGGAATTTTAAATAGGTAATTCATCAACACACTAACACTTGCTGCCCCACCAGAAGGAATGTAATGCGGAAATAGAAAAATCGCCATTGCAAAGCCTTGTACCGATGCTGCTACACCAAGTAGGATAAGTTTCATAAATATATTCATTAAAAGGTCTCCTAGCCAAATAACTTGTCCGATTAAAATCTAATCTTATCTTAATATGAAACAGAAAATAATAAAAGAGAGCTTATTGATTCAAAAAAAGTAGAGTGTTAAATGATTAACACTCTACCCGCACTTTTATTAAAACCGCTTTGAAACTAAACTTCCTCTTCATCACTTTCTACATGATGATCAACATTTTCAGGTATATTAATATGGATATTATTTCCCTTAGACTTAACAGCGTATGACTTAATTAACTCAGCTACATCAATCCCCGTCATTTCTTTCAGAGGCTCTTGCATATCTACCATTGTTTTGGTGATGCTCTTTCCGAATGAAGGGATCCCCTGACCATTGCCTGAATCGATAATTTTAACAGAGTCAATATTATTAAGAGGCTGTGCAATTTTTTCTGCAAAGATAGGAAGCATCTCAATTAATTTTTCTGTGATGATGACATCCCCATGTTTTTCCATTGCTTCTGCTAATAATTTCCGAGCCTCCGCTTCCGCTTTACCACGTTCGCGAATAACATCTGCTTCAGCAGAACCTTCTTCTCTGCGTATCTTCGCTTTCGCTTCTCCATCAATTTCAGCTTTACGTGCCTCAGCTTCTGCTTTCCTAGTTGTTTCATAGTATGAAGCGTCCGCTTTTGCTTTTCGTACCTTACTTTCCTCTTCCTCTAGCTTAACTGCTCGTTCTCGCTCAAGGTACTTAAGTGTTAACTCTTCTTCTTTAACCTCTTTAGCAAGCTTCGCTTTTTCTAACTCGTAAGCCTGCTCTGACTTTGCACGAGCTCGCTCAGTTTCTTCCATAAATGCAGCATCTTTAATATCCTTTTCTTTTTTCGACTGAGCAACTGCAATTTGGCGCTTATATTCTTCCTCTTTTGCTTCTTGGTCTGTCTTCGCACGGTGAATACGAGTTTCTCTTTCACTATCAGCCTCAGCAATTTCTGCTTGCTTTCGAACCTCTGCAATCCTCGGTCTCCCAAGGTTTTCTAAGTATCCATTTTCTTCATCGGCATCTCTAATATCTGTTAAACCTAGGGCTGTAATTTTGAATCCCATTAAATCTAATTGTTTTTGTGCGATTTCAGATACGTCATGATTGAACTTTTCACGATCATTATTTATTTCCTCAACGGTCATCTTAGATAGAATTGCTCTCAAATTACTTCCTAATACTTCTATGATTTCGTCCTCTATCTCTTTTTGGTTTTTCCCTAAAAATTGTTCAGCATAATTGGCAATTCCATTTAACGTATCTGCAACCTTCACCATCGCAACCGCATCTGCAACGATAGGTACTCCACCGTTTGTATAAACCCTTGGAGTCGCCAGCTTTAACTGGAACGAAGTAAGGTTAACCGGTGTTGATGTTTGGAAACGTCTTAAAAGGTAACCTCCACCTCTGATGATTTTCATACTACGACCTTCAGAATCTGTGAAAATATTAGATTCTTTTTCAGGATCACCTAGCCTTGGTCCTGTAATAATTAATGCTTCGTTAGACTTGGCGGTACGGTATCGAATTTTTACCCAAAAGAAATAAACGACACCTACTATTGCTGCAACAATAAGAATCGGAATTAGGATCATCATTACCCCAACAAATTCGAACATTCTCTCTATTCCTCCTATAAATAAATTTTGTCAACTCACTATATTCGATAGGAAATTGACAATTTCTAACTTCCTAAAGAAGTGGAAAATTGGACAAATACATTTAGCGCATATCTATTAGCAATGTGTAAAAAGGAAAACTTTCAGAAAAGGACTTCATTTAATGACGGATTCAATTCTAATAGATATATGTATTTATCCCCCTTCTATGTTATTTGTTGCCAATTGTATTTACGATAATGATTCGAAAAGGTTTCAATAATTTTAGAAAAGTCAAAAAAAGCAGACTTGGCTAAATAACCTAAGTCTGCTTCAAAGAATTAGTATTTAATTAAGAAGTACTTCTTCTTCCCTCGACGAATTACAGTGAATTCACCTTCAATACGGTCTTTTTCTGAGATTGTGTATTCAAGTTCTGTCACACGTTCCCCGTTAATGGAAACCGCTCCGTTAGATACATCCTCACGTGCTTGTCGCTTGGATGGAGCAATGTTCGAAGCAACTAGTAATTCAACAATATTAATGTCCTCGCCACTCGTGTGCTCATAAGATGGTACATCCTTAAAGCCTTGTTTAATTTCACTAGCTGTTAAGTTCTTGATGTCTCCACTAAAAAGAGCACCCGTAATTTTAATTGCTTGCTGAAGTGCTTCCTCTCCATGAACGAAGCGTGTCATTTCCTCCGCAAGTGCTTTTTGAGCTTTTCTTAAGTGAGGTTCTTCCTGAACAGAAATTTCTAGAGCCTCTATTTCCTCTTTTGATAGGAATGTAAAGTATTTTAAGTATTTAATTACATCGGCATCTGCTGTGTTAATCCAGAACTGGTAAAACTCGTATGGTGATGTTTTTTCAGCATCTAACCACACAGTCCCACTTTCTGATTTCCCAAACTTCGTACCATCTGCCTTTGTAACAAGTGGAATAGTTAAGCCGAATGCTTTAGAACCTTCTGGAGCCATTTTTCTAATAAGTTCTAACCCAGTTGTAATGTTCCCCCATTGGTCACTACCACCAATTTGCATCTTACAGTTATGATTTTCATACAAGTGTAAGAAGTCCATCGCTTGTAGGATGGTGTAAGTAAACTCCGTAAAAGAAATTCCTGTTTCTAAACGAGAAGAAATGGTATCCTTCGCTAACATGTAGTTTACTCCTACATGTTTCCCGTAATCTCTTAGGAAAGTGACAATGTCCATAGAACCAGCCCAATCATAGTTGTTCACCATGATTGCTCCATTTTCACCTTCAAAATCAAAAATGATGTTTTGCATTTGCTTTTTGATTCCTGCAACATTCTCTTGAACTTGTTCAACAGTCTGCAGTTTACGTTCTTCACTTTTTCCACTAGGATCACCAATAAGTCCCGTTGCTCCACCAACTAGAACGATTGGACGGTGTCCTGCATTTTGAAATCTTCTCAATGTTAAAAATGGTAGTAAATGACCAATATGCATACTATCAGCTGTTGGGTCAATTCCACAGTATAAGGAGATTTTCTCCTTTTCTAGAATATCTTTCGTACCTTGCTCATCAGTTTGCTGGTATACAATTCCACGCCACTGTAAATCTTCCAATAAATTCATTTTTATTACCTCCTTATTATTCCTTAATAAAAAACAAAAAGTCCCTTCGAATTTTATTCGAAGGGACGATGTATATAGATCGCGGTACCACCCAACTTGAGAATTTAGCCGTTTTAACAAATTGTTAAAACAACACTAAAATACTCCACTTTAAAAAGATAACGGTTTTACCGTTTGCTGCTAAAACTTTACCTTCAAGGTTCACAGCAAAAGCTCGGGGAGGTAATTCATTCTTCTATTTGTACTGGCTTTCAGCAACCGCCAGCTTTCTGCAAACAGTGATAGAAGGACTACTTATTCCCGTCAACACCAGATGATATAATTTTTCAGGATAAAGAATTTTTATCATAAAACAAAGTCGTTTGTCAAATAAAATTCCAAGAATGAACATACTAAATTCAAATCTTCGACGATATTTAAGCCCCTATAAAAAAGGAAAATTTCAGAAAATGTAAGTCCTTGACATACTAATGCTGCCGTTTATGCTATAATGTATTTGATTTTAGGGGGATTGATGTAATGAACGAAGAAAATCAAAATTTCAAGAATAAATTGAAGTCTTGGCTTGGATTTTTTACACATAAGAAAACGATTAAAGGCGCAAATATCACCTATCAAGTCGTTTGGAATCTTACTTTATTATTTTTAATAATTGTCATACTTGGTGGAGCATTTGCTGGCGGTGTAGGAGCAGGTTACTTTGCATCACTTGTAAAAGATGAGCCTATCCGCACCTATGAAAGTATGAAAAAAGACATATATAACTACGAAGAAACTTCTAATCTATATTTCGCAGACAATGTGTATTTAGGGAAACTGCGAACTGATCTTGAAAGGGAAGAAGTCACTTTAGATCAAGTTTCAGACTACCTTATAAAAGCAGTTGTTGCAACAGAGGACGAATATTTCTATGAGCATGATGGTGTTGTTCCAAAAGCAATTATGCGTGCGCTATTCCAGGAAGTGACAAACTCTAATGTCCAATCTGGTGGAAGTACCTTAACACAACAATTGATTAAAAACCAAATCCTGACGAATGAAATATCTTTCGAAAGAAAAGCAAAAGAAATCTTGCTGGCTCTTCGTTTAGAAAGATTCTTTGACAAGAAAGAAATACTTGAAGCTTATTTAAATGTTTCTACATTTGGCCGTAATTCTTCTGGAAGAAATATCGGTGGTGTACAAGCTGCAGCTAAAGGTATATTCGGTACAGATGTTAGTAAATTAACGCTTCCACAGGCTGCATTTATCGCTGGATTACCTCAAAGTCCTTTTGGATATACCCCTTTTACAAATAAGGGAGAGTTGAAGGAAAAAGAATATTTAGAGCCTGGTCTAACAAGAATGAAGACTGTACTGAATCGTATGTATGATAACGGCTCAATTTCTGAAAAAGAGTACAATGATGCATTAGCATATGATATCACTCAAGATTTTATCCCTTTCCGTCCTAGTCCACTAGAACAATATCCGTGGCTAACATTTGAGATTGAAAAGCGTGCCGTAGAAGTTCTATCTAAGATTCTTGCTGAAAAGGACGGATATACAGCTGAGGACCTTACAAATGATGATGCTTTAAACGAAGAATACATGACATTAGCAGACAGAAATCTTCGTCAAAATGGATATGAAATTCACACGACCATTGATAAAAACATTTATGATGCTATGCAAAAAGTAAAAGATGATTTTCCTTATTACGGAAGCAATGTGAGAGAAACAGAAGTTGATCCTGATACAAAAGAGGAAGTAACTGTTGAAAAACCAGTAGAACTTGGCGCTGTTCTAATTGAGAACAAAACAGGTAAAATCATTAGTTTCGTTGGTGGTAGAGATCACAGTCAGGAACAGCTAAACCATGCTACAAGTGGAAAACGTCCAAATGGATCAACGATGAAACCTCTACTTGTATACGCACCTGCTATGGAATTAGGAACATTGGCTCCAGGGTCCATTTTACCTGACGTTGCTTTAAGCTTAAATCCTGCTAGCAGTAAGCCATGGCCAACAAACTATGGTGGCGGCTATAGCGGTCTAGTTTCAGCACGTCATGCACTAAAGCAATCTTACAACGTACCTGCTGTTAAAGCTTATGTCGATATTCTAGATAAGCGTCCAGCAGAATATTTATCGAAAATGGGATTCACTTCACTTACTCCTGAAGACTATGAAAACCGTTCTACTGCATTAGGTGGACTAACAAATGGTGTTACAGTTGAAGAGAACGTGAATGCATTTGGAACATTCGCTAATGGTGGAAAATTCATTGATGCCTATATGATTGAGAAAATTGTTGATAATGATGGCAATGTCATCTATCAACACGAAGTAGAGGAAGTCGAAGTATTTAGTCCACAAACATCCTATTTAACGATTGACATGCTGCGTGATGTTATACGCTCTGGAACAGCAACAGCAGTTAATTCACGTCTGAAATTCAGTGCAGATTGGGCTGGTAAAACCGGTACTGGACAAGATTATAAAGATGCTTGGTTCGTTGCAACAAATCCAAATGTATCTTTTGGGGTATGGATTGGTTATGACACACCTAGACCGTTAGAAAGAAGCTATAAAGGTTTATCATATGGAGTTCGTAATATTTATCTATGGTCTGATCTATTAAATGCTGCCTATGACGTGAAGCCTGAGCTTGTTGACCCTGCTGAGAGCTTCAAAATGCCTGGCGGAATCGTTCGACGCTCCTTCTGCGCTGTTTCAGGATTACTTCCATCTGATGCATGCTCGAAAGCTGGATTGGTCGAAACCGATTTGTTTAACGCAAAATATGTCCCTAGCAAAGTGGATGATAGTTTAACGGAAGGCAAGTTTGTCACCATTGGAGACAAAAAATATGTTGCTCTTGATTCGACTCCAGAGGAATTTGCTGAGGTTGGGCTTATCTTAAATCCTGATTATATTGAAAAAATATTTGGAATTAAAACACCTACAGAAGATCTTATCCCTAAAAAGGATCGATGGGCAAGTATCCTTCTTCCAGATGATAAGATGGAGGACAACGGTAAAACGCCTGCTGCCTTAACGTTAAAAGGCTCTAATAAAACATTGACATGGTCAAAGCATCCAGAAAATGACGTAGTTGGTTATAGAGTTTATAAGGATGGAACTAAGGTTGCAAGTATTAAAGCTGGTTTACCTTTAAGTCATACGGGTGGAAATGGAATATATTATGTGACAGCAGTTGATATTGCTGGAAATGAATCTGCACCATCTAATGAGGTACAAGTTGGACCTAAAGAAGAACCAGAACCTGTTGAAGAGGATCCGAAAGATGGAGAGGGTAAACCTGAAGATCCTCCTGAAGAAGATCCTGGGGATGGAACAGATCCTATAACAGATCCAATTATAGATGACCCAATTACAAATCCTAGTGGCGGCAATAACTCAGGTAACAATTAATTATTATGACTATTACAAAAGAGATTGGAGCATATTCCAATCTCTTTTTATATCCTATATTTAACTCCTATCTAATTATAGTTCTAGTTTGTATATCACTTGATTATAGGAATTCTCTTGATTTTGAGTGATAAATCCAATGCTTTTGTATAGACGAATTGCTTGTTCATTTTCTTTTTCCACTGTTAGAGATATGACTTTGCATTTTGAATGGTTCACTTTAATAAAATCTATTATTTTATTTAATGAATGCCTTCCATATCCTTTCCCTTGATATTCTTTATCAATTTGAAAACCTCCTATCCAATAATTATCCTTACTATCTGGAGAATAAGAAATATAGAATGATCCAATGATTTTATTGTTAACACACAAAACATAAGGATCTAACGCATCATCCCATGGCTTTATATAGGCATAGGCAAGTGATTCCATAACAGTTGGCACAAATGGCTTCTGAGAGTCATGAACAGAGATTTCAGTGGCTTTTTCCCAATTTTCCTTAGTAATTTCTTCAATTGTTATATCTAACATCTTTTGAACTCCTTCATTGAAAAAGTTATTTCCTTTTTCCCTTTTTGTTTGATTCAGATTAGCCAATGAAAAAATCCCCACTTATCAAGGAGTGGGGATTTTTTTATTCTTAATCTTCCATAGTCGATAGGTCACCAGTAGGTAAGTCTAGTTCCCAAGCTTTCAGAACCCGGCGCATAATTTTACCACTTCTTGTTTTTGGAAGTTTGTCACGGAATTCAATTTCACGTGGTGCAGCATGGGCTGCAAGACCCTTTTTAACAAATTGGCGAATCTCTTCCTTTAGTTCGTCAGTTGCCTCAAACCCATCACGTAAAGCAACAAATGCCTTGATGATTTCTCCACGAACTGGATCTGGTTTACCGATTACACCGGCTTCTGCTACCGCTGGATGCTCAACTAACTTACTTTCAACTTCAAATGGACCAACACGCTCTCCTGAAGTCATAATTACATCATCAATACGGCCTTGGAACCAGAAGTATCCGTCCTCGTCCATATATGCTGAATCACCTGAAACGTACCAATCACCAGGCATAAAATAAGACTCGTATTTTTGCTCATTCTTCCAAATCGTATGCATCATGGAAGGCCAGCCTTTTTTAATTGCTAGGTTCCCCATTCTATAAGGCGGTAGCTCATTTCCTTGGTCGTCAACAATTGCAGCCTTAACACCAGGAATCGGCTTACCCATAGAACCTGGTTTGATCTCCATGCAAGGGTAATTACAAATTAATTGTCCCCCTGTTTCCGTCATCCACCACGTATCATGAATACGAAGATGGAATACTTTTAACCCCCATCTTACTACCTCTGGGTTTAATGGTTCGCCAACACTCAAAATATGTCGAAGACTGTTCAACTCAAAATTCTTTACAACCTCGTCTCCAGCACCCATCAACATCCTGAAAGCTGTTGGCGCACTATACCAAACCGTAACGCCGTACTCCTCAATCATTTTATACCATGTTTCGGGATTGAAGCGACCACCAACGATAAGGTTTGATGAGCCTGTTAACCAAGGTCCAAATATACCATAAGAAGTACCTGTTACCCAACCAGGGTCAGCTGTACACCAATAAACATCTTCTTCTTTTAGGTCCAACACCCATTTGGCAGTTTGATAGTGTTGAATCATAGCATTATGCACATGTAATACACCTTTTGGCTTCCCAGTAGAACCAGATGTGTAGTGCAAGATTAGTCCATCTGTACGGTCAACCCACTCAACCGCCAATTTATTGCTCGATTGCTCAAACTTTTTATAAAAATCAATATAAGGACCTTCTTCTTTTACATCATCACCAACAAGGATAATATGCTTTAATGCTGGAAGTTCGCTTACCGGTACACGTTCTAACAATTGTGGGGTTGTTACAAGTACCTTCGCTTCACTATCCTCTAATCGGTCACGAACGGCACCTTCCATGAACGCCTCGAATAAAGGACCTACAATTGCACCAAGCTTTATAGCTCCTAAAACAGTAAAATAGAGTTCCGGAGATCTTGGCATAAAAATAAACACTCGGTCACCTTTTTCAACGTCTCCATACGTTTTTAATAGATTTCCAGCTTTATTTGATAACTCTTTCATTTCCTTAAACGTATATTTTTCATTTCTTACACCATCACGATAATATAGGGCAACCTTATTTTTTCGGTGAGATTCAGCATGTCTATCAATTGCCTCATAAGCCATATTCACAAGGCCCGTTTCAGACCATGAAAATACTTTTTCAGTTTCTTTCCAATCAAATTGCTTGTACATCTCTTCATAACTTTTTAGATTGAAATCCCCTTGTGTAACTGGTAGCGCTTCCACTTTCATTACTATAATCCCCCTTTTGCTATCCTAATAATGAATTTATACCAATTATATTACATATAGTATTTTTTCTCAATTTTTAAAATATTCTACTTGCTATTTTTCATATGAATCATATGCAAATTTGTCACAAAATATTTTCAAATTAAACAGAAAATTTGGTGAAAGCGCTTAATTTTTTTCCTTTTCATGTATAATGATGTTATAACTTTTTTATGATTTAATTTAGGTGGTGGATCGATGGAACACAAAAAAATATATAACGCCAAAGAATTAAAAACTCCTCATGGAAATTTAATAATTGAAGGACCCATTTCACCAGAAAAACTAGCTGACTTAGAATTTCATGAAGATCTGGTTGCTTTCCGTCCTCCTGCACAACAACATAAAGCTTTAGTAGAAATAGCACGTTTACCTGAGGGCAGAATTATTGTTGCTAGAAACCGTCATACCGTTGTTGGGTATGTTACTTACTTATATCCAGATCCACTAGAACGTTGGTCTGAAGGAAAAATGGAGAATTTGATTGAGCTTGGTGCAATAGAAGTAATTCCAGAGTTTCGCGGGTATAGAGTAGGGAAGAACCTATTAGTCGTTTCAATGATGGATGACGCTATGGAAGATTTCATTATTATCACTACGGAATATTATTGGCATTGGGATTTAAAAGGGACTGGACTAAATGTTTGGGAGTATAGAAAAGTAATGGAGAAAATGATGAATGCAGGCGGACTAGAATGGTACGCAACAGACGATCCCGAAATTAGCTCTCACCCTGCAAATTGCCTAATGGCGAGAATAGGTAAGCGTGTTGACCAGGATTCTATTCAACAATTTGATCGCTTACGCTTTATGAACCGTTTTATGTACTAGTTAGAACCTTTTGTATATCATTTTATCTATCTTATGAATAGTATATATCTATAAATGAGAATAGGATATGAACGATATCTTACTTGAGTACAACTACTCAAAAGCATTAGTGATGAAAAGGGGGATTATAGAATGATTGTGGAAGAGATTATGAAAACAAGCGTCTCCACACTATCTCCAACAGACTCCATAGCAGACGCCATTCATTTAATGAAAGATAAAAAAATAAGGCATTTGCCTATTATAGATAAAGATGAACAGGTTGTTGGCTTAGTAACGGATCGAGATATAAAGGATGTTACTCCTTCTATTTTTTATGCTGATGAGCATAAGGACGTCCTATTAAAACCAATAAAGGACATTATGAAAACGGATGTCATTACAGGACATCCGCTAGACTTTGTTGAAGAAATTGCAGCAATATTTTATGAACACAATATCGGCTGTCTACCAATCGTAAATGATCAAAAATTGGTAGGAATCATTACAGAAACTGATTTGCTACACACTTTAGTCGAACTAACAGGAGCACATCAGCCTGGATCACAGATTGAAGTAAAAGTTCCTAACAAGGCTGGTATGCTTTGTGAAATTGCTACAGTAATACGCAATCGGAAGGCCAATATTCAAAGTGTATTAGTCTATCCTGATAAAAAGGATCCTAGCTATAAAATACTCGTTTTAAGAGTTCAGACAATGAATCCAATAGGCGTGATCGAAGATTTAAAAGAAGCTGGTCATCATGTGCTATGGCCTAATTTACCGGGGATTACATTATGACGCATGATTCTGTGTTTATTTTTTCTGAAGAACAGCTGAATTATAAATTTAATGCGAATCATCCTTTTAATCAGTTACGCCTAAAACTAACATTAAGTCTCTTAAATAAGATGAATGCGATAACGAACCAGCAAATTGTTCCTCCTCGCTCTGCAACTGAAGAGGAGCTTCAACTCATACATGACCCTAACTATGTAAACGCTGTCAGATTGGCAGGTCATGGACAGCTCGATCCCGATACTGCAGAGAATTACGGATTAGGTACTGAGGATACTCCTATTTTTCCAAATATGCATGAAGCGAGTTCCTTATTAGTCGGAGGGACATTGACTGCTGTAGATTATGTGATGACTGGTAAAGCCAAACACGCAGTTAATTTAGGCGGGGGATTGCATCATGGGTTCAGAGGAAAGGCTTCTGGATTCTGTATCTATAATGATAGTTCTGTCGCCATCAAGTACATGCAGGAAAAATATAATGCACGAGTATTATATGTAGATACAGATGCACACCATGGGGATGGAGTACAGTGGTCATTTTATGATGATCCAAATGTGTGTACGCTTTCTATCCATGAAACGGGAAGATATTTATTCCCCGGAACAGGTAATGTAAATGAGCGAGGGCAGGGAGCTGGATATGGGTATTCCTTTAACATTCCAGTTGATGCTTTTACAGAAGACGAATCTTGGTTAGAGGCATATACAACCTCTTTAAGAGAAGTGGCTGAATTCTTTAAGCCAGATGTTATCTTAACTCAAAATGGGGTTGATTCCCATTACCTAGATCCGCTAACCCATTTATCAGCAACCATGAAAATCTATAGAGAAATTCCCAAACTTGCACACCAGATTGCTCATGAATACTGTGATGGAAAGTGGATTGCAGTAGGTGGGGGGGGATATGATATTTGGAGGGTCGTTCCGCGTGCATGGGCACACATATGGTTAGAGATGACAGAAAATTCTAATTGTACTGGTAATCTACCGACTGAATGGATTAATGAATGGCAAGACAAAGCACCCGTGAAATTGCCGTTGAACTGGGAAGACCCAACAGATTTGTATCCACCTATCCCTAGAAAACAAGAAATCACCGAAAAAAATTCTCAAACAGTTAGTAAAGCTCTTTATCCTATTCGAAATAAATTACAGTGTGAATCAGGATAAGTTTACTAAGAAAAGCGCTGGAGCTAGACACCAATGTAACTTGAAAAACTTATACTTTGTTACCCATAAAAGTATTTACCATTCTATTATTCTTACATGTTAAAAGCCCCACTGTACTTTCAGTGGGGCTTTTAAGACTATTCTTCTTCTTTAAACTTTGGATCTGATATAACAATCTCTACTCTTCGATTTTTTGACCAATTTTCAGGTCCATTGTTAGGGACGATTGGTCTGGTTTCCCCATAGCCAATCGCAATAAATCGAGTTGGATCGAGTGAATAATTAGTAATTAAATATCGGATAACACTACTTGCACGACCTGTAGAAAGGTCCCAGTTTGATGGGAAGCGAGCTGTTGAAATGGGACGATTATCTGTGTGACCTTCAACTTTTACTAAGTTCGGGATACTTTGTAGCAATGTCCCAACTTTATCTAAAAACGCATTTGAGTTATTAACAATTTCAGCTTCACCGGATTCAAAAAGAACTTGTTCCTGTAAGACTAAAACTACCCCTCGCTCCGTTCGATTAGCAACGATCACATCATCCATTCCATTTTGCTCTAAAAAGGCTTGAATTTCAGTTAATAGATTATTAAGGGATTGTTCTTCCTCTACATCTCCCTCGTTACTCTTACTTTCTGTGTCCTGTTGATTCTCCTCTTCTTCCATTTCTGTTGGGTGTTCAAACGGAATAATCGAAGGGTAAAAATCTAAGGTTTGCCGATCTCTAAATGATTCTGCTACAGCTCTAAATTTTATAATATCAATCTGTGACATTGAAAAAAGTAAAATAAAGAATACGAGAATTAAAGTAACTAAATCAGAAAAAGTGACCATCCATCGAGGTGCACCTGGTGGGACTTGAGGAGGTCTTCTCTTAAACCCCATCTTCTAGAGCCTCCCCGTCTTTTGTTACTTCAAGCTCTTGTTGTCTTTCTTTAGTAGATAAGAATGCACTTAGTTTCTCTTCCAATATTTTAGGATTCTGTCCTGATTGAACGCCAATGACACCTTCAATAATAATCTGTTTGATAAAAACTTCCTTTTCAGTCTTTAAAGCAAGCTTTGCCGCCATAGGAATAAACACCAGATTAGCCAACAATGATCCATATAAGGTTGTTAACAATGCAATAGCCATATTTGGACCTAATGTAGAAGGGTCATTTAAGTTTTTTAACATAAGGACAAGACCAATTAGGGTACCAATCATCCCCCAAGCAGGTGCATACTCCCCCGCTTTTTCAAGAATTCCCCGACCTTTCCGATGGCGTTCTTCCATTGCTGCAATTTCAGCACTCATGATGTCATTAATTACATCTGGTTCTATTCCATCTACTGCAAGTAAAATTCCTTTTCGGATAAAAGAATCGTCTACACTCTCAATTTCAGTTTCAAGTGCAAGTAATCCTTCTCTTCGCGCACGGTCAGATAATCGTACAAATGTATTGATAAGATCTCTTAAACTCTTCTCATTATCAGAGAAGGATTGTCTTAATACCGTTATTAAATGTTTTATATCTTTAAGTGGAAAACTAACTAATAATCCTGCTATTAATCCACCTAGCACAATTAACATGGATGCCGGATCAATAAAGGATAGGAATCCACTTAATCCCCCATTATAAACAATCCCAAATATAACCATTACTACACCGACAACTAACCCAATCGGCGTTAGGATATCGAGCTTCTTCATAATTCCTCTCCCTAACTAGCAATACATTCTGCTTTTGTCTTTTATCCTGTATTCGTTATCATTCTTTTAGTTTGAACGGAAAACGAGTGAGCGTGATGCTCAACAGGTTTCTATTTATATCGACAAAATTATTGCTTTGTTGAGCTTCGATTCTCGATTCTATGAGGAAGAATTACCGTATGATCGCTCACTTTTTCTTTATTCATATACTTTGTTAATAAACGCATTGCTACAGCACCAATGTCGTATAATGGTTGTACCACTGTAGTTAATTGTGGACGAACCATTAAAGATAATCTTGTGTTATCAGAGCTGATTACTTCAAAATCTTCTGGGATTCTAAACCCTTTATCCATTGCTCCATGAACAACACCCAAAGCCATTTCATCCGAACCGACAAATATTGCTGATGGCTTTGTATCTAGTTCTAACAATTTCTCAAATGCTTCAATACCAGAATCATATGTGTAGTCACCCTCTACAACATAATCTTCTTCATAGTTAAGATCTGCTTCCATTAAAGCGCGTTTGTAGCCATTTAGTTTCTTTTCTTGATTAATGGGCTCTTGCATGGGACCAATAACCATACCGATTTGTTTATGCCCTTTTTCTACAAAAGACTGAACTGCATCAAACGCTGCTTGTTCGTAGTCAATATTAACAGAAGGAACTTTTCCTGTTTCTTCAATAGAACCAGCTAATACGATAGGAACCGGTGATTTTTCAAACTCCACAACGTGTTCTGATGTAATATTGCCACCCATGAATACGATTCCATCCACTTGTTTTCCCAGCATCGTATTTAACAGATGAAATTCCTTTTCTTTATTCTGATCAGAATTACTTAAGATGATATTATATTTATACATCGTTGCTATATCCTCAATCCCTCTTGCTAGTTCTGCAAAAAATGGGCTAGAGATATCAGGGATAATTACACCAACTGTTGTCGTTTTCTTACTAGCAAGACCCCTTGCAACTGCGTTTGGACGATACCCAAGTCTGTCGATTACCTCTAAAACCTTTTTCCTTGTAACGGGCTTAACATTAGGATTTCCATTTACTACTCGAGAAACCGTTGCCATTGATACATTTGCTTCACGTGCTACATCATATATAGTTACGTTCATCAAATTCACTCCTTCATTCTAAACCGTTCTTTATCATATTTTTTAGTAATAGTGCCGAATCTAGTCACATCTAAAGGCCTTATTTAAGTTATTCCCCAAATTGTCGACACCAAAAAGTTTGTGACAAGTTAAACAATCTAATTATGTATTTAATCATACTTCACAGTGAGCTTTGTAGCAATGTCAACATAAGTTTTTTTACAAAAAAAACAAATTTACACTTTATATCTAAAGCATAGCTTTAAAGCAAATTTTGCATATAACAACTTATAACACCACATCGAGTAGGAGGAGGTGACGAACCTCCGACCTCTCACACCACCGTACGTACGGACCCGTATACGGCGGTTCAATCTTATACTAAGCATGTACTTTATTGTAATGTTGAACACAAGAGATTAGTCCG
>NZ_JBIACK010000025.1:0-37890 GCF_042865285.1 Cytobacillus spartinae | reverse complement strand
AATTTCATTCCTTATGACAATAGGGGAGTGCTAGAAAATATGGATATACACGGTTTCACTATCCACAATAACAACTTCCCTCACCACTTTGCGGATTAAAGTTTGCTTTTGCTCATAGGTAAAATCGTTTGCTTTATTAATAAGGTAGTAATCGATTGCTTCTTCTAAGGCCGTTCCGTTAGCATCTTTATCCTGGAGTTTGATTTCATCCGATAATTCGTTATACTTATGTTGTAAATCTTTTTCTTTTTGTTGAAGCTCTCGGATTTGGTCTTTGATTTCTTCTAAATCCATGTCTTCATCTTCACTTAGGCTGACAAGTGTGAATAAACGCTTTCGGCCTTTTTTTATTTTCTCTATCTCTTTTTCAAGGTGATCCATTTCATCTTGAATATAGGTCTTCTCATCTTGTTCTTTGTAATCTTTCACTTCTTCAGGGTTGTTGATAATTTTGATAATGTGCTCCCAAACGATTTTATTAAGTTTATTTTCACTCATCTGTCTACCGCAGCCATTTGTTTTAGCTCCAGCATAATTCTTACGACATTCGTAAATGAAGAAGTCTTTTCCGTGAGATAAAGTTCTTCTTCCTGTCATGGTACAACCACAACGACCGCAGCGGACTAAACCGGAAAGTAAATACTTGTGAAAACTTCCGTTAGCATGTCTTCTTCTACCTTGATCAAGCAGAAGTTGAGCATATTCGAATTGCTCTTTTGTGATAATGGCAGGAATTTCAGTGATAATCCATTCTTCTTGAGGTTTCACTCTACCGTACTCTACTTTCTCTCCAGCTTGCTTTCTGACATAATCGCCTTCAGTATCATATCTATTTTGAATGTAAGTTCCACTATATGCTTCATTCATTAACATCTGCCTAACGACTTGACGATGCCAAACCTTAGCACGTTTTTTAGTAGGAGCTCCAATTTCCGTTAAATGATTAGCTATACCATTTATTCCTTTAAAGGTTCCTTTAGTATAGTAATCAAATATCATTCGAACAAATTTAGCTTCATCTTCATTAATTACATAAGTGTTTTTCTCTCGGTCAAAATTATATCCATAAAGATGACTATTCTTTACGACTAAACCATTCTTCGCTTTCCTTCTTCTTCCCCCTGATGTACGCTCTTTTATTTTCGACTTTTCAAATTCAGAAATAGCCCCACGCATAGAGAAGAACATCTTTCCTTCTGGATCATTCGTATACTCTCCGCGAACGAAAACTAATTGAACTCCTTTTTTACTAAACTCATCATCAAGTAGAAGCTGAATCATTAGTTTTCTGGATAAACGGTCAGGATCATAACAGATAATTTTATCGATAGTCCCTTTTGCTACATCATCACGTAATTTTGTTAAGTTGGGCCGGTTAATAATTTCCCCGGTAAATCCTTCATCTATATATTTCAATACATCAGAGGTTCCAGCTTTCTTAATGCATTCTTCAATTTGATTCTCGATGCTGTAACCCTTCGTTGCTTGTTCTTCTGTTGAAACCCTTACATATATCGCTATCACGACGTTTCTCCTTTCTATAGACTTCTAATATATAATCATAGCAATCCTTAATGGCTTTGTCAGTATAATCACCCTTGATAATTTTTACCTTCATGTTGTCTCACCTCAATACAATCTATGAAGGTATGACTTGTCCATATTAGACATAAAAAAAGATGGTTAATTAAATAACCATCAGAGCACCCATAGCAAACACGAACCCTACACCCCACGTAGCAAGCGTGCGATTGACCATACTAAGCAAACCCCAAACACCAATACTAACCCCCACCATGACAGGTAACGCCAACATATAATTCGGAATCCAATGTTGCAACCCATCAACAAGTACTTTTTGATATAACCATTCCCACGTATTAAAGTCTGGAATGTCTCCATAGCCATCACTTACCTTTCCATTCGCTATAAGTTTATCCCATAGAGAGGATGGATCTATAAACTCTCCATGTTCTTTTACTCCTAAGTGTAAATGGGGTCCTGTAGAATGTCCTGTATTGCCACTTAAACCGATTATTTCACCTTGGTTAATACTTTGCCCTACCTTTACCTTAACCTCGCTTAAATGACCATATATTACTTGTTTTCCGTCTGCTAACCGCAAGATAACCCCTTTCCCTATGTTTTCTGAACCATAATCAACGATTCGTTCCACTACTGCATTTCCTATCGAGTGTAAGGGGCTACCCTCTGGATAGGCTAAATCAATACCCTTAGGAGGTGTAGGATGAATTTGGCTAACTTCTCCGTATTTAGAAGTGATACGGACTATCATTTCTTACACCACCTTCATAGCATCGACTAAGATATCTAAGACCATTGGTGTCATTTGCACTAGAACATACCCTAGCCCCGCTCCCATTATCATGGAATAACCCTTTTCTCTTTGCTGCATCATAACAAGTATTGAACCACCTAATACGACTATCATTGCTATAGGGTAAGCCAATCCTTGAATTAAATTAATTAATGGATCAAAGGCAGTTATCATTTTGTCGTACATTTGAGATTGCGCTGTAACCGTAACAACTTCATGAGCTGATGCGGGAACAGCTTTAGTCATAGGAAAAATTAACGGTACCATTCCAAGTGAGAATCCGGCAATCATTCCTTTATCTACTGCATCTTGATGAACTAAAGGAAACATGGATTCTTTTTCTTTTCTGTTCATAAATTCCTTAATGGACATTGACTCTTTACGTTTAAACATGATGTAATCCTCTCCTTAGTGGAAGTCTCTAACAGTGAAAACCTTAACGTCTAAACCTTCATGAAGCTCTAACAATTGTTTTCTTCTTAATTCAGTTGTCGTTATCCAGATGAACTTTGGAGGCTTTTCGAAAATTCCGTATTTCATAAGTTTTCGGTACCGCTCGACTTTAGCTCTATTCTTAGTCATTTTTTGAGTGTGATCCACTTCAATAATGTGGTATCTCTCATTCGTTTGAAAAATTGCATCACAAACTACATGAGTGCTTTTATCCTCTTTAATTCCTAATTTCATTTCATTTCTCCATGTACTAGGGCATCCATGAGCAATATAAAGATCATTCCTCATAATGTAATGTCTCGCCTGAGTGGTTTTCTTAAGAATCTTCTTAGCATTCACCCGCTCTCTTCCTTCCTTATTTAAATAGTAGATATTTTCTGTATCTCGAAAATGACTAATATAGTCATCCATGTTTTTCAGAACCCTCTGTGCGTTTCTATCGCTACCTAATCGGTGAAGCATTTGTATTTGTGAACGATTAAGATAGTCCAGTTTCTTCAAGGATAAAAGTATGTTTTCCTCCCTTTGTTGTCGTTGTGCTTCTCTTTTCACTTATGTCACCCTTTCGAGGTCTGATGTTGATGTGAGGTTTAATTATCGTCTGGATAGTTTCGTTTTTGATTAAAGGTGTTTGAACCTCTATTAATCCTAAATCCTTATACAAAGCTCTTCCTTGAATAGCAGGAAGTTTTTCCGCCCCTCCTTGATCTAAAACAACATTGCTCGCAGTTGCTGTATCTAAGACAAAGCATAATCTTCCTATACAGTTTCTTTTCACTTGAGAACTTACAGTTTCTGCTGTTGGATATTGAGTTGTGTATATTAACCGGAGTCCACTAGCTCTTCCTTTCCTCGCGATATCCTTTAATAAATTTTGGCAATCCTTATTGTCTGCCATATCTGCAGCTTCATCTATTACAATGAAATGGCGTTCTTTAAATCCTGCTTCTTTGACATTAGAGAAGCCTTCTTCAAGTAAAAACTCTGTTACCTCATCCATCTTATCTACTGCCATTTGTAAAGCTTCTTTAGCTTCTTCAACGTTTTTTGCATATGCTTTAACTTGTTTTAAATGTCTATATCTGTTGAATTCCAATCCACCTTTGAGATCAATTAAAGTGAAAGTCGCATCATTCGGCTTATTATTGATTAGTGTGTTGATTGTGCTGTTCACCCAATTTGATTTTCCAAAGTCCGTCGTACCAGCAACGATAATATGAGCTTTCTTTTCAAAGTCATGAGTAATCAACCCGCTTCTGCTTTTACCTACTGGAACTGTCCACCCTTTCGTTAATCCGGCATGATAAGGAAAATCCGTTGTTAAAGGTTCATTAAAAACTTTGATTTTAAGCACCCCGTCATAAGACAACTCAATTTCCTTCCGTATATCCTTCTCCTTATTTAATAACCGCTTAATGCTTTGTAAGAGATTTTTATCTAATTTAAGATTTTTCAAGTCTTGAAAAGTAACATCTAATACCGTGTGCTTGTTATTAATCCCATCTTGTATATGATCTTTTTTATCAACAAACTGATTAAAGCTTAATCCTAACGGTATTCGATATGCGTACTCGGTTCCAACTACCCTCCCACCATCTCTTATTTTAGAACGTCTTAATAACTGCATGTTTTTCTTCTTTTTATCTTCTGTGACTGTCAATCCGTTACTAGCACAGATGCGTTGGATTTTAGCAGCATCACTGCTCCCTACTTGTTTTTGTAGAAAAGAAAATCCAGCTAACCCACCGGCTAAAATTGTAGTAGTAAGTTCAAATAACATTCATCCACCACCACCCTTAGGTATACGTAGTATAGTCCCTTGCCCAACGAACATAGAAAACAGCCTATCAATGCTATTACATCAATTAAAGTAAAGTCGTTTTTTAATTCACCTACCGAAAATCAAAAAGAATAGTTTAAACGAATGATAGAATCGAAATTCTTTGCGAATTATTTTGCGTATACCTACTCGTATGTAAAAACGTCAATTAAATTGCCTGTACAACACAATAAAATTTTTGAAAGGAATAAATTTTTATTTGTGGAATAGATTAGTAGGTGATGGATATGAAATGTAATATAGAAAAATTGATTAAGGATAGAGGGCTAAAAAAGAAGTTTATAGCTGAAAAAATAGAGGTTAGTGTAGCCCAATTGAGGAATTACGAGACAGGACATAGTTTGATACCAATTGATAAAGCATACATACTTGCTGATATTTTAGGGGTTAAGGTTGATGATCTGTATGAAAGGGAACAAAAATGAGAGTTAATATCCAAATACATTACAACATTGAGGGAAGCAGAGGCCTTACCAGGGGAGAATTTAATCTAAGAGAACAAGATATACCTAAGTTTGCTTATGACTGGATAGAACGTATCAAACGAGAGACTGGATATAGAAAGACAATTATTGAGAAGGTGATTGTGGATAATGATAAGGATATAAAAGAGGAAGTTATGAAGATAGGAGATATAATTTCAGAAGACAACTTACCTTTTTAATTATCCGTTGACAAGTAATCCCTGCAAAGGTTATATTAGTAATATATTTTTTTTAGTGCTTGTACATATTTTTTAACTTTATACATAGGCACAAGGTATTTATATACGTTCCAATAGCGTACAACTTCATAACTAATGTTTTTTTGAAATCTTATCAATTAGTTATGGGGGAAGTATGTCTATTTTTAGAATAGTATATATACACCTTGTGTCTTTTTGTTTTTCCCAGACTAATTGGTGTAAAAAAAACCTAGGAGGAATTACAAATGAAAGTAAAAATGTTAGAACAACGAATGGAGCAATCAAAAACAATTAACAGCCTTGATGAAATCTTGTACTTCATGGAAATCGACAAGATGTACACGATTGAAAAAGCCAAAAAAGATTTAGAGAAACTAAGAAATAGATTAGTTGATTCATTGTATTACGAAAAAGCAGTTTAAAAGAATCGAGCCCCTCCAAGAAGGAAGGGCTTTTTTTTATTTCTCTAACTTTTCAATTCGTTGTGCTAATGGAATTAAACAGGCCCATACATACATTTGATTGACTTCTCTAAATGGGTTTTTACCATCTGTAATGCCTAACCGAACCGCTTCAGCTTGAATTTCTTTTTCTCGTTCATTTAAAGGTCTTTCACTCACATGAGAAACCCCCTTTTCTAATATCCCTCGCTGTGCTATGCAGATATTTATAAACTCCTGCCAACGACCATTTAAAAGTCTTGCAGGGCAGTTTTTACCGCTCCAGTGTTTATGAGGTACGATTTTATGCGAAGGGATATTAAACTGTTTCATAAGCTTTGCAACAACCTTAGAAGCGTTATGAATTGCTTTTTCAAAGTCACCATCACTATTTACACATATTTCTATACCAATTGACTTTCGGTTTCCTTTTCCGTTTACTCCATCCCCTGCATGTATTCCAGCTTCATTAAAAGGCAATGATTGATAACAAGAATCTTCATCCACTTGCAAGTGCCATGAGGCTTGTCGTCTGTTACCGTTGTATTGTAACCTGGCATGAGCTAAATCATTAGCTCCTTTAGCTGTGTTCGCTGTTTCATGGATAGTGATATATTCAGGATCCATTGGAAAAGTAACTTGCTTACCACCTACATTGAATTTCGGTTTTTTGTCGTCAGGAATAAGCATTTGAATAATGACCATTACTTATCATCCTTTTCTGATATTGATTGTAGTTTCTCTAATATCACAGAAGGTACTTTAATTCCAATTTCCGCTAAGTTTTCAATAATAGATAATCCTTCGTTGGCGATATAAAAAAGAACCGTAGCAAAGGCTATGGTCCCGTTAAGTGATAATATTTGATCTATGACATTTGCAACAATCACCGCTCCGAATATACCGATTTTACGAGCATATCCGAAATAAGCGTTACGACTGCGAAGTTTTTTGTTTTTCCATGCCTTGAATATACCTGTAATGATATCTAATCCTGCTAGTAAAGCAAGTAAATCTAAGAATTTAACATCCCCAAAAAGATAAGCTTGAACAATTTGTAAATCCATTGTAATTTCCTCCCCAAATAAAAAGAGGACTCGTTATGAGCCCTCAATTTCTTCTATTGCTTCTTTAATTGATTTATAACCATTGCTTTGATCCTCATAAAACACATCTATTGCCCTTACAAAATCGTCCACTTCTGAAATAGAAATAAAAACCACTCCTGAAGAAGATAAATCTTCAATAAAGTATTTTTTATCTAAGTCAGTGGCATAATCCCAGTCCATACCATCTGAAAATAATGTAAGACCACTATTAGAAGAAGGTACAACCATTTTACTTTCTTTACCAGCTTCTAATCCATCTTGATAACCTAAGTTATATGCCTCGTCTTGGGCTTTTTGAAATTGTTCAAGAGTGATTGTATCTTCTTGTTGATTTGTTTTATCAACGACTCCACATGCTGTTAGAGCAAAGATACTTAAAAATACCATAATTTTTTTCATAATAACCTCTACATAATATCGGTAAACTTTCTACCCACGTTATCATTCTTTTCTTTAATTTTCTTCTTACTAAAAACCCAATTCCCTGAATCCCACCAATAGAGAATAGGGGCTAATATAACAATGATCGCAACGTACCAGAATAATTGACTACTAATCGCGTAAAGAACCGAACCAACTACAGCAAACCAAAAAAGGAATTTTAAGAAAGCGTACACCTTAGCACCACCTTTATTGAAGGTCGTTTAACTCCTTCATCAGTTTTAAAATTTCAATTCTCTTTTCTTCTATGGAAAGGTT
Source organism: Cytobacillus spartinae (assembly GCF_042865285.1). NCBI lineage: Bacteria > Bacillati > Bacillota > Bacilli > Caryophanales > Bacillaceae > Cytobacillus > Cytobacillus spartinae. The sequence continues at coordinate 30,326 of NZ_JBIACK010000025.1, read as the reverse complement.
CTCGTCTTTATCAATTTCTTTCATTTTTTGCTCAATTGTATTAGCTCTTCGGTTGTTCATTAGGTCTTTGTAGTACTCGTCACCTTTTTCATATTGCTTTAAATCTTCATACTCTGCCGTTTGGTTTTCACTTAACGGTCTACGTTTATTATCATAATATTCGTTTGACTCATTAAATGCTGAAGGCCCAAAAAGAGTACCTTTTAATTTGTTCGACACATTAGGATCTACAGGATACTTCAGTTTATCTTTTTCGCCTATAAACGGTAGATTTAAAGGAGCATCTTTGATGTATTCACCTTCATCATTAAGCCCCTCTACACCATTTAAAGTTTTCTTTAGCTGATTACCACCGAACGGTAGAGCAAACTTGAATATAGTATCATCTAAAGCGTTAGCAGCTACTAAGCCTGTTCCAAATCTTTGAGGGTTTCGATCCCCAAATAATTCTTCACGAGTAGGACCTTTAAAGTTAAAGATTGAACCGTTTTCTGGATAGATTCCAGCTAATTGTTGACCTAAAGGGATGTTTGTTAAAATTTCTCCTCCCACACGACCAACTCTTTCCGCAGGAGATAAATCCTTTTCGGTTGCTGCTTCCCAGGTTGCATCGATAGGGTCAAAAGTAACACCGAATCCTCTCGTTTCTTCCATGACTTTATTAAAAGCAAAGTTAGCAACGAATAAGATAGGTAATGCCCCCATGTCTTTTCCTTTAATGAAGTCTTTCCCGAACTCTTCCATAACTCTCCACAAATTCGCAACCTCTAAAGTAAATGGCATAACTAACTGAACAACCCTAGACTTTTGCATTAAAGGTACTTCACCTACTCCACGACCTGCAATAAGGGCTCTCGTGTTGTAATCTGCATACTTGATAGGGTCACTAGCCCCTTCCTTCAAGCCTTTTTGATATGCAGAATTCCATACAAAGGATGTTCCTATACGGTCTGCTGTTTCAATCATCCAACCTGCCGCCTTTTCTGGTTGATCTATTAAGCGTTGGTCAAATTGTCTAAACAGTCCATCTACGTATCTTTCTTTTAGGAAAGGCGACTTGTGAATAGGCGCATCCTTATCAACGATAGAAGTAAGCGTTCTAGCCATCCCTCTTACTGTGTGCTGTTTTGCAAATGCTACACCATTCGGAATATTAGCAAGTTGAGCTAGAGCTGAACCAATGTTACCTAATATTACGTTCTTTTTAACTCTATTATTCGCCCAATTTAACACCGCCATTGGTTTTCTACCTACTAATTGTTGAAAGTTGCGGTCAAAGTAAGGATTTGTTTTGCCTGCTAAATCGTTAGAATAGTTGTAAAGATACTCGACAAAATTGTTCACATTTTTCGTATCTTCTGTGCTATCCGCTAACGTTTTTCTAAGTTGTTTAAACTCTGGAATAACTGGGTCAATGTGTGTTGCATAAGAAGAACCAGGAATGTATTCAATGAATCCTCCGACTGCATCCTCTTTATAAGGTCCCATTCCTCGTTTTTGCATGAATCCATGCCATTTAGAGTTAGGATTCGTATGTTGAGACAGTCCGGCCAAATGTGGATCTATTTGTGCAGGAGAATCAAAAATATTCTTTAACCCTGTTAATCCGTTCATTTCCCTAAAGTGACGGTAATAGTTATCTAGTTTAGGAACATGCTTTTCTGGATTGTTTGGATAGATCGCATTACGAGATTTATTTACTCCGTCGTAAATTTCATCATAAGCTTGTCTGAACCATTGATCCGCTTTGACAATATCCTTCCAATTGTTCGGTGCCACTTTCTTTAGTTCATTAAGAGACATTTTCTTTTCTCCGTACCTTTGAACCAAAGCTGATTCTTTACTACCTTTCTTAATCCCTAACTTATCAACAACTTCTACTTTCAACTTGTTCGCCCATTTTTCCTGCATTTCGACATAACTTTTCTTAGCGTTGTCGAGTTTATCAAGTACAGGCTTCCCGGCTTTATCATAATTTTCGCCAAATACATCACGGAAGATACGGTACACATCGGTTGTAGCTGCCTTAAATCCGCTAATGTCTTTTAATTGGGAAACGTCAATACCTAGTTTTTCAAATCCTTTCATTTCTGAATCTTTCAAGCGAATCATTTTACCACCATCGTCTATAGGTTCTGACTTCTCCCCTACAGTCTGTTGTTTAGCTTTAGGTGACTCAATGCTCTTTTTAAATTGCAAAGGTTCGGATGAAGGTTCTTGACGTTTAGGTGGTGCTAATTGCTCCATCCGCTTAACCATTTCTTCCATTGTTGCAGGTCTACTTACCTTGGTTTCAGGTGCTTTCGGTGGATATAATCCTTTAATCAGTTGATTAATCTTTTCATCCTGGCGCAAGGCTTGCGTTAATGGTGCTTCTGGTTTAGGTTTAGGCGGTGCTTCAAACCCTTTCGGATATGCTAAATCGACTACTTGCTCTAGTTTAAGAGGTTCATCATACTTTGCAAATCCACTCCATAAATCTTCTAATGCTTCTGGTGTCATTTGGTTCATATCGTAGTTGTCGTTGATAGAACGAGCAAACTCTTCATAACGATTCTGCCAGTAAGATTGCCCTCTATTCATTGGATCTATAGGAGTTTCTATAGGTGATAAGTCTTTACGTGCTTTTGGTGTGTTCTTTGTATTAAAACCAAAGTTTAACCCTTCCTGTTGTAAACGCTCTTTCGTCATTAACTGACTTAATCCTTTTGGCATTTGAGGAATAGGACTTTCCAATCCATTAGGCTTTTTAAATGCTTGATTAAACGTTTCTAACGATGGTGGTAATGGTTTTGGTTCTGGTAATTGTTTCTGTGGTTCCATGAGCCTTTTCTGTGGTTCGGGTAAACCAAGTAACTCTTCTGTTTGATTAGCAACAGGAGTTTTCCTTGATTTGATAATAGAAGCTATTGCTTTGCCCGCACCGTAAATAGCAGGATCCGCAAAAGCACCTACCGTTGTACCGAAAGCAAGATGTTTTAAGTTATCCGAAGCTGAATAATTCTCAGGATTCAACTCTTCACGGATGCCAACTTCCGCGCCCGCTAATCCAGCACCTGTAATAGCTCCTTTTGCTGCTTCTGCTCCTAAACGTTGCTTTAATCCTTGTTTGCCTAATGCCTCTAACCCTTTACCCGCTTTCGTTGCTCCTAAAGCCTTATAAGCACCAACACCAGGAATAAGATAACCAGCCCCTGATGTAAGCATATCGGTTACTCCACCTTCGCCCATTTTACGTTGCGAAAGATAATCAGGAATTTCACCTGTCATTTTCTTATCAAGGTTACTCATAACCCCTAAAGAAGCAGAATCAACAAAGCGATTAGCACCACGTGCAGCTTCTTCAAAACCTTTAGACTTCTCTTTTTTAGCAAAATCCATAACAATGTCCGGTAAATCAGCGGGATTACGAATAGCTTTAAAAGCAGATTTCAATCCTTCGCCAATATCTCCAAAGAAAGAATTATCATTATCCTCTTTTGGTTCTTCATCAGCAAAGTAATCATCCGCTTTAACTTGAAAAGCACTACCATCTTCGGAAGTGCTCTCTGGATCTATACCGTATTTATTATAAAGTTCATTTTCTTTTTCTTTCTTTTTGCGTTCTTCCTCCGCTATTCTCGCCTTTTGCCCTAAATCACGATAGTAAGAACCGCTAGGAGGGTTATAAGGAGTAAATCCCCCAAACATTTGATTTGCTTGAGGTTGATATTTACTCTGATTAAATTGATATTTCGATGGAAGATTCGGCTTCCAATTTGGATCATGGTCTCTTCTCACATAAACCCTCCTATCCTAACATTTTTAGAGCATCTTGCATTTCACGTTGGAAACGATTTACGACTGACTGACGAATGCTTTGTGAAGAACGAGAGAAGTATTTAGAACCGTTTTGCGCTCCGCGTTCTGCATAGACTCGTTTGATAATTTCTTCATCACTCATACCAGGTTTAATTCCAGCTTCTCTAAATACCCTTGTCGCTCCCGCAGACCCATGTTGAACTGCAGTACTCCACAAGACATTCTGAACAGCAGGAGAATACTTGTTAACGTCTAACCCTAAGTTTTCTTTAATTCGATAAGCTGCAGGATCATAGTGTGATTGTTTAATAAATCCATGCTGTAGGGAGTCGAATCCTTTAGGGTCAGATTTCGCAAGTTGACTCCAAGCATTATTAAACCCTGTGCTACCAGGCTTGTGTCCGCTTAATGCTTTGTATACATTTGGATTAGCTTTCTTTAAGTAACTTAAGAAACTGTTCATCGTCCCTGTATTTGTGGCTATTTGATAAGTACCGTAGGAAGCACCGCCCCAATCACCACTATTGTTGGCGATGGTTCCTGGACCATTTGAACCCGACTCGTATTTTTTACTTAACGAGCCTAGACCCCCTACGGTGTTTGAAAACCCGCATCGTATTCCATACGGTCACGAGCAAGTTTATCAGCACGGTTATTCTCTTCAATCCTCCATGCCATTTCTTCGCCAAATTGTTGCTTATTCCACTCCATTTGGGCTTTTTCAGAAGCAGACATATTGTTGTATACATGCTGTCTCCAAGCAGTTTCACTAGCGAATTTTTGTTTTTCAAATTGAATTGCTTCAGATCTTTGTTGATCTGAAATGGTATCACGATATTTACCATATTCAAATTGCTCTCTCCAACGAGCATCCTCAATGGCATCTCTACCCTTTTGATAATCCCACTGTTGATTCCATCGACCATCTTGAATGGAGTCTCGACCGCGTGAATAATCTCTTTCGTCATAATAACGAGAATCCATTTCAGAATCGCGACTACGACTATAACCAATTTCATCTGCTCTCATGCCTAAATCTAGCAATGCTCTTGCACGTTCAGCTTCCAGTTGGGCCATTAACGCATTTTCATCCGCTGGGTTGTTTAGATCAGTAATACGACGGTTAAAATCGTTCATGGTTTGCTGTTCCTGTAGATTTAATGAATTAATCGAGTTCACTCGTTCGTTATTCATCGCTACATTTGCAGAAACGTTTTCCCCACTTGCTGTTAGTCCAGCGTTCGCCATGACTTCACGTAACTTCTGAACATTTTGAAGGTTCATAGCATCAGTTTGATTTCGCATCCCTTGATATTGTGGGGCTACTTCTGCTTTTTGTTGGTTAATTTGACCAATAGCTTTATCACGTTGAGCTCGTAACTGTGCTAATTGAGCCTGTCGTTGTTGGTTATACATATCATTGATACGCGATTCAAACTGTTGCATGTAAGCTTGTGGATCAAATGTTGGTTTTTGTGGCTGTGGTGTAGGTGGTTTAGGCGCTGTCGCCACTCCTCCTAATTGCGCTTTAGTGGTACCTGTAGTTTGACGATAATACCGTTCTAAATCCGCATTGCCAAATGAAGCATTTCCACCCGCTACTTGTTGCTGTTTCAAGGTTACATAGTGTTTTAGTCTATCCGCATCATGTAGGCTATCATCAGCTTCCATATGACGGATAAATCGTTGATCTTTATCTGTTAAAGCCATGTTTTCACCCCTTTAAAGGCATAAAAAATACACCATTTAAGGTGCTTTTGTTTGTTTCGCAGTTTCTTCCGAATGTGTATTAGCTTAGACTTAGTTGTTTCCAAGAATACGTGTCATCTCCATTATTTAAACAAATATAAACTCTCTCTTGACCTGCGTAAAAACTACTAATAAAAAGTTTACCGTGATTATCTGCGTTTGGTTCAGGTAAGGAAAATCCATTTGTACCCATCCTCACGTAAGAGCCTACCATGCCACCATCATGTGTAACACTAAATTTTTTAATACCAGCATTCTTAAATACCGCTATATTACCATTGGTTAAGATACCACCTTCATTATCTACCACAAACCCTTCACGATTTGAAGCGTTCCATGCTTTTGTTTTTATAACGAATGGGTTAAGACTTGCTGTTTTTTGAGTAAGTAAATCCGTTGAAGTTGTATCTGCATTAACGCTTTTAAAAGATGGGTTTTCATTAGTGATAGCTAATCCTAAATGTATCTGTACGGAATAATCGACAAATGATTGTGATTGTGTTATTGATTCAGTTGATGCTGGCATAACAATAATTGGTTGTATACCATATTCTATAGCTTTATTTATCATGTAGGATAAATTTTCGATATATACATTTAGGTTATCAATATTCATGTCTTGCATAGTTCCATCAGGTGCTTCAAATTGTCCCAATACAGTACCGTTAATGGAATTAAAATCATTTGTAAAAAACTCAATAATTACTTTATCTGGAACATTAGCTATAACGTATTCCTCGAACCAAACCCTAGCGTAATTTGATGTATGTCCACCACGGGAAAAATCTAAAATACTAGGTGTTCCACCATCCGCAATCATCAACCGTTCTAATTCCCTTGTGGTTGCTTTATTATGGAACGTTCCCCAACTATCACCTATATAGATTACTTTATCGTTTGGTTCTATAAGAGTATTTTGATATTTTTCGTTTTTCCACCAAGTTGTCAAACCAACATAAACTTCTTGCGTTCCGCTTGCTTTAATTTTTAATTTCCCATTTTGTACATTTTCATACTCAAAGACTACTCTTTCGGCGGTTGAAGTTAGTACTTTTGCTTCTGCGAGCACACCGTCTTTATAAAATTCAACCGTCAGCGTGCCAGTACTCATACCGATATAAGATTCTAAATATCCTTTTGCGCCGTCAAGTAATTGATCCCATTCGACATAGTTAGTGTTATTTGTCGCATTTAACAAAAGGTGCTTTGATCCAATTTTGCTATAGTAGGAATTTACTGTAACACCTTTTGCATGACCATAACCAATATAACCACTGCCTACCCATTTTCCTGTGGTGTCAGTAGGTTTAAATTGAGCAATATATTGTTCACGCTCAGTATGTCTAGGATTAGTAAAGTATAGGTGTTGTATGAAAGCGTAATAACCTATTTCAGTGTAATGTTGCCCTAACGCCATATCATGTAGATTACCTAGTCTTTTGGAATTAATGGTTTTCTTTAAAGGTTCTAATAAATTTACTCTTGATACTCCGTCTGTACCAGTTACTTGGTTAGGTTGGAACAAACCTTCATTATCCTCAATTACACACGCCCATCTAGTACTTGCTCCTGCATCTGCAATGTTTCCGTTTTCCACAGTAACAAAAGAGTCCCCAGCATTACCGCTTACGATTAACACATACTTTCCACCAGTATATTTTGCTATTCCACTCGGTACACCTACTCCAAAACGGTTAAAACTACCGAAGTATTCGATGTACTTTGGTTTCAGAAAATTCCTTTTAACTTCCTGCGATGTTTCCGCCAACTGTGCATCAACAGCTTGGAACTTAGCTTGAACTTCAAATTCCGTTTTAGGTTGATTGTAAATGGACTGATCAAGTTCATTTATACCAATGGCACCGGATTTAATATGTTCTCTTCCGATTTGCTTGTCACCAACTTTTTCACTGGTGACTGACTTGCTATTTAGTTTAGAAGTCGTAACAGATAATGGTGCTAATTTTTCATTCGTTACTTCTTCATTTTTAATTTTTTCCTTTGTTACTGATCCATCTTTGAGTTTACTTGTTGTTACCGAACCATCCGGATGATCTAAAACCACTGCTTCTTTATGTCCTTTTAAACCATTGCTATTTTTGGTAATAAGCGCTTGAACATTAGAAGTCGTTCCGTCAATGTCTTTTGCTCCTAGTTCACTAGCCCCGGTTTCTCCCGCTAATTCATCGACCAACTTATTATGTGTAGTCGATAATTCATCTGCAGGCGTTTGAAAATGGGTTTTGATATCAGCTGGTGTCATATTAGGTGAAGGAGTATCGGGTAAATCTGTTACTTTCTTTGTAAATGGACCTTGTTTCGTTAGCATTATTTCACCTCGTTTTGAAGTCCGTATTTAATGGATAATCCCATAATTCCAAGACTTTCATCTATTGAATTATTTTCTAGTTTTAATTGAAAGTGTGTAATCTTTTTCATTTTGACCTTCTTACCTACTTCTTGAGGAATATCCGATGTAACAAAAGCAAATCGACCAAAATCCATGTAGTTAAAGTCAAATTGATCCATGCGTGTATTTAAAATGAACGTCTCCCCTTTACGGTCAGAACGTGCATATACATTAACGGAAGTGTGTTTATTTGGTTTCATTTCTACGAATAAGCGTTGAACAATCTTTTTGAACTCTGGTAAGCCAAATACAAATAGTTTCGATACCCAATAAGCATTAATCGGAATTTCTCCATCATCTTCAAATGCTTGCAAGTGAGATTCTTCTTTGAATTTGTAAACTAATCCACCGCAAGAACACCCGAAATACAACTCTCCATTTCTCTCAATGAAACAAGAAGCTTTAATATTGTCATAGAGATACCATTCATCAATCACATAGTCGTAAATGTACACATTGTCATTAATAGCAATCCAGTATTTTTTATCATATTCAACTGAAATGGCATCTTTTAGATTAGGTTCTCTTAACAATCGCTTGTCGACTCTAAAAGAAAAGTGTTTCACATTTCGCTCATCACGAACATTTGAAGCCATCAACATGTAAACGCCCTCACGAGAGAGCGATACAGGGTTATTCTCGATGATTTGTATCGTACCCTTTGCAAATGTACCAACTTGATCGTTAATTGGCTTAATCGGGAAGCTTGCTTCACCATTAGTTAGTTGGTATTGCATATTCCAAAGAGAAAACTCTTTATGAATTACCAGGTAATCATATTGCTTTGAAAACCCTTGGATACGATCACTATCTGACCCAATTTTATAAAATCCATTTTCGGGCCAATATGAAGGTTCATACAGCCCACTTCTCCATATTTGATTAGGAAAGTCAGGATTTCCACTTATAAAAACCCTCGTATCATTAGAACCACCGAATAACACATGGAAACGACATTTTTTAACGTGATTCGGCTTTTCCGCGAATGTTTTGTAAGCTGTAATAATTAAGCTATTCGTACCCTTTACAGGGGCAGTCGTAAACGTGACTTTGCCTGTCGTTCTATCAACTGTGAAATGCGTTCCTTCTACCTTCTCTACGTTGCTATCCAACGCTGTAATAGGTGTTGCATCTAAACCCGTTAAGGATAACTGAAAGACTGTCGCTGTTCCATCTGGAGAAAAACTATCCTTGAATCCTGCACCTAATAAGTTAAAGTCCTCAAGTTTTGTTCCTCCACCAGATGGATCTTTACTTACAGAAAGGGTAGGGATATAAGGGACAACTGGTAATACTGTTGAGCCGTCATAGACAAGGAAGTTCACTCCATCCATGATGTAACATTTGTCATTCATCGTGTAAAAGGTTGCTGATTGATTTGCTAAACTAGAATATATGCTAACAGGCTGTAAATCGCCCGATTGAGTGTATAAGTTTGTTCCGTGTGCAATTAAAAAGAGCACCGTTCCATCTTTCTTACGGTACTCATACAATCCATTGATTTTCCCTTCTCCTAATGAATTGGGGAAAATACGTTCATATCCAGTTCGTTTGTTCAGCGAACCTCTATCATCAATATAAAAGTTCATCATATCCGGGGATTTGTTTTGGTCGATTTGCGCTTGATCTGTGCTTAAGTCGATTCCTCCAAAGGGTCCAATCCTTAGAAATGGTGGTGGTTGTCTGCGATTAGCTGTTATTTGCGCCATTAGTGCAACCCACCTAACACTTCATATATATCTTCTATCGATTCGGTTTGAGTCGGCATTCTGCGTTTTAATTCCTCATATCGACTATTGTAAAAAGAAGCAATACTGGAAGCACTATCCCCTTCATTTAATAGTAAGTGTGCTGCCAATCCATAAGGAAGAATTAAAACTGCCGTTCGATCTGATACGGATAAATCTTGTGAAATACTCGTTAATAATACTGGTGATTCGTCTGGAGGTACTAATTCAAATTGGAGTGTATTTAGTATGTTGAGTGCTTTCGTTTGGTACTCTAATGGATTATCTACTGAGATAGCTCCTGTTTCGGTTACTTCATCAATTAGCACCAATGCCATATCAAACACTTGTTTAGCTGTTACCGCCATATATCCACCTCCTAAATACAAATAAAAAAGGGGCAAGGAAAACCCTTACCCCGAACTATTACTCTTCTTTCTTCTCTAATTTTTCGGCATCTGCCTTTGTTGCAGGTTCTAATCCCGCTTTTTGAAATGCTGCAGCTTGAATATCATCACGGGCCACTAACTTTTGTCCATCTTTGGTTTTAAATGTGATCTCCATAAAAGAATCCTCCTAATTAAACTGTTTTGTGAACGTATAGAGCGTTAACCTTGTTGCTTAGAACAAACGCATCATAACGTTTGCGGCCTTCAACTAACCATCCGTTGATTCCTGGTGGGTTGTCGTGAGTCTTGTAATCCTCTAGTTTATTCGCTGCTACTGTTGCTACAGGGTGAGTGATTAAGAACGGTGTATTCGCTGGCAAATAAGAAGAAGGTACTTTAATCACTTTCATACCGTCTAACTCCCCAACTTGACCGTTAATTAACATCTTCTGTGCAATTTCTGTAGACTTAATGAACGTAGGATCTAGTTTAATAAGGTTGTAGAATGCTGGCGTTACATAAAGTAAACGACCACCTGTAGGCACCTTATCTTCATCTAGTTTTTCAGCACCAGCAAGAACAGATTCGTAAGCGTTAGACTTCGATACTGCTGCTGTTGCTGTGTGACCGTTCGCTACTGCTGCAGCACTCATAGCCGCTAAACGGTATATGTCAATCTCCGGTACAATTACTTCATCAATCTGACGAGCAAGAGCTTTACCAGCTTCCATAACCATTTGAGTATCTTGGTAATTCTTACGATCAATCGTAAATGTAAATGAACGGTCACGAGTAAGAGTCATAGTTTGAACCGTGTTTTGTAACTCTGCTGCAGTACCATAACGATTTACACCCGTTGCCGCGTAATCATTCATTGCTACTGTTGGAACAGAGTATACCGTGATTGCGTTAACTCCCGCCCAGTCATATTCCTTATTTACTGCTGATTCTGTTAAAGACTTTAATTTAAATCGCTCGTCTACTTTTTTCTCATATTTAGATGCTAAGTTGATAGCCATTGATTAAACACTCCTTAGATTGAGTCGAACCCACGCAAGAAATCATCCTCACTCGCAATTTCTTGGCTACCATGTGTCGAAACGCTAGTTACAGGTGCTTTCTTCGTGTTTTCCTCATTTTGTTTTAGTATTTTTAATTGGGTTTTTAATTCGTTGTGTTGATGCTGCATGTAAGCAAATTTCAAAGGAACGCCTTGGTTTTGCATTTGCCATACTTCATCAGGTAACTTATCGTTTTGTGGATCATAGTCACGACCATTCGCATCCTTAAAGAATTGGAAGAACTCGTTAAACTCTTGGCTTTGCTTTTCTTGCTCCGCCTTTTGTTTCTTTTCGTTCTGAATCTCTTCTCGCATTTTACGAGTTTCTAAGATTTCTTTCGCCAAATCTTCGGGAATGTTTTTCTGAACTAATTCATTGAGTCGCTCTTGTTCTTTCCATTCTTTCACCGCTTCAAGATACTGATTTACATCCATCCCTTGTTCGCGCGCTAATTCCTCAACAAAAGATAAACGCGGATCACTCTCGAATTGCTGAAGCTTTTCTTGTAACTTGTCGTAGTTCAACCCTTTTTGGGCTAACTCTCTTGCTGTATTTTCATCAAGCTCTAATTCTTCTTTGTTGTATTTCACCCGCAAAAACGCTTTCTGTTCTTCGGTAAGCTGTTCTTGTGGTTCCTCGTTTACTTCGGTTTCAGTGGTTTCCTCTACCGTTTCAACTTCTTCAAAATTATCTTCCTGTGCTTCCTCTGCCTGTGGTGGGGCTTCTTGGTAATCATCAGGTAAAATTACATCTTCATTTTCAAACATTTAGTATTGCTCCTTTCCCTATGGTTGGGGAATATTTGAGACTTTTAACGTCGTTCTCCAGGACAAAAATAAAAACACCTACATCATAGGTGCTGATTGACTCATAAACTGTTCTATAATCGCTTGCTGTTGCTCTGGTGGTGCGTTTAAAAAGGCTTGCTGTTCTTCTGGTGGTAGTTGAGCGATAATTTCATCAATATTTGGTTGTGCCATTTGTTGAGCTTGCATTTCAGCCATTTCCATCTTTTCGCGAATATTAGAAATCAATTCTTCTTTCTGAGGAATGTATTCAGCCGGAACACGCTCTAAATAGTTAATAATATCAATATGACCACTATTGAGTAATGCATCCATTGTTTGTATACTGGCAATTTCAGACCAATAAGAGGACTCTCCTACATCTGCCCTTACATCGAACCACATCTCTTTAAATATACTAAAATCAAAATCGATTACATCTTTTTCTCCATCGATATCAACTGGAACAGGTCTTAATCCATAATACGTTCCCATCATATCAAATAGGATTCTGCCTATGTCTTCTACCCATTCGTATAGATTCGCTTTCGGATTCTCTAATGGAATAGCAGATGATTTTTGAACCGCAATAATTGCTGATGTATTTTTAGGATCTATTTGACCTAATGCAGCATCACTAACCCCCAATGTTTCTTTCGTGTATTCCATCGCAAGTTCAATTGCTTGGATAATTTGATTACTCATATTGCCAGGTTCAAGATATCCAGCAATGTTTTTAATGTTTACATCAGGACCTACTCCACTAATCGGAATAGCAGCTCCTATTTCATTGTTCCACCCAGCTAACATATCAGCGTTGTATACTGCTTTTGGGAATGCTGTCATCATTAAATGGTACATAACCATAGCAAACATACGATTAATAAAAATTTGATTTGGTAAGATTCCTGTACATAAGGCTCTGCCGTGGTATTGATTCTTTTGCTTCTCCCAGTTTAGCCATGCAACCGGATAATGCTCTAGTCCTGTATCTATGTCTTTATAGATATAAGCGTTCTCTACACTCTTAGAAGCTAGGATTCTATCTGTTTTCTTGTCCTTACGGTAAACAATGATATATAGAGCCTTTCCGTAATCATCAGCTTCAACCTCTATCTTTCCACTGTCACCCGATTGTTCTTGATAGTTGTAATCCTCTGTAATAGCGTTCATCTCTTTTTCGTTTTGTTTGTATCGTTTTGCTTCTTCCCTTAAATTCTCAACCATATCTCGGCCAGAAATAATGATATAAGGTTGAACATCTACCTTATGGTTATTTGCATTTCCAAAGAATACATTCGTACCATCCACCAACTCCATACAAATTTCCCCTCTCGCTTCCGAAAGAGATCCATACGGTTTCTTTGTGGTATCAAAATAAAAGTGAGCACATGCATCCCCTGTGGTTGCTGCATCAAACAGAGCATCTTTAATTTGGAAGTCCATCTTAAATTTCTCAAATAAATTCTGCACTTGTGCATTCGCTATATCGCTTGGGTTAAGTTGCTCGTTAGGATCTTCTGAATTTAACAGTGGTTCAAAGTGTATCTTTATCTTTGATGAGGTTAGCGAAGCTACCTGAAACGTAATAATACGTTTAATGATATTGAATACCGGCTTAGGCATCTTATCCGTTTTTAGGTTTCTCCACTGGTTCCCTTGAAAGAATTCTAGGTTTGCATCTACAGTGTCGTAATAGTTAGGCTCTATTCGGTTGTTATACCTCTTACCAGCTTCATATAAATCCCAGTCCTTCGTGCGTTCACTCATTCGTCTGTCACCCTCTTCCGTTGTAAAGCTATATCTTCGCTATAATTCATTAGCTTCATGAAATCACTGTGTAATTCCTTTGCTCTGCGTTTATCTTCATCATCAATGTTTGGAGGTTTCTTTTTCCTCTGCCCTAGACGATAGCCTATATAGACAGCACCTAATAACAAAACAAAAAAGACTACCGCTGTTAGTAGTCCTAGAAAGAATTGCATATCATCACCAACTTATAAATTCATTTACTTGGGGTTTGCCACCTGTTAAATCCCTTACCATCTTTGTGTGACGCTCTTCTGGTGTAGGATTATCTGGATCATGTTTCTTTTTCTTTAATTCCTTAAACTTTAATGCTTCATCATTTAAGGCATATCGGACCATGTCGATAGCGTGGTTGTTTTTATCAGGGAATTTCGCTTTGAAATTACCGTTTGCATCCTTTTCTAACTCATAGGTTAAAAACTCATTCGCAGTGTTAGGGCAACGTGTATCATCAATAATGATAGCTTCTAAGCTTTGCAAGAACTTGATTCCGTACTCTACAGAGTCAGGACCTTTCTTCACTCCTACAACCTTTAACCCATACTGCCTTAACTCATGAATACTCTTAGGTTCTGCTGAATCAGCATATACCATGTCATTGTTCGTGTTCTCTATCTTAATATGATCAAAGGCTGCTTTATTCGATAATCCCACTTTGTATAACTCATGGAAGATATATAACCGTTTCTTCTTTCGGTCATAGTGCATAACACCATAAGCGAGTGGATCTACCGCATAACCAAAGTCTAAACCTCGTTTGATATGTTCAAAGGTTTGTATTTCATCATCCGTTATTGGTCTAATCGTCACATTATCAAAGACTTCTCCACCTGTACCAGTTACATTACCTAAATACTCATGTTCATACGCTTTAGGCTTTGTCGCTTTTAAGTGCTCAGCTTCAACAATGAACTGATCGCCTAACCATTTAGGATTAACCGATAAATAATTACTATGATGAACCAATCTATCGGGCCTCGTAAGAAGCTTTTCAGTATTTACCCAGTTATTAGATGATTGGGGAGGGTTATACGAGTAAAACACCGTAAACTTCTTACCACCACGCATTAATGACTGGTTAATCATACGAACTTCTTCCATACCTGTAAATTCATCTAGTTCTTCATACCAAATATATTTACAATACCCACGAGCAAACTTCATTGACTTAATCTTTTTCGGCTTATCTGCCCCTCTAAATCGTATCTGTTGCCCGGTAGGGATATAAGTAATCACTAACTTAGCATCTGGAATGTGCCAATACTGCTCTACACCTAAAACATCAATCGCCCACACTAATTGATCAAACACCGATTCCTTTAAAGTATCCTTTACTTTACGCAAAACAACCGCATTCGCCTGTGGGTCCTTCATAATTCCTAAGATAAGTTCAATCGCAATAAAAGACGATTTAGTACTACCACGACCACCACTTAACCAGTAATGAGTGTGACCGTCTCTTTTTAAGTCATTGTGCACCTCTTTAAAAGATGGAGCAACCACGTTCGATAACTTAATCTTCATCTAGATCATCTACTATCGTTACACCGACGGTTCCAGATAAATTTTTATTATCAGTCCACATCGCGTATCGTTTTCCTAGTAATTCGGCAGCCTTAATTCTATCTTTCGCCGAAACATCTATATTCGTAATGGATTGAGCACCTTTACCCTCTCCAATTAACGTTTCTTCTTTAAAATCTCCACGCATTACATTTGTGAGATATTCAAGGATTTCATCTTGTGAAGCAATACGTTCCTTATCCTTTTCAAACATAACCTTAGCAACATATTCCGAAACCTTAGCATTTGCTAGCAGTCTGGAAGCATTTACTTCAATCGACTTACCCTTAGCCTTATATCCAGCCTTCTTATAAGCATCACTTGCGTTTCCGCATTCGATGTAATAATCAGCGAATCGCTTTTGTTGCTCGTTCATCACTTCATCACCTCAACCTCCTAGACATAATGAATACTCTCTAATTCATCTTCACTATACTCAAACAGCATAAATCTTTTATGAGCTCCAATGAATCCATTATCTTTATGCCACTTATCTGTTTTGTTCCTGGTTGCTAATGTTCTAATCACCATACCGAATACATCTTTAGCATCTTCCACATGCAAATGTCCGATATGTATTTCTCTATTCTTTGCTTTGCTCCACTCATTTGGAAACTCTACAGGGAAGATGTTATGTAGGTTCTTTCTTGCTTTATCTCCATGAGTGATACCGATAAAGTTTTTACCGAATGTGTGAGCTTTTCTTTCAATCATCCTGTCGTCTACTTCTATTTGTGGGTATCGTTCTTTCAATAGCTGAACAAATGCCCATGACATCGATTCGTCATGATTGCCCTTCGAGTACACAACCTTTACTGACTTAGATTGTTTTATCCCTGTTTCGATCATTGGTTCAAAAAAGGTTCGAGCATCATTCCATGCCTTTACCATATCCACTGACTCTATTTGAGTACCGTTCGCGGTTTGTCCTCTAAAGTTATCGTTATGAAGCATATCTTGTCCGATAACAAAAAGTACTTCTTCCCAACACCTAGATAGTAACTTATCAATGATCTTCGTTTGAGTAGGTTTATAATACTCATAGTTTGATATAGGGAAATGTGTATCGAATAAAGGTACTTCTAACATTCGTTTGTCTATCACGTTAAATGGTTCTGTTTTAATAATAATCGACTGCGTTTGTTTAATGGTTTCGACTATCTTTTCTAAGTCGTTCCCATTCTTTTTCGGTCTAACCGTTATCTTACTGGAATACAACGTCTGTACACCGTTTATCTTGTCATTCGTGTTCCATATGTTATTTCTCGCAGAAATTAACTCCCATGAATCTTTGCTGAATCCATGAGCTTCTAATAAGTAATTTACGTCTTTTAGCTGTTCAGCAGACATTCTTAGGAGTTTATCACTTTTGTGAGATCCATCAGCTTCGATTTTGTATTCTTCTTTGTAATTGGGTAAGGTTGCGGCTTGTTCTAATGGTGCTCTTCTTAAACGGTTTCTTACTCCATCAAAGGTGAACTCTTGATTAAACTGAACAGACAGCATATCAGCTATTTGTTGATACGTGAATCCTTGTTCTTTTAATTCCAATAGCCTTTTATATTCTTCATCTGTCCATTTCTCATGTTTTTTCATTCGTTCCACCTCGCTTTTTATCTGCTCCACCCCGCCCCTGTGGAAGGTTTTCACCATTTGCAGATGTTGCCCACTATGACCTTTTTACGCCCCTTCAAGGACTCGAACCCTGACTCTATGACTAGAATTCACATGTGCTTTCCAATTACACTAAAGAGGCAAATGAAAAAGACGATACTGCTACCCCTAACAGTACCGCCTTAGTATGTTTGTTTTTGTCCTATTAGGACTGACCACTCTTTTCAGAGGGCTAATGTGTGATAAAAAATGTATAAGGTTTAACCGCCCTTATGACGTACTTTTAAAACATCTTTGAAGGAAATCTACTAATTGATCGCAGGGATTTTTCCGAATCCCCATTTACTTCCTATCTTAAAAATAATACATCTAGGAAAATATTTCAAAAAGTGTCTAATGTGTAAGAAATGGATTATTTGATAATATCTTCGGAAAACAATTTAAAAATCGATTGCTTCCTCTATCTTTTTAATAGCGTTTTCGTATTTCTCTATTTTTTCAGCTTGCTCTAATAACCATCTAAAATGATCTTTGCTAACTTCATAATGCTCTAAATCATCTGTAAACCCATTTAATACAGGTTCAGATGAATTTCTAATTTCTCTAATTTTCGCTTTTGTTTCACTTTCGATATAAGGCATCTTCTACCTCCTAAGATTTGATAGATCCTAAAATAAATTGTTTTACTTTCTCAAATTCACGATTTTCAATTATGATTCTGTCGTCAGAACTCGTTGCGAAAAATCTAATTGTGTCATATACGTACTCTCTAACCATTTCATTAAAATCATCATCAAATTCAATTGCTTCTTTCCAATCTTGGTAACTAGAGAGATTATCTTCACTAAGTTCAAATTCTTTAACTCCACTTATTTTCGGCTTAGGTAATATCTGATCACAACATGAGCAAAATTCCGATTGTGTTTGATACTCAATTACGATTGTTTTATCCACTATTTACACTCCTTCCTTATGTCGTTTAATGTGTCAATTCTTAGCTAATGTATCAATAATCTTTTCCCTTATGTCCGTTACCTGCTGTCTGCTTATTCCTAAATGCTTACTGATCGCGGTTAAACTCAACCCATCCAGCAAACAATCCAGTACCACTTTTTCTTTTTCATCCGTAACTAATGGAATCCGCTCATTAATCAAATTGACTTCTTCAATGTATTTCTGGAGTCGCTTTGACTTCTCTACTCGTCTTGTGACTTCATTTTCCAGAGCTTTCCCCACTACTCCTTGAGCTTTCGGCATGGTTGCTTCAATCCCATATTGAGCTGTACCTTGAAAGTCTGTTTCCGTTAAGTAATGATCTATCCTTTGAATCTCTTTAACCATCCAGTGGTAGTTTTTTAATAGTCCGTATAATTGATATTTTGACAGCTTAATAGCAACAGTCATTTATTTAACTCCTTTTCCAAAACATCTTCCGCACGTACTTTTAAGTTTTCCGTTAGTGTAAATAGGCATTTCAAACCCCATGAAACGTTGTACTTTGCCTGTGTCTATATAACTTGAACTAATAAACAACCAACCTTTACCGTTACAAGATTTACACTTTTTCATTTACACCCCACCTTAATCGTTATACTTCGAAATTGTCTGTAACAAGCTTGCTTCAGTCCTGGTCTGCTTCATGGACTCCAATCCACTTACATATAATTCCTTTGCAATATCTCTTTCAAATCTTAACTGAGCAATCGTTTCTTCACCCTTAGCTAGATCATTTATTAAAGTAGCTGCATGACCTTCTTTTTTTAGTTTCAGCATTTCTTGCCGTAAAGCTACTTTGTATTTCCTTTCAGCTTCGGCTTTATCCCTAGCAAGATTGAATATCTGTATACTAGCTATATTGAGTCTTTTGCGAACTTCACGCATTTCATGGATGATTTCTGATAGCTCTATATATTTCTTAGGTGGAGCACTCATTTACTCACCTTCAATGTTTAAAATTTTTGCTAATTCTTCATAATATGGTTCCATTTTCTTTTCTATGGTTTCCACACTATTTTCTTCAACGAAATCTTCTAAAACATTCAGCCGATCCATCAGCTCCTTAAACTTACTAATAGGCAATATCACTAAAGCTTCTTTCCTATCTGCTTTTATAATCGCTGCATCCATATTGTCTTTTTCTAAGTAACTGTAGATCATCTTGAACCCGTCTTTTTTTGCTTTAACTTCAAACTTCATACCATAAGCTTCAATATCACCTTTTACATTAGAGGTCATCCCCGAAAGAGGGATACGCTTACCTCCTAAGAAGTTAGCAATCTCTCTTTCTACGCGAGCCCCTTTGTCTCGCTGCATTTTCCCCATCAGCCGACACGCTCTTTGTAAAGTTTCTCTAAAGCTTCATCCGATAACGATTTTAAGTATTCATAACTAAAGTTTGTTTTCCATTCCAGTACACTGATCATATTGTTTCGTTCAAATCCATCTAATTTAATCCCCATCAGTAACCATCCTCCTGCCTTTGATGATTAACAGCATTTTTATCCATGTATGCTTGTTCGATTTGTTCCCATGTAAATCCTAATTTGTGTCCTAAGTGTAAATACATATCGAATATTTCTTGATAGGAATCTTTCACGATTTTTTCTTCTTTGTGAAACATTTGCAGAATGTTCAGTTCCGATATCTTGTAATACAATTCGATAAAATAATCGGTAGTTTCTTTCGGATATATGCCAATCGGAATATACAAAGGATTTTTGTAATCTAATTCAATTCCTAATTCCAATACAAAATGTAATCCATCTACATATTCTTCAAGGAGTGGATTGTAAAATACCTTATCTTCATCCATCATAGCCGGTACTCTTACTGCTGAGGTGTGAGGTACTTGATTAACACTCCAAAACTTAAACCCTCTCCACTCGTTCGCACATTCACCAAGCTCTACTAACAGAGCAAGAACTAATTTATTAAAGCGATCCGGCTCGTTATAGTTGATTCGGTCACGTAATACTTTCTGCATCTTGAACAATTTATCTAAATTCATAATTAAGCACCTTTCCTCATCTTGTCTTGAGCTATTCTGTAGGCCTGTTGCATACTTTTTCCAGTACCTCTTTTAAGTAAATGAGCGATTTCTGCAAATTTGTATCCTTGCATTCTTAGGAGCACCACTCTTTGTTGATGCTTATTAGCTCTTTTTAATAGCTGTTCAAATGTCACTTTGTTCACTACATAGTTCTCTACATTTACCTTAGATGGTAAGAATTCGATCATTTCAGTACCTTCATCTGTCTCGTTGTTGTAACTCATACAAACACGATGATCTCTTTTCTTAGATTCTAAGAACACTATTTCTTTACCAAGTTGACTCCTAACCTTTAAGAATACAAAAGAGATGAAGTTCATTCCTTTATCACGCTTGAACGACTTCAAAGCACTCAGCACTTCGATTCGACCTATCTGTAAGAAGTCCTCAACACTCACTTGGTAAATACGTTCCATACGTTGTGTATTCTTAATGACTACGTTTATGCAGTCCCTAATAATGCGATCGAATAGTCCTCTATTTAACATTTCTTCGACCACCTCACCCAAAAGAGAGTGAGGTAAGTCGTTATCATACTTGGCAATAGTTACGAGCTGTTCATCTGTCGCTAATTCCCATTTCATAACATTCACCTGCTAAAAAGGTAGATCGTCATCTTGAATGTCGATTGTTCCACCATTAGCAAAAGGGTCATCGTTTACTCTTTTGTTTCCGTCATCTTTTGGTGGTGATGAATTGCTATTTCCCTTTGGCTCTAAGAACTGTACAGACTCAGCAACAACTTCAGTAATATAAACTTTCTTTCCATCTTGTCCATCAAACGAGCGTGTTTGAATCTTTCCATCTACCCCAGCAAGTGAACCCTTCTTTAAAAAGTTAGCTGCATTCTCTGCCGGTTTTCTCCAAACTACCACGTTAATAAAATCTGCTTCTCTTTCTCCTTGTTGATTCGTAAAGCTACGATTTACAGCAAGGGTGAAAGTCGCTACTGGTACCCCATTCGGTGTATATCTGAGGTCAGGATCCTTTGTAAGCCTTCCAACTAGAATAACTCGATTCATCATATTAATTTCCTCCGTTCTCTTTCTGTTCGGTCAATTATTGACATATAATATAAATTGGTGAGTTTTACGCTTATTTTCTTAAGAAGATTAAATAAGTAAAGCCTTTTATCTTACTTGGGTATACCTTCACGATTTGCAATGGCTCTCCATCTGAATCTTTTTTAGTGGAAACCTTAACATAGACTTTCATCTTCCCACTCCCTTTGATTCAATAAATCCATTTGCCTTTTATGTCTTAAATCTTCTTCATCCATAAAGTACAATGGGCCATACTTTTTCCTGAATACTTCTTTCCAGTATCTTAAGAGGCTGTCATCCGCATGGACTTTCTTATGGCAGGAATTACAGAGTAATAATCCATTCGTAAATACTCCCCTACCCTTTCCACTACCTTTCGGCTGCACATGATGGCAATGATGACCTTTTCCACCGCACATCTGACAGTTGTTTTCAAAGTGCTTCTTTATCTGATCACGTACAAACTTAGGGAATTTATTCCGGTCTACCTGCTTCTTCACCCTTCTCTTATGATTCGGCTTCGGCACCGCAGGCATTATAGAATCTCCAGTTGAACCATTGCATTAGCTTTTGCTAAATCCCTTAATACTTCATTTTCTTTGGTAAGACGTTTAAGTACTTTATTTACACTTTCAAGTGATTTCTTGTTGTTCTCGAGCTCATAATCTTTTCTCACTAACTGATCACGAGTATCAAGTAATTGATTTAAGTAGTTATCCTTTTCTGTGCGTAAACTATCAAGCTCGTTTTCTACATCTTCACAAGCTGAATTGATGCCCTCAAATTCTTGAATTTTTGCTTCTAGTTTTTTCACTAGTTTATCTTTTTCTACAGCATCTTTATTTGCCTCGTTCAGTTTATCGCTTAATTCATTTATTAAATCCCTAAATTCGGCCGTTTTATCTTTCTTAGGGGTTTTACCCTTCGATGTTATTTTCTCTGTTGTTTTAGACTCTTCCAGAGAATTAAACCACTTTCTTTTTAGTTGAGATACATAAGCAGATGCGATTCCTTTTTGTTTAGCTATTTCTTTATCCGTAATTCCTTGAGCTTTTAAGTCCTGGTATTCTTCTTTCGTCAATTTTGCCACTGGGCCCACTCTCCTTTTACTGAATCCCCATTTTTCCATCATTTGATAAAATGCTTTGCTATCCATATTCAATGCCTTTTGAATGGATCTTTTTTGTACTTCATTTTCCAAAAGAAAGTCTATTTCACTCTTTGTCATGTCCTGACCTTTTGCTAAGATGTTCTTATACTTTTCTTCAGGAGTCCGTTCCTCGGTCAGTGAATGAATCTTTCTACAAATCTTGCAACCTTTACACGTTGTAAAGGTTTCCCCATGTTCATCAATTAGGTCATTTATGAGGATCCTGTTCATCGCTATTTACCAGTTCCACTTACCGTTAATAAATTCAGAGCTTCTTGAATATACTCTTTAGGTTCGTCAACTCTCATAGCAGATTGTAGGATCTGTATCACATACGCTTTCCGGTCTTTTTCGCACTGATGATATTTCAGAAAATCCACTATCTCTTCATCCATCATTTCTTGCCAATCGTAAGGCAAGGCATGGTGTAAAGTGGTGTTGTATTTCTTCATTCCGAAATCATCTTGGGCATAACCAGTTTTAACAACTGTTTTAATTACCTTTTCCGTTACATCATGTCGGCCATCATGTTCAAAATTGATATTTCCTCTAACTTGCTGTATATCCAATTCATCCACCTCATTTAATTAATTCCTGTAGATCATTCCTTACTCTCATTCGGTAAGAACGATTCGATTGTCTTCCTTCGATGTTTCGCACGTCTCCAATAATCCGGCTGATGTTCTTTTCTGTAGGTTTAGGGAAGGATAGGAAATCCCTTACCGGTTCCAGTAGTTCAAGTTCTTCTTTCAAGGCTCTGCGTTCTTCCCTTAGCCTTTTTAATTCCTTCGCCCATTTATAACCATGAGCTGCATTAAAATTAGTAAATTCGATTATGTGAAGAATATCTTGAATCTCAGATTCAAGTTTCTTTAGTGCTTCTTGGTTGAGTTCGTATCGTTTAGGAAAATTAATGTATACATCCCTTACAGCTTGTAAAGCATTAATGATTTCACTCATAAGTCACCTCACCAAAAGTGCCAATTCCTCGGCTGAATCTTGCCTTTATACAAACGATCTAAAGACTGCAAGAACACTGCAATTTCTGACCTACCTAATTCCAATGCCATTTCCTTAATTGGCATATCCTTATTCCATAGCTCATCAAATTCTTTAACCTCAGATGGACTCCAGTACCATTCTGTATCTTCAATGTCCTCTAATGAGGTGTAAATAGTATTTCGTTTAAGTCGAAGGTAGTAGCTCTCAATCTTGCCCTTTGCTTTGTTGTCATTAATCATTGCTATCACCTATCAGGAATTGACTTGTATTTCCTTCTAGGAGTGCTCTAATCTCTGATGGCAAAGCATTTAATTCCTTTTTACGTTTGCTTTGAGTGTCCCAAGCCATTCTGAATTGAGCTCTCAAGGTATCTACATTTTCACTTAAGCAAAGCTCTCTCCAGGTAAAACGCTTTACCATCTCGACTACCTCATCAGGTAAGCTTTCCATCGCTTCTTTTTGCTGATAATAACCATATTTTCGAATAGCTTGTCCGATTAAGCCCCATGCTTCCATTGCATCTATACTTACTGGTTGAGTAATCTGAGCAATAGCTTCACGCAATTCTGCAATAGTTGGGAAGAACTTTGAAGTTGATAATACTTTAAGTAATGCCTTTTCTGCTGTCGGATAATCTATGTCTGATAATGCTTTTTCCCAAAGGATAGCAGTAGGCTTCATATCCTTCTCTTGCATATTGGGGAAGTTAGCAGTTGCAATGGCTAGTAAGTTAATAATCTCTTTACGGTTCATGATTCATCCGCCCAATCTTCTAAACTTTGGAATGCTTTAGGCTTTGTTTTAGTCACTTGATTCTTTTTCTTAATATCCTCACGAACCTTAACAGCAAGTTGATCAAATTGTTTTCTAAGCTTTGCGGGTGATAGGATATTTGTTTTCCAAAAGCTATCTGATTGTGTCCAGTCAATTAAATATCTAAGCTGCTCTTCTGTTCGGTTGTCACGATCTCTCATCAACCTAAATTCATCAGCCCATTTATTTAAGTTAGGCTTTTTAGCATCAGGATTGTTTTCTAACATACGAGAGTACAATTGTTGAGCCATCTCCATGTCGCAAGTTTGAAACTTGTGACAAGAATCTTTATATTCTTTTGTAATATTAGATGTAGTATTAAAAGATGTATTATTATCTTTAAACTTTTCTTTAATAGGGGTATTTAACTTTTCTTTAATAGGCTCATTAACAATTCTTAAATACCTATTTAAGATTTCTTTACTACCCTCTTTATAATTGATTTCTGACTGGATATAGCCTTTTTCTACAAGCTGATTGATCCATTTAGATATTGAAACTTTGCTAACTCCGTATAGATCTGAAAAGTAAGAGTTGCTCGCCCAACAAAATCCTTTTTCATTACATAAAGCTGTAATCTCTCCATATAATAATTTTGCATTCGGGGTTAACTCTTCATCATATCGGACATTCGCAGGAATAATAGCGTAGTAGCTTTTTTGCACTTTTTTCACTTCCTTGGTATAAAACTTGTCCAATGTGATATATTAATAGTGAATGTTTTATTTTGGGTCTGATGTTGGCGCATCAGGCTTTTTTATATATTCCCACTTCTGGAAGTACTCATTGTACTTGTGGGAACGTTTTGGTCTGATTCTTATGTTTTGTAAATTATCAGGAATATCTTTGGATGGAATGACAAATGGATAAACCTGCTTCCCTTTAATTCCTACACAAACGATATAATCACAAGTTTTCCTATATAGCTTCTTACTCCGGCCGTTAGGTAGAAAAATCCGGTGGTCTGATTCGATGTGATTGCATTCAGGCTTATTTGTTAAAGAGAAGTTAAAGGTTCCATTCAGATCACTTGCTGTCTTAACTTCGATTCTAAGGACTTTATTAACGAGCAAATCATAAAGACTTGTTTTATCCTGTTCGTTTAAATTTTTAACTTCACAACCCAGTGCGGTTAATTTCTTAATGACATATTCCTCACCAAGTTCCCCAACGCTTTTTCTCGTCTTAATATCATATGCTTTTCTCAAATGACAAATCGCTGTACGATCTATCCCAATGAAACTAGCAATTTCTGAATCTGATAATCCTCTTTTGGTATAAAGATGTTTAAGTAGCTTTCTTGTAATTAATCCAGCACTCACTTACTTCACTCCTTTCAATCCTTTTTGAATTAATTCGCTAATAAAAGCTGAACGACTGATAACTTTCTTTTCCTCCTGGATCTTCACTAAACGTTGATTCTCTAACTTGTCCAACAACGTCTTATCAATCGTTAAATTAATGCATGGCTTCATATTCTCACATCCTTCCAAGTCTAGTGGTCTGTTGGACTTACAACCTTATCTTACCATTCACAAGTCTAGTGGTCTAGTGGAATCAACTAGGTCTTAAGACTGATTTTTATTGGTCTAGTGGAATAATAGGCTGTATTGAACATATAATGTAGGTTAAGGTTATATTTGATTATTTATGTTTAATAAAAGGAGTTGATCCTCGTGTCTGGTCACAAGAAAACCCCTAATGCAAAACCGATTATTAACATCACCATAGATGATGAGCTGCTTAAGCATGTTGAAGATTACCAATTCGAAAACCGTATTAAGAATCGCTCTGAAGCTATTAGACAATTACTCTTAAAAGGTATGGAAGTACTGGATAAGGAGAAGCAGAAGCAGGGAGAGTAAACCTCCCTACTTCGCTATTTCTTCGAACTGTGACACAACGAATTATATTTTTTCACCCAATATACTCATTACTTTTCTAACAGCTTGTAATGCTCCTAAATTTAAATCCATCATTGATTTATTCATTAATTCAGCATGTTTTTCATAAGCCGTTAAACATTCATCACGATATTTTAATATCTCTATTTTCCGCTTGTTAGTTATGATGTTCAGTGAGTTGTTTATAAATATATCTTTTTCAGCATGTTTTTCAGCCATATCGCAATTTTCTTCTTGTAATCCTTTGATTTTTGGAATCATGTCATCAAACAAACTTATAAGGCTATCTCTGTCTAACGAATCAACATCACGATAAAATTCATTTATTAAATCATCTAATTCTCTATCCACTTCTAACCCCTCCATTTACTGCACATTTTGTGTCAACTGTTCATCATGTATTGTATGACTGTATTCCCATAGTTCACTTTCACAGCAAGGACAACACTTTGGATTTTCATCCTTTTCCACCGCAAATGCCCTTACACATTCTTCGCAGTTATAAACATCAAAACTCACTGATCTAACCCTCCTACATACTCAAGTATTTTTTTCTGTAGGTTCTTTGGTGCTATGTAGAATACTCCTAAGATGATTGCTGCTAATGAAATGATATATAATCCAGTGAGCAAGGCTCCCATCACAATTCCCCTTTCCAAGCAAGGAGCCGAAGCTCCTCACTTGATATCATTGATATAACTGAAATCAGCTTGCATTTTCATAACGTCACCTTTATAGAAATGGAATAAATAATGTCTGTTTAAAGCTGTTAAACGGTCTGTCAATTCATCCATTTCACGTACTTTAGCGATTAATCCCAAAACCATTGTGTAAGATTCACCATCAATATCATCTAACAGGTCAAAGTGTTCCTCGATTTGGTCTAATGTCCATTCCATGCTGTTCTCTCCTTTGATGTTTGATTAGCCAATCAACTCTAAGTAATGGATCACACTCGTTACTTTCTTTTTCCTTCTGCAATATTCACACTTACCACAAGACTTAGGTTCTAATTGACCTAATTTAACCTCTCTAATACGTTCCATTCTTCCTTCTACTTGCTGTAACTCAATTGCTAAGCTGTCATAATCGATTGTGATAACCGCTTTATCTGGTGGGGTTTCTTTGGAGACTGCCACAATGAAGTTTTCCAACCATTCTCCGCCTCTATTTTGATTCTCTATTTCTGAATAAATCGCCATTTGAGTGATATAACCATAAGCTTCTACAAATGAACAGTAGCCTATTTCATCGTGCCAATATTTTTCATAAATCGCTTTGACTGTCTTTAAATCAGCAAACCTTCCAAACTGAGGGTTATAAACATCCATTCGTATCTTCCAAGGAAGTCCAAACAGTTCCCCAGTCATAACGACTTCTTTCTGACCGTCTAGAGCCATCATCACGAAAGCATCTGCTTTCAACACTTCAATCATTTCATCAGCTAATTTATACTGAGCCTTCAACTGACCTTTTGTTGCTCCTCTGGTACTGAATAAATCAGGATTGCTTTCAATGAATTCATCCATTGTTCCATCTAACCAAGCGTGAACATATGAACCAAAAAGTAGAGCATCACTCTTTGGTTCTTCATATTCACCGTTTAATTTAGCCATAGTTGCAGCTTCGCACTTCAAAAAGCTTTTATATTGCGATACAGACATAAAGTGGCGATCTGCTTCGTTTGAGTAGTAATTATCCTTAGTTAACTTCATTCGAATCACCTTCTTTGAATTGTTGCTCTAATGAGGTTTTAGGAACATCTATCTTTTCCGTTACTTTAAAGAAGTCCTCACGTTTTGCCATTCCATCTTTTAAAGATTGATTAATACTGCTTAATGTCACGAAGTCTTGTTCAGTAAAAGATTCAACATTATGACCTAACTTCGCCTCAACCATTTCTTGAGTGATTCCATATTGAGTTTGGAACCATCTTAAAACTTTAACCACTCTATCTTTTAAAGGCTCTGAATAACTGTTCTGTAAAGTTTGGTGACACTGCGCTACTGCGTTATCGATGATGTCACCAGGGATAACTCCAAGGATACAAGCTCTTAAACGTCTTGCTCCATTGTTGGCGATGTGTTCATAAATATCTCTTGGATCTGTCAGCTTACTCATTTTCCCTTTTGCATATCTTTCGTGCTTAACTTGGAATACTTTCTCTTGACGAGTGTTTGATTCCATATCCCATGCATAAGCAACTACTGTAGACTCACCATTTTTTTGTTCTAGCTCTTTAATCCCGAAATTAATATTTCCCCAGTACTGAGCGATTGTCTCTGCTAATCGAATTGAAGGGCCGGTAACGGTTGTATTACCTCTTGGGTAGGAATAGAGAGCTGTTTCAGCTAAGGTCTTTCTTTTACACGCGTTCAGTATCTTTATTTCCGCTTGAACCTCATTGCGAGGGAATTGTTTCGCTAAGAATATTTGCGACTGCACTTCAGCCATTTCTCTGCTTTTGGCACTTTGAGCATTTACACTTGGGTTTTCTTGGTTATCAAATTGCATTTGTAAACTATTCACTTTTGTTCCTCCTTTGATATAATGAGGTTAGAGTTTTTAAAAGGGGAGCAGAATTAGGTGGCAGCCTATCTGCTCTTTTTACATGTTGAGTGGTAATAAAATTTCCCCCTCACTGTTCGCATCACATTTAAGACCCTCTTTATGTTCTATACATGGTGTAAAATCATTGTCGTGAGTGGTTTGACATTCCTCGCAATAGTAGATACTCATTTTTATCACCCCTCTGGTTTAGGATAGATTTCCCTCGTATTGTATATCTACGTTTGATAAGTCGTGTATGGCAGCAAATGAGCGTATCACTTCATCTATGATTCCAACATCTAGCCCATTATCAAAATAGACCGCAAAGGCTTCATATACTTCATCCGCATCAACCAGCACCCAATCATCCTCAAATCGGTTATTAACGTAAGACCAGATTTTGTCACGCATAGTTTTCTTCTTCCATTCCGCTTAGATCTACATCTTCTTCCATGACCTTCAATTCATTTAGAAGTTTTTCTCTCTTTTCTTCATTACTTAGGGTGTAATAAACACTACAAGCTACAGGTGATTCAAAAACATTTAAACTAAACGTTTCAATTTGATCGTTATCTTCAATAGAAGCTCCTGTTAATTTAGAGAAGTGGTTGATAAGGTCTTTAGCTTCTCCTTTTGATTTGATACGAAAAAAACTCAATCTTACATCTGCACCTTTTTCTAAAGCTTCACGAACAACATCTAATTTTTGTTCAATCGACTTTTCCATTTTTCAATCACTCCTAAGAAATTTTCTTTTGTTCCTCTTTTTTGATGTTCTCCACTACGAATTTGTACAACATTTGTTGAGCTTCTTTTTTCACTTGTTCAAAATGTGGACCTTTCACTACAACTACTTTCATTTTCTTCCTCCGTTGTGGTTTATTTGTCGTGTACTTATATACCACAAGACGTTAAAATAAATCCTGAATACTTACACCTAACTCTGCTGCAATTCGTTCCAATAACGCTACACTTGGTCTTACCTTACCATTCTCAACCTTATTCAAGTGGGTACGATCAATGTTCAAGCGTTCAGCTAGTTCAGTTTGGGAAATTTTTTGCCTTTTACGGATGATTGATATTTTATTGTTTTCCATGTGTTCTCTCCTTTCTTGTGGTTTGTTGTACCACTTGATATTTATAATATATCACCCTGTGGTAATATATGCAACAATTTAATTTAATTATTTTATTTTAAATTGTGGTACATTAGACACATGGGATTTTCGAATAAGGCGAGGTGTGATAATAGGTGGCTAAACAGTATGATGAACTTATGGGGAGCAGGATAAGAGACCTTAGAGAAAAGACAGGGCTAACCCTAAGAGAAGTTGCCGAACAAATTAATATGGACTATAGCTATTTAGGGAGAGTGGAGAGAGGCTTTATTCCCTCAACTAATAAAATTAAAACAATAGCTGAGTTTTTCAAAGTAGATATATCTTATTTAATGGGGGAACAGTTAGAAGTTCCTTTGGAGCTAAGAGATAAAATTAAAGAGTGGAGATCCGTTATAGAAGAAACCGAACGAAGAGGATATACTCCAGAAGACATTGAAAAACTTCTTGATACCTTGGATATGATTAGTAGAAAGAACAAATCTTGACAGAATATTATCATTTTTGTCACAATGTGGCTTTTTTCTACACCTTTCGACAGTATATACCTATTTCCGAAATCTAACTTAATTGGTATACTTAAATAAAAGGATATAGGAACATCTGTTCGCATCTTGGGAGGGGAATATTGTTGGAAGGTTACCAAGTGTATTACAGTGAAGTATTGTACGAAGGGGATGCGATCTTCATTGACGATGAAAAGGTGTTAGTCGGAACTAAAAAGAGAGAAGATGGCGAATAACCATCTTCTTTTTGTTTGCACTACCGTATTGTAATAACAATTTCATT
>NZ_JBIACK010000024.1:0-37917 GCF_042865285.1 Cytobacillus spartinae | reverse complement strand
TTGCCTCGAGCTTCCTTCAGATTCCACGTCACCGTGGACACCCTTGCTTTCAGCTATGTACTTACCGCTACTTGGTCATACTCGGGACTTTCACCCGTTAGAGTTCGCCCATGCTGGGCGAACATAAAAACCCCGAACGACTAGATTCGGGGTTAGCAACTATTGTTTATCTTAGCTTTGACGCCAAGGATTCATAACGACATTTGTTTGAGTACGATCCGGTCCTACTGAGAAAATGGATAATGGAATTCCTGTTAACTGTGCTACTCTTTCTAAGTAGTGACGAGCATTTGCTGGTAATTCATCAAGAGATTTACAACTCGTAATGTCTTCTGTCCAGCCTGGGAATTCTTCATATACTGGTTCACAGTCAGCTAAAACTTTTAGGCTAGCTGGGAACTCTTCAATGACTTCACCTTTATACTTATAAGCCACACAAATTTTTAGTGTTTCAATTCCTGTTAATACGTCGATAGAGTTAAGGGAAAGATCCGTAATTCCACTTACTCTTCGTGCATGACGTACAACCACACTGTCAAACCAACCTACACGACGAGGACGACCAGTTGTTGTACCATACTCTCTACCAACTTCACGAATTTGGTGACCAATCTCATTATCCAATTCGGTTGGGAATGGGCCATCACCTACACGAGTAGTATATGCCTTTGAAACACCTACAACATGTTTAATTTTTGTAGGTCCTACTCCAGAACCAATGGTTACTCCACCAGCAACAGGGTTTGAAGAAGTTACAAATGGATAAGTACCTTGGTCGATATCAAGCATTACACCTTGAGCACCTTCAAATAACACGCGGCGCCCTTCATCTAGTGCATCATTTAGTACAACTGATGTGTCTACTACATAATGTTTAATTTGTTGACCATAATCATAATATTCATCTAAGATATCCTCAATTTTAAAGCCTTCTGTTTCGTAAATTCGCTCAAGTAAACGATTCTTCTCTTCTAGGTTACGAGCTAGTTTTTCTTCAAAAATTTCACGGTCTAATAAGTCTGCAATACGGATCCCTACGCGAGCAGCTTTATCCATATATGCTGGGCCGATACCCTTTTTTGTCGTACCAATCTTATTAGCACCCTTGCTTTCTTCTTCCACCTCATCTAATTTTAAGTGATAAGGAAGTATGACATGAGCACGATTGCTGATTCTTAGATTATCTGTTGATACACCTTTATCATGTAAGTATGCTAATTCTTTAACTAGTGCCTTCGGATCAACAACCATCCCATTTCCGATCACACAAGTTTTATCTTTATAAAAAATCCCTGATGGAATTAAGTGTAATTTGTATGTTTCTCCGTTGAACTTAATTGTATGTCCTGCGTTGTTACCTCCTTGGTAACGGGCAATTACCTCTGCATTTTCAGATAGAAAATCAGTAATTTTCCCTTTTCCTTCGTCTCCCCATTGTGTTCCAACAACTACTACAGATGACATGTAAAAAGCACCTCCAAAGGTAAACAATCATAATTTTTCTCTTCTAATCAAGGGCTGTTTTCGCAATGTCTCAAACACGAAATTTATGCTACTTTTTGACATCTTTTCTGCACCAAAAACCCGTTAAAAGGCTGTAAATAGTACCTAAATAGCAAAAAGTTAACGAAAAAGAAGCCCTAATCAAACATTCTTAGTGTACCAATCTACTCTACTAAAAGTCAATAAAACACGAACAATTTTATTAGTTTATTTATTTATGTTCGTAAATAATATAACACTCTATATAATATTCCCCATTTCTGGACTATAACGCTCTTGTTTGAAGGTCCTACTAAAAAAAACAGCACTTTTTTCAATAAAAAAAGATCAACCCATACGGCTGATCTTTTGTGTCTATGAATCTATTATATTATGCACCAGGTGGATCATCAAATCGTCTCTCTAAGTTTACGAATTTATTATACTCTTTTACAAAGGCAAGCGAAACGGTTCCTGTTGGACCATTACGCTGCTTAGCAATAATGATTTCAATGATGTTCTTGTTCTCAGATTCCTTGTCATAGTAATCATCACGGTATAAAAAGGCAACAATATCAGCATCCTGCTCAATACTTCCTGATTCACGAATATCTGACATCATTGGACGTTTATCTTGACGTTGCTCTACTCCACGAGAGAGCTGTGATAAGG
The DNA here is from genome assembly GCF_042865285.1 of Cytobacillus spartinae. Lineage (NCBI taxonomy): Bacteria > Bacillati > Bacillota > Bacilli > Caryophanales > Bacillaceae > Cytobacillus > Cytobacillus spartinae. The sequence goes on along the minus strand of NZ_JBIACK010000024.1, from coordinate 35,763 downwards.
CAATAACTGGGACCTTTAACTCACGTGCTAATGCTTTTAAAGATCTTGAGATTTCCGATACTTCCTGCTGTCTATTCTCGCCAGAACGACCGCTTCCAAGAATGAGCTGTAAGTAATCAATCAAAATCATTCCTAATCCGTGCTCTTGTTGTAGACGACGGCATTTTGAACGGATTTCTGTAATCCTTACACCCGGTGTATCGTCAATGAATATTCCGGCATTTGATAGACTACCCATTGCCATCGTTAGCTTGCCCCAGTCCTCGTCCGTTAGTGAGCCCGTACGAAGCCTCTGAGCATCTATATTCCCTTCAGCACATAGCATACGCATAACAAGCTGCTCTGCACCCATCTCTAGACTAAAAATGGCTACATTCTCTCCTGCTTTTACAGCAACGCTTTGAGCGATATTTAAGGCAAAAGCTGTTTTACCAACTGAAGGACGAGCACCAACGATAATTAAGTCATTTCGTTGGAATCCTGCTGTCATTTTATCCAGTTCAGCAAAACCAGTAGGTATACCCGTTACTTCCCCTGCTTGGTTATGCATCGTCTCGATATTATCGTATGTTCGAACTAGTACATCCTTAATGTTATGAAAAGCTCCAGCATTTTTTCGTTGAGATACCTCTAAAATGCTTTTTTCAGCCTCACCTAAAAGGACTTCAACTTCGTCTTCACGCGTATAACCATCTGTAGCAATTCCCGTTGCAGTTCTAATGAGACGGCGTAATAATGACTTTTCTTCAACAATCTTTGCGTAGTATTCAATGTTTGCTGCGGTTGGAACAGAGCCTGCGAGCTCACTTAAGTAGCTAACTCCACCAGTGTCCTCTAAAAGCTTTGCTGCTGCTAGTTCTTCTGTAACCGTAATTAAGTCCACTACGCTTCCAGAATCATTTAACTTTAACATAGCATTAAAGATCTTTTGGTGTGCAGCACGGTAAAAATCTTCTGGTATTAAGATTTCTGATGCAAGTGTCAATGCCGATGGTTCTAAAAATATCGCCCCTAATACGGCCTGCTCAGCCTCTATATTTTGTGGAGGCAGGCGATCTGCAAATAAATCACTCATGTTTATAAAAACCTCCTACGAGAGGGATTGTTTAAATTACAAAAAATGTGACCAGCGGACACCGATCACATTTTCTACTTTCTCTATTTTATCATGTTTGTCCCTAAATGGAACTTCCAATATTAGTTTACTTCTTTCACATGCACATTTAATGTTGCTGTTACTTCCGTATGAAGCTTAACCGGTACCTTTGTATAGCCTAATGCCCTAATCGCATCTTCTAATTCAATTTTACGTTTATCAATTTTAATACTATGTTTTTTCTGAAGTTCATCTGCGATCTGTTTGCTAGTAATAGAGCCAAATAGGCGTCCGCCTTCACCAGCTTTAGCAGATAACTCAACAGTAATTTTTTCAATCGTTTCTTTTAAAACTTTAGCTTCTGCAAGTTCTTCAGCAGCTAGCTTTTCTTGTTTTTTCTTTTGCCCTTCTAAAGAACTAACATTTGCAGCGCTTGCCTCTACAGCTAATCCTTGTTTAATTAAGAAGTTTTGTGCGTAGCCATCTGCTACATTTTTCACTTCACCTTTTTTCCCTTTACCCTTAACGTCTTTTAAGAAAATTACCTTCATTCTTTCTTTCTCCCTTCCATATATTCCTCTATAGCAGATTGGAGCTGTTGTTCCGCATCATCAATAGAGATCTCCGTGAGTTGAGTAGCCGCGTTGGTCAAATGACCTCCACCACCTAAACTTTCCATTACGATTTGGACATTTACATCTCCTAAAGATCGAGCACTAATCCCTATCGTTGTTTCATTTCGTTTTGAAATAACAAAAGATGCTGAAATCCCATCCATTGTTAAAAGAGTATCAGCAGTCTGTGCGATTAACACTTGGTCGATGACCTGGTCTGGTTTCCCTTTTGCAATCGCAATTCCATCTTTAAAGAAGTAGACAGATTCGATCAATTTCGCTCGTTTTAAAAACGTATCAACATCTTCTTTTAAGAATTTCTGAACAAGTACGGTATCTGCACCCTGCCCACGTAGATAAGATGCAGCGTCAAAAGTTCTAGCCCCAGTTCGTAACGTGAAGCTTTTTGTATCGACAATAATTCCTGCGAGCAAAGCTGTTGCTTCAATCATATCAATTTTGCCACGTTTAGGTTGATATTCAAGCAACTCTGTAACTAGTTCTGCTGTAGAAGATGCATAAGGCTCCATGTAAACCAACAATGGGTTATCAATAAACTCTTCCCCGCGGCGATGGTGGTCGATAACAACTACATCATCAATAGTATTTAAAAGTCTTTCGTCAATAACTAAAGATGGCTTATGAGTGTCAACGACAACTAATAAAGTATCATTTGTCGACATTTCCATTGCTTGTTCAGGGCTGATAAAGCGAGAAAAAAGCGTTTCATGTTTCTTTAATTCTTCCATAAGCCTCTGAACTCCTGTGTCGATTTCTTGAAAATTAACGACAATATAACCTTCACGTTCGTTCATTTGTGCAACTTTCTGAATCCCTATCGAGGCTCCAATGGCATCCATATCAGGATATTTATGACCCATTATGATCACTTTATCACTTTCAGATATTAACTCTTTTAAAGCATGTGAGATAACCCTTGCACGGACTCTTGTCCTTTTTTCAACAGGGTTCGTCTTTCCACCAAAAAACTTAACTTTCCCGTTAATTTGCTTGATGGCAACCTGATCCCCACCACGTCCAAGCGCTAAATCTAAACTAGATTGAGCGAGTGTCCCAAGCTCTGGTAGTGAAGACACTCCAGACCCAACACCAATACTAAGCGTTAAGGGAACATTCTGTTTAGATGTAGTCTCTCTTACATCATCAAGGATAGAAAACTTTCCTTTTTCAAGATGTTGAAGAATATGCTCATTAAACACAGCTATAAATCGCTCAGAAGAAATTCTCTTTAAGAATACTCCATTATCTTGCGCCCATTTATTTAATAACTGAGTCACTAAACTATTTAAACTACTTCTAGTCTGATCATCCATCCCTTGTGTTAAGTCATCATAATTATCTAAAAATATGATTCCAATAACCGTTCTTTCATCTTCATAAAGCTTTTCAATTTCCGTTTGCTCGGTAACATCAAAAAAGTATAAAAGGCGCTCCTCAGGACGATGAATCACTCGAAACTTCCGATCATAAAGGGTTATTATTTCTGTCTCAACTTCCTGTTTAATAAGAGGTATTAAAGTATCCCCAACATCATATAGAGATCTTCCTACAAGTGTTTCCTCATCGAAACAAGAGGTTAAGAAAGGGTTGGCCCATTCAATGTAGTAGTCATCGTTAATTAACATAATTCCTATTGGCATCTCCATGAGTGCTTCTTCGCCAACTTTTTTCACTCGATAGGAAAGAGTAGAGATATACTCCTCTGTTTCAGCCCTTTGTTGACGATCAATTTTAAAAATGAAGTAGAAAGGAATAATTGTAATTAGCCAGCCGACTATACTAATAATCCAATTAAAGTATGCTACTATACTAAGAAGCACCACTGTTATGGCAATTAGTCCATAAATAGGATAGCGAATAGACCGCTTTTCTAAATAAGATGGCATGTTTTCATCTCCCAAACAGTAGTGAATATCTACCTTTTCTCCCCAATTCGTTTCCTTAAATCAAATCCTAAATCAATTATACCTAATATCCTAACAATATAAAGGACAATTGGGATAAAGAACATGAGAACCGTTATAATGATTGGAATTGCCTTCGGAAAGCTTTTTATATAGGAAATATAATAAACAAAGGCCAATCCCTGAGCAATCATGAAGAATTGAAGGACAAAGGATAGATTAACAATGGCTAAGAAGAAAAAGCTCCCTTCTCCTGGATTAATCATAAGCGATGCTACAAGAGTAATTAAATAGTACCATAATAAGCTTTTGGGTAGTTGTAATTCTCTAAAAGGTTTCCAGCCAGCAATATCGACTCCAAATCGTTTAATAATCGGAAATGAAACTAATTGGATAAGGAAAACAATCAGAAATGAAGCCATTACAAATAGCGAAGGAATCAGACTTTCCATCATCTCCACACTAGCTTCTAGCTGCTCAACTAACGTTTCATTAGGAGTTTGGCCAAGATTGTTTAACATCTCAACAGACATACTTACAGACTCTTTAAACACTAGAATAGATTCTTTAATAAAATCCATTTCAAATAGAGCGACAGCCACGGCGTACTGGATCACAAGACTCACCAAGAACACTAGTGAACCACTAATAAAGACGGCTACCCTACTTTTCTTTTCCCTGATAAAGTCTCCCATTACAATTCCCGTTAACCCATAAGCCAATGCTAAGGGAATCGCTAAAAATGTGCCAACAATCAAAGATATAAGAATAGAAGCGACCAAAAATACGAGAGAACTTTTTCGATCATTTTTTGCAGCAAATAGGATGAACGGCAAGGCTAAAAATAAGTTTACAACTATGCCTAACACCGGAAGATAGAGCGTTATTAAAAGTAAAACGGCAAATATCGCTAGAAAAAGAGCACCTTCCGTCAATTTATGAACATTCTTCACTCAAGCACCTCGCACTTAAAATTCGTCTCAAAACGATTAAAATACTTTTAATCCATTCGTAAATAAAAAATTCCCATAGAATCTATTGTAACTACTATTCGACATGGGTTCAACTAAATGAGTTTCTAGCCAGAATAAAGAGGGAGTATAATAGAAGAGATGAACCTATTATAGTATTCTCCCCATAATCATGAATAAGTAAAGATGAAAGAGACATGAATAGGTCTTAATCTACATTATAAAAAGGTAGTAAAAAAGACACCAACTTTGGATTGGTGTCTTTTGAAATATATTAGTTATTATTCACCTGTAACGTATGGTAATAATGCCATAGTACGTGCACGCTTAATCGCAACCGTTAATTTACGTTGGTATTTAGCGCTAGTACCAGTTACACGACGAGGTAAAATCTTACCACGCTCTGAAATGAACTTTTTAAGAAGATCTACGTCTTTGTAGTCGATGTTAGTGATACCGTTAGAAGTAAAGAAACATACTTTACGACGTTTTGCACCACGTCCGCCTCTACGTCCGCCTCCAAATGCCATGTCAATTTCCCTCCTTTTTTTATGAGTTTATATAAACACGAATGTCAATCAGTTCTTAGAATGGAAGATCGTCATCTGAAATGTCGATTTGACCGTCATTTGCAAATGGATCCTCATCTACACGGGTATACCCCTGGTTGTTGTTGTTATTTCGATTTGGTTGACTCTGATTGCTATTTCCAAAAGGCGAAGCTTGTTCTCTTTGGCCGCCAAATCCTCCTTGGTTTCCACCAGAAGCATTTCTTGGTTCAAGGAACTGTACACTTTCAGCAAGGACTTCTGTCAAATAGACACGCTTCCCGTCTTGTCCCTCAAAGTTACGTGTTTGAATACGACCATCAACACCCGCAAGACTTCCCTTTTTCAAGAAATTCGCGACGTTTTCAGCTGGTTTTCTCCAAACTACACAGTTAATAAAGTCTGCTTCTCTTTCACCTTGTTGATTCGTAAAAGCACGATTCACAGCCAAAGTGAAAGTAGCAACAGCAACTCCATTCGGTGTATATCGCAACTCTGGATCTTTCGTTAAACGACCGACAAGAACAACACGATTCATCATCAGAAATCAACCTCCTCTCTCCTAACGAGTGTTTCACGTGAAACACTTTTTTGTTAGAAGTATTATATATATAACGATTATTTTTCTTCTCTAACTACGATATGACGAATGATGTCTTCGCTAATTTTAGCTAAACGAGAAAATTCGTCTACTGCAACTGCTTCAGAGTTAACTTTTACAAGTTGGTAGTATCCATCACGGAAATCATTGATTTCATAAGCAAGACGGCGTTTACCCCACTCTTTCGCTTCAGTAACCTCCGCACCATTGTCAGTTAAGATACCAGCAAAACGCTCAACTAGAGCCTTTTTAGCCTCATCTTCAATGTTTGGGCGGATGATGTACATAATTTCGTACGATCTCATCACGTTCACCTCCTTTTGGTCTAAACGGCCGATAAAATCAAGATACTAGGTATGTCCGAGTATTGATTTCACTGGCAAGGAGCAAGTATTTCATTACTCACAGAAAGAAATTATAGCATATATAAATCCCAATTGCAACGTCATTCATTGATTCTTCAAAGTTCATCAAGGGAATAATGTTGATTTCATATTGGTAGTTCAGCAGTAAGTAGAAATCTCCTAAAAAAATTGTCTGTTTTCCTTCGTGCATAGGTGGACAAAACTTCCTGCAAAAACAAAAATAGCACCACAATCGGGTGCTATTTCAAAATTATATTTAAACGTTAAAACGGAAGTGGATAATATCTCCGTCTTTTACTTCATAATCTTTACCTTCGAGCCTTACTTTTCCTGCTTCTTTTGCTGAATTCATGTTACCAGCTGCAACAAGGTCATCATAGAATACAGTTTCCGCTCGGATAAATCCTCTTTCAAAGTCAGAGTGGATAATACCAGCACATTGTGGAGCTTTCATCCCTTTACGGAATGTCCATGCGCGAACCTCTTGAACACCTGCTGTAAAATAAGTAGCTAGTCCAAGTAAGTGGTATGCAGCTCTGATTAATTGATCTAAACCTGATTCTTCAATGCCAAGTTCCTCAAGGAACATAGCTTTTTCTTCTCCCTCAAGTTCAGCAATTTCAGATTCAATTTTCGCACAGATCACGATAACCTCAGCATTGTCTCTAGCTGCAAACTCCTTAACCTTTTGTACATACTCATTAGATGAAGGATCTGCCACATCATCTTCCCCTACATTTGCCACATATAAAACCGGCTTAATCGTTAGTAGGTGAAGACCTTTAGCTAACTTCATTTGCTCGTCTGTGAAATCAACGGTACGTGCAGGTTTTTCTGATTCGAAAGCATCTTTTAGCATCTCAAGCACTTCAAGTTCAGCCATAGCTTCCTTGTCTTTTTGCTTCGCCATTTTTCCTACACGACCAATGCGTTTTTCAACTGATTCTAAGTCAGCTAAAATTAACTCTAGGTTAATCGTTTCAATATCATCAATTGGGTCAACTTTCCCTGATACGTGAGTTATATTTTCATCTTCGAAGCAGCGAACAACTTGGCAGATAGCATCTACTTCACGAATGTTTGCTAGAAATTTATTCCCTAACCCTTCTCCTTTACTAGCGCCTTTAACGATTCCAGCGATATCCGTAAATTCAAATGTTGTTGGAACGGTTTTCTTCGGTTGAACAAGTTCTGTTAATTTGTTTAAGCGGTCATCTGGTACCTCTACAATCCCAACGTTCGGGTCAATCGTACAGAATGGGTAGTTTGCAGATTCAGCTCCCGCTTGTGTAATAGCATTAAATAGTGTGGATTTCCCTACGTTCGGTAATCCAACGATTCCAGCTGTTAAAGCCATCCAAAGTCACTCCTCTTATCTAAATATCTATCATACGAACTTAAAGATAAATTTCCATATAGAAAAATTTATAATTTGTAAAAAATCTTTTAAAGTCTTTAGCCTCTAACAATTATAGATAGTTGCTATAAAAAAGACAAGTATCGGTTCTATTTGTTCAAGGCTGTTTTCCGGATAGATTGTTGTATTTATGACTATTAACTAACACGTATTATGCGTTGCTACATGGCATCTTTTCTTTCAATTTAAAGAAAACAGCATTAGAAAGTGATAAGTCTAATGTAATAAACCATGTTTACAAGAAGAGCCTTTCAAATAACAAAAAGGCTGACTCTATATTTAAGAACGAAAGTAGAGCCAGCCGTTAAACTATTTTACTTTTTCAATATTTACTAAACAGTCATATAAAATGCTACCTAGGCCATTATCCGATTCACCACTAGACGTCAGGCTATTAACAGAGCCTCCGAACTTAGCCCAAATGCCCTCATCAATATTAATGGTGTTAGGATGAACCTTTTCAAGAATATGAACATATCCTTTTATTTCGCCTCGATCATTCCAAACCCTAACATATTCGTTATTGTTCAATTCAAGCTCTTCAGCAATATTTTTTGATATTTCTACCTTCACTTTAGGTTCAGTCGGCAAAATATGATAGTGCTGAGAGTGGTTAGAACGCATAGGATGTATGGTCAAAAGGGTGTAAGGATACTTAATGGCAAGTTCTTCATTCGACCATTTTGATTCCTTAGGCAGTGATAAAGTTAAGGCACCATTTAATCCTCTGCCTTCCGCTAATGTCGAGGTGAATTCATATTTCCCTGTCGGTGTTTTAAACTTTCTATCTTCCCAAGGAATTTCATCTACTGGAAGAGCTAGATGATGGTGCTTTTTAAACTCTTCAAGGTTAATCCCTTTATCCTTTAAAGGAGCTAAAGCCATTTCCATCCATTCTTCTCTTGAACATGCGAATTCCTCTCCAAAACCTAATCTTTTAGCTAATTCGGTCCAAATCCATAAATCTGATTTTGCTTCTCCAGGTGGCTCTACTAGCTTAGGCGCATAGTTAGCATAATGATGGTACATAGATGCATAATAGATATCTTCCTGTTCGAAAACATTCGTGGTTGGCAATACATAGTCAGCTAAGATAGCAGTATCAGTCATAAATTGATCTATTACCACCAATGTCTCAACCGATGTAAAAGCTTCTCTAACTTCATTTGTATTAGGAACTTGTGTTAGAGGATTTCCGCATGTAACCATAATCATTTTGATTTTCGGATTAATACTCGTTAAGATTCCCTCTGCCTGTTTCATCATCGTGAATTGGCGATGAGCTTGTTTTTTATCTGAAAGGGTAAAAGCTGAAACATCAAAGCTCTGCCCTACCTGTTTATTCGCGTAGTTCGCTCCTCCTCCTGCAATCCCAATATTCCCACTTATCGCAATTAAAGCATCAATTAACCGAATCGTATTCCCACCATTTTCGTATCTTTGCATGCCTAAGCCAAAAAAGGTTGACGTAGGGCGATCTGCATAAAGGCTTGCTAACTCAGAAATCACTTCAACTGAAACCTCGGTCATCTCACTAATCTGACTTAGCGTTACACTTTGTAGAAGAGAATATAAATCTTCATATCCACTTGTGAAATGTTCAATGAAATCTCTGTCTTCTAATCCTAAACCGATCAATTCTTTCATAATCCCAACGGCTAATAAACCATCCATACCTGGTTTGACAGTAATATGCCTATGCGCAATTTTGGCAGTCGCATTATAAATAGGATCAATCACATAAAGGTTTGCACCATTCTTTTTGGCTTCCTGTAACATTTGAAAGAAGTGCATATTGGTTCGAGCGACATTCCTACCCCAGATAACAATGTTTTTACTATTGAATATATCCTTCGGAGCATGGCTATAAGCATCACCAAAATCCCAATTTTGTGCTTCTATACCAGCACCCCAACATAGAGAGCCTATTAGCTCAGTTACGCCACCATAGGCATTAAAAAATCTCTGATCTAAGTTTGTTAGTAAACCACTATTGGCATAATCATGGCTATGAAGGACAGAAGTAGTTCCCTCGTTCACTTTTAACTCTTGTAATTTAGACGCTATTTCGTTAAGGGCTTGTTCCCATGAAATCCGCTCAAATTCTCCATTTATTTTTTTCATAGGATATAACAATCGTTCTGAGGAGTTAGCCCTTATTTCCAGCATCCTTCCGCGCCCACAAATTTTCCCTTTTGTTATAGGGTGTTCTTCATCACCTTCAACCTTGATGACTTTATTATTTTCAACCGTTACCTTAAAGCCACAATTATCCCAACAATTCAAAGGACACGCTGATGTAAATACCTTTTGCAACTCTTCTCAACTCCCCTAAACTACTAAATATCTATCTATATAAACAACATCTTTTGTTCAAAAAAATTAAAATTAATTATATCATCTGGTCTGAACACCAACAATAAAAACGAAAAGTATTTTACTACAAACCGAGGAAGTCTAAATACAACAATAAACGTTAAAACACATGATTAGTTACTGCTATTTCCTAAGAGAAGTTAAAAAAAGAAGTATAAAGAATTACTCTTCATACTTCACTAAAATTTTCTTCATTTTTTTTGAAAAGTCTCTTCTTGGAATGAGTACACTGTGTGCACAACCTTCACATTTAATCCGAATATCCATACCTAGACGAATGATTTTCCAACGGTTTGTTCCACAAGGATGCTGCTTCTTCATTTCAACAATATCGTTCAAGCCATATTCCTTTTGCTCCAAGCAAATCACTCCTATTCTTTACCGAGCTCTTTCTTCGGCTGCTCTTCCTCCTGACGGGTGTACATAACCAAACGTGGGAATGGAATCTCAATCCCTTCATTATCTAAGCAGATTTTAATTTCTTTTCTAAGCATTCTTGCCATAAACAAATGTCTCATGGGTAAAGTTTCTGCAACAATTCTTAATACGACATCAGATGCAGCTAAGTTTTGAACCCCAAGTATCTCTGGAGCCTTTATAAGGTCTTCATATTTTTCAGGTAGTTTTTCAAGGAAGCTCTTAAGCACTTCTTCTGCTCGAACAATATCTCCTTCATATGCAATACTTACATCCACCACAGCCATACTGTTATGAAGGGAGAAGTTCGTTACTTCAACTATACTACCATTCGGTAAAATATGTAACTCACCTGTCCAGCTCTTAATTTTAGTCGTCCTTAAGCCAATTTCTTGCACATGACCTTCAAATTGCCCAATGCGAACGTAATCTCCTACGGAAAACTGGTCTTCAAAGATGATGAAGAACCCTGTAATAATATCACGTACAAGGTTTTGAGCACCAAACCCTACTGCTAAACCGACAATTCCAGCACCTGCTAATAGTGCACCTACATCAATCGTCAATGTCGATAGAATCGTTAATATTGCAATAAAGTACACCACATATGTGAGGATATTTTCAAGGAGTTTCATCAATGTAGCTTCACGACGTTCAGATATCCTAAGTGGAGATCGGGTTCTCATTTTAAAAATGTTATGAATCGCTAATCTACCTATTCGTATAAGAATACCTGTTAGGACCAGGATAGCAATGATTTTTAAAATACCTTCCCCTAAAGACATCCAAGTGTCTTCATTCAAAAGTTTTTTTTGTAGATAATTCGTAAAATCTTCAATATAACTCAATTACTTTCACCTTCTAGATTCATAGTTGGGGTTTCTTTTGTTAATTCGTTCTAAATAGAGCACAATAATAATATTCTTAAAGAACGAGGTTGTTTCGCTCTTTATACATCCTATTTTACCAACTTTTCTTATTCCTTTGAAGTCCGAAGAGTACTACCATCCAAAGGGCCCAAGAGCATTCAAGCTGCTTTCTAATCCTTTAGGCCCTGTTTAGGTATTTAACATAACAGGTATGTATACATTACTAAATTTTTCCGTATACTGTTACTACTATATTGAAGGGGTGGAACCAATGAATCTTAAACCTAGTTTATTTGATAAAAGAGGTGACGATAAGGGAAGAATTTTATTTGATGAAAAAAGAGCATCTCATAAGCTAGCTGTTGAACTAGTGTCATTAATGCCAGATGGCTTAACAAGAAGACCCGTTGTCTTTGTATGTATAGGAACTGATCGATCAACAGGAGATTCATTGGGACCGCTTGTCGGAACATTACTAGAAGAGAAGACTGTTTCCCCCTTTTATGTGTACGGAACACTCGAAGACCCTATCCATGCTGTAAACTTAGAAGCAAAGTTAAAGGAAATCCGTGAGAAGCATTTTAACCCCATTATTATTGGCATTGATGCATGTTTAGGCCGTCTAAAGAGCGTTGGAATTATTCAAGTTGGTGAAGGACCGGTAAAGCCTGGAGCTGGGGTAAATAAAGATTTGCCTCCTGTTGGAGAGCTACATATTACTGGAATTGTTAACGTAAGCGGCTTTATGGAGTTCTTTGTGCTTCAAAACACAAGACTCAACCTTGTGCTAAAGATGGCCAAAACAATTGCCAACGGAATATATGAAGCGAGTTTAACCTATCATCCTAAAAACTCTTGGTCAAACCTTAAGGTAAACTGGGATCGTGAGCAAACTACGTGATATCTATTGCGTTCTAATAATATAAAAAAGGAGTTTAAGTGCTATGAATGCTAAAGCACTTAGATCTCCTTTTTCAGTCGCTAAATAAATGGTAAATAATACATGGCTGTTACTATTACAGCTACAACGAGGATCCCAGGTAATAGATTGGCTACCCTTATTTTTGTTATCCCCATTAAATTAATTCCAATAGCAAATATCATAATCCCACCCGTTGCTGTCATTTCGAGGATGAAGCTATCCATTAAGGCCTGAGGAATTAATCGGTCAATTTGTGTGGCAAATAAGGCAATTAGTCCTTGATAAATCATGACCGGAATAGCTGAAAACATAACCCCTATTCCTAAAGTTGTTGTTAGTATAAGAGAAGTAAATCCATCTATGATGGCCTTAGTGTAGAGTACATCATGGTCTCCTCTAATTCCACTGTCTAGTGCACCAATTATAGCCATGGCACCAATGACAAAAATTAATGTAGCAGTTACAAACCCTTGTGAAATACTTCCTTGCCCCTTGGAGCCTACCTTTTTTTCAATCCAGTCACCAAGTTTATTTAATTTCCCTTCTAAATCGAAGAACTCACCTATCACCGCTCCAAAAACCAAGCTTAATATGACAATTAGAAAGTTCTCACTTTTAAACCCCATTTGTAATCCTAGGACCATAACGGCTAGACCAATAGCATGCATGACCGTGCCCTTCATTTTTTCAGGAATACGATGAAGTAACTTTCCTAAAAGTGTTCCAATAATGATTAACAATCCATTTACAAGCGTTCCTAGTAAAAACATATGATTCACCTAATGTTCTATTATTTCGTTATACGAAGAAAAACGTTTGATAACTAATTTACCACGAAAAGCTTGGATTTGGTAGATAATTTTTCTATGCATTTACATTTAAATGGTGAGATTTAGGTACAAAAAAATAAACCACCTATTAAGATGGTTTTTAAGAAGATGGGTTAGACTCCAATAGTTCTAAAATACGTTCTAAATCATCATTTGAGAAAAATTCAATTTCAATTTTCCCTTTGTTTTTCTTCTGTTTTATATGGACCGTTGTTCCAAATCTTTCACGAAGAGAAGATTCTTGTTCGCGAATAAAGATATTTTTTTCTGGTTGTGGCTTTTTTGTTTCACGTGGAACATTTTCATTTAATTGCTGAATCAGTTGTTCCAACTGTCTGACATTTAAACCTTCCTTAATCGTTTTCTCCACGATCAATGGAAGCTTGTCCTTTTTTCTTAATCCTAGTAATGCTCGTCCATGCCCCATCGTAAGTTTACCGCTAGAGATGAGATCTTGTATCTTAGGGGGTAAAGATAATAATCGGACTAGGTTCGCAATATGAGGTCTACTTTTACCTAATCGTTTAGCCACCTCTTCTTGAGTAAGTGAGAGCTTTTCCATCAACAATTGGTATGCGGCTCCCTCTTCAATTGGAGATAAATCCTCACGTTGCAAATTCTCGAGTACAGCTAGTTCCATCATCTGCTGTTCAGATAAATCTCTAACGACGACTGGTACTGTTTTTAACTTTGCTTCTTTTGCAGCACGAAAACGTCGTTCCCCAGCAACAATCTCATAGCCTTTAATGCTTTTTCGTACGATCAGTGGCTGAAGAATCCCGTGTTCCACAATCGAGTTTTTTAATTCCTCTATTGCTTCCGGTTCAAACGTTTTACGAGGTTGGTATGGGTTAGGTCGAAGCTCTTTCACACTAATTTCTTGAATAGTCTCTTCCTGACCTGCTTCTATATTAGAAAAAAAGGCGTTCAATCCTTTACCTAATCCTTTAGCCATTCGCAGCCACTTCCTTTGCCAAATCTAAATACACTTCAGCCCCTCTTGATTTTGGATCATAAATAATGATGGGTTGTCCATGAGATGGAGCTTCACTTAGACGAATGTTTCTAGGAATAACCGTTTGATAGACTTTATCTTGGAAGTACTTTTTCACTTCCTCAATAACCTGTAATCCAAGATTTGTACGTGCATCAAGCATGGTTAATAGTACACCCTCAATACGCAAATCATGATTTAAGTGTTTTTGAACAAGTCTCACTGTATTAAGAAGTTGACTAAGTCCTTCTAATGCGTAATATTCACATTGTACTGGGATTAGAACAGCATCGGAAGCTGTTAACGCATTTAGCGTTAATAATCCTAGTGATGGAGGACAATCGATTACAATATAATCAAACTCATTTTTAACTTCTTCCAAAGCTCGTTTTAAACGAACCTCTCTTGAAATTGTCGGGACAAGTTCGATTTCTGCACCTGCTAACTGGATCGTTGCAGGAATAGCATACAAGTTTTCAACGGATGTTGGTTTTATGACCTTTCTAGCTTCAACATCATCTACTAAAACATCATAAATGCACTGCTCCACATCTGCTTTTTCAAGTCCAACACCACTTGTTGCATTCCCCTGTGGATCAACATCTACCAACAATACTCTTTTCCCTATATATGCTAAGCAGGCGCCTAAGTTGACAGAAGTAGTCGTTTTACCGACTCCCCCTTTTTGATTCGCTATTGCAATAATTTTGCCCACGATGTCACCTACCTTCATTTCCTATAAAAATTAACTATCGTTTTATATGATCATTTTTTCCAAAGCTAACATGCCTTGCTTTAATTAATTGAATTGACCCATATATAGGGCAAAATCGCATAATAGCAAGACTACATTACTTTATAAAATCTATCAGACTTACAATCATGTATTCTATTTTATCACGAAAAAGATTTAAGAATCATTTTTTTCGTAAAATTGATTTTTTCATCCTATCCTAAATATTGACAACCTGCTTATTTTACCAAGTTTTCAGGACATTTTTCAGAAAAAAATAAGAGAAACTAAACAACGGTTTAATTTCTCAAGTCTCATAATCTATTATTTTTTCTTTGGAATCTTAATCGTAAATTGGTAAAAGTCTTCGAACTCTTCTTCTTCAGAATTTAAGTTAATTCCACTGTCAGAAACCATTGAAAGTGATTGACGGATTGTATTAACGGCAATCCTCATATCCTTACTAAAAGCTTTTCTTTTAAGCTTAGGTTTTTCATTTGGATTTTCTAATAGCTTCACTACTCGATCTTCCGTTTGTTTAACATTTAAATTCTTTTCAATAATCTCAGCAAGTAATTTGATCTGCTTCTCAGGATCTTTTAACGGAATTAAAGAACGAGCATGACGTTCTGTAATGACCTTATCTAGTAGAGCTTGCTGAACTTCTTCTGGCAATTTTAACAAACGTAACTTATTGGCTACAGTCGACTGACCCTTCCCTAATCGTTGGGCAAGTGCTTCCTGTGTTAAGTTATGAAGTTCTAAAAGTTTTCCATAAGCGATGGCCTCTTCAATAGGAGATAGTTCTTCTCTTTGAAGATTTTCAATCAGTGCAACAGAGGCTGTCTCTGTATCACTTAAATTTTTCACAATAGCAGGCACTTCTGCCCAGCCAAGTTTCTTCATTGCACGCCATCTGCGCTCACCAGCAATGATTTCATATTTATCTGTATCATATTGCCTTACAACGATCGGTTGAATAATCCCATGAGTATGGATCGTACGAGATAACTCTTCAATCTTATCCTCATCAAATACCGTTCGTGGTTGGTATCGGTTTGGTACGATATTTCCAATTAGTATCTTCTTAATTTCCTCTTTATCCTCTGTTGAAACCAATTCAATTGATTCTTCTATTTCAGTTTCAGCTTGCTCTTCCTTTTCGCCGAGGCCAAAAAAGCGTGTGAAAGTCTGCTTCATCACCCTGCACCACCTTTACGAAACTCCCTAAAATAAATAATTCTTTATTAATGAATAAGTTCCTGCAAACGATTAAAACAAAACACCGATAAAAGGTACTCTAGTAAAAATTATGCCATATATTCAGGAAAAAAGTAACTCGAAATATTTTTCAGCTTGTCCATTGATGGGCGCAATAAATCCCATCAACAAACAAGGATTCAACTTTAATATGTTTTTTTAAACACGTTAACTCGTTATTCGATAGGCGTTTTATTTGGTGTACCCGGTTTTCTTGGGTATTTTTTAGGGGTACTCTTCTCTTTTTTAATGAGCAATATATTCCTCTCACTCTCTTCAATTGGAAGTGTGAAAGAGAAGGTCTCTTCTATTTTTCCACCAAGGATAGCAACCGCCTTCTTACCTGCGCCTACTTCTTCATTTGCACTTGCTGCTTTCATCGCTATAAAGGTTCCTCCAACCTTCACCAGTGGGAGGCAAAGCTCACTTAGTACAGAGAGTCTAGCAACTGCTCTAGCTGTTACAACATCATAAGATTCGCGATGTTCTGGATTTTGTCCAAACGTTTCTGCACGATCATGAACAAAACGGACATGTTCAAGCTTTAATTCTTTCGCTAAGTGTTCTAAAAACTGAATGCGCTTATTTAAGGAATCTACAATCGTGATATGTAAGTTAGGAAAAGCAATTTTAATAGGGATACTTGGAAATCCTGCTCCCGCTCCTACATCACAAATATGAAGCGAACCAGTAAAGTCAAAATAAAAAGCAGCCGAAATAGAATCAAAAAAATGCTTCAAATAGACTTCAGGCTTTTCCGTAATGGCCGTCAAATTCATTTTTTCATTCCACTCAACTAAAGTTCTATAGTAGGTCTCATATTGGTCTAGTTGCTGTTGAGATAGTCGAATTCCTTTTTCTTCAAGCATGGATGAAAATTGTTCCGTATTCAATTTATTGAATCCCTCCTTTTTGCTGAACTTTAGAAAAGAGCTAGCAGGGAAAGAGAATAATCTTCCCTGCTCTTCACTTTAATCCATCGAAACTCGAGCTACTTTCCCCTGCTCTAAGTAAACAAGTAAAATTGAAATATCTGCTGGATTTACTCCAGAAATACGTGAAGCTTGGGCAATAGATAATGGACGTACCTCTTTTAACTTTTGTCTAGCCTCATTTGCAAGACTATGAATGGCGTCATAATCAATGTTATCCGGAATTTTTTTATTCTCCATTTTCTTAAGACGCTCTACTTGCTGAAGTGATTTTTCAATGTAGCCTTCATACTTGACTTGAATTTCGACTTGTTCGGTTATATCGAAATCAAGCGGAGTTTCACTAGGGACGAGTTGCCCAATGTGCTCATATGTCATTTCAGGACGTTTCAATAAGTCCAGTGCTCTTATTCCATCTTTTAGCTCGCTACCGCCCTGTGCTTTAATTAATTCTTGGACTTCATTTGTAGGTTTGATAATAATAGATTGAAGACGTTGTTTTTCCGCCTCAATCGCTTCTTTTTTAGCCAAAAACTTCTGATAACGCTCTTCTTTAATAAGGCCAACTTTATACCCAATTTCCGTTAAACGTAAGTCTGCATTATCATGTCTTAATAGTAATCGGTACTCTGCACGAGAAGTTAATAGACGATAAGGCTCATTTGTCCCTTTTGTAACTAAATCATCGATTAATACTCCGATATACGCATCTGAACGGCTTAGAATGACTTCTTCTCTTTCAAGGGCCCTTCGACCAGCATTCAATCCTGCCATAAGTCCCTGTCCAGCCGCTTCTTCATAACCAGAAGTTCCGTTAATTTGTCCAGCGGTATAAAGATTCTTCACTTTCTTTGTTTCAAGGGTTGGCCAAAGTTGAGTTGGGACAATAGAATCATACTCAATCGCGTAGCCCGGTCTCATCATCCTTACTTCTTCAAGCCCAGAAATGGTTCTTAAAATTTGTTGTTGAACATCTTCTGGAAGGCTTGTAGAAAGCCCCTGAACATATACTTCATGTGTATTTCTTCCTTCAGGTTCTAAGAAGATTTGATGTCTAGGTTTATCGTTAAATCGAACAACCTTATCTTCGATCGATGGACAATAACGAGGACCTGTTCCTTTAATCATTCCAGAATACATAGGGGAACGATGTAAGTTATTATCAATCAGTTGATGGGTTTGATCATTTGTATACGTTAACCAACAAGGTAGCTGGTCTGTTATATATTTCGTCGTTTCATAGGAAAATGCTCTTGGAACATCGTCACCTGGTTGAATTTCTGTTTTAGTGTAATCGATAGAGTTGCTGTGAACTCTTGGTGGCGTTCCTGTTTTAAACCGAACTAAATCAAATCCAAGCTCTTGAAGATGCTCAGATAATTTTATAGATGGTTGCTGGTTATTGGGCCCACTGGAGTACTTTAATTCACCAAGGATAATTTCCCCACGTAAGAATGTACCGGTCGTAATAACGACTGCTTGGGAAGAATAAGTTGCTCCCGTTTGCGTCACGACACCTTTACATACATTGTCCTCAACAATTAATTTTTCAACCATTCCCTGAACAAGTGTAAGATTAGGCTCATCTTCTAGCGTTTTTTTCATTTCGTGTTGATAAGAAAACTTATCTGCTTGAGCTCGTAATGCACGAACAGCTGGACCTTTTCCAGTATTCAACATCCGCATTTGGATATGGGTTTTATCAATATTTTTCCCCATTTCTCCACCTAAAGCATCAATTTCTCTAACGACAATCCCTTTTGCCGGCCCACCAACGGATGGATTACATGGCATAAAAGCGACCATATCTAAATTTATTGTAATCATTAACGTTTTCGCGCCTTGTCTAGCTGCTGCTAGTCCTGCCTCACAACCAGCATGCCCTGCTCCAACGACTATAACGTCATAGCTCCCAGCATCATATTGCATTATGCTGCCTCCTTAAAAAATGCCTATCTAATACGCTGTTTTGTAACTAATAGGCTAAATCACTATATTATTTTCCTAAACAGAATTGTGAAAAAAGCTGGTCAATCAGACTTTCATGAACACTTTCGCCAATAATTTCGCCTAACAATTCCCACGTTCTAGTTAAATCAATTTGAACAATATCGATTGGAACTCCGCTTTCAACCCCATTTAAGGCTTCCTCAATAGAACCGAGAGCCTGATTTAAAAGCGCAATATGACGACTGTTCGAAACGTATGTCATATCGCTCGCTTCAATGGTACCAGCAAAGAACAATGTTGATATGGCCTCTTCTAATTCATTGACACCTACGTCTTCTAATAGAGAAGTTGTAATAAGCGGATAATTTTTTGCTAATTCTTTTACCCGATCCATATTAATCTTTTGCGGAAGATCCGTCTTATTAACAATGACAATAACGTCCATGCCTTCGACAGCTTTAAATATGTTCTCATCTTCGATCGTTAAGTCATCCGAGTAATTCAGTACTAGTAAAATCAGATCCGCTTCTTTCAATACCTGTCTCGAACGTTCAACTCCAATTCGTTCAACAATATCCTCCGTTTCACGAATTCCAGCCGTATCTAAAAGTCTTAAAGGAACACCTCTAACATTTACGTATTCCTCAATTACATCACGAGTAGTTCCAGGGATATCGGTTACAATCGCTTTATTTTCGTGAACCAAACTATTTAATAGAGAAGATTTTCCGACGTTTGGTCTTCCAACAATAACGGTAGAAAGTCCTTCTCGTAAAATTTTTCCTTGCTGTGAGGTTCTAAGTAGCTGTTCAATTTCGTTTCGAACATGATTAGCTTTTTCTAATAAGACATGATGAGTCATTTCCTCAACATCATCGTATTCAGGATAATCTATATTCACTTCCACATGTGCAAGTGTTTCTAATATATCTTGTCTTAGCTTTTGAATGAGCTTAGAGAGACGGCCCTCCATTTGACCAAGAGCAACGTTCATGGCACGATCTGTTTTGGCTCTAATTAAATCCATTACAGCTTCCGCTTGAGATAAATCGATTCTCCCATTTAAGAATGCTCTTTTTGTGAATTCTCCTGGTTCAGCTAACCTAGCACCTGCTTTTAGTGTTAGCTGTAAAACCCGATTAACGGATACCAATCCACCATGACAGTTAATTTCAACCACATCTTCTTTTGTAAATGTCTTTGGACCCTTCATAACGGATACCATTACTTCTTCAGCAACTTCCTCCGTTTTGGGATCGATTAACTGTCCGTAATGAATCGTATGTGATGGAACATCCTTTAGCCTCTTTCCTCCGACCCCACGAAAAAGAGTATCTGAAATCTTAATTGCCTCATCACCACTTAATCGAACAATGGCAATGGCTCCCTCCCCCATTGGAGTCGAAACTGCAGCTATCGTATCTAATTCCATCTTGAACACCTCTCTTTTAAAAACCTACTTCAACTAGTATCTATTTTTAATCTTAGCTGTTTTCGCATAGATTTTTGCTATTCGTATATGGTTTCCGACACGGATTCTCTGCTGCTTCGTGGCATCTTTTCTTCCCACAATAAAGAAAACAGCATCATAATCCGTTTAAAAGCAGTTTAAGTACTTACATAGCAACAAAGTTTACGAAAAGAGCCTTAATCTAAGAATTCTTCAACTCAAATTATTAGAATAGCACATTGCTTTATCTTAAAAAAGTAAAATAACCCAACTCACGACAGTTATCCACACTATTTTCCATAATATGCTCTATTTTAACTTATCCACATGTGAATAACAATAAAACCGTTATGTAATGAACAATTAACAGATTGCTTTTAATCGATTAAAATTTTCTCCCTATTATTTAGGTTCAAGCTTTTATGCGCAGTTTATACTATCCTTTCTGTACTATTTAACAATTGCGGTGATCTTTTTTAGCAAAAATTTTCGCACAAAAAAACACCGTATCTAGTGGATACGGTGTTAGATCTTATTTATTGGGCGAAATTACGATATATCTGTTAGGCTCTACGCCGTCAGAATATGTTTTTATTCGCTTATTCTCCATAAGTGCTGTGTGAATTACTTTTCGCTCATAGGATGGCATTGGTTCTAGAGCTACTTTTTGGCCCGTTCTTACAGCCTTGTTGGCTAATCTTTCTGCCAACTGAATTAAAGTTTCATTACGTCTCGTACGGTAATCCTCGGCATCTAACAACACATTTAGGTATTGATCCGAATGACGATTAATGACTAGCTGCGTTAAGTATTGTAATGAGTTAAGGGTTTGTCCTCTTTTTCCAATCAAAAGAGCAATCTTTTCACCTGATAAAATAAAATGTACTTGTTTTCCATCTTTTTTAACTTCAATGTCGATAGGTGCAGCCATTTTCTCACTTACTTCGGCTAAAAAGGATTTAGCTTCTTCGATTGGGTCAATTTTAACTGTTACTTTTACAACAGCTGGACGTGAACCAAAGATTCCGAAAACCCCTTTTTTCCCTGCATCAATAATTGAAATATCTGTGCGGTCTTTTGTTGTCTTTAATTGAGCTAAAGCCGATTCTACTGCTTCTTCGACAGATTGTCCTGTAGCAGTTACCTGTTTCACTTTTTTGCTCCTCCCGCTTTTGCAGTTTCAGCTGCTTTTTTCAAATCCGGACCTTTAATAAAGTACGTTTGAATAATCATAAAAATATTACCTACTACCCAGTAAAGAGATAGGGCTGCAGGGAAGTTAATCGCAAATACAACGATCATGATTGGCATTAACCAAAGCATCATTTGCATTTGAGGATTATTTTCTACTCCGGCCATCATCATTTTTTGTTGGATAAACGTTGTCACACCAGCAATAAGTGGTAAAAGAAATAGTGGATCCGGAGAACCTAAATCGAACCATAAAAAGTTATGCTCGGCAATCTCACGTGTTCTTGAAATTGCGTGGTAAAAACCAATAAGAATTGGCATTTGTACGATTAATGGGAAACATCCAGCTAGTGGATTTACTCCATGCTGTTGAAACAAAGCCATTGTTTCTTGTTGAAGTTTTTGTTGTGTCTTTTGATCTTTAGAGCTATATTTTTCTTTCAATTTTTGCATTTCAGGTTGTAGCGCTTGCATTGCTTTAGAGCTTTTCGTTTGCTTAATCATCAGAGGTAAGATAACTAGGCGAATTAGGATCGTTACTAAAATAATCGATACTCCAAAATTACCACCAGCTAGCTCAGCCGCTTTTACAATAAGTAATGATAACGGATAAACAATATATTCGTTCCAAAAGCCTTCGCTCTCAGAAGTGATCGGCTGATCATATTCCATACAACCCGTTAATAAGGTCATAACAGCAATCAACCCGATAAAAAGAAATATTCTCTTTTTCAACCGTATTTTCCTCCTTATATCCAATCCTATTTTAAATACAAGCTCGTCCATACATCTTATGTCAAACCTTATGGATAGATTCTATTCCCTACCATATTTTCAAAGATGTAATCGATTAATCCAAATGTATTGTATCATCTTTTAATAAGATGTGCCTTGAAAAATAATAGAAAAGCTGAAATTATTGTTGACTTGTGTTGCTAGTTTTTGCCTTCTTTAGGACTCTAGCTAGCTTTAATACATGCGACACACTGCCTTTAATCTCATGGAATCCCATATCAGCTGCTGGTTTTCTAGCAATAATGACATAATCATAATCATTATAGACATCTTCCTCAAGTTCCAAAAATACTTGTCGCAGGTAGCGTTTTATTTGGTTACGAGTGACCGCATTTCCTAGCTTTTTACTTACTGATAGTGCAATACGAAAATGGGCCTGACCAGGTTTCTTCAACGCATATACAACAAACTGCCGATTAGCAAATGACTTACCATTTTTAAAAATATCCTGAATTTCTTTATTCTTCTTTACTCTAAATTCTTTTTTCACCTTTTACACCTTCAATCCACTTGGATCCATTTGTTTTACAAGGGTTGTTATCTAAATGAGTGATGCTGCATGGCTTATATCACTGATTATTAGCAGCTTGTTAACAATAAACAACCACTTTTAGATGTGTGCCATTATATACGAAGCACAATCTGACTTTCATGTATGTAAATGGGAAATACTTTTAGTAAGCTTCAACACCAAGGCTCTATGAACACCCTAAAACCTCGATTTAAGCTATGAAAATTACCAATAAAGGCAAAAAAGTACCTACCTTAATCAATTATCAGCCTTTGATGAACCTTATATACATCTAGGTTTTAAGATGATTTAAATTAATAGTAACTCACACTTTTCGTAATCTTTGTTGCTATTTAATACTTTGAATTGTTTTAAAACCTATTATGGTGCTGTTTTCTTTGTTTTGGTAAGAAAAAGTAGCATATTATCCGTTGCCTAAGACAGTTATGAATAGCAACAATTTTGCAAATTCACTTTAATAGAAAAGTAAACATAAAAAGAAAACTCGCCATTTGGCGAGCAATAATAGTGAAAAAAAGGCCATAGTAATAGAAAAATTGCTCTATCACTACCCTTTTCGAACGGTCGGCTTACCCCGTAACCTTATAAAAACTTACTTAGATCTACCTGGTATAGAAATAAGCCTCGTCGATTACATTCACTGCTGCCAATCACGATTTACCTAATCATAAGTGGAAAAAAGACCACTGATTTGTCAGTGGCCTAAGCAGATAATACTTTTCTTCCTTTTCTACGACGACGAGCTAAGACTTTACGTCCGTTTGCAGAGCTCATACGGCTACGGAAACCATGAACTTTACTTCTTTTACGTTTGTTTGGTTGAAACGTTCTTTTCATTATATGACACCTCCCTGAGGAATAGCTGTTAAAGACAGTCTTTCTAATTATATATACGGATCTTAAAAATTGCAACAGTAATTGGGAATTTTCCTAAGGACACCAGTTATGCAAATAAATCCAGTGATGATCAAGTAACCAAAACTTAAATTTACACTGGAGGCCACGGAAATTCACTAAATTTATTCTAGATGAGAAATTTCAATACAATTAAGTAATTTCCACTACAATCTAATGAAATTTAAAAAGACGTCTTTTTTTGAGATAAAAAGTACCTAAAGTGGATTTTTTCTATCTTCTAATTTATTTTAGTAAATTTTAATCCACCCACTCAAAAAATACTACTCCGTTTTTCCGAATCTGTCACGAAAAAAATCATTTATTAAAAAAGTAATTTCTTACAATTAAATCCCGTTTTAATAGGTATGTGCATAACTTTCGACATAATTTTTATTATCCACAGCACATATTGACAGCTTTTTCACACATTCTATCAATGTGGATAATTTTAATTCACAGCTTGTTTTTGTTGTGGATAAGGTAAGAAAAAGCATTGCGCCTCTTAGTATTATCTGATATCATAAATTGTGTTTTCACTCTAATTATTTTATTGTGTATAACTTCATTATCCACAGTTTGTGGATAACTTGTGGATAGGTTATTCACCCCGTTGGTAAAACCTTGTCCACAAGTAGTGGATATTGTCGAAATTCCACTTTGTTTCCTTATTATATATTTTTCCACATAAACAGTTTCGTATATTTATAAATTAATAGGTTATACACGTTGTACAACCCTAATCCTTATTCAAAACGGAACAGCAAAAGGAGGGATAGTTGTTGGAAAATATTGCGGATCTTTGGAATAATGCTCTAGCCAATATAGAAAAAAAGATCAGCAAACCAAGCTTTGATACGTGGCTAAAATCGACAAAAGCGCATTCATTACAAGGGGATATGTTAACGATTACCGCACCTAATGAGTTTGCTAGAGATTGGCTGGAAGAGCGTTATTCAGGGCTTATCTCCGGTATTTTATATGATATTACTGGAGAGGAACTCGGAGTTAAATTTATTATTCCGCAAAATCAAAATGAACAAGAAGTTGATTTACCCCTTCCTCCCAAAACAGTGAAAAAGGATGACGATCAGCCGGAACTTCCATTAAATATGCTAAATCCCAAATACACGTTTGATACGTTTGTAATTGGTTCAGGCAATCGATTTGCACATGCTGCGTCATTAGCGGTTGCAGAAGCACCTGCGAAGGCATACAACCCTTTATTTATCTACGGGGGTGTTGGTTTGGGAAAAACCCACTTAATGCATGCCATTGGTCACTATGTAATTGATCATAATCCTGCCGCTAAGGTGGTTTATCTATCTTCAGAAAAGTTTACAAATGAATTTATTAACTCAATCAGGGACAATAAAACGGTTGAGTTTCGTAACAAGTACCGAAGCGTAGATGTTCTATTAATCGATGATATTCAATTTTTGGCTGGGAAAGAACAAACTCAAGAGGAATTTTTCCATACTTTTAATACATTGCATGAAGAAAGCAAGCAAATTGTCATTTCGAGTGACCGCCCACCAAAGGAAATCCCGACATTAGAAGATCGACTTCGTTCGCGTTTCGAATGGGGCTTAATTACTGATATTACCCCTCCAGATTTAGAGACGAGGATTGCCATTTTAAGAAAAAAGGCAAAAGCAGAAGGTTTAGACATTCCAAATGAAGTCATGCTATACATCGCTAACCAAATTGATTCAAATATTCGTGAATTGGAAGGAGCGCTTATTCGAGTCGTTGCCTTTTCATCACTAATTAATAAAGATATTAACGCGGATTTAGCTGCTGAAGCACTTAAAGATATTATTCCAAGCTCCAAACCAAAAGTAATTACCATTCTTGATATTCAAAAAGTAGTTGGTGAACATTTTAATGTAAAGCTAGAGGATTTCAAGGCGAAGAAGCGAACGAAATCAGTTGCTTTTCCAAGACAAATTGCCATGTACTTATCAAGAGAGCTGACTGATTTCTCTCTCCCTAAAATAGGAGAAGAATTTGGTGGCAGGGATCATACTACTGTCATCCATGCTCATGAAAAAATATCTAAGCTCATGCAAACAGATTCTCAACTTCAAAGACAAATGAAAGATATAAACGAAAGTCTTAAAATATAGGATACTGTGAATAACTTGGCTTTACTTACGCACAGTCTGTCCACATGTGGATAGGCTGTGTTTTATTCACCAAAATAGAGTTATACACATATTAACAGGCCCTACTATTACTTCTAGTACTTTTATTAAAAATAAATAAATATATTCCTGAAAACGGAGGATTAAAAAATATGAGATTTATAATCCAACGGGATCACCTCGTTCAAAGTGTCCAAGATGTAATGAAAGCAGTCACAAGTAGAACTACTATCCCAATTCTAACTGGTATCAAAATTGTTGTTTCAAACGAAGGAGTTACCTTAACTGGTAGTGACTCTGATATCTCTATTGAATCTTTTATTCCGAAAGAGGAAGCTGGAGATGAAATTGTAGAAATCAAACAAACAGGTGCAATTGTTCTTCAAGCAAAATTCTTTAGTGAAATCGTAAAAAAGCTACCTACTGATACGGTAGAGATTGAAGTGCAAAATCATCTTCAAACGGTTATTCGTTCAGGTAAATCAGAATTCAACTTAAATGGATTAGATGCTGAAGAGTATCCTCATTTACCACAAATCAACGAGGAAAATGCATTCCAAATTCCTACTGACTTATTGAAAATGATGATTCGCCAAACGGTCTTTGCAGTGTCCACCTCAGAAACACGACCAGTGTTGACAGGTGTAAACTGGAAAGTAGAAAATAACGAGTTGATCTGTATTGCAACAGATAGCCACAGACTAGCTTTACGTAAAGCAAAAATCGATTTAACAACAAATGAAACTTATAATGTTGTAATCCCAGGAAAAAGCTTAAATGAATTGAGCAAAATCCTAGATGACAATAACGAACCAATTGATATTGTTATGACAGAAAATCAAGTGTTGTTTAAAGCAAAACATTTACTATTCTTCTCAAGATTGCTTGAAGGAAACTACCCTGACACTACTAGATTAATTCCTGCTGAGAGTAAAACAGACGTAGTAGTAGGAACAAAAGAATTTTTACAATCTATTGATCGTGCTTCCCTTTTAGCAAGAGAAGGTCGTAACAATGTGGTTAAATTTGCAACCATTGAAGGCGGAAGTATTGAGATTTCCTCAAATACGCCTGAAATCGGAAAAGTAGTTGAAGAACTACAAAGTCAGTCAATAGAGGGAGAAGAGTTGAAAATCTCCTTTAGTGCAAAGTATGTAATGGATGCGTTAAAAGCACTAGAAGGTTCTGAGATTAAAATCAGCTTTACCGGAGCGATGCGACCGTTTTTAATTCGTCCGATGAACGATGATTCCATTCTTCAACTAATCTTGCCAGTAAGAACATACTAGAATTCTTATTGAAGACAATCCCCTTCTGGATACAAATTATAATTAAATCAAGATTCATGATAGAGGAAAGCTGCCAGACTACTGGTAGCTTTTCTTTGAGAGATAGACATGAAGGAGTTTGAGAAAGATTCTAAAAATTTTCATAAAACTAGTATGCTAAATTCATATTTGTATTCATGGTAGGAAATACTAAATAGCAGGAAAACAATTGATTAGATAATTCCTTTCCCTCTTTCCCAATAAAGTAAATTTTTGTGTATGTATCGTTTTTTTAGTAAAATGGAGGGTGAAGGCCTCTAAAAAGAAAGAGGAGTGAGTCCATGAATCAAGAGATCAAAATTGATACTGAGTATATTACGTTAGGGCAATTTTTAAAGTTGGCCAACATCATTGATTCTGGTGGAATGGCCAAATGGTTTTTAAGTGAACATGAAATTTTTATAAACGGTGAACTTGATCAAAGAAGAGGAAGAAAACTAAGATCTGGTGACATCATTAATATACCAAATTTTGGATATTTTGTTATAACTAATTAATCAGTAGAATATCTTATACAGATTTGTTTGTTTCTGAAAAGCTGTTTTCGCATAGATTGTTGCTATTCGTAATAGTCTCAGGATACGGATTTTATGCTACTTTCGTGGCATCTTTTCTTCCCAAAACAAAGATAGCAGCATCATAAACTGTTTAAAAACTGTTTAAAGTACTTAAATAGCAACAAAGTTTACGAAAAGAGCCTCTTAAAATGAGTAACTAAAGGATGTACGTTTATGTATATTGAGCATTTACTTTTAAAAAATTACCGGAACTATGAAAATTTAGAAGTTGAGTTTGAAAATAAGGTTAATGTCATTTTAGGAGAAAATGCTCAAGGGAAGACCAATGTGATGGAATCTATCTATGTTTTAGCAATGGCAAAATCCCATCGGACATCGAATGATAAAGATCTTATATACTGGGACGAAGAATATGCTAAAATAGAGGGTAGGGTAAAAAAAAGTAACGGCTCTTTGCCGATGCAGTTGGTCGTATCGAAAAAAGGAAAAAAAGCAAAATGTAATCATATTGAACAGCAAAAGCTCAGTCAATATGTGGGAAATATGAATGTTGTAATGTTTGCGCCTGAAGATCTCCATTTAGTAAAAGGGAGTCCACAAGTAAGGCGTCGTTTTATTGATATGGAAATTGGCCAGGTTTCTCCTGTGTATTTACATGATATGGGCCAATATCAGAAGATTCTTCAGCAGAGAAATCACTATCTGAAAATGTTGCAAATCAAAAAGCAACAGGATGAAACCATGTTAGAAGTTCTAACGGAACAATTTATACAAACGGCCGCGAAAATTATTTCTAAACGATTTCAGTTCCTCCGCCTTCTTGAAAGTTGGGCTATTCCTATACATGAAGGGATTTCTCGGGGGTTGGAAACGTTAAAAATAGAATACAAACCATCAGTAGACGTATCAGAAGAACAAGATTTGTCGAAAATGGTAGAAGTATTTCAGGATAAATTTGTTAAAATGAAATCAAGGGAAATTGATAGAGGTGTAACTTTGTTTGGTCCCCACCGTGATGACCTACTTTTTTTCGTTAACGGAAGAGATGTTCAAACATTTGGATCTCAAGGCCAACAAAGAACAACTGCCCTATCACTTAAGCTAGCTGAAATTGAACTGATCCATTCAGAAATTGGTGAATACCCCATCCTCCTCTTGGATGATGTTCTTTCTGAATTGGATGATTATCGCCAGTCCCATTTATTGAATACCATTCAGGGTAAGGTACAAACCTTTGTTACGACAACAAGTGTAGATGGTATTGATCATCAAACATTAAAAGAGGCATCTACGTTTCGGGTAGAATCAGGGGTTATGAGAAAATTACAATGAGGTGAAGGCATGTACGTTCATGTAGGTGAAGATATCCTTGTTAGAACTAGGGATATTATAGCTATTATTGATAAAGAAAGCGTAAATTCTTCCCAATACATTAAGGAGTTTTTGGACCAACATGACAATCAGGTTATCACCCTATCAAAAGGTGCCTTTAAATCTATTGTCATCACCATTGATAAAATTTATTATTCCCCTTTAGCTTCAGGAACCTTAAAAAAACGTTCTGCCAAGTTGGCTGTTCAAGAATACTAAAGTCTATTTTCAAAAATTAAAGCCCTTCCTAATTTTCAGGGAGACTTTTAAGATAAATATTACTGCCTTTAACCTTAGTTATACTTTGATTTTTATAAAATATTCGTCATTTATTTCATATTATTTTTGGTTTACTTAGTAGAAAGTGTAGGTGATTCAGTATGGCAATGGAACAAGAAGCAGTACAAGAGCATTCCTATGATGAAAACCAGATACAGGTTTTAGAAGGTCTAGAAGCTGTACGAAAAAGACCTGGGATGTATATTGGTTCCACAAGTGTCAAGGGACTCCACCATCTCGTTTGGGAAATTGTTGATAACAGTATCGACGAAGCTTTAGCAGGATATTGTTCGGAGATTAATGTAAAAATTGAACAGGATAATAGCATCACCGTTGAAGATAATGGCCGTGGAATTCCTGTTGGTATCCATGAAAAAATGGGTAGACCAGCGGTAGAAGTAATCATGACCGTTCTTCATGCTGGAGGTAAATTCGGCGGTGGCGGATACAAAGTTTCTGGAGGTTTACATGGTGTTGGTGCTTCCGTAGTTAATGCCCTTTCAACTGTGTTAGAAGTATTCGTTCATCGTGATGGAAAAATCCATTACCAAAAATTTGAGCGTGGTGTACCTGCTGCTGATTTAGAAGTGATCGGTGAAACGGATCGAACTGGTACAACAATTCACTTTACACCAGATGGAGAGATCTTTACTGAAACGTTAGAGTACGATTATGATACTCTTGCCAATCGACTTCGTGAACTTGCTTTCTTAAATAAAGGAATAAAGATCACTATTGAAGATAAACGTGCTGAAAATAAGCTGAATGAGTACTATTATGAAGGCGGTATTAAATCTTACGTTGAACACTTAAACAGAACAAGAGAAGTGCTCCACGAAGAGCCTATTTTTATTGAAGGTGAAAGAGAAGGAATTACCGTTGAAGTATCCATCCAATACAATGATAGTTACACAAGTAATATATACTCTTTCGCTAACAATATTCACACGTATGAAGGTGGTACACACGAATCTGGATTTAAAACAGCATTAACTCGTGTGATTAACGACTATGCAAGAAAGAATGGAATCTTTAAAGACGCGGATGCGAACCTTTCGGGTGATGATGTTCGAGAAGGCTTAACAGCTATTATCTCGATTAAACACCCTGATCCACAGTTCGAGGGACAAACAAAAACGAAATTAGGAAATTCAGAAGCAAGAACAGCTACTGATACTATTTTCTCAGAAGCTTTAGATAAATTTATGCTAGAGAATCCTTCTGTAGCTAGAAAAATTGTTGAAAAAGGGCTAATGGCTGCAAGAGCTCGTTTAGCAGCTAAAAAAGCAAGAGAATTAACGCGTAGAAAAAGCGCATTAGAAGTATCGAGTTTGCCAGGTAAGTTAGCGGATTGTTCTTCAAAGGATCCGTCAATTAGCGAATTATATATCGTTGAGGGTGACTCTGCCGGTGGATCTGCAAAGCAAGGACGTGATCGTCATTTCCAAGCAATTCTTCCGCTAAGAGGAAAAATCCTAAATGTTGAAAAAGCGCGTCTAGACAAAATCCTTTCCAATAACGAAGTAAGAGCGATGATTACAGCGATTGGTACAGGAATTGGCGAAGACTTTGATATTTCTAAGGCTCGATATCATAAAATTGTCATCATGACTGATGCTGATGTCGACGGTGCACACATCAGAACGCTTATTTTAACGTTCTTCTACCGTTATATGCGACAAATTCTAGAGGCTGGTTATATTTATATTGCTCAACCACCTTTATATAAAATTCAGCAAGGTAAACGTATTGAGTATGCCTACAATGACCGCGAATTAGAAAAAGTGTTTGCTGAGTTACCTGCTCAACCAAAACCAAATATTCAACGTTACAAAGGTCTTGGAGAGATGAATCCTGGTCAGTTATGGGAAACTACGATGGATCCAGCTACACGAATGATGCTACAAGTAAGTTTAGAAGACGCCATTGAAGCGGATGAAACATTTGAAATGTTGATGGGTGATAAAGTAGAGCCTCGTCGAAATTTCATTGAAGCCAACGCGGCATATGTTAAGAATTTAGATATTTAATATAGTCAACGCTTATAGGGTTTTTCTGGTGAAGCTTGACAATACCCAGAGAAATACTTGATTTATTTATAAGTTGCAGGATAGAGGTTTCCCCCTATCCTCCTTTTTCTTTTATTACTGTAAGAAATATAGCTTTGATGTATATGTATTTTTACTAGTGTTTTAATAGGAGGTCCTTAAAAATGGCTGAGACACCGAATTCTCAAATTACAGAAATTAATATAAGTCAAGAAATGAAATCTTCATTTTTAGACTATGCAATGAGTGTTATTGTCTCCCGTGCTCTTCCTGACGTTCGAGATGGTTTAAAGCCAGTTCACCGTCGTATTTTATATGCAATGCACGACCTTGGTATGCATTCTGATAAACCTTATAAGAAGTCTGCTCGTATCGTAGGAGACGTTATTGGTAAATACCATCCTCATGGTGACTCTGCAGTATATGAAACCATGGTTCGTATGGCCCAAGACTTTAACTATCGTTATATGCTAGTGGATGGACATGGGAACTTTGGTTCTGTTGACGGTGACGCTGCAGCTGCGATGCGTTATACCGAATCACGTATGTCAAAAATCTCGATGGAATTGCTAAGAGATATCAACAAGGACACCATTGATTATCAAGACAACTATGATGGTGAAGAAAAAGAGCCGGTTGTTCTACCTGCTCGTTTCCCTAACCTTTTAGTGAATGGAACGACCGGAATTGCGGTAGGTATGGCGACAAATATACCACCTCATCAACTTGGAGAAGTTATTGACGGAGTTTTAGCTATTAGTAAGGACCCTGATTTGACCACTCAAGAGTTAATGGAAATCATCCCAGGACCAGACTTCCCTACAGGAGGATTAATCCTCGGAAGAAGCGGAATTCGCAAAGCGTATGAAACAGGTAGAGGTTCCATTACTTTACGTGCAAAAGTTGAGATAGAGCAAAAATCAAATGGGAAAGAAGTTATCATTGTTAATGAGATCCCTTACCAGGTTAATAAAGCAAGATTGATTGAAAAAATTGCTGAATTAGCACGTGATAAGAAGATTGATGGTATTACCGATTTACGTGATGAATCAGATCGTAATGGGATGAGAATTGTTATTGAAGTACGTAAAGATGCAAATGCAAATGTACTTCTAAACAACCTATATAAACAAACGGCTCTACAAACTAGTTTTGGAATCAATACATTAGCACTTGTTAATGGGCAACCGAAAGTACTAAATCTTAAACAATGTTTAAGCTACTATTTAGATCATCAAAAAGTTGTCATTCGTAGAAGAACTGAGTTTGAATTACGTAAAGCAGAGGCGCGTGCTCATATTTTAGATGGATTAAGAATTGCGCTTGATCACTTAGATGAGGTTATTGCCCTAATCCGTAGTTCACAAACGACTGATATTGCTCGTGAAGGATTAATGACGAAGTTTAGCCTTTCTGAGAAACAAGCACAAGCAATCCTAGATATGCGTTTACAACGTTTAACTGGTTTAGAACGTGAGAAAATCGAAGACGAATATCAAAGTCTTGTTAAATTGATTGCAGAATTAAAGGCAATTTTAGCAGATGAAGAAAAGATTTTAGAAATTATTCGTGAAGAATTAACTGAAATCAAAGAACGTTTTAACGATAAGCGAAGAACTGAGATTGTTACAGGTGGAATTGAGAATATCGAGGATGAAGACTTAATCCCTCGTGAAAATATCGTCATTACGTTAACCCATAACGGTTACATTAAAAGATTACCTGTTTCCACATACCGTGCTCAAAAACGTGGAGGAAGAGGTATTCAAGGGATGGGAACAAATGATGATGATTTTGTAGAACATCTTATTACCACTTCAACTCACGATACAATCCTTTTCTTTACGAACAAAGGAAAAGTGTATCGTGCAAAAGGATATGAAATACCTGAATTATCTCGTACAGCCAAAGGGATTCCAATCATCAACCTATTGGGCATTGATAAAGGTGAATGGGTAAATGCCATGATTCCTATTGAAGAATTTGTGGACGAATGGAGCTTATTCTTCACTACTCGTCAAGGGGTTTCAAAACGTTCACCATTGACCTCTTTTGCAAATATCAGAAATAATGGGTTAATTGCATTAAACTTAAGAGAAGATGATGAATTAATCTCTGTACGTCTAACAGATGGAAGCAAAGAAATCATCATTGGTACGAAGAATGGAATGTTAATTCGTTTCCCAGAAACAGATGTACGCTCTATGGGTCGTACAGCTACTGGTGTAAAAGGGATCAATTTAGATGCTGACGATGAAGTAGTCGGCATGGAAGTTCTAGAGGAAGATACACAAATTCTTATTGTTACTAAAAAAGGTTACGGCAAGAGAACTCCTGCTGAAGAATACCGTGTTCAAGGTAGAGGTGGTAAAGGAATTAAAACCTGCAATATCACCGATAAAAATGGAGATCTAGTGTCTATGAAAGCTGTAACTGGTGAAGAAGATATTATGATCATTACTACAGGTGGAGTTTTAATCCGTATGGCTGTGAGTGATATTTCTACAATGGGTCGTAACACTCAAGGTGTAAGACTTATCCGTTTAAATGAAATTGAAAACGAATATGTTGCAACCGTTGCTCAAGTAGAAAAAGAAGAAGAAGATAAAGAATACAGTGTACCGGTAGAAGCTACTCATGATGAGTCTACTGAAGAAACTTCTCTAGAGAATGGCGAAGAAGAGGTATTGGACGGACAAGAAGATACCGAGGAAGAATAAAGCAGAGGAACACGATTTGACATCGTGTTCTTTTTTTAGGAAAAATATAAGTTTTATCAAGCTTATTTAGTTGCGATTCCAGTTTATACAAGTTGCTTGTGCTTTTCTTAATTGTTAAACATTAGTAAATAAAGTAAAATAATCTTTAAGACCTATTTAACATACTGAGGTGAATCCAGGTGCGCGTCAAAATCAAGGAACTTCAAGAAGGATGTATTCTTTCTGAAGATGTTATCAGCTGGACGAACCGTCCTATCATTCAAAAGAAAACTGTCTTAACGAACGAGTTACTTGAAATCTTACATGCTTTTTTGGTTAAAGATGTTTCAGTAGAGAGGATGCTTGTAAATGGTACTCCTTTTATTCCTTCTGAATTAATCGAAGAGGAAAAAGAGAGCGAGAAAGAGAGTAATAAAAAAGAAGAATCTTTTACGGATTATTTTCTCCAAGCGGTTCAACAATATAAAAAGGAATTTCAAGCTTGGCAAGCTGGTACAACAGTTGACATCTCAAAGATTAGAAATATTATCATTCCTCTTATAGAAAAATCTGAGACACGTTCATCTGACTTATTTAACCTACATCATTTATCAACGGAGAATGAGTACTTATTTCAACACTCCATTGCCGTAGGATTAATAAGTGGTTTTATTGGGAAAAAGCTTAATTATAATAAAGGTGACATCGCTCAGCTGGCAGTAGCCGGTTGTTTATCTGACTGTGGAATGGCAAAAATCCCTTCTAATATCTTAAATAAAAAAGATGCCTTGACGCGAGATGAATTTGAAGAAGTAAAACAACATCCAACTTATAGTTATAGAATGATTCAAAACGCTACTCTACTAAGAGATGGAGCAAAAATATCTATTTTCCAGCATCATGAGCGTCTTGATGGAACAGGATACCCACTAGGTGAAAAGGATCAAAAAATACATCCATTTGCAAAGATAATAGCAGTCGCAGACACATTTCATGCTATGACCTCTCAAAGAATGTATAGAAAAAAACAATCCCCTTTCAAGGTACTAGAAATGATCATCCAAGATAACTTTGGGAAATTCGATATCGCATCAATAAGGGCTCTACAAGCTGGGATTATGAACTTTTCGATTGGGAGCAAGGTGAAACTTTCGAATGGTCAGATTGCAGAAATCCTCTTTATAGAAGAAAAATCGCCAACAAGACCTTTAATAAAACTAACACATTCAGAAGAAATCATTCATTTAGAAAAAAATAGACAATTATTTATAGATGAGATTTTAGAGTAGACTGACACGTGTCAGTCTATTTTTCATATATACAAACAGCTGCCCGAGTCTTTTTTCAAATATTACCTATAAAAAAGTAATTGTAAACATAGGACAACCCTGATATACTAATTCAAGTCAGCAAAACAAGACAGTTCATTTTTGAACTTCCTTTAAAAAAGTGTTGACGAAATATCATGAAAATGATATATTATAAAAGTCGCCTTGAGCGATTAATTGTTCTTTGAAAACTAAACAAATCATACGTCAACGTAAGTTTTAAAATTATTTTAAACAAGAGCTAATCTTACTCTTTATTGGAGAGTTTGATCCTGGCTCAGGACGAACGCTGGCGGCGTGCCTAATACATGCAAGTCGAGCGAAGATTTAAAAGCTTGCTTTTGAATCTTAGCGGCGGACGGG
>NZ_JBIACK010000023.1:0-50031 GCF_042865285.1 Cytobacillus spartinae | reverse complement strand
CCCGTCCGCCGCTAAGATTCAAAAGCAAGCTTTTAAATCTTCGCTCGACTTGCATGTATTAGGCACGCCGCCAGCGTTCGTCCTGAGCCAGGATCAAACTCTCCAATAAAGAGTAAGATTAGCTCTTGTTTAAAACAATTTTAAAACTTACGTTGACGTATGATTTGTTTAGTTTTCAAAGAACAATTTATTTCGTTTGTCGCTCAAGGCGACTTTTTAATATTAACAGATTGTCATCTAGGCGTCAATAACTTTTTTAATTTATTTTCTCGTTATGTCAGCTCGTTTCGGACAACGAATAATAATATATCATCTTAAAAGATATCTAGCAATACCTTTTTTAAAAGAAATTTTTTCTATTTTTCATGATACAAAAAAAGCAAAGCCTTAGCTTTGCTTCTTTCTCTTATTATCTATGTCTCATTAACGGGAATAATAGGACGTCTCTAATGGAAGGTGAGTTTGTAAGTAACATGACAAGTCTATCAATACCGATTCCTAACCCACCTGTTGGAGGCATACCGTATTCTAGTGCTTCAATGAAGTCATCGTCCATCATATGTGCTTCATCGTTTCCTTGCTCACGCTCTTTTAACTGAGCTTCGAAACGCTCGCGCTGATCAATTGGGTCATTTAGCTCCGTAAATGCATTTGCGTGTTCACGAGCAACGATAAATAATTCAAAACGATCAGTAAAGCGTGGATCCTCATCATTTTTCTTAGCTAAAGGAGAAATCTCCACTGGATGCCCATATATGAATGTTGGTTGTATAAGTTTTTCTTCTACTTTTTGCTCAAAGAATTCATTAACAATATGGCCGTAAAGCATGCTGTCCTTAATTTCTACACCATGTTCTTTCGCTAGAGCTTGAGCTTCTTCCGTGCTCATCTCTTTCCAGAAGTCCACACCCGTGTATTCTTTAATCGCGTCTACCATATGAAGTCTCGTCCACTCTGGTTTTAGGTTAACTTCGTATTCTCCGTATTGTACAGTTGTTGTACCTAATACCTCTTGCGCAATATGAGCAATTAGATTTTCTGTAAGGCTCATGATATCACGATAGTCAGCGTAAGCTTCATATAATTCAATCATCGTAAATTCAGGGTTATGTCGAGTAGAAACACCTTCATTACGGAATACTCGTCCAATTTCATATACTTTTTCTAAGCCACCGACGATTAAACGTTTTAAATGAAGTTCGATTGCAATACGCATATATAATTGCATATCTAGTGCGTTATGGTGAGTAATAAATGGTCGAGCAGAAGCTCCACCTGCGATTGAGTGCATCATCGGAGTTTCAACTTCTAGGTACCCATGATTATCTAAGTAACGTCGCATTGATTGAATAATACGGCTGCGCGCGATAAATGTATTCTTACTCTCTTGGCTTGTAATTAAATCTAAATAACGCTGACGATAACGTTGTTCAACGTCTTTAAGACCGTGAAATTTTTCTGGAAGCGGACGAAGTGCTTTAGTCAGTAGTTCAAAATTTTGAACTTTTACAGAAAGCTCTCCTACTTTTGTTTTGAAAAGCGTTCCACTTATTCCAACTAAATCACCAAGGTCGGCACTATCAAAAATTTCGTACTGCTCTTCGCCAACAGCATCTGTTCTGATATAAATTTGGATTTGACCTGATAAATCTTGGATATGAGCAAATCCCGCTTTCCCTTTTCCACGCTTCGTCATAATACGCCCTGCAAGGGTAACAGGTACTTCTTTTGAATCTACTTCTTCTTTTTCAAGATTACCGTACTCATTCATTAACTCCTGCGCTTGGTGAGTACGTTCAAAACGTTTCCCAAACGGATCTAATCCTTTTTCGCGCATCGCATGCATTTTTTCTCTTCTGACTCTTAGCTGGTCATTTAATTCTTCATGACTCATTTTTATCAACTCCATTTTATTTGAATCGTTTATGTAAGTTCCTTTGCATGTGAAAATAAATGTAATTTTATCTCATTTTTAGTCATACTATATTATTTTACACAAAGTACTGAAATCAGACATCAAAAAAACAATAAATAAATACATATAGAATAAAAACTGCCAGTAGATACTGGCAGCTTTCTTTTATAACAAGGGTATTATATTGAAAGAATCATCGGAAGTCAAACCTTATCCTACTTGTGATTGGCTTTGTTCCTTTTCTT
Organism: Cytobacillus spartinae; assembly: GCF_042865285.1. Lineage (NCBI taxonomy): Bacteria > Bacillati > Bacillota > Bacilli > Caryophanales > Bacillaceae > Cytobacillus > Cytobacillus spartinae. Next base: position 47,871 of record NZ_JBIACK010000023.1, on the reverse strand, counting down.
CAGCTTCAATAACAATTTCTTGCAGAAGGGTGACAAGGTCTTCTCTTGTATTAGATTCATTCACAGCATTACGGGCCTTAGCATTACCTCTGATACCTTTTAGATACCAGGCAGCATGCTTCCTCATTTCACGCACTGCGACATTTTCGCCCTTTAATGCAATCAGGCGGTCAAGATGTAAAATACACACATCAATCTTCTCACGTACTGAAGGTTCTCCCATTAGTTCACCGTTTTCTAAGAACTTAACTGTACGGTAAATCATCCATGGGTTACCTAGTGCAGCACGACCAATCATGACACCATCGCAACCTGTTTCATCAAGCATACGTTTCGCATCTTGTGGAGTTTGCACGTCACCATTTCCGATTAGAGGAATGTTAATGGATTGCTTCACTTCACGAATAATATCCCAGTTAGCCGTACCTTCGTACATTTGCACACGCGTTCTACCGTGAAGAGCTACTGCTTTTCCGCCAGCACGTTCTACTGCTTGTGCATTTTTAACAGCAAAGATATGATCTTCATCCCAGCCCATACGCATCTTAACTGTAACAGGCTTATCAACTGCATCCACAACAGCCGCTACCATTTCATAGATCTTGTCTGGGTCTAGTAACCACTTTGCCCCAGCGTCACATTTTATAATTTTCGGAACAGGGCATCCCATATTAATATCAATAATATCCGCATTGGAGTTCTTATCAACGAACTTAGCCGCTTCTACTAAAGTTTCTTTTTCTCCACCAAAGATTTGCAAGCTAAGTGGTTTTTCACGTTCATCGATATATAACATGTTCATGGTTTTTACGTTTTTTAAAACAATCCCTTTGTCACTAACCATTTCCGCACAAACCAAACCCGCACCAAATTCTTTAACCGTTAAACGGAAAGCAGAATTACAAACTCCCGCCATTGGTGCTAGGACAACACGGTTCTTAATTTCAATATCTCCAATTTTAAACATGGGTTTACCCTCCTTCTCTATGCTAGATAAAATAATTTATGTTTATATAAACCTACTCTTCAGGTGTAATGTCTTTTACACTTACATTTAGTGCTTCTGCAACACTATTTATAAATTCTTCGGATGGCATTCGGTTGCCTCTCTCTACTTCTCCTAATATAGACACTGATACACCAAGCTCCTTCGCAAAGCTTTCTTGAGTAAAACCTTTTAGTTTGCGAAAAGCGCGAATACGTCTTCCCCATTTTTCAGCTTCCATATTCGTACTCCTTCTTTATCAGGTATCTCTTCCAAGTATGACTTTAAAGGTTGCTCCATCAACGGAATTTTGATGTCTGGACTAATCTCTATTAGAGGAATGGTAACAAAAGCTCTTTCTTGAATCCGAGGATGGGGAATAATAAGTTTCTCTGTTTCAATATTTTCTTGATTATAGAGGAGAATGTCAAGGTCTATTATTCGAGGGCCCCATTTTATTTCCCGTTTTCTTCCTAATTCACTCTCTACAGATAAGCAAAAATCTAATAATTCGAACGGTTTCAGCTCAGTCTCAACAAGAACCACCATATTTAAAAATTGATCTTGATCAACAAAACCAACCGGATCTGTTTCGTAGATGGAGGATACATTTAACAAATTAATTCTTAAGTGACTTCTCAATTGGTCTATCGCATTTTTTAAATGTTCTGATCGGTTACCGATGTTTGAGCCTAGGGCGATATATGCTTGATTGTTCAAAAACTATCGACTCCTTCTGATTTCAACGGCTACAGAATCATAATGTCCTGGAATCGGAGGATCTGGCTTAATAACCTTCACCGTAATGGCTTGTGCTTTAGGATATTGGACTAAACACTCAGATGCTATGTTTTCTGCAACACTTTCCACCAGCTTATAAGGTTTTCCTTCAACAATTTCTTTACAAGTTTTGTATAGTTCCCCGTAATTTATAGACTGTTCCAAATCATCACTTTGGCCCGCCGGACGTAAATCCGCTTCGACTACAAGATCGACTAAAAAACGTTGCCCTAATTTTGTCTCTTCAGGGAACACTCCATGATAACCATAAAAAGCCATCTTATTTACATAGATTTTATCCACCGAATTCTCCCCTTCCCATTAAAGCATCCATCATTTTTGCCATTCTACTCATTTCCTTTACGTCATGAACCCTGACGATTTGACATCCTTTTTGAATTCCGTAACAAACCGTTGCCCCTGTTCCTTCTAAACGTTCTTCCACTGGTAGATCTAAGACTGTTCCAATCATTGATTTTCTTGAAGTTCCTAGTAGAACAGGGTAACCAACAGCCACTAATTTGTCCAACTCTCTCATCATTTCAAGATTTCCGGATAACCCTTTAGCAAAACCTATCCCTGGATCCAGAATAATTCTTTCGTCCTTTAACCCAGCATTTTTAACCAAGTTAATACTTTCAAACAGGTCATTTAGTACATCTCGAAAAAACACTTTATAGTCACGATTATGTCGATTGTGCATTAATATTATCGGCACATCATACTTCGCAGCAACAATCGCCATGTCAGGATCCGCTTTCGCTCCCCATACATCATTAATGATATGAGCTCCCGCTTCAAGCGCTTGTTTTGCTACTTCTGCTTTATATGTATCTATTGAGATTGGCACATGCACTCGCTTTGAAATGGCTTCTATAATAGGGACCACTCTAGTTAATTCTTCTTCAAGTGAGACAGCATCCGCTCCGGGCCTAGTTGATTCGCCCCCAACATCGATGATATCCGCGCCTTCTTCTACTAATCTGACAGCATGTTCCACTGCCTTTTCCACTTGAGCGTATTTTCCCCCATCAGAAAATGAATCAGGGGTTGTATTTAAAATCCCCATCACCAGTGTCTTTTTTCCATAGTCCAATGAGTACGGTCCACATTCAATAATCATACCATTACCTCCAAACTTAAATCTGGTGCCTACTCCATAGACTACCGGAGTAGTGTCGATATTGGTGATAAAGACGTTGAACAACTTCTCCCTTATTTCCTGGGAATTTTATCCCATTAAAGTCTATCACCGGGACAATCTCCTGGATAGAATTAGTGACAAATATTTCATCCGCATCAAAGCCTTCCGTTGAAAAAAGGCCCTCTTTGATTTCGAAACCATTTTTCTTACCAAGTTTTAATATAAACCTTCTAGTAATTCCGTTTAGAATTCCAGTATCAATAGAGGGAGTGTACAACGTATTCCCTTTCGTCCAAAAAATATTGGAGACTACGCCTTCTGCAATAAAACCTTCCCTGGTTAGAAAGATGCCTTCAACCGACTGATCGTCCCCAATTTCTCTTTTTGCCAGTATATTATTTAAGTAGTGATGTGACTTGAGCCTTTCATCACCTTCAGGGGTATTACGGTTTAATTTTAACAACTTCGCTTTCTTTTCAGACATAGAAACGACCTCAGGGAGAGGCTTTGAAAAAATAATCAGGTTCGGCTCTACGTATTCAGCTGTTTGGAGTCCAATTTCTCCATTTCCCGCTGATACGTTCAAACGAATATAAGCATTATCATAACCATTTTTCCCAAGTAGATCTCCTAGATAGGAAACGACATCATCCCTAGTTAGTTGTTTCTTTATATTTAAAATTTCCAAACCACTGTTAAGTCGTGCAAGATGGTCATCTAAAAGAAAAGGATGCCCATTGTATACGCGGAAAGTTTCAAATAAACCAAGTCCATAAAGAAACCCATGCTCAAAAGGCGAAATCATCGCATCTTCTTTTTTAATCACCTGACCGTTTAGAAAAATATACATAACTTATTGTCCCTCTGTACTAGATGTTACTTTACTTTCAACTCCATAATGAGCAATAAAATTCTTTAATAGATCCTTACCAGCTGTTGTCATGATAGATTCAGGGTGAAATTGAACTCCTTCAATCGGTAGTTCTTTATGACGGATAGCCATGATTTCTCCTTCTTCTGTCCAAGCAGAAATTTCAAAGCAGTCCGGTAACGTTTCTTTTTTCACAATTAAAGAATGGTATCTCGTTGCAGGAAACGGGTTAGGGAGATCTTTAAATATTGTTTTACCATCATGGAACATTTGAGAAGTCTTCCCGTGCATAAGTCGCTCAGCTCGAACTACATCCCCATCAAAAGCTTGAGCGATGGCCTGGTGTCCAAGACAGACCCCCAAAATAGGTACCTTACCCGCAAACGCTTGGATAGCCTCTAAGCTAATACCCGCTTCATTTGGGCTACAAGGTCCTGGAGATACCATTAAAAACTTGGGATCCAAAGATCTAATTTCATCAATTGTGGTCTTGTCATTTCTTTTCACGACTAACTCTTCCCCTAGTTCACCTAAATACTGAACTAAGTTAAAGGTAAACGAGTCGTAGTTATCAATCATAAAAATCATAGTCGATCACCTTCTGCCATTTCTTTTGCTTTCCATAATGCGATGGCCTTTTTAAGGGACTCTTTATACTCGTGCTTTGGATTAGAGTCAATGACAATTCCAGCCCCTGCTTGCACATGTGCCAATCCTTCTTTTACAAGCATCGTGCGAATAATAATATTTAATTCCAAATCACCATTAAAGCCAATCCAACCTAGCGAGCCCGTATATGGAGCTCGCTGAACTGGCTCAAGCTCTTCGATAATCTCCATTGTTCTCACCTTAGGAGCACCCGTAATGGTTCCCCCAGGAAACACCGCATCTATTAAGTCAACTGAAGTTTTCCCTTCCGCCAACTGCCCTTTTACGTTTGAAACAATATGCATCACATGTGAGTATTTTTCAATGACCATGAACTCATCAACATTCACAGTTCCATATTTACAAACTCTACCGAGATCATTTCTTTCCAAATCTACGAGCATGACGTGTTCCGCTCGCTCTTTTTCGTTCTCAATCAATTCGTTGGCTAGTTTTAAATCTTCTTCTTCGTCTTTCCCTCTAGAGCGCGTACCCGCTATCGGACGTGTACTAACTTCCTCACCGTTTTTCTTAATTAATAACTCCGGCGATCCACTGACTAACTGGAACTCAGGTGTATGGAAATAACCCATGTAAGGAGACGGATTTAAAATACGGAGTTGCTCGTAAACTTCAATAGCCTTTACAGCAATTGGTTTTGACTGCCTGACAGATAGATTTACTTGGAATACATCTCCTTGTGAAATATACTCCTGTATTGACTTCACAGCATCCATAAACTCTGACTCGCTCATTGAAACTTCTAGCTCTGAATTAGCAGTCTTAGCTTTTGTATAAGTATTTTCTTTTACTGGCTCCGTCCACTCTTTCTCCCAATGTAATGCCTTTTCTTCAATATTGTCTCCCTGTTCATAAAGGAATAACAGCCATAAGATTCCCTCTTTATGGTCAAATACAAACCACTCTTTAAAAAGTAAGAAATAAATCTCCGGTATTTCTAAATCATCCTTTGCGATTTCCGGGAGCTTTTCAATATACCGTGCATAGTCATAGCTTATATATCCAATTGCCCCACCTTGAAAATCTGGGAGCTCGTCCATTTTTTCTAGCTTATACTGACTCATATATTCGTTCAATAAATGAAGTGGGTTCCCTTCTAAGATTTTCACTTCATTTTGTGTATGAATAGTTAAATTATTATTCTTTCCCTTTATGATTGCTTCAGGATTAAAAGCAGCCATACTGTAGCGTCCACCCCTGCCACTTTCTAGTAGGACATGGTAAGTGTTATCTTCTGATATATTGCGATATTTTGCAAAGAAGTTATCAAGTGAAAAAGTAAGTTTTTTACTGTAAATATGAAGCTGTTCCAATGAAAGTCACTCCTAAACAATTTCTCTTATCATCATACATGAAGTTATGTCCGCTTTCATTTATTAAGTGAATTAATTTTATATTAAAGGATAAAAACGAATAGCACTTCCACTTATCTTCTGCAAAAAAAGAAGCTGTAGTCTATGTGACTACAACTCCTAAGATCCTTACTCCGTTTCAAATTGGTATAGCGGAGTGCTTAAGTAACGCTCTCCATTACTTGGAATAATAGCAAGAACCTTCTTGCCTTTACCTAATTCTTTAGCAACCTTTAATGCAGCTGAGATGGCAGCTCCTGAAGAGATACCTCCAAGGATTCCTTCTTCACGAGCAGCACGACGAGCAAATTCGAAAGCTTCATCATTGGTAATTTGAATCACTTCATCGTAAATTTTTGTATCTAGGATGTCTGGTACGAAGCCCGCACCAATCCCTTGTATTTTATGTGGACCTGGCTTTCCACCAGATAAAACTGGTGAATCAGCAGGCTCAACAGCATAAATTTTTACTGAAGGGAATTTCCCCTTAATCACTTCGCCTGCACCCGTGATCGTTCCACCTGTACCAATTCCTGAAACAAAAGCATCTAATTGATCCATTTGTTCAACGATTTCTTTCCCTGTTGTTCTACGGTGGATTTCAGGATTAGCAAGGTTTTTAAACTGTTGTGGCATAAAATAGCCGTGTTCTTTCGCTAATTCTTCCGCTTTACGGATAGCTCCGCCCATTCCTTCAGGCCCTGGTGTTAACACTAATTCAGCACCGTAAGCACGAAGAAGATTACGACGCTCCATACTCATCGTTTCAGGCATGACAAGAATGGTTTTGTACCCTTTAGCTGCAGCAATCATCGCAAGCCCGATTCCTGTGTTTCCACTAGTTGGTTCAATAATTGTATCGTCAGATTTTAAAGCTCCACTCTCTTCAGCAGCCTCAATCATCGCAAGAGCAATACGATCTTTAACACTACTTCCAGGGTTCATGTATTCTAATTTCAGATAAACGTCTGCGCTATTTTCATCAACTAAACGGTTTAATTTCACAATTGGCGTTTGTCCAACCAATTCTGAAATTGAATTTGCTACACGTACCATTTGATCCACCTCTTATTCCGAGTATTTTTATTGGTTTAATTAAAACTTATCAATCCGACTCTTAGATGTCAATTGTTTTGCCTATATTTTCTAGAAAATTCACACTTTTGCCTAATTTATTTTATTCACATAAAGGAAACTTATTCAATTGAATTCCCAATAGGTTTTTTTGAGAAAAAAAACACGATCGACTGACCGTGCTTTCTACTCCGCTGATTTCTTTCCATAAAACCAATCAACATCTAGTTCATCCCAAAAGGCGCTCGCAGAAACGGCAACATCCATTTGTTCAAGTGCTATTTGTCTTCGAACTTGGTTTTTAACCTCATTATAGGGGAACTCTTTCCCGTTTATTCGCTCATGAAGCATGACGATGGAATATCCATCCTCCGTTAGAATTGCATCCGACCATTTGCCTGGTTTTAACTGTTCCACTACCTTTAGATAATTTCTAGAGAAATGATCAGCTTCTTCTGTAATATATCCAAGGTCTCCACCCTGATTTGCACTGAATTCGTCAATGGATCTTTCCATCGCTAATGTCGCAAAATTAGAACCCTGGTTGAGCTCCTTTAGGGTTTGTTCAGCTTCTTCTTCTGTTTTGACTACAATATGAGAAAGATGATAAGAAGTTGGAATATGATAATAACTACTATTTTGTTCGTAGTATGCTTTCATTTCTTCTTCCGAAACGACCACATCTTTTGTAAGAAGTTCTTCTAACAACAAATTATTCTTAATTTGCTCTTTCCATTCTTCCTCATTAGCTGAGTCATCACCATAAGACCCGTACATGGTTTTTACCATTAATAACTCCTGCTCAATCTCTTTATCCGAAATATCGATATTATACTTTTCCGCCATAGATTTTATGACGATTCCATCTATGATATCTTGCAAAACATCTTGCCCGTACCGAGTCTCAATTTCATTAAGCCAATCTTCCCTTGTAATTGTATCCTTGCCTACCGTTGCAACGACTTCCTCATTACCAGTAGCTAGCTGCCCTTGATTTGTTAGAAAAAAAGCAACTGTAAGGCAATTTAACAATATCAGACCAGCTATTATCACCCATAGCTGCTTTTTCTCCAACTGTTTCTCCTCCAGTTACTATCCTTATATGGTTAAATTATAAAATGCTGTTAAAGTGTCGTCCAAATTTCCGTTAAGAGGTTGCTTCCTCCTTCATTTCCTCTAGCTCCTGTTTGGAAAAATGATATTTTTCGTTACAGAAATGACATTGAGCCTCAGCCGCTTCTTCTGTTTCAATCATATCTTGGATTTCTTCTTTCCCTAAGCTAATAATCGTATTACCGAAACGCTCTTTAGAACATGTGCATTTAAATTCTACTGGCATTTTTTCAAGTATCTTTACATTACCTTTACCAAGTAGCTCTTCTAATATCTCTTCTGGAGATAGACCTTTTTCAATTAGTTTTGAAATAGGTGGAATCTCCTTTAACCGCTGTTCGATTTTTCCAATTGTCTCATCGTCCGTCCCAGGTAAAAGTTGAATAATAAATCCACCTGCAGCAAGGATACTATTGTCAGGATTTACAAGAACACCAACCCCAACCGAAGATGGAACTTGTTCAGAAGAAGCAAAATAATAAGTAAAGTCATCCCCTAGTTCACCAGAAACAATCGGTATTTGTCCTGTAAAGTTCTCTCTCATTCCGATATCCTTAACAACAGTTAGAAATCCTGTTGTACCAACAGCTCTTCGAACATCAAGTTTCCCGTGTTCATTTAAGTCGAAATGAGTTTGAGGGTTTGTAACATATCCCCTTACTTGGCCCTTAGAGTTTGTGTCTACAAGAATTGCACCAATTGGGCCACCGCCCTCGATCTTGATGGTAATCTTTTCTTCACCTTTAAGCATGGCCCCCATCATCACACCGGCTGTCATTGCTCTACCTAATGCAGCAGATGCTGTTGGCCAAGTATAGTGGCGTCGTTGCCCCTCTCCAACAGTCTCCGTACTATTTACCGCATAGGCACGGACCTGTCCATTATAAGCCAAAGCCTTCACTAAATAATCATTCATGAAACATACTAACCCCTTTCATACCGTTAGAACTCTAGAGGGCTGTAATATCTTAATTAAATACCATATCTGGATATTCAATTTTCAGCCGTATACTATTTTTTTATATTATCCATATTTCGTTTATAAATTAGCTGTAAACCTTTTAAAGTTAAAAATGGATCTACAATATCAATAATATCTGATTCTGCTGCAATTAAGTTTGCAAGCCCACCCGTTGCCAGAATGGTTGGTACCTCCTGGCTTTGGTCTTTCATTCGTTTCACAATTCCTTCTACTTGACCAACATAGCCATATAAAATGCCAGCCTGCATCGCAGCTACTGTATTTTTGCCTACAACTCCTTCAGGTCTAGCAATTTCAATACGAGGTAACTTTGCAGCTTTTGAATAAAGCGCCTCAGTCGAGATTCCTATACCAGGCGCAATAGCTCCACCCATGTATTGCTTATGCTCATTTATATAACAATAAGTTGTAGCTGTTCCAAAATCGACAATAATGAGAGGACTTCCATATTCATGAATAGCTGCAACAGCATTTACAATTCGATCTGCTCCAACCTCTCTAGGATTTTCGTATTTGATATTTAGTCCTGTTTTTATTCCAGGCCCAACCACGAGTGGTTTAATATTAAAATACTTTTGACACATTCTTTCTAACGAAAACATAATCGGTGGCACAACAGAAGAGATAATGATTCCGTCAACTGAAGAAAATGTTAAGCCTACATGGTCAAATAGATTCTTAATCATCATCCCATATTCATCTTCAGTTTTATTACGATTGGTTTCAATTCTCCAATGATGCTTTAACTCATCTTTATCATATACACCTAGAACGATATTCGTATTTCCTACGTCAAAAACAAAAATCAACCATCTCACCACTTTATTATATTAGTTTCATCATAGCGTTTGACACACTTGCCAACATCATAACACAAGTATCTATAATTTGCGTAATAAAGAAGCTTTCTATAGGATTTCCCTTCATATGGTGTAGCTCGAAATAAGTTTAAATCATTAGGAATTATGTATAAGTAAAAAGGATGCCCTCATCGAGAGCATCCTTTTGATCAATTATTTATTTTCTTCACCGTCAGTTTTTGAATCGGTTGTTGTTGTTTCTGTTTTAGTTTCTGTTGTTGCTTCTTCTTTAGACTCAGTAGTTTCTTCATCTTTCTTTGAGCTGATGTTTACTTTCACATCGTCTTTAGATGCTTCAACATTGTCAGAAATCGCAACTGGTCGATCTGGTAGCTTCCCATTTTCTACTAAATGCTTAATTTGATCTGCATCTAACGTTTCTACTTCTAGTAACGTGTTTGCAATTAAATCAAGCTTATCACGGTTTTCTGTTAAAAGTGTTCTTGCTCTTTCATAACTTTCTTTGATAATACGTTGGATTTCCATATCGATTTCATACGCAATTTTATCTGAGTAGTTTTGCTCGTTATGAAGGTCGCGTCCTAAGAACACTTGACCACCAGATGTTGATCCGAATTGTAATGGTCCGAGCTTGTCACTCATCCCAAATTCAGTCACCATTCTACGAGCTATTCCTGTAGCACGTTGGAAGTCATTATGTGCTCCCGTACTAACTTCACCGAATACAATCTCCTCAGCAACACGACCACCTAGAAGGCCAACAATTTTATCTAAAAGCTCTGGCTTTGTCATAAAATAACGGTCTTCCTTCGGTAGCATAACTGCGTATCCACCAGCTTGACCACGTGGCACGATGGTTACCTTGTGAACCATTTCTGCTTCATCTAGAACAACCCCAATAACCGTGTGACCTGCTTCGTGGAAAGCAACGATATTTCTTTCCTTTTTAGAAATGACGCGACTCTTTTTAGCTGGACCAGCAATAACGCGGTCAGTCGCTTCATCAATATCAGTCATATCAATTTTCTTTTTATTACGACGAGCTGCTACTAGAGCGGCTTCGTTCAGAAGGTTTTCTAGGTCAGCACCAGAGAACCCTGGCGTACGTGCTGCGATCGCCTTAAGGTTGATTGAATCATCTAATGGCTTGTTGCGTGCATGTACTTTAAGAACTGCTTCACGTCCTGTTACATCTGGACGATCAACCGTAATTTGTCGGTCAAAACGACCTGGACGTAATAATGCTGGATCAAGAATATCTGGGCGGTTTGTTGCAGCAACGATGATAATTCCTTCATTCGCACCGAAACCATCCATTTCAACTAGTAATTGGTTAAGAGTTTGTTCACGCTCATCGTGACCCCCACCTAAACCAGCACCACGCTGACGTCCTACTGCATCAATCTCATCTATAAAGATAATACATGGAGCGTTCTTTTTTGCATTTTCGAATAGGTCACGTACACGAGACGCCCCTACCCCAACAAACATTTCTACGAAATCAGAACCACTGATCGAGAAGAACGGTACTCCTGCTTCACCTGCAGCAGCCCTAGCAAGTAATGTTTTACCAGTACCTGGAGGTCCCACAAGTAGAACCCCTTTAGGGATTCTCGCACCTAGTTCAGCAAATTTACGTGGATCTTTTAAGAATTCTACTACCTCTACAAGTTCCTGCTTTTCTTCATCAGCACCAGCTACATCTTTAAAACGAACCTTTTTCTTATCATCGTTATAAAGCTTAGCTTTACTTTTACCAAAATTCATGACTCGGCTTCCGCCGCCTTGAGCTTGGTTTAAAAGGAAGAAGAACAAGATAAAGATAATGACAAATGGAATGATTGACGTAAAGAACGTTACCCATCCGCTTGTTTCTTTAGCCGGCATTACATTTACTTCTGAAACTCCTGCGGCTTCATCCACCTTCGATAATAATTGTTCACTGTTCCACACATATGTTAGGAAGAACTTATCCTCAGCATAACCTTTTAGCTGTCCACGAACCTCATAGACACCTCTCTCAGGCTGAATGGAAAGTGACGTTACTTCGCCATTTTCTAAGTGGGTAATAAACTCATCGTAAGTTATATTTTCTGTTGGTTCATTGTTGCCATTAAAGAAACTGACAACACCAATAATGACTAGAAAAATTAGTAAATAAAAGATCGTATTTCGAAAAATCCTATTCATCCCTAACCTCCTCCCACGGTCAACAAACTACATTAAATAGTATCATAGAAAAATGTACCAGTACAAGAAATAGCCTTGCTAATTTTCACGTATGGCAATTTGTCACCATTATCATTCTTAAATCAATTTGATTCTACACAAATCATTCCTGTTTAAAAAACTTGGAAATAACTTATTATTATCATTAACTTAATCGTTATTACTGTATACCTCTGGTTTAAGAACACCTATATATGGAAGGTTACGATACTTTTCAGCATAATCTAACCCATATCCTACTACAAACGCATCTGGTACAACAAATCCAACATAATCTGCTTCTATATCAGCCTTACGACCTGTTGGCTTATCTAAAAGAGTAACAATTTTAATGGATTTTGCTTTTCGATAGCGAAATAGCTCAACTAAATAGCTTAACGTTAGTCCACTATCAATGATATCTTCAATAATTAATATGTCTCTTCCCTCTACAGAAGTATCTAGATCCTTTAGGATTTTTACTTCTCCTGAAGAAACGGTAGAGTTTCCATAGCTAGAAACATCCATAAAATCCATTTCTAAATATGTATCGATTCGTTTTAAAAGGTCTCCCATAAATGGCATTGCACCTTTTAGAACCCCAATTGCCAAAGGAAAACGATCTTGATAATCCTCCGTTAATCGAGCAGATAACTCCCTTATCTTTCCTTGAATTTCTTCTTCCGTAATCAGTACCTTTTCAATATCATTTTTCATGTTTCTTTGTGCCCCCTAGAAGATCAATGCTTTTTATAACTTATACATATGTAGCGACGGTCATCATTTTCTTCCGTAGGATAAAGATTTGATTTCTTTATTCCCGGTACCCAAATGATGTTATCAAAAGAATCCGTAATAATGGGCCAGCTATCCCTTTCATATTTGGGGATTTTGGCGTCAATAAAAATATCTTTTATCTTTTTGGTTCCATTCATTCCTTTAATGGTCATTCTGTCGCCATTTTTCCTAGTTCGTATCTTGATCGGCAAATGAACGTTATCGGATGGTAAAAGCAAAGTGTCCTTTTGACTAAACTCATTTCTTTCTTTTCCATATTCAAACGTTATTATGTCTCCTGATGGTAAGATTATCACTTCCGGTTGATTGATTTCATAATAATAGGTCTCCGCTTCCTTAATAGAGAATTGGAAGTGACATTCTGTATAAGAACGTACAACTTTTAGACCGTTTGGGAAATCAAGAGTTCCGGATGGCTGAGGATTGTTCATTAAAGAAAATAGTTGATCAATATGTATGGCGGATAAAGATGTAGGATTTTCTTGATAAAGATATTTTAATATTAGTTGAATACCTCTCCTTTGTAAAGGCATTGGCATTCCCCTAAAGCCTTCTATATCAATTGTTATACTACCATCTTTTTTCCTTTTCATAACTCTATTCATTTTTTCGACGGTTAATTCCTGAAGATACGATTCATCACTATCAATATCCTCGCTAAATCTCTGAAAATGTTCGTGTACTTGAGGGTTTTCTTTTGACAAAAATGGTAACACTAGATGACGGAAACGATTTCTACTATAAACATCCTTTTCATTACTTGGATCATATCTCGGCTCTAGTTGATGTTGCCCGCAGTAATCCTCAATCTCTCTTTTACTAACACAAAGAAATGGACGAACGATTTCCCCACTTTCAAAAGGCCTAGAAAATGGAATACCAGCTCTAGCTTTCCCTGTACTCCCTCTAGTTAACCGCATTAAAACCGTTTCGATCTGATCATCTCCATGATGACCTAAAGCTAAATAATTCAGTTGGTACTTGTTCAGTACCTTGGAAAAGAAACGATAACGGCAGTCCCTTGCTGCAACCTGGGAGCTTAATCCTGTCATTTCAATATACTCAGGAACATTTACTTGCTCAACCTCTACAGGAATATTTCTGTTTTGACAGAACTCCTTAACAAACTCAGCTTCTTGAAACGATTCGTTCCCACGAAACATGTGATCTAGATGAGCAACAACCACCTTTATGTTCCATTTTTCTCTCCGACTCCAAAGAAAATGTACAAGAGCGAGGGAATCAGGTCCACCTGATACCCCTACTAAAAAAGATGAATTCTCTATTTCAAATTGTTTTCGGCGAAGAAATGCTTCGACCTTTCTATCTAGCATAGTTCTCTTCCTTATGAACATATTTCTTACTTTATCTCTTCATTTTTAGCTTACCATTTTGAATTTAAACCTTCAAAAGCTAGCTATTAAAAATTGAGAGAATTCTGCAATGAATTTTACCTTCTCTAACATACGAGTAACTCGCCAATAAGTTTCAAAAAATTATCATTGAAAAGGGGTATTCTCTATAACATACCTTGAAAACTACTCTTGCACTTTCTTTATGCATCGAGTATTCCTCGAAGAAGCCATTCAACTTTACAAGTCCTAACTAGGGGCTCTTTTCATAACTTTGTTGCTATTTAAATACTTTAAACTGCTTTTGAACAGACTTTGGTGCTGTTTTCTTTATATGAGAGAAAAGAGACACGAAACAGCTTTTATCCGTGCTAGAGCCCATATACGAATAGCAACAATCTATGCGAAAACAGCCTTACTAAAAGACTTGACTATAAATATATAAGAAATATAGAAAAGATATAACCATAACAATCAAAATGGTCTCTAGTGCGCTGCCTCTTTTTCTCTTTTTCTTATAGGTTTGACGATTCACTTGTGTCGTATGAGAACTGCTTTTCTTTACTACCTGTTGTTGAGAGCGCGTACTTTTGCTAGTTTGAGTTTGTGTATTCATCATCTCTAACAAGTCTATTCTCATCTCTTTAGCAGTATTATATTTTCCCTGTAAAGCATTCAAGAGGACACTCTCGTATTTCAGCAATTCCTTCTTTTGCCTAATCATTTGCCTTAATTGGTTTATACCACCAGACGTTTTATTAAAACGCTTTGGATAAGCTGTATTTATAATAATCATTCCTACAGCAAATAAATCATAGGTAGGCTCTGCTTTCCGACTGCCTAGCCCCCAGTATCCTCTATCATAAAACTCTGTAAATTCCTTTATCGCTCTACCCTGAATCGTGGTTCCCCCTACATCGATACAACGGATCTTTGGAGGAGGCCCAGTTACGATTAAGTTTTCAGGCTTCAAATCACCAAATACCCAACCCTTTTCATGGAGAGTATTTAAATCGTTTAAGAGCTGCAGTAGTAAAACTTCAATCCACCCTTGATCTTTTTGTTTAATAAATTCTAGTAAGTCCGGACCTTTTATATACTCCATTACATAAAAAGAGATGTTTTTCTGCCTTCTTTCCCAATCATCTACATCAATTAAAGAAGGCCCGAGGGTAGACCCTTGGACCTTTGCAAAGGATTTGAGGACATTTACCTCAGAAGTAACAGACATGCCATTATCACTCATTTTAAGTGCAACATGTTGGTTTCTGAACTGTGCTAAGTACACCGTTCCATTGGCCCCAAAACCAAGTTCCTTAAGAATCGTATACCGATTTTTATGCCATTTTCCTTCTATAATAGTCCCTGGATTTACTTTAAATTGACTCTTCAAAGTATTGTTCATCATCACGAGACAGCAGACTCCTTAACGAACGTTTTTTCTTGAAATACGATAGTGCTTCGCGAATAGCAGGGCCTGTCGGGGTAATTCCACCAGTCGTAAGCTTCGAAAAGATACTTGTCAGTGACTCTAACTTCGGAGTCCAATCTAATAACTTTTCGACATCTTTCTTTTTCCCGGGAAATACAAAGACAGAAAATCGATTATCACCTGTACGAGCATTTAAGCTTAAAGAAAGGTCTAGTAAGGCTTCTTTCACCGTAGGAAGTTTATGTTTCATACTTGCACTTGTATCGACAAGAATCAACACTTCCAACTCAACGGTTTCTCCTAATTCATCAACCACTTCCATCACTTCGCCTCGTTGTTCAGGTGGTAAATCTTCAACTGTTTTCGACCCGCCTAGAATTTGCTGAAGCTCCTTATTCACTACTCCTTGTAACGTCTGTGTCATTGCTTTTCTCGTCACCATTTGAACAGTCTGGGAGAGCTGTTGTGCATAAACAACTTGACTCACTCCACCACCGGACATAGCAATTCCTTCAATTTCTTTCATTCCTTGGTCATCAATTACATCATGTTCCATCACACCAATTACGTTCACGGTAATCCCTTGCTCTTTAGCTAGGGCTGCCATTGCAATTGGATCTTCCCCTTGATTGGAACAACCATCTGTAATAAGCAAAATTTGTTTTAACGTACCTGTTTTCATAATCTCCCCTCCAGATTTGAGTTGTTACCATTTTCGACTGATTAGAGGGGATTTATACATAAATGCGGTTTAATTGAACAAAATATATTAGTTAGCCTTTTGTCGATATTTTTGCATTGGGATTGTTGACCATCTAGGTGTATTGTGCTTTACCTTTGTTACCACTACAGTCATATCGTCTTCAATAAATCCTGACCGAGATCGAATCACCTCTTCCATAATTAAATCTGCTACCTGTTGAGGATCATCTGTTGCAAGCTCTCCTATCTTTCTTTTCATCCATAAATCATAATTCTCCACATGCTTTGGTCCTTCAAATACACCATCACTCATCATAATGAGTAAATCACCTGCTTTTAACTGGTCACTCACTACATCCACATCAAATTCTTGTATAATTCCCATAGGTAAATTACTAGCTTGAATCTTAATGACTTTATTTCCTCTTTTGATAAAACTCGGTGTGGAGCCGATTTTTAGGAATCGGACGGAAGCATTCTGTAAATCAATCATCGCCAAGTCTAATGTTGAGAAGATCTCATCTGTTGTTCTTAACGACAAGACGGAATTAACGGATTTAATCGCTACTTTTTCCTCGATTCCGGATTGTAGAATCTTTTGTAAAAGTTCAAGTGTTTCTTTACTTTCGATATGCGCTCTCTCTCCATTTCCCATTCCATCACTTATAGCCACTGCATATTTTCCACAACCTAACTCAATGGTTGAGTAACTATCTCCTGAAATAAATCCTCCATCTTTCGCAGCATGGGCCACACCCGTATCAACCGCATACGCTTTTGCTGAACGGAACGTCACATGGCAAAAGCCATTCGGATAGGTTGAGCATTCTTCAGAGTTTACAATGATGGTTTCACCAAGGATATCCGAGAGCATTGGAGCAATCAGTTTCTCACATTCTCCATGTCCGTTGCAGAAAGGAATCGTCATGTCGATGTCAACGTTCCCTTGCTCCAAACTATATATTTCAACTTGCTCGATATGAATACCAAATTCCTGTAAAGCTTCTAAAATTAATTCCTCTTGCTTATGATGGTTATCTCGCTCCCTTTGGATTTCTTTTGCGAAATCTCCCATTACGGTAGATACACCTAATAATTGATCGGCAACAAGCTTCCTGCTTTCCTGTACTTGCTTCTTCAACTTCTGATTTGCTTGATATAGCGATAACTCTTGATAGACTGCATCGATTACTTTTTTCGACTTTGTACAATGCTTGTCCCATTCTCTTGAGAGCTTAGGGGAAACAGCTCCATTATTTTGATCCATTTCAGTCATAATATCTTTCATATAGTCATAGGTTGTATTAAAGTTCCTTGTCCAACAATGCTCTTTCTTAAAACAAGTTTGACAGGTCTTTTCAGTCACATTACTTAAAAAGAAATCTAGCTCACGTTCTTTATCGTCCCATTCATTTTGTTCGTCATAGGATGAAAAACTATTAGAGAGAGCTTGAAAAACGGATGAAAACTGCTCAACCCTTTGAGCCGTCACATCGCGCATTTTTCTCATATATTGCTGTTGTTCAGCTGTATATTCAGGTGTACCAGGTATATATTTTGCAAGTTTAGAAGTTAGGGCTTGTGGGGTAAGTAGGAATAAAACAACTGCTGCTGCAGTTTCTAAAAAAGTATTAAGAAGGTTTCCGCTTCCTTCGCCATACATTCCAATTAAGAGTGTTGCAATAAATAAGCCGATTGCAACGCCAATTTTCTTCCCTTCTTTTAATAAACCACCCAATAATCCTGAAAACGCTAACAAACTCATATGGTAGAAACTTGATACATTGGCAAGACTAAAGATAAGTCCTGTTACAACACCAACGGTTGACCCGACCGTAGCTCCTGCTACAAATGCAAATACTAAAACCAAATATCTCGACATGATATGCTCAACCGATAAGTCATAGACAGACCAACCAATCGTACCTGTCATAATGGATGCGAGCATGATGATTAAACAAACAATTTCTTCCGTTTTAAGTGACTGTCTTCTTTTATTAACTGAAATTAAAGGAATACTTTGTAAAAAAATAAGCGTTAAAATAAAGCCTAAACTCGCTTCTACTCCCGCCATCATTCCATCGTATAGAGAAACTTGATTGGTTAAAATATAACTTTTCCCTAACTTTCCTAATAACAATGTACCAAATACATAAAAAGGCAGAGCTCTTATTTCACTCTGAAGGAGTTTCTTTGACACCCGGAGGAGAAATAAGAATAAAAATGTAACAATAAATGTATAAGCTGCATCTATAACCGACAACGTTGCTGCTCCAGCAACAAGTCCTATTAATGCCAAAGGGGCTTTTTCTCTTCTAACCATGTAAACTGCTGCAAAAAATGGTAGAGCAAAAGGAGTCAATTTAGATAATATTAAAGCTCGTCCTAGCAAAAAGCCTATGATTAATAGAATATAGCCTTTTTTCACAAAGAAAGTTTCCGTTTTCAGTTGGAATTTGTTTAGACCGTTAGAAATACCTAATTTAGATCCGTTAAAGCTTACTTCCCCGATAGGTTCTCCTATATTCCTTTCTACATTTTCCATGTAAAACTCCACTCCCCACTTTAATATCGTTGATGACTATTATAAGAGGGCGAATTTTAAAAGTTTGTCAAAATGGAGGACAAGCATTCATATTTCGTTCGACTGATTTCACCTTAATACACGAAAAGCAAACAAATTATCAGGTGTTTTTGCTTGATGGAACTTTGTCCTTTAACCTTGTTAACTCAGTAAAGATGGCTCTATATATGCATTTGATAGGATAATAACTGAAAACGACAATTTTCTATAAAAATGTTATTGACTTAAAAGTAAAACGTTTGTAATATATTATTTGTGCTTTAACACATGGCGGCGTAGCTCAGCTGGCTAGAGCGTACGGTTCATACCCGTGAGGTCGTGGGTTCGACTCCCTCCGCCGCTATACAGAAATGCGGAAGTGCCTTGTTCAGCCCCGAAAAACACTGGAGGGCTAGAGAAACGAACTCGGTTTTTGAGTTCTTTCTCTAGACCGAAGTGTCTCGAGGGTCTAGGCACTGGAGCTGGACAAAGAAAAGCGGGAGCGCCTTGGTTAGCCCCGACAAGCAAATGTTTTTCGGACGTAAAAGTCCAATTAATCCCTATCACGGCCCATTGGTCAAGCGGTTAAGACACCGCCCTTTCACGGCGGTAACACGGGTTCGAATCCCGTATGGGTCATAATAAAAAACGACAGTTGTTCACTCAACTGTCGTTTTTTTTATATTTATAAGAGCGGTCATGTAATCAAATAAAAAAAAGCAAGTCATCAAAGACTCACTTTTTAAAGTTTATTTATAATTCAGCAGCAAGTTAACCTCTTCTAGCGCCTCTGCCACCTCGTTTAGATTCTGTGTTGCGCTTTAACGAAGATAAACGGTCTTCACTATCTTTTAAGAAACGTGCCATTTTTGATTCAAAGTTCTCTCTTGGAGCACGGTTATCGTTGGCTCTACCTTGACGTGGACGTTGACCGCCACCTCTAGAATCTCCACCTCTTGGTCCTCTGTCTGGTCTGTCAGATCTTTCAGGTCTAGCGGGTCTTTCAGGTCTATCTACAGCTTTCTTGATGGATAAACCAATCTTGCCATCCTTTTCAACATTAATGACTTTTACCTCGACTTCGTCACCAACTTTAAGATGGTCATTTATATCTTTAACATAATTATCCGCGACCTCACTAATGTGAACAAGACCTGTTGAGCCTTCTGGTAACTCCACAAACGCTCCAAAATTAGTGATGCCTGTTACCTTACCTTGTAACTTGCTGCCTACTTCGATTGACATAAAAAGATTTTTCCTCCTTAAAAATTTAAAAGAATCATACTTGAATATATTCCACATGGCTTTGAACAGTAAACATTACTAAAAAAAATATAATTCAAAAAGAACATAGTGTTCATTATAAAAGCTTCACTTTTCAAAAATTGAATGCCTGTGAAATTCATTCATTTACTCTATATTATACAGAAATGAAAAAAAGCGTGTCAATACGATGACTTGTCGGATGATTTTTCCTTTTTTTCATCTGGCAAATTAAAGATGATTTCATTCTTATCAGATAGAAAGTATTCTGACCTTGCATACTTCGCAATATAGTCATCATCGTTTAATTTGACGATCTCTTCTTGAAGAATGGTTTCTTCCTTCTTAAGGGCACCAAGCTCTTCGTGAAGTTTCTTTTTCTCCGCATTCATTTCATCAAGAGTCGAGGCCTGCGAAATGAGTGTATTAATAATAAAGTAAGTTGAAACAGCAGCAAAGATCAGAAAAACAGCTAGTCTTCGAAAAAGTAGCGTTCTTTTTCTAGATAGATTAGCTTCAGATATCTCATGTTGTTTCGTATAGCTAGTTTCGATTTTTGCAACGTTGCGCTTCTTTATGGCACTCATTAATCGCTTTCCCTCCTTATTTATTCTTGTTCTTCCACTTTAAAAACCATGTATTAAAGGTATTCTTTATTTTGTTATAATATCCTGCTAATTTATTATATAACTTCTCGACGTAATTTTTAATATATTTCGGCAATAATTTCCAAATTAATAGGAAAATCCACTTAATCGGACTAAATAGTACTTTCGTTATAAATAATAAGACCTTAAAGAGCAGTGAAACAAGTGCCAAAAGACCCTTGCCTAGCATTATTATAATCGATAATAGAGCAAAAAGTAATGATTGTACCGGTCTATATATAAGTACCATAAACACTTTCACTAAAAACTGATAAATAGAGATTATCATTGAAATGACAATCTCTAATAATCGTAGGTAAACCTGCTTAAAAAGAGCTTGGTAGGCAGCAAATCCACATAGAAGAGCTACAAATATATAAAACCTGAGCTCACCTTGATTCACGACAAAGAGAGTATAGAAAATCGAAAGACCTTGTAATAACCAAAATAAAATGTCATTACAAAAAACAATCCAGCTTTTTCTTTCTGAACGTTTTAAAAAGCGATTATACGTATCGAGGGAAGCACCAAAGTAACTTCCCATACCAATCATCGCAATCATAGTAAGAAATTGTGTAGACAGCGTCATCGGAACAACTTGCTAAAGAAACCTTTAGCTTTTTCCCCTTGATGTTCATCTAAGTACACCAGTTCAAATACTTTTCCTTTTATCGACACAATCCCTTTATCGACATCTAGATTTTTCATCTGTAGATTCTGCCCTTTAATAGCTAGGAAGCCCATGACGGTCTCAAGTAGAAATTCTTCATTATCAAAGCTTTCAACCTGCTTAACCCCTGTAATATCTAATAGCTTTCTTCCCCGCATAATCACATCGTGCTCTTGTACTGTCCCTTTTGAAACATTCGTCTCATAATATTGACTCATTATTCATCCCTCACAATCACATAGTACAACCTTTTGTACATGTGTATGTTAAAGGGGCTGATAATAGAACAAGCCATCTCTTACATTTTGGACATGTGTACCTTTACTCTACTTCTTGATTTACCTTTTCCTCTTTTATAATGGTGTACATTTCAGCTGCTTCTTCTTTACGTGAAGTTTCCTGAATTTGATCCACTCTTACCGTTACTAATTTCTGCCCAAAACGAATCGACAGCTCATCCCCCACTTTAACAATCGAGCCTGCCTTCGCTTGAAGACCATTTATGGAAATTCTTCCTTGATCGCTAACTTCTTTTGCCAGCGTTCTTCTTTTTATTAATCTGGATACCTTTAAGAATTTATCTAAACGCATAATTTTCATCTCCCTGAAAAATGTTTGATCACAAAGACTTCACTATCTATTTAAAGTCCTTTATCTTTTGCTTGATTCCAAAGTTGATCTAATTCTTCTAAGCTAAATTCTTCAAACTTCTTACCACTCTCTTGTACTTGTTCCTCAATAAATGAAAATCTACGGATAAACTTCTGGTTTGTACTGAATAATGCTTCTTCCGGATTAAAATCATAGAACCGAGCCACATTCACCAACGCAAATAGAACATCACCAAATTCTTTCTGCAGGTTTTCATTTTGTTCGGAAGTTTTCATTTCATCTTCAAATTCCACTATTTCTTCCTTCACTTTTTCCCATGCTTGATTTACATGGTCCCAATCAAAGCCTACTTTTCCAGCCTTTTTTTGAAGTTCATATGCTCTCATCAAATTAGGTAAATGCGTTCCGACATCGTCTAAAAGTGACTCAGCTTCCGCACCTTTTTCTTCTTTCTTAATCTCTTGCCAATTTCTCAAGACCGTCTCTTCTGTATCTGCTTGGACATCCCCAAAAACATGAGGATGTCTCCTAATCATCTTTTTAGATAACGATTCTATAACCTCATCTATCGTAAAATACCCATCATCTTCGCCAATTTGCGCATGAAGCACAACTTGAAGAAGAACATCGCCAAGTTCTTCGATCATGTGATCAATATCTTCTGAATCAATCGCCTCAATTAATTCATAAGCCTCTTCTATTAGGTATTTTTTCAAGGATTGATGGGTTTGCTTTAAGTCCCATGGACATCCATTTGGTCCGCGGAGTTCAGCAATAATGCCTCTTAGCTTTGAGAAATCCTTTAGGAGCAGAGACTCTTCCGATACTGGAGGAACATACAATGATGTTAGATTGTTTAGCTTAACTTCTCTATCTAGCTCATATAGTTGAACTTTGCGAATCTCTTCCAGACTACTTCCTGCTGCCGTAACAATATATACTTCATAATCAAAAGGGAGCTTTTCCATTAGAGTTAATTTCACTTCAGAAGCCATGAACGTATCATATAGCTGACCGATGATCATATGCTGGCGGATTTGTATTTCATCTCGTTTTAATGAAGTTGCATCGAGTAACTGAAACCCCTCAATTGGATCAATTCTTAAAGACTGAAATAAAGGGTCTAAGAAACTTTGCCCTCCATTAATTTCAAGCTCAATATTTTTTTCTGAAGATTGATCTATTAATATTTGTACCGTTCTTTCAGCCACTAACGGATGACCTGGAACTCCGTAGACAATGGGCTTTCCTTGAGCAAGACTAAATAGACGTTCACATATTTCATTGTATACAGCTTCAAATGTTTCATGTTTTTCGTAAATATCATCAAACGATGTGAAAGTTAGCCCTTCATTTTCCAGTTCTTTTACAACTGGATGTTCCTTTGTACGAAGAAATATATCTTTTGACTGTTTTAATAAGCGGTAAATCCCTAATGGTAGCTGGTTTATATCTCCTGCTCCTAGGCCCACTACAACAATTTTATTCAAACAGCTTTCATCTCCTATTTTTTCTTGGTAATAACATCATAAGTTTACTTCCGAATGGGAGTAGAACTAATTCTTCTTCTTTAAAAACATTACTTTTTATCATCATAAACAGATAGATGAATCCTCCAATTATTACCGCACTCACAGCTTGTAAGGAGGCCAGGATCCTATCATTACCTAGATGAAAGATCATATTGGTCGTAAACAGGAAACCTTTTACCCCTATGAACATGGTTATAGAAGCAGCTAAAACGATTAAGAGAAATTTTATATGTACAATTCTTTTACGCACGATTGCTCTCAACTTCATATATATAACCGCTAAAATGAATAGTAAAGAGACAATGGATGCTAGCGCCGCTCCTAAAGTAGAAAAATTAGGAACTAAAATGATATTTAGAATATATTTTATCCCAAATCCAAATAAAATCACAATCGCTGGAAAAAGAGTGTTTCCTAATCCTTGTAGAACAGCAGTAACTGTAATGATGATTGAACTAAGTACGATGATAAAACATAATAATGATAATACTTCATTCCCATTCGTATTTTTGAATAGCATGATATTGGTAGGTTTTATGATAGCAAGTAGACCTACCGTTGCGCCTACACCAATCATAATGCTAATCCTTAGGGCGATATTAATCTTTTCATGTAATAATACTGAATTATTAATGACCCTTCTACTTGAAATCAGTGGAACTAAAGATAATGCTATGGATGTAGCTACGACTGTTCCAAGTTGGATTAATGGTTGGCCTCTGTCATATATCCCCTTTAACTCTTTAGCATCCTCACTATTTAACCCTTCTGAAATGAGCAAAGAATAAAGATTTAGTGAATCTGCTAACTGCAAAAATATTAACAAGAGGCTGCTGACACAAATAGCGAACCCTTGGACGACTAACGCTTTAACAATCACCTTACAATCCTTTATATCCATATATTTACGTAAGGGTAAAAAGCCTTTCTTTCTCCTCCAGATCCAGAAGAAAGTAATAAGAATGAAAGTAGAAACTAGCCCTCCTGTAACGGACCCCAATACAGCACCCGCTCCGACTATATAAAGATTGTACCCTTCTCTCATTAATAGTGTTGCAGCTATTAAGATCGTTCCAACTCGGACTGCTTGCTCTCCAACTTGCGAAACAGCCGTTGGTACCATTTCTCCTAGCCCCTGAAAGTAGCCCCTTATGACGGAGACTATGGGGAAAATTAAAAAAACAATGGCAATTACCTTTAAAAGCATAGATAATTCAGGGTCCCCCATATAATTCGCTAACCATGTAGAACCCATATAAAGGGCAATAAAAGAGAGTACCCCTATAGATGATATAAAAAGGGTTGAGACGATAAGTAATCTTTCTTTTGCCAATTGGTCGTTTTGGCTTTCTCTTTCAGCATACAGCTTAGAAATGATAAGTGGAAATCCATATGTAGATAAAACAAGTGCAATCCCGTAAAATGGATATACTTGCTGATATATATAAAAACCAACATCTCCGACAATGTTTTGAAATGGTACTCGATAAACAGCACTTAAAATTTTCGTTATTATAGCAGCAATGGATAATATAAATGCGCCTTTTAATAAATCTTTAGAATGATGTTCGGGCTTCATCGCCCAGCTCCTTCCAAATGAATTCTAAAGGATATTATAGCACATTCCATTCACAGGACCCGTGGTTAATTCTTTATGATCCCTCATATGTAGATTTGATTTTCACAGTACATTCATCCTTAAGATCTTCGTAAATGAGTACATAGAAAAAAGGCAGCTTATCTCTAGCCACCTCTTTCAATGTTCCTGATATTAAGATTCCATTTGTCTTGCTAAGAAACCAGCAGCTGTTTCAACTGCTTTTTGCTCTACGTCTCCTAAGGATCCTTCTTTAGAGAAAATGATTACGGCACCGATAGGATCTCCATTTGCAATAATTGGTCCTACCGTGTAGGAAGAAACCTCTTCTTGGTTTCCATCTACTAAAGAAATCTCACCTTGTTGATTCATTAGTACAGAAGTACGCTCTTCCATTGTTTTCTCGACAAGATCACTGATGTTCTTATTTAGATAATCCTTTTTAGATCCACCAGCAAGAGCAATATAAGAATCTCGGTCACATATTAAAACGGGATTTCCCAAACTGTCATATAGAGCTTCTGCATACTCCTTAGCAAAATCGCTTAACTCACTGATTGGAGAATATTTCTTTAAAATTACTTCTCCATCGCGGTCTACGAAAATTTCAAGTGGGTCTCCCTCACGAATTCGAAGGGTTCTTCGAATTTCTTTAGGAATTACAACACGACCCAAATCATCGATTCGACGAACAATACCAGTTGCTTTCATCCAACGTTGCCTCACTTTCATCTGATGATTTTTTTCATTAACAATTACCTCACTTGATGTGAAATCATTGCCATGTTTGAACTTAGTATCTTACATATGGAAAGTTCTATACACATTCAAACATTTTTTCTAGGAATTGAATGTATTTCATCTGAGTCTTCATACAAAATCTTAAGTTTACTCAACTGCAAAATCCTTAGGTAGCGCCGAGAGAAAGCTTTTGTCAACCCCAAAAGGAACCGGAATCATAACTTTAAAGGACTATCTCTTTCGTTCATGTAAATACTACCAATTGCTGGTTATATCAATGAAATACCCTTGTCCTAGAATATCTAAACCTGTATTTTGAAATTTTTTCCTCAATAAAATAAGCTCCAGCGCCTTGCTAGGCGCTGGAGCTAGACACCAGTCCAGCCAGCTTGAAAAAGTTATTCTTTCTTAACCAAAATTCTTAAGATACTGATTGTTCTTCATCATGTTTGGCTAACTGGAGACCTTGAATCATCTTATAAGCAACTTGAAGCCATTTATCCGTTTCAATCCCTCTTACATGTAATACAATCTTTAGTTTCTTTCCTTCCATACCGAGTCCAACCATTCGGCCGAATTGTGTACTAAGCTCAAATATTTTCTGACCATTTATATTTTCGCTTCCTTTTTCTGATAAAAGAATGACTACTTCATGTTTCGCTTGCTTGATGGACTCGATACCAATAACTTTTGCATAAGCTTTCATCTCTGCTACTTGGAACAAATAGGAGACCTCATCTGGATATTCACCAAAACGGTCAAGCATTTCTTCTTGAAGCTCTTCAACATCTTCAAGGGAAGATGCACCCCTAAACCTCTTATACATCTCAATTTTTTGATTTCCATCAGAAATATAAGCATCTGGTATATACGCATCTACTTCTAAATCAATTTCAATAGGAGCGAGGAGTTCTTTGTCAACATCTCCTTTGCGCTCTTCAATAGCTTCCTTAAGCATTTGCGAATACAAATCAAAACCTACTGAATCAATAAATCCATGCTGCTGAGCACCAAGTAAATTTCCTGCTCCTCTGATCGATAAATCGCGCATCGCAATCTTAAATCCAGAGCCAAGCTCAGTGAACTCTTTAATGGCCTGAAGTCTTTTTTCTGCTACTTCTGTTAGTACTTTATCTTTTCTATAGGTAAAGTAAGCATAGGCTACTCGATTAGATCTACCTACACGACCTCTAAGCTGATAAAGCTGTGATAAGCCCATTTTGTCTGCATCAAATACAATGAGTGTATTTGTATTTGGAATATCTACACCCGTTTCAATAATGGTTGTGCTTACTAATACGTCAAACTCTCCTTCTAGAAAGCTCAACATGACCGATTCTAGTTCATTTTCACTCATTTGGCCGTGTGCATACGTCACTCGAGCATCAGGAACGAGCATAGAAATTTCTTCCGCTTTTCTCTCAATATCTTCTACGCGGTTATATAGGAAGAATACTTGACCGTCTCTAGCTAGCTCCCTTTCAATCGCTTCACGTACCAAACCACCGTTATACTCCATTACATAGGTTTGTACAGGGAAACGATTTTCTGGTGGTGTCTCTATAACCGATAAGTCTCGGACCCCAAGCATAGACATGTGAAGGGTTCTTGGGATAGGTGTCGCCGTTAGAGTAAGCACATCAACATTTGTTTTCAGTTGTTTAATCTTTTCCTTATGTGTAACTCCAAAACGTTGTTCTTCATCAATAATGAGTAGTCCTAATTCACGGTATGTAATATCTTTCGATAACAACCGGTGAGTACCCACTACGATATCAACAGTGCCATTTTTCAAGCCACTAATGGTCTCTGTTTGTTGCTTTCTCGTTCTGAAGCGACTTAGCAAACCAATATTTATTGGGTAATCTTGAAATCTTTCACGAATGGTTTCAAAATGTTGCTGAGCTAGAATTGTAGTTGGGACAAGAAAGGCAACTTGCTTTCCATCAGCGATGGCTTTAAAGGCAGCACGAATAGCCACTTCTGTTTTCCCGTATCCTACGTCTCCACATAGTAGACGGTCCATTGGTCGTTCTCGTTCCATGTCCTTTTTAATTTCATGAATAGAGCGAAGCTGATCTTCGGTTTCTTGATATGGGAAAGACGTTTCAAATTCTCTTTGCATATCCCCATCCGGAGAGAACGCATATCCTCTTGCAGCTTCACGTTCTGCATATAACTTAATTAGATCATCTGCAATATCCTGAACAGATGATTCAACTTTTTTCTTAACCTTCTTCCAGTCATTTCCGCCCAGCTTATAAATCTTTGGCTCTTTTCCTTCTGAGCCAACATATTTCTGAACAAGGTCAATTTGTTCGACTGGCACAAATAGCTTATCAGTACCTTGATAACGAATATGCAAATAATCTTTATGAACCCCATTAATAACTAGCGTTTCAATCCCTAAATACTTTCCAATCCCATGGTTAACATGGACTACATAATCGCCAACCTTTAATTCTGAATAGCTTTTAATCCGTTCAGCATTTGATAGCTTTTGACGACGAGGAGATTTTTTCGGCTTCTTATTGAATAACTCCTCTTCTGTGATCACAGCTAATTTCTGAATGGGTAACTCAAACCCTGTATTTAAACTCCCCTTCATAATTTGGACTTTCCCTGGTAATAAATCCTGCTTATCTATTATAAAAGTAGCATCTATTTCATAGTCCTCTAACACTCTTTCAAGCTTCTTGACTCTTTCTTCATCATTTCCTAAAAATAGAATCGCATATTTCCCTTTTTTCCAGCGATCAATTTCACCCTTTAAAACATTCATTTGACCATGGAAATTTTGCATTTGCTTACATGATACATTAATAATATTTTGCGGATTTGTATTAGGAACATGACGCAAAAATAAGGATAAATAGACGATAGGTTTACCCGATTTCTGCACCATATTTTGCAACTGGTGTGAAATGTCTACATCTTGAACGATTTTCCCCTCACTCAAAAGGCTTGTGTACCATTCAGCCTCTTCTCTCTCTAGTGAGTCATTCATTTCCTGCACTCTGCTTATTTCATCAATAATCAGCAAACCATCCTTTGGAAGATAGTCTACCAAACTATTAGAGTTTTCATAGGCATATGATAGATACTTATATATTTGCTCGGGCTTTTGATTGTTTCTTAGTTGTTCTAGTTCATAGCCAATATTTTGTGTGAGCTGTGCTTTTGCTTTGTCGTCCTTCATTTTTTTGAGACTTTTTGCAAGGCCTGCCTCAAGCTTTTCAATGACTTTATCAAAATGCTCCTGCTGAAACGGAATTTCTGTAGCAGGGCCTATAAGAACCTCTTTTAACTTCTCAATTGAACGTTGGTTGTCTAAAGAAAAAGAACGAATAGAATCTATTTCTGTATCAAATAACTCAATTCGAATCGGATCTGACTCTGTTAGAGGATAAATATCAATGATACCGCCTCTTACACTGAATTCACCTGGGGAAGCAACCATTTCAGATCGAACATATCCCATTTCAACAAACTTAAGTAACTGTTTTTCTACATCAACATCTTCTCCAACCTTTAAGGTTAGTTGTTGACTCTTCCAAAAATTAATAGGAGGAAGAATTTTTCTTAGTCCTGCAATAGGAACAATGATCATTCCATTTTTATGTCCACTTAAGTAGTTGAGCGCTTCTATACGTTGTGCCTTTAGCTCTGGGCTAGCGACACTCATTTCAGCAACGATAAGCTCATTCGTTGGATAGAGATAAACTTCTTGCTCATCTACTAATTGAGTCATATCTTCATATAACTTTTGAGCTTGTAAGAGGTTATATGTCACGATTAACATCGGCTTTTTTGACTGGTTGTACATAGATGCTAAAAATACTGTTCGTGCTGAACCTGATAATCCTGCTATTAATTGCTCCTTTATTCCTTCTTCTACACCAGACAACACAGAGCGTGTATCATCCAATCCCTCAAATAACTTTCTCAAGCTTAACATTCTAACCCCTCCCTTCAGAAAAAAGCTGTTACCCACTTCTCTTTTCTGTTTAAAATCCTATATAAATTCAAATTCACTTTTTAGCCTGACCGTAAAAATAACGAACAGAAAAACGCTTTGGATTACTAGTCCAAAGCTTAATGAATGAGATAATCGTATTGATGATAGTCTGGATTTCTTTCAAGTGATTCCTGACAATCTTCACAAATAGATTTAATGTTAATATCACCAGAGGATTCAAAAGACACCATATCTAAACGCTCCTCGTCTGTGAGTTTATGAAATCCCAATTGTTCGGAATGTAGAGACATCTGGTCAATGGATCCCATCTTAACCCCACAGTGTCGGCATTGGTAATGTATTGCCATGCCTGTCCCTCCCTATACAGTCGATAATGTTATTATTGACCGTCCGAAGGGGACTTTATTCAATAAGTTATGCTACAAAACTTAATTTATGAGGATTATTGGTTAAAGTCATTCATAACTTGTAAAAATGGTTGTTGTAGCCAAGCTTCACACGCCTTGGTGCAACGATTAATAACCTCATCCATTACCTCTTGTTCTTCTTTCGTGAAGCGACCTAGTACATAATCAGTGACCTTCATTCCATTTGATGGTCGATCTACTCCTACACGTATTCTATTGAATTCTTGGCTCCCTACATGGGCAATGGTAGATTTTATTCCATTATGCCCCCCAGCACTTCCTTTTTGGCGAAGACGTATCTTCCCAACTGGAAGGTCCAGATCATCATAGATGACGACAATATCTTTTAGATCAATATCATAGTAGTCCATGACAGCTCGAATAGACTCCCCTGATAAATTCATGTATGTAAGTGGCTTTAATAGGAACACTTTTTCTCCATTAACATGACCCATCCCATAAAGACCTTTTAGTTTGGAGTTATCTAAAGGGATATTTAATCGTTCGGATAGTGCATCGATTATATCAAAGCCGATATTATGTCTTGTTTTATCATATTGTTTCCCAGGATTACCTAATCCAATGATTAATTTCATATGTATCTCCACCCCCAAAAAAAGGAAATAAAATATTCCCTTGTAAAAACATTCTATACTATTTTTTGGCTTTATTAAACTTACATGGTTTTAGGATGCCGAGAAATGCCCACATTAACACATGCACCTAGATAATTGAGGCTTTCAATATATGTTTAACAACCTTAACTTTCTCCTTATTTAAACTCGAAAAAGGGCTGACTAGTTTAATAATTAGTCAGTCCCTTGATCTTAGCTTTTTTATTATTCCTCAGTAGCTTCTGTTTCTCTACCTTCTTCGTTTTCAGGAATGCCTGGCTCTTGTTCTTCCCCAGTGTCAATTTCCTCTTCTTGTCTTGGTGCTAGAATCGAAACAATCGTTTCTTCCTCATCATGATTGATATGGAAGTTTTGGCTGACTTTAATATCCCCAATGGAAATGGTTTCTCCAACCTGGAGGTTAGTTACATCAACATCGATTGTTTGTGGGATATTTGCTGGAGTTGCTGTAACAGAAACTGTATGGAGTGGTTGTTGAAGTACCCCACCGTCTTTTACACCCGCAGCGTCACCTACTAGATTCACACGAACCTCAGCTGTAATTTCTTTTGACATGTCAACAGCTAAGAAATCTGCATGGATAACTTCATTTTTGATAGGGTCAAACTGATAATCACTTAAAACGACATTATGCTTTGACCCATCCACATCTAACGAAATGACACCATTTCTTCCTACGTCACGCATGATCTTAATAAATTCCGTCCCATTCAGATAAATGGACTTACTTTCCACGTTTGTCCCATATACGACCGCAGGAATATTCCCTTCACTTCGGATACTTGTCAAAGCTGAATTACGAAATTCCTTACGTTCTTTTGCCTGAAGTAGATTACTCAATGATAAAGTCCCCTTCCTAATTTAAGGTATTTCAGCTGTCTATTTTTTATAATTTGTGGATAATCATCCATATGTTCAGGAAGCACCTAAGCCAGTTAATGCCCAAGATCTACATGATTAGGTGCTTGTACTAGACAGTAATTAGTAATTCTCCTACTATAAAAAATACCCTAAAACAGGAAGGTCTAAACATTCATTATGAAAGATGGGCTGATTTCTAATAGATTTTAACATTCAGAAAAAACATGAACTTGCCTTCTTGTTGAAGGCTTTTATCTCATCGTTTTTTCAGTATAGTGGTTTGTTACGCAATTACTTTATAGCCTCTGTCCATCTCGAATTTTTAAAAAGCATCCGTATGAAAAGAGATTTTTTGAAAGCATAAAAAGGCTCGCTAATTTAGCAAGCCGATTTATCGTAATATTAATCAAATAAAGTACTTACAGATTGATCTTCGTGAACACGGATAATCGCTTCACCGATAAGAGCAGCAACTGTTAGTTGTTTGATTTTACCTGTTCTTTTCTCTTCTGGAAGAGCAATTGAGTTTGTGACAACTAATTCTTTAATCTTAGAATTTTCGATTCTTTCAATAGCTGGTCCTGATAAAACTGGATGAGTACAGCAAGCATAAACCTCAGATGCACCATTCTCAATCAAGGCATTAGCTGCAAGTGTAATCGTTCCAGCTGTATCGATGATATCATCGATTAGGATGGCAACTTTCCCTTCAATGTTACCAACGATGTTCATAACTTCAGCCACATTTGGCTTTGGTCGGCGCTTATCAATAATCGCAATTGGAGCTTTCAGACGCTCTGCCATTTTACGAGTACGTGTAACACCACCGTGGTCTGGAGAAACAATAACAATATCGTTATCAAATTCTTTTTTACCGAAGTATTCCGCTAGGATAGGTACACCCATTAAGTGGTCAATCGGAATATCAAAGAAACCTTGAATTTGTGGTGCATGTAAATCTAGTGTAATAACGCGTGTTGCGCCAGCAGTTTCAAGTAGGTTTGCTGCTAATTTAGCTGTAATCGGTTCACGCGCTCTCGCTTTACGGTCCTGACGAGCATACCCGTAATAAGGCATAACAATATTAATCGTTTTAGCAGAAGCACGCTTAAGAGCATCAATCATAATTAATAGTTCCATCAAATGTTCATTTACAGGTGAACTAGTCGACTGAATGACGAACACGTCACAACCACGAATGCTTTCTTCAATATTAATTTGAATTTCACCATCGCTGAAACGAGTTACATCACATTTTCCTAATTCTACTCCAATTACCTTTGCAATTTCTTCAGCTAATTCTCTGTTTGAATTCAACGTAAAAACCTTTAAATTTGGATCTAAATACTGGTTCGACATGATGGACCTCCGATTGCTATTTCTTTAAATTTAGTTTAGAAACATAGTTTTCTTTATTCGTTTGACGCGCTCGTGCAATGGACAATGCTTCACCTGGAACATCTTCTGTAATGGTTGATCCCGCAGCTACATACGCACCTTTTCCAATCGTGACTGGAGCTACTAAGTTAGAATTACAGCCGATAAACACACCATCTTCAATTTTCGTTAAATATTTATTTTTCCCGTCATAGTTAACGGTAATAGAACCACATCCGATATTTACGTCACTACCTACCTCAGCATCACCAATATAACTTAAATGAGAGGCTTTACTTGCTTTACCGAAAACAGCTTTCTTAATTTCTACAAAGTTGCCTATTTTCACTTCGTCATGAATAACAGACTGTGGACGAATATGAGCAAAAGGTCCGATATTTACGTCTTTCCCGATCTCACTATCATGCGCAACAGATTGACGGATTGTTGTACCTTCTCCAATCGAGCAATCTTTAACTTCAGTATTTGGACCAAGCTGGCAATTTGAGCCTATCTTGGTTTTGCCTGAAAGGATGGTACCCGGATACAGCACTGTATCTTGTTCAATTTCAACATCAACGCCAATATATGTGTTTGCTGGATCGATAATCGTTACGCCATTACGCATATGTTGCTCATTAATTCTTCTCTTTAAAATGATTTCCGCCTGTGAAAGAGCCACACGATCGTTAACCCCTAATGTTTCCTCGAAGTCATCCGTCTCAAAAGCAGTGACAATTTCCCCCGCATTTTTTAGAATCTCAATAACATCCGGTAAATAGTACTCACCTTGGACATTTTCATTTGAAACATTTTCTAGCGCTGCAAAAAGTGCGTTATTGTCAAAACAATACGTACCAGTATTAATTTCCTTAATTGCACGTTCTTCTTCAGTAGCATCTTTGTGCTCTACAATTTTTTTTACAAGCCCGTTCTCATTGCGAACAATTCGTCCATAACCAGTAGGGTTTTCTGTGCGTGCAGTTAAAACCGTTGCTTTTGCTGAAGTTTCTTCATGATGTTTAAAAAGCGCTTCCATTGTCTCAGCTTTTATAAGTGGTGTATCACCACAAACGACAATGGTAACACCTTCTTTCGTTTTAAGCATTTCACTAGCCTGCATAACAGCATGTGCCGTCCCTAGTTGCTGTTCTTGTAGGGCATAGTTACTTTGATCTCCTAATTGAGCCTTAACTAGTTCAGCTCCGTGTCCAATGATGGTTACGATTTGGTCTATATGAAGCTTTGAAACTTGATCTACGACATGTTGAACCATTGGTTTGCCACAAACAGGATGAAGAACTTTATAAAGTTTCGACTTCATTCTTGTGCCTTGACCTGCGGCTAAGATTACCGCATAACGATTAGACATTGACAGTCCTCCAATTTACCTTTTTATCCATTAAGAATATATCTTAAAAACATATTAATTTCAAGGAATCATCTTAAAGTACATGAGATTGTCAATGTATTTAAACGCTCCCGGAGCCTAGAAAATCATGTTTATAAATAAATTTTGTAAAAGAAATATTTTTTAGTGGCTAACGTACCTGGGATTTTATATTAATTTTATGGCTGTTTTCGCCTTGATTGATGCTATTCGTATACGGGCTCTTACACGGATTCTATGCCGTTTCGTGGCATCTTTTCTCGCAAAATAAAGGAAACAGCACCATAATTCGTTCAAAAGCAGTTTAAGGTATTTAAATAGCAACAAAGTTTACGAAAAGAGGCATTTTTAAAGAGAAGAGAGGTTTTACTTGTTGAATATTTGGGAATAAAAGAAGAGTGGATCAGAAAGTGGCTATGGCGAGTAGTTCTTCAACCTAAATAGTATAATCGTTATTAGATAGCATAAAAAAGAGCCTTACCGTGAAGTAGGCCCTTGTTGTTTATTTATTCTTAGCTAGCTCCGGCTTCTTCAAACTCTACTTCTAATTCACCAAGACGGTGGTACTCAGCCAAAACAGCTTCTTGGATTTTACCGCGTGTTCCTGAATTGATTGGGTGAGCGATATCGCGAAACTCACCATCTGGCGTACGTTTGCTTGGCATTGCAACAAATAAACCGTTGTTACCATCGATTACACGAATATCGTGAACAACAAATTCATTGTCTAATGTAATTGAAGCAATAGCTCTCATACGACCATCAGTATTAACGCGGCGTAGTCTTACGTCAGTTACTTCCATTTTGTTCACCACCTTTTCAAGTAGATAAAAACCTAGTTAACTAATTCAACAAATTTTTCCTATCTCCTTCTTTTTTGGAAAAATTTTTCGCAAAAATTAACAAATTCATAAACTTCTAGCATAAAACGCTAAATCATTGCTTCTAGGAAGTTTGTTACATAAAATAAGCTAACTAATTTCACTAAATAAACATATTGTCCTATTTTTAATCTTTTTAGACCTTATTTTGAAAAAATATTTTAATGATATTCAACTTCACCATTGTTAGTTGATTATAGAGGTACATAAACAGGTCTTTGCATCCATAAAAAAAACACCCGTTAAATTACTTAACGAGTGCTACTACTTCGATTTCTACTAAAGCATCTTTAGGTAATCTTGCTACCTCAACACACGAACGTGCTGGTTTGTGCTCAGAAAAATACTCACCATAAACTTCGTTGATGGACGCAAAGTCATTCATATCTTTAATAAATACAGTTGCTTTTACTACTGTATTTAGAGACGCTCCTGCTTCACTTAAAACAGCCTGAAGATTCTTAAATACTTGATGGGTTTGTTCCTTTACATCCCCTTGGATCATTTCCCCTGCTGCCGTTAAAGGGATTTGCCCTGAGCTATAAAACATGTTATTTACAACAATCCCTTGTGAATAAGGACCAATTGCTGCTGGTGCTTCATTTGTTTGCACGACTTTCATAGATTACTTCCTCCTTCTAAAATAGTTCCCTTCGCTTACTTTAATCTTCTTATCTCTAACATCAACATCTGAAAGTTTAATGAGAGATAAATATTCATCAACCAAACGCTCTTCAATTTTTTCAGCTTCAACTAGGACTGCTATTCCGGCCACATTTGCTTTGAATTCTTCAAGCATGCTAATCATTCCGTTAACGGTTCCGCCAGCTTTCATAAAGTCATCAACAATTAATACATTACTTCCCTCTTCTAAACTTCGCTTGGAAAGAACCATCGTTTGAATTCTTTTCGTAGATCCTGATACATAATTGATGCTAACGGTCGAGCCTTCCGTAACCTTGCTGTCTCGGCGTACAATGACAACAGGAACATTAAGCTGACTGGCAACTGCGTAAGCGAGAGGAATCCCTTTTGTTGCTACCGTCATAACGACATCAATTTTGGCATCTGAGTAAGCTGAAGCCAATATACGACCTACTTTTTGAACGATAGAAGGGTCTCCTAGTATATCCGTCATGTATAGGTATCCACCTGGTAGAAGTCTGTCTGGATTCGCAATAAGACCACATAAATCATCAATAATTGGACGTGCCTCTTCATCAGACACCTTAACGTGAAACTTTACTCCACCAGCAGCACCAGGAACTGTTTGTAATGTCCCTATTCCTCTTTGTTCAAACGTTTCTTTAATAATAGCAAGATCTTCACTTATTGAAGATTTTGCTGAACCATAACGCTCTGCGAAAAAAGTAAGAGAAATAAGCTGTCGTGGATGCTCTAGTATATAATTCGTCATATCAATTAGTCTCTCACTACGACGAAACTTCATATTTGCGACCCCCAGGAATCCGAATGTTTTAACGATAATATATCATTAATATACGGATTTAATCAAGGGTATGTCGAGTACCTAACATCCTTACAGCAAAAACTTGATCACAAAACCCTCTTAACCCGTTATAAATTCGGTGCATTCTAGAATCATGTTGTACTAATGCAAAGACAGTAGGTCCACTCCCACTCATAAGAACAGCGTCAGCTCCAAAGCGAATCATCTGATCTTTAATCTGAGCGACTTCTGGATATAACTTTAACGTTACATCCTCAAGAACATTCCCAACATTTTTACACATTCCATTAAAATCATCTTCTTCAATAGCCTTAATCATGTCTGCTGTATTAGGATGTACAATATGGTCCAGTTCTAAGCGACGATATACATCTGCGGTTGAAACCCCTATGAAAGGCTTCGCTAGCACAACCCAACACGTGGGAGGCGCTGGGAGTTGTGTAATAACCTCTCCTCTACCTTTTGCTAAAGCCGTTCCTCCATACACACAAAACGAAACATCTGAACCGATCTCTGCACCTAATTCTGCGAGCTCATCTAGGGACAATCCAAGATCCCATAACTTATTTAAACCTCTTAGTGTAGCCGCTGCATCACTACTTCCTCCTGCTAGACCTGCAGCAACAGGAATTGTTTTCTCAATAGCAATCTGTACTCCCTTAGTAACCTTGTATCTTTCCTTAAGAAGCTTCGCTGCTTGGTAAGCTAAGTTCCTTTGATCATCTGGTACAAAGCGGCTTTGTGAGTTAATCCGAATCGAATCAGAATCCAATAGCATTAACTCTATCCGATCAGCTAGGTCGATGGTTGTCATGATCATTTCAACCTCATGATACCCATCTTGCCTTTTATGTAGAACATCTAAGGATAAATTAATTTTAGCTGGTGCTTTTATTAAAAGCTTCAACATTTCCACCTACTCGAGTAAATATCATTGTATCTATTAGGTAGCCAACAGGAGGATCTCCAAGTTAGCTGCATAATTTCATAAACACTAAGACTCGTCCTATTTTTGTCCTATTTTACCACAAAAAGACCAAAGTCAGACGTATAGTTCTTGACAATCTTTACAAATTAATAATTTTAGCATTTTCCTTATTAGATATAAAGGGGTTTTCGCTTGTTTTTCTGCTTTTTTAATCTAGGTTCTTTTCATAAACTTTGTTGCTATTTAAATACTTTAAGCTACTTTTTA
Organism: Cytobacillus spartinae; assembly: GCF_042865285.1. Taxonomy (NCBI): domain Bacteria; kingdom Bacillati; phylum Bacillota; class Bacilli; order Caryophanales; family Bacillaceae; genus Cytobacillus; species Cytobacillus spartinae. The sequence continues at coordinate 9,767 of NZ_JBIACK010000023.1, read as the reverse complement.
ACGGATAATGGTGCTGTTTTCTTTATTTTGAGAGAAAAGATGCCCAGAAACAGGATAGAATCCGTGGATCGCTATACGAATTGGATTGGGAAACAGACTTAATCAAAAAAAGTCGGAGAAAATATCTCCGACTTTACCGTGTTGAATCCATTTTTGTTAATATTGGTTTTCTAAGTTTTGGAAGGTTAACGCTTGTTAACTAATTGTTGCTCCGCAATTTCAATGGCTCGCTTTACCATGTTCCCTGCATCTTTCGCTCGAATGCCACCCCAACCCTCTTTTTGGACGACATCGTAAAATCCTAATTCTTTAGCGATTTCCTCTTTAAAACGTTCTGACATCATTCCTCTTCTTCTGCCCAAAATTAACATCCCCTTTCTTCAACACGGTATGATTAGTATCAATCAGGGAACTATATTTCATGTAAGTCTAATGGATGTAGTTTTTTAAACAGCAAAAAAGCAGTAAACTTTTGTTCACTGCTTCCTTAGGAATATAGACTAGCTTAACGCTACCTGTCCTGTTGTATCTTCATAGAATGTAATTTCTACTGTTTCTGTTAAAACATCTGCGTAGCTGTACGATACACGTTCAAATGCATTCTCTTCTTGGTCGAGTTCAATTACGAACACGGAAGGGTATGTCTCTGCAAGTACTCCAGAACGCTCAATCGTTTTTCTGCGACCACCGTTGGCCTTAAGTAAAAGCCTTTTTCCTAAATTTGAATCAAGAGCTTTTTTAATATCAATTAACGTTTTTGCCATTCGGTCCACCTCACTATGTAAAGTATATCACTCTAACGCACAAAAGTCAAGCAAAATAATAAATTATAACAGTGTTTAAAAATAAATGTCAATGTTTTTTATTCCACATTTTTTTCTATTTTTCAACAATTTTATTATTACCATAACATCTATGATTATGTGTTTTTTTTATTTATATTGTGAATTTAATAAAAGGGACTAATGGAAAGTGGCCTTGTCAGTATCTATTTATAAAGGGATTATGGTTATCTTATTTTCCAGTTTTTTATCACTTTCCAAAAGGGAAGATTTTAATAAAATATAGAGTGTAGGGTGGTTCGATAAGAAATATGTCAAAAGATGTAAAACAAAAAGCCGTTATGGAAACGGCTTAGCTTTGTTCGTTTTTGATTGGATTAAAAGGCATACCTGTTCTGAGTACTCCTTTTGTTTCGATCCCGCCAAGGCCTTTCTCACCTGTAAGTGTATTTCTTAGAACATCCCATACATTAATTCTCTCCATAAAAGGAGTAAAGCTTATTTTGGCGACAATATAAACTGGATCAAGTGCATGAATATTGACTCTAGAAGGTGAACTAGCAAAATTAGCACCTGCATGTATTAAGGATTCGAAATGAGACTGGCAGGCACCAGCAAATATGACTAACTGATCTAAATGAGGGAATTTCTTTCTAGCTTCTCTCACGGTCTGTACAAAATGCTTGGAATGTCGATAGGCATTAATGTCATTCATGGTTCCTTTTGATTTCGAATACGCATCATGGCCAGTTATAACTAATATATCTGGGCGGTAATAGTCAATCAGCTGCCCCACTTTATTCGGCATCTCTTTCTCATTACAATGAACACCTGTTACAGGAACTCCGATTCTCTCGTAAAGACTTAGACACTTTTTCAAATAGGAAGGATCTCCATCAATATGGAGAACACGACCTGGAACTTGAAAATAATTATATGCTTTTTTGTATCCATTTGTTGTGTCATATTCTTGCTTTTGCTTCAATAGATCAATATCTTGCCTAAACAACTTAAATGATTGCTCCTCTAAGGAACGATATTCCCGAGATACTTTCATTCTTTCATTTTGATCCATGACGATTAAATCTTCATATGGAGCATCAGCAATCAGTCTTACGTCTTCACCGTACAACACAGCTATTTTACGACCTTGGTCTTCCCTTATATCTATAACACGGAACATAATATCACAGTTGTATGAAATTCTTCCGACAACATCCATCATATTTATAGTCACAACAGTCACTCCAGTTAGCCCATACAAAGAGCCATTCTAATCTCTAGACGTTTATGTCATAAAATATGCACCCACCCATAAACATGTGATTAGAAAAGCGGAGGCGACTGGTTAGCCCCGACAAGCAAATGTTCTTCGGACGGAAAAGTCCTCTTTTGACTTTTTTGGCCGAAGGTTATTTGACCTCGAGGGGCTAGGAGCCGGAGCTGGACAATGAAAAGCAGAAGTGGCTTACTTAGGACCTTACTTCCGGTTTTTTCAAAAATATCAACATTTTATGATGGTTTCAAAAGTTTAATGGTCGGAAAAATGAGGTTTACTAGCAGATTCTAAGATTTATGCGGCACTTCACACATCTTATGCGGCATTCTTAAAACTTTATGCGGCGTTTTACAACTTTTATGCGGCAAATCCAGAGCTTTATGCGTATTTGATGTCTTATCCACCCATCAATATTGAAGCAGCCCATTTAGCCACCTGTACAGTCTTATCAGTATTCGGGAGGTACCCAAGTATCTCCGTAGCGAATAAATGAAATAAGACCCCATAGAAGGGATCTTATTGAAAGTGTGGATATAGCGCATCACTCAATTGAGCGTATTCTTGTATGGAGAGTGTTTCCCCTCTTCTACCAGGGTCTACATTTGCTTCATTTAAAGCAGCTAGGATTTGTTCCTTTTTTTCCTTTCCACCTGGTAACTGGCTTGTTAAATTGTTTAGTATCGTTTTTCTTCTCTGTGCAAAGCTACTTTTTGTCACTTGGAAGAAAAATTCTTCACTCTTCACTTTCACCGGAGGTTCTTTTCTAACCGTCAGTCTAATCACAGCTGAGTCAACATTCGGTTGAGGTACAAAAACCGTTCTTGGAACGTTCATGACAGTCTCAGCCTCAGTGTAATATTGAACAGCAATGGAAAGGGATCCATAATCTTTCGTTCCAGGTTTAGCTGAGATGCGGTCTGCCACTTCCGCTTGGAGCATACACACAATTCCTCGTATTGGAAGCTTTTCCTCTAATAACTTCATAATAATTGGAGTTGTCACATAATAAGGTAGATTTGCAACTACCATTATATCGTCCATACCTTCAAACTCTGCTTGAATCACCTCAGCCACATCCGCTTTAAGGACATCTTGGTGGATAACCTTTGTGTTCGAATACGGTGCTAATGTTTCAGCTAATATCGGTAAAAGCCTCTGGTCAATTTCAAAGGCAACTACTTTCTTGCTTCTTCTCGCAAGCTGTTCAGTTAGAGCTCCTATCCCTGGACCAATCTCAATTGCACCTGAGCTTTCTGTCAGATGAGCATGGTCCACAATTCGATTTAATATATTCGTATCAATTAAAAAGTTTTGTCCTAAGCTTTTCTTAAAAGAAAACCCGTACTTTTCTAAAATCGTACGTGTCCTTATAGGGGTTGCTATATCTTTATCCATTTTGCTCCTCCTGATATATTTCCTTTATAGCATTTGAAAAATCTTCTCTGCTTATGTCAAACATCATAAGCCTCTTATGCAGTTGCTTTCCGTTTGTATAACCAATTTTAAGTATCTTTCCTAAAAGCTCACGCCGCTCTTTCGAACCTGGTCCGCCAATGAGTCCAGCTAGGATTAAATCCTCCTGGGTAATTTGTTCAACAGCCGTTGAATTCATTAACTGTGCGTCCTTTAGTGCTTTTCTAATCGTATCTGGGGTAGCGTGTTCAACTCCAACCCCTTTTCCACGCTTATGTAGTGCCTCTTCCTTTGGTATAAAAGCATGCTTACAATCCGGGACATGCTCCTGTATCGTTTGCCTAATTTTTTGTCCAGGGAAATCTGGATCTGTGAAAATAATGACTCCTCTTTTTTGTTGTGCAAGTTTAATTTTTTCTATCGTTTCTAAGCTCACTGCCGATCCATTCGTTTCAATTGTATCTGCATCTACAGCTCTTTTAATAGCTGTCGTGTCATCTTTACCCTCGACCACAATAATCTCTTTTATTTTCATGCTTCCTCCAGCTTTTGGGCTTATTATTCTCAAGAAAACTAATTTCCCTTTTAGATTTTTAAATTCTTTTTATATAATTGAAAAAAACTTGAAACATTTCTGTAATGTTATTCGTCTATATATATGAACTGTGAAATTTGAGGCAATATGATTATTTTATAGAAAAAAGGGTAAAAACACAAAAAAAGCAGAGGGCAGACCCCCTGCATGAATGAACCTATTCTAAGATTTTAATTTTTACAGTTTTTCTTCCCCAACGATATGCTTCTGCTTTCGTTGCAAAGAAGACATCGATTTTGTTCCCTCTTATGGCAGAACCGGTATCACCCGCAACGGCATAACCATATCCTTCTACATACACTTTTGTCCCTAAAGGAATAACACTCGGGTCAACAGCAATAACCTTAAGGTTAGGGTTTGCACGTAAATTAATTCCTGTAGAAGTAATACCTGAACAACCGTTACAATGTGCAGTAAATGCAGTTGAGCTTACATAAAATTCTTTACTCACATTTCCTGTTCCACGTGATACAGTTTGAGAACTCACTTTAGTACCTACGGCTACAACTTTATCTATTTTCTCTTTGACAGTATTCTCTTTTAAGAGTTTTCTAGATACTTCTTTACCGTTCTCAAGAATTACTTCGTATTCCTTTGAAACGAGTCCTTCTTGTCCCGTGGTAATTGTCTTCTCAGTTCCCTTTGAGAGATTATGATCTTTCTTTGTTACAACAGCAAAATTAATTGGTTCTTCCACTACATCGGTGACTTTTTCAACTCGAATGACGTTAACAACGGCATTTTCCTTTAATGTCTCTTCTAACTTTGGTTCAACACGGTCTAATTCATTTAGTGTGATTCCTTGGTGTAATAAAAAGTCAGCGACCGTAGTCGAAGTGGACCATACTTGTTGTTCTTTTCCACCATTAACTAGTGTCAAAGAGAAAGCTTTATCTACTTGTATTTGTAATTCGCTTTTAATTTCTGTGTCTAATTCTGGCTGAACCTTATCATGTTCGTTCAAAGAAATCTTTTGTTCCTTCAAAAACTCCTCAACCGTATCGGCTGTAGTCCAGACTGTTTTCTTCTCGTTGCCTTCTACCATTTGAACCTGTTTAGCTGGTTTCCATTCAACCTTTAAGTTATCTTTCACTTTTGTATCTATTGAAGGAAACACATAGTCCTCTGAGCGGAGGGAAATATCTAGATCATTAAGTATATCTTCAATCGTAGCTGCGTGTGTTTTAATGATTTTTTCCTGCCCGTCGATCGTAACTGCAACTGTTTTTTTCGTAGTTTCATAAATTAGAAACCCGGTTGCAGCTAGAAAAACTATCAAACTAGCAGAGAAAATAGCTAATTTCTTTTTACTCAAAGTCTTTGAAAACAGGCTTTTCATGTTTTGGATTACGATGAAAAACGCCTCCTTTTCTCTCGGAGTGATTATATACTGCTTTTTTTGCGACTGTCAACCCCAAACATTTTCCTTGAACGTATTCCCTATTATGCTAGAAGTTCAAGAGAAAAGAAAGAGAGATTTATCGACATGGTTATCCTATGAAGAAAAGGAGACATGTAGAACTTTTTAGAATAAGAAAAAATAGGGACAAACTTTCCTTTAAATCGACAAAATGCCGTATCAGTTTATGCCGAATAATTTCTTTGCATTTCGGGTGGTAATCTCCGCTACTTCCTCATATGTAACTCCCTTTAACTCAGCAATTTGCTCTGCTACTAATTTTACGTAGCTAGGTTCATTTCTTTTCCCTCTGTTAGGATGTGGAGCTAAATATGGGCAATCTGTTTCAATTAATAATTTATCCAACGGAACCTCAACGGCTACTTCTTTTGGCTTTTTAGCATTTTTGAATGTCACAGGACCGCCAAGGGAGATCAAGAAATTCATGTCTATACATTCTTTAGCAGTCTCAACGCTCCCACCATAACAATGCATAATCCCACCAACTTCTTTTGCGTCTTCTTCTTTTAAAATTTCCACAACATCTGCTGTCGCATCTCTATTATGAATTACGATAGGCAACTTTACTTTCTTAGCCAACCTAATTTGCTTGCGAAAAACCTCTTTTTGTATGTCTTTAGGAGACTTATCCCAGTAATAATCTAAACCCATTTCTCCTATGGCTACAACCTTCGGATGACTAGCTAATTCCTCAATCCAGTCTAAATCCTCGTCTGTCATGTCAATTGCATCTACCGGGTGCCAGCCGACACAAGCATAGATAAACTCGTATTTTTCAGTAAGCTCCATAGCTTTATTAATAGTTGGGCGATCAAATCCTACCACTACAATATTCGATACCCCTTCATCTTTTGCGCGGGTAATGACTTCTACTAGATCTTCTTCAAATTGTTCAGCATTCAAATGTGCATGTGTGTCGAAAAGCATCAATAATGACTCCTTTTTTAAAATATTATTTTTTGGTTACATTTCTTTCAGGCTTGTTTCATATTTTTAATTCCAGATTTTTAACTGGAAAAACTTTTCTTACCTTCCTATTCTAAGAGAATAATTAGGGGAAATATGTATGTTTCTCAATAATATTTTAGAAAAACAAAAAAACAGCAATTTTCATGAAAATAAAAGAAAAAACATAGGAATGTCGGACGCAAATTGTTACACGTGAAACATTTCTATGTTCTTTTATTCTACATTTTTATCTATAAAACATTATTTTACCCTTGCACCAAGTGGAAGAGATTCAGCTACGGTTGCTAACGACAAGATTCCATATTTTGAACCTGCTAATATCATCCCTTGAGATAATTCTCCTCTTAACTTAACCGGCTTAAGGTTTGTCACACAGATCACTCTTTGTCCAACAAGTTCTTCTGGTTTATAGTGCTGTGCAATTCCTGATACTACTTGACGCTTTTCATACCCAAGATCAAGTTGTAATTTTAGAAGCTTATCTGCCTTTTTAACAGGCTCAGCACTAATGACTTGAGCAACCCGTAAATCCACCTTCATAAAGTCATCGATCGTGATTTCTTCTGAATCTGGTTTTTCTTCTTCCTTCTTTTCTTCAGCTGGTGCAGGGGTAGCTGTCCCTTGCATCTTTTCTTTTATAAAAGCAACTTCTTCTTCTATTTCAAGTCTTGGGAAGATAGGCGCATCTTTCACGACTTTTGTTCCTTCAGGAATGACACTAAAATTCTCTAAGCTTTCCCATGAAATATGAGAAGGGCTTGAAATATTCAATTGCTTAAAGATTTCATTTGGTGTTCTTGTTAAGAAAGGTTGTAATAATACAGCGATTCTACGTAGCGATTCTGCTAAATGAACCATTACACTTCCAAGTTCTTCTTTTTTATCCTCATCCTTAGCTAATGCCCAAGGTTGAGTTTCATCAATATATTTATTGGTTCTACTCACTAGTTGCCATACAGTTGTAAGAGCTACTGAAAACTCCATATTCTCCATAGCCTCTTCGTACTTTTTCACCGTTTGAAGGTTCGCTTCTAGAAGCTGTTTATCGAATTCACCTTCAGATCCTTGGTAGGAAGGAATCATTCCATCAAAATATTTATCAATCATGGCAACCGTACGATTTAGCAAGTTTCCTAAATCATTGGCTAAATCAAAATTGATACGTTCCACAAATCCTTCAGGAGTGAATACACCATCCGATCCAAATGGAACTTCTCTTAATAAGTAGTAGCGCAATGCATCCAAACCATAGCGATCAATTAATGTGACAGGATCTACTACATTCCCTTTTGATTTAGACATCTTTCCATCTTTCATTAATAGCCATCCATGAGCAAATACTTTTTTAGGAAGCGGCAAATCTAAAGCCATTAACATAATTGGCCAGTAGATGGTATGGAATCGCACAATTTCTTTCCCTACTAGATGAACATCCGCAGGCCAGTAATTCTTATACTTTGAATCATCATCTGTTCCATATCCTAACGCTGTAATATAGTTAGATAAAGCGTCAATCCAAACATAGATTACATGTTTAGGGTTTCCTGGAACTTTTACTCCCCAGTCAAATGTAGTACGAGAAACTGCCAAATCCTCAAGACCTGGCTTAATGAAGTTATTGATCATCTCATTCTTGCGTGATTCAGGTTGAATAAAAGTAGGATTATCCTCATAATACTTTAATAGTCGATCCGCATACTTACTTACTTTAAAGAAGTAAGATTCCTCTTTCACCTTTTCAACAGGTCTCCCACAATCAGGACAGTTTCCTTCATTGATTTGTCTTTCCGTAAAGAATGACTCACACGGAGTACAATACATTCCCTCATATTCATCTAAGTAAATGTCACCTTGCTCTAATAGCTGTGCAAATATCTTCTCTACGACTACTTTATGTCTGTCTTCTGTAGTACGAATAAAATCATTATAAGTAATATCTAGCTTCTTCCAAAGATCCTGGATGCCTTCTACGATCTCATCCACATATTGCTGTGGCGTAACACCTTTTTCTTGGGCTTTCTGTTGAATTTTTTGCCCATGCTCATCAGTACCTGTTAAGTACATAACATCATATCCACGTAAGCGCTTGTAGCGAGCCATTGCATCACCAGCGACCGTCGTGTAAGCATGTCCAATATGTAGATTTCCACTCGGGTAATATATAGGTGTTGTTAAATAAAACGTCTTTTTGTTTTCCGACACAAAATTCCCTCCTTATAAAGAAACCATCTAATCGTTTTGACCTTAAAAAAATCCCGCCCAATAGAACGAGGATTAACGAGTGATCGTGCCATGAAATTGGGCTTTTTTATTTAGTTAAGGCTCTTTTCGTAACTCAGTTGCTTATTTAAATACTTCAAACTGCCTTTATACGGATTGTGGTGCTGTTTTCTTTATTGGAAAGAAAAGATTCCACGAAGTAGCTTATAATCCGTGTTGCGACAATTTCCGAAGAGCAACAATCTATGCGAAAACAGACTTAGTTATATACTCGTCATCATAACCTCTTATATCAACAAAATATACCTAAAAACTAGAAAAAGTGCAACTGAATCCCCTGCAACATTTAAGGTACATCCATTTACATACATTTTTGTCGAATGTGTCGACGACATCCACCGATTTTGTCGAATAATGTTAACAATATGTTCACAATTTTTAACCCTCTTTTTGGTAGGGAATTTATCCTTTTCCCATGTTAAAAACCCTAAAAACCTTGTTGTATCAACGTTTTAATAAAATCCAAAATTTTCTAAAGGAATTTATTACAAAATTATTGACGTATATGGCAATGGCTGGTATTATTAAATCAACAAAGAAATTTGTCGAATAATGACGAAAATAGATAAATAATAATCATAAAATGGGGATTTGAGAGGAGTTATAATAATATGAAGTCTACAGGTATTGTTCGTAAAGTTGATGAGCTAGGTCGCGTGGTGATTCCAATTGAATTAAGACGTACACTTGGGATTGCAGAAAAGGACGCTTTAGAAATCTACGTTGATGATGAGCGCATCATCCTAAAAAAATACAAGCCAAACATGACTTGCCAAGTTACTGGTGAAGTGTCAGAAGATAACATTACACTAGCTGGTGGAAAATTAATTCTTAGCCGCGATGGCGCAGAGCAATTATTAAAAGAAATTCAAAACACATTTGAAACTGCAAAGTAATTGTAAGAGGCTGGGACAAAACTAGCTTCAAATAGTGAATTAGGAGAAATTGAGTAAACTCAATTTCTCCTTTGTCTTTTTTTTGCTATTAATTCTTATTAAATTTTATCTGTTGGCCGTGAATTTACGTAAA
>NZ_JBIACK010000022.1:0-60053 GCF_042865285.1 Cytobacillus spartinae | reverse complement strand
CCCGTCCGCCGCTAAGATTCAAAAGCAAGCTTTTAAATCTTCGCTCGACTTGCATGTATTAGGCACGCCGCCAGCGTTCGTCCTGAGCCAGGATCAAACTCTCCAATAAAGAGTAAGATTAGCTCTTGTTTAAAACAATTTTAAAACTTACGTTGACGTATGATTTGTTTAGTTTTCAAAGAACAATTTGTTTCGTTGCGTCAAAAGCAACTATATTAGAATAACATTTCTACCCCATCTTCGTCAACACTTTTTTGATCTCTCTTATAATCAATCGCGTGCTCGAAGCAAGAATTAAATAATATCACATACAGCATTGCTCGTCCAATGGAAATGTTTACTAAAAAGATCATTCAAACAATATCAATGCACCCAGCAACAATGTTTCCTAATATTATCATTCAAACTCTCAACAGTCAATCTAAGTATGCGTGGTATATAAACCCAATAATAAAAACGGAACCAACCTATTAATGGTTGGTTCTGTTTCTTCTATATATTACATTGTATTCTTATGACTTAGTAATGGAAATGATATTTTCTTCTTTCAATTCTACATTACCCTGTTTATTTAAGACTACTTTCTCACTTTGATCAAGGTTTGTAAATACGATTGGTGTAATGATGGATGGAGCATTTTGTTTTACAAAATCTAAATCCACCTTCAATAAAGGCTGTCCCTTTTTAACTTGATCATCTTGAGAAACAAGCGCTTCAAACCCTTGTCCTTTTAAATTTACTGTATCAATCCCAACATGAATTAGAATTTCACGTCCTGAATCAGAAAGTATTCCTAACGCGTGTTTGGTCGGGAAGAGATTTACCACTTTTCCATCGACAGGAGATACTATAGTACCGTCTGAAGGTAGGATAGCAAAACCATCTCCCATCATTTTACCTGAGAATACCGCATCCGGAACTTCAGTGATTGGCTTTATCTCTCCTTTTAATGGCGAAACAAAAGCATCATCTTTATCGTTGTTTGTTTGTAAAGCCTCCGGATTCACTTCTTCAATTTGCTGCTCTACACCTAGTTGTGGAGCTTTTTGAATAGCACGAGGTCTTTTTCCAGAGATAATATCCTTCATTTGACCTTTAATGGTTTCCGAACGAGGTCCAAAGATAGCTTGAATATTATTTCCAACTTCAAGAACTCCTGCAGCTCCGAGTTTCTTTAGACGATCCTTATCAACGTTATTAATGTCATTAACGGTTACACGTAAGCGAGTGATACATGCGTCTAAGTTTGAGATATTCTCTTGTCCACCCATCGCTTCAAGAATATTATAAGGAAGATCTCCTGCAGCACCAGTTTGAACATTTCCTTCCTGCTCTTCTTCCACAGGTTCACGACCAGGAGTCTTTAAGTTAAATTTACGGATTGCAAAACGGAATCCAAAGTAATAAATCACTGCAAAAACTAGCCCAACAGGAATGACTAACCATGCATTCGTTTGAGGATTGATTAAACCGAATAGAATATAATCAATTAAACCACCTGAGAAAGTCATACCAATTTTAACATCTAAAATATGCATGGTCATGAAAGAGAGACCAGCGAAAATAGTGTGAATACCGAATAAAATCGGAGCTACGAATAAGAATGAAAATTCAATTGGCTCTGTAATACCCGTTAAGAATGAAGTTAAAGCAGCCGATGCCATTAACCCACCTACAATTACTTTTCTCTCAGGACGTGCTTCATGATAAATTGCTAAAGCCGCTGCAGGTAAACCAAACATCATGAACGGGAATTTACCTGTCATAAATGTACCTGCAGTTAACTCTTGTACATTATCCCGAATTTGCGCCATAAAGATACGTTGGTCCCCACGTACTAATTCTCCAGCTTTATTTACATATTCTCCAAACTCAAACCAGAAAGGCGAATAGAAAATATGGTGTAGACCAAAAGGAATTAATGCACGTTCTACTACCCCAAAGATAAATGCAGAAACGGTTAAGTTCGCATGAACCATGTTATGTGATACTGCGTTTAATCCATTTTGAACTGGAGGCCAAACAATTAACATTAATAATCCTAGTAACACAGCTGTTGCAGCTGTAATAATCGGAACAAAGCGCTTTCCTGCAAAGAAACCTAAATATGATGGTAACTCAATTTCATAAAAGCGATTGTACAAGGCAGCTGCGATAATACCTACGATAATACCGCCGAATACACCAGATTGAAGGGTTGGAATCCCTAGAACACTAGCGTAACTTAAACCATTCACGTCCTCAGGTGTTAAACCAAGAGCAGTGCCCATCGTGACGTTCATAATTAAGTAACCGATAAGTGCAGCAAGACCAGCAACACCGTCTCCCCCTGCTAAACCAACTGCAACCCCTACAGCAAACAACACAGGTAGATTTCCAAATACGATATCTCCCGCATTCTGCATAATGGCTGCGACCATTTCTACTCCACTATTATCTAAGAATGGAGCAAGTTCTAGTAGAGTTGGATTTCTTAATGCTGCACCTAAAGCAAGCAATATACCTGCTGCTGGTAATAAAGCTACCGGTAGCATAAGTGCTCTACCTACTTTTTGGAGAACACCAAAAGCATTCTTAAACATGTAATTACCTCCTACTTTTTAGTTGTTAACTCATTAAGTCTCTTCCCTTACGAGCTTTTAAAAAACAAATAAAAAAGGCATGAGCGAATTAAAAATAACCGAAAAAGAGTTACTCAGGGATAGCATACCCCTTAAACTCTGTTTCAATTATCTTTTTTCACTCATGCCTAATCGAATTAGTAACACGTAATTAAAGATAAGATCTATTCATTTTAAAAGTTCACTATTTAACTTTCTTTTGAAGCCGTTGAAGGTGCATGGTCAAATAGACCGCTTCTGCATCAAATACTTGTTTTTTCAAAACTTGTTGCATCACCTTAATGAGTTTCCATGACAGATTGTAACACAGTGGGTACTCTTCTTTCAAGAGAGCAGTTATTTTTTCTGGTTCCTCAACCTTCTCTCCATTATTAACACGTTCAATGGTAAAACGAATATGACGAACAAGCCTCATATAATCAATACTGTCTTTATCAATTTGAACCTTAAGCTGTTCTTCAATCATATTAATTAGTTTTGTAACCAATTGGGAGTGTTGGTTTACTTCATTTAAGTTACGATTATTAACCGCACTGTGTATATGAAGGGCAATAAATCCAATCTCACCATCCGGTAAGTGAACATCTGTTTTTTCATTAATATGATTTACAACCTCTGTCGCAACATCATATTCAAATGGGTAGAGTGCTTTTGTCTCAATTAAGAAAGGATTCTTCATTTCTAACCCATTTGTAAGTCTATTTATTGCAAATAATAAGTGATCCGTTAAGGCTACGTGGATGTGTTCATTAAGAGGCGCACGGGTTCTCTCCTTTATTAATTGAATAGAGGAGATCACCACATCTAATAAATCATTATCTATAAAAGGAAGTAATTTAATATAGTTTTCCTGCTCTTTTTCGTTCTTAAGAACAAATAATTTTTCTACTAGCGAAGAGTCAATTAAATCCCCAGTTCTTCTCCCGAAGCCAATTCCTTTTCCGATTAACACAACTTCCCCAAAGGAAGAATGCTTCCCTATTAATACATTATTATTTAATACTTTAATCACCGTTACTTGTTCCATCGTCATTTCCTCTGTACGACATATTTCGACCTAGAATAGACTAATGTTATAAAAATATATAGTAAAAAGTCAATATCAATGGATGCTTCTCAATATTTTCCTCTTTAGTTCGATAAAAAAGAGACCACAGTATTAACGTGGTCTCTCAAAATTTATAATTTTAGTGTAAGAATACAAAGTAAAGGACGAAAATTACGAATAAGAAATACATAACCGGATGAATCTCTTTTGCACGACCCTTAACAATCATTGTAATTGGGTAGAAGATAAACCCAATCGCAATACCAGTAGCAATGCTATACGTTAATGGCATAGAGATAATGGTTAAGAATGCAGGTACTGCCACTTCGAATTTAGTCCAATCAATGTTACCTAAAGCTGAAACCATTAATACCCCAACAATAATTAGAGCTGGCGCCGTTACCGGAGCTGTAATTACTTCTAATAATGGGAAGAAGAAAATGGATAGCAAGAAGAATCCTGCTGTTACAACTGCTGCAAAGCCTGATCTAGCTCCTGCTGCTACCCCAGATGATGATTCAATATAAGATGTAGTTGTTGATGTACCAAGGATAGCACCCGTTACAGTAGCACATGAATCTGCAAATAAAGCTTTACCAGCTCTAGGAAGAACCTTCCCTTTCATAAGTCCTGCTTGGTTAGCAACTGCCACTAAAGTTCCAGCAGTATCAAAGAAATCAACGAATAAGAAAGTAAGAATTACAACAAGCATTTCTGTAGTATAGAAAGAGCTATCACCGAATGCACCGAACGCCGCTCCAAATGTTGGCTCTAAGCTTGGAACTGCACCAACGATACCGCTTGGTGGACTAATTAATCCAAAAATCATCCCTACTACTGCTGTGATAACCATACCGATGAATATACCAGCATTAAAACCACGAGTCATTAAGATTACCGTTACGATAATACCGAAAATTGCTAATAAAACAGGGCCTTGAGTAAAATCACCTAAACCTACTAAAACCGCATCATTATTTACAATGATTCCAGCGTTTTGAAAACCGATAAATGTAATAAAAAGACCAATACCCGCTCCAACAGCATATTTAAGTTCAGCTGGGATAGAGTTAATAATTTTTTCACGTAAGCCTGATAATGTTAAAAGAATAAATATAAGTCCAGAAACTAAAACTCCACCTAATGCGTTTTGCCATGAAATACCCATAGTCAAAACAACTGTGTAAGCAAAAAATGCATTTAAACCCATACCTGGAGCAAGAGCGATTGGATATTTGGCTATTAACCCCATCAGCAAGGAACCTACTGCTGCTGCAATGGCCGTTGCTACGAAAACTGCTCCATAATCCATTCTCATTGCGTCAGGAAGATCCGGAACCGTTGTTAAAGAAAGTGTAATTGGATTAACAACTAAGATATATGCCATAGCCAAGAAAGTTGTTAAACCACCAATGAACTCACGACGGTAATTCGTTCCAAGCTCTTCAAACTGGAAAAACTTCTTCATTCTGATTTCCTCCTATAATTAGAAAATAAATGCAAAAAACGTTCCGTTTTTCTACCGGAACGTTGACATGAAGTTTGTAGTTTAAAGAGGTGGAATAGAATACACCTAATAAACATTCACATACTTCGTAGTCAAGCTATTTACGGTAGCTCGGTAGAAACTTTCGGGCCATATTCCCGATATTATACGACGTAAATCGACAAATATTCTGTTCCTCTTCATTTTAGCAAGCAGCTCCGTAATCGTCAATAGAAAAAACGAACATTTTTAAAATGTCCGTTTCAAATGTTCGTATTTAACTATTATTCCCACTCAATCGTTGCTGGTGGCTTACTTGTAATATCGTAAACTACACGGTTAACATGATCTACTTCATTTACAATTCGAGTCGAGATTTTTTCAAGTACTTCCCAAGGGATTCTAGCCCAGTCAGAGGTCATCCCATCAATAGAAGTTACTGCTCTAATTCCGATTGTGTAATCATACGTACGTGCATCTCCCATTACCCCAACACTACGAATATCAGGCAACACCGTGAAATATTGCCAGATATCACGGTCTAGTCCTGCAATTTTGATTTCTTCACGTAAAATAGCATCAGATTCTCTTACAATTTCAAGTTTGTCTTCTGATATTTCACCAAGTACACGGATTCCAAGACCAGGACCTGGGAATGGTTGTCTCCAGACAATTTCATCTGGAATTCCTAACTCAGAACCTAGAGCTCGCACTTCATCCTTAAATAGAGTATTTAACGGCTCAATTAGCTTGAACTGCATATCTTCTGGTAATCCACCAACATTATGATGTGATTTAATCGTTTGAGCAGTAGCCGTTCCACTTTCAATTATATCTGTATAAAGAGTACCTTGAGCTAGGAATTCAATTCCTTCTAACTTTGTTGCTTCATCATCAAAAACGTAGATAAATTCGTTACCAATAATCTTACGTTTTCTCTCAGGATCACTTACACCTTTGAGCTTATCTAAGAAACGATCTTTTGCATCCACTTTAATTACATTCATGTTAAAACCTTCAGAGAACGTCTTCATGACGCTATCAGCTTCTCCTTTTCTAAGAAGCCCGTGGTCAACGAAAATACAAGTTAACTGATCCCCGATAGCTTTATGAATTAATACCGCAACGACAGAAGAGTCAACTCCTCCACTCAGTGCACAAAGAACTTTTTTGTCTCCAACTAACTGACGAATCTTTTCCATTTCGATTTCAATGAAATTTTCCATCGACCATTCGCCTTTACATTCACATACATTGAATACAAAGTTCTTTAGCAATTCATTTCCATGTACGGAATGACGAACTTCAGGGTGGAATTGTACGGCATATAACCCGCGAGATTCATCACTCATAGCGGCAATTGGGCAAGAAAGGTTCGTTGCATCAATGTTAAAACCTTGAGGAGCTTCAACTACTAAATCCCCATGACTCATCCAAACAACTTGTTCTTTAGGAAGGCTACCGAACAGCCTAGTTTCATTTTGAACATGAAGTGTTGCTTTACCATATTCTCTATGCTTAGCTCTTTCTACTTTCCCATTGAAGTGAGTAGTCATTAATTGCATTCCATAACAAATTCCTAAAATAGGTACACCTAAGTCAAATAATGCTTCATCACAACGGAAAGAGTTTTCATCGTAAACACTATTTGGCCCACCAGATAAGATAATTCCTTTTGGATTCATCTTTTTAATCTCTTCAGCTGTTATCGTATGTGGGTGTAATTCACTGTACACACCAAACTCACGAATTCTTCTCGTAATTAATTGGTTATACTGGCTACCGAAATCTAGTACGACGATAATTTCTTGGTTTTGTAATTCTACTTTGACCGCCATTAGTTCACCTCATAAAAGAATGTAATGTATATCATATAACTTCTGTTAACAGTGCTAAAAATATAAAAAAACTAGAATTCACTGGTCCAACAAATAAGTTGAAGGCAGAATTCTAGTCTTTTAAGCTTGACCGATAGAATGATCTGCCTTCATAGTCAAATCGTTTAAGGTGATTTGGTAGAGACTCTCGAACCATATTATCGAGGATATATGAAGGACGTATTTTTCTATATTCGTGAACATTGTATCAACATGTTCAAAATTTGGTCAAGCTATTGTCTTTTTAATTAAATTTTCCCACAATTCCTTTGATTCTTTCCAACTTCCTTCCTCTAGATGACCATTATACAAATATCGTTCATAACGGGACGTCAATCTACCCATCTCTCTAGAAGAAAAGAAATGATCGATATAACGGGCATATTCGCGTAGAGTTTGATTGTTTTTCCTCTTTAACCCATAGCGATCAAGTTGTTTTAATAGAACCAAATAGGCTTTAACGAAATCCTCATCCTTTTTCAATAGTTTAAATCTTAATAGGATTAATCGAGGTAACCATTTTAATCTCAATTTATAAAGTATAAAACCTGCTAGTCCTATAAGAGCTAGATAAATCAAAATCTTACCCCAATGTTTTACAAAGAACTCCTTCATACTATTAAATAGCTTTTCAAATGAGAATGATGAACTAGACGTTTGGTCTGTTTCTTCCGCATTTTCAGGCTTTTCTTGTTCAGGTTGTTCCTCTTGCTCTGGTGTTTCAGTATTCGTTGAAGTAGTTGTTTCGTCAAAGTTAAACTGTACGTTATTAGAGAAGCCTTGTGTTGGCTCAAAAGGTACCCATCCTACCCCCTCAAAATAGACTTCTACCCATGAGTGAGCATTATTATTTGTGATATTAAAGAATCTTTTTCCTGATGGAGCAACACCTGAGTACTCCCCTTCTGTATACCCTTTAACCCATCTAGCTGGAACACCGACTGATCTTAACAACACTACCATGGAAGAAGAGAAATTGTCACAGTAACCACGTTTAGTTTCAAACAGGAATTGGTCAACATAATCATCGTTCATCCCTGGAACGGCAACATTCTGCTGATCGTATGCATACTCATTTCTTCCGAAGTATCTTTCCACTGCTCTTGCCTTATCAAATAATGTTTCTTCACCTTCAGTGATTTCTAGCGCAAGGTCCTTAACACGTTGTGGAAGATTTTCTGGTAACTGAGTATACTGTTGCAATAATGCCGTATCAATTGGGTTCTGATCCCCTGCTTTCATTGCTGTTACACTGAATCTTGGGGAATCAAAGGTTAAATGATACTCCTCTAGAGGACTTACTGATGTCCTATCTAGGGAATAAATTTTTTCAATAGCTGAATCGACTTCAAATGTGTAATTTGCATCTGCCTGAACCTTCTTTAAACCTAATGGATAAATTAGATGCGGATACTGACTAAAGGCAAAGACGCTACTAATACGTTCCTCAGTTTCTATCGCTTCACCTGTAAGATTCGAAAAAGGAACAGGTTGATCCTGTGTAAAAGGCACTCGTTCTTCACCAATTTGAGATTCAACCCAGCCTTTCCCTGTATAAACATCCTTTGTTTCTATTCTCCAGTAATGTCTAGAGTCGACTTCAGCACGGAATACAATTTCATTATCCCCGATAAAAGGACCCCCAAGCCGTGAATCATCCGTCCCATAACCTACTTTACTAACAGAAGAACCTCCAGTTCCACTATCCTTTGAATAGGATTTAATGTAAGGGACTGGATCAGGCCAAATCGGATCAGCTTTTGGAGCTGCATACCCAACGATAACACTTAATCCAATCATCGTAGCCAGTGGGATCATCCATCTCTTTGAAAAAGAAAACTCTTTTTTGATCTTTTCTTTATCGATAATTCGATAGAATGTTAGCATCCCCATAATCGCGAATCCACAGATAACAGTCCGCACAATTGCATGATCTGCCTCATACGGGGTAAACGTATCTAATACGGTTACGTAAACCAGTGTCATGAAAAAGAAAATAAAGATTTGTCTACGATTAATCAACCAATATTGAATTAGATACGTCATAAGCCATAACAGAACAAAGAACAAAAAGCTTCGGAATAAATCACTTAGATTTGTCCAATCTGCATCAAAGACAGATGCTATATTTCTTTGGAAGACACTGATAAGCTCACCAATCCAACCGAATCCAAAGAAAGAACCTTGCAAATATAAGTTTTGTAAGGCATATAAAATATAAAGAACTTTAATAAAGGTACCTAAGAAAATATTGACTTTAAAATAAGATAGTGCAAACGATACGATGAGAAAAATAACGAACACACCTATATTGGCGGTATCCGTTAGTTGTTCAACTGGTCTTAACCATTCAGATAAAAGAAGAAAACCTAATACATACAAAAACAAGGAGGATACATCAAATTTCTTTTCTTGTTGAGAGGTCACCCTCTATTCACCTCCGAAAACGCATCTGAAAAATGTCCGTCATGAACAAATACAACTCGAACACCCCTTGCATTTGCAGAAGCCCTCAGAGATATTTCGTTCTGTGTAGGAGATTCCTTTTCATTTTTAATCGTAAAAATGGTAACTGATCCTTTTCTCGATGCGAAAAAACTAGCCTTTTCAATAAGTGCTTTTGTTAATTGTGATGTAATAAGCATTAAGGATGTATTTTGTTGAGCCAAGAAATTTTCCGCTTGAATGACCTTATCAAGTGTGACTGTACTTTGATCTTTAACTTTCGCTAAATGATAAAAAATCTGTTGCTGATGAGCTTCTCCACTTCTAATTTGAAAAGATGCTCGTTCAGCACTTGATGAAAGTAGACCAACCTGTGCCCCTTTTCTTAAAATGGCTCTCGTTATAGAAGCAGTAAAAGAAACAACCGCTTCAAAACGTTTTTCCGGTGCACAGTCCATAATAATGAGAACATCATGAGATTGTCGTTGTTCAAATTCCTTCGTCATAATATCATTTCTCTTGGCGGTTGCTTTCCAGTTAATCCAAGAGAAACGATCTCCAGGCTGATATTCTCTTAGCCCAATTGCCATCGTCGTGTCCCTTTGAACACGCTCTTTTGATGCCGTCATCCCTTGGTCATAATGATTCTCTAGAGGGCGATAAATTAATTCCTCATAAGCTGGATACACAATAATCTTATCATTGGAAGGAATGGTTCTTTGTTTTTCAACCAGCCCAAGTGGGTCTCCGATCTTTACTGTAACCCCATTAAAAACATGTTCTCCCCTAGGAAGCTCCTCTAACTCATAATCAAACAGTACTTCCTTCTGAAAATGTGGAAATAAAAGTGACTTAGACCTCTTTTTTTGCTTACAAAATGAAAGAGGCTCACTTAATTGATCATCCATTAACATATAAAACAGTGGAAATGATGAAAAACGTCTAAGCTTCACAGCTACTAGTAGTTTTTCACCCGCATTATAATCTGTCTTTAAGAATACTCTCTCTACACTCTGAATCTTAAACGGATAAATGGATAAAGCTATTCCATAGATAGCAAAAGGCAAGAAACTATAGAATAGGAACCAACTAACGAATCCCCCTTGAAACATCGCATAGGAAAAAGTGATGACAGTTAAAAACAGCAAACTAAATAATTTCCAAAGGTTTTTTACTACTGTTAAAACCTTTTTCATGTTACTTCACTAATCTCTGAACAGGGACAGGTACTCTCGCGATCACTCTATTTACGATGTCCTCTGCCGAGATCCCTTCGAATTTCGCTTCTGATTTTAAAATGATTCTATGTGCAAATACATTTGGTGCCAAATATTGAATATCGTCTGGCAATACATAATCTCGGCCGTACATAAAGGCATATGCTTGAGCTGCTTTCATTAAAGCAATCGAACCACGAGGGCTAGCCCCTAAATACACACTACCATGTGTTCTTGTTCTATTTGCTATATCAACAATATATCTCTTAATGGTATCGTCCACGTTTACTTCTTTAATTTGCTGCTGTAGCTCTCTTAGTTCTATCAAATCAATTACTGCCTCAAGCTCTTCAATTGGGGCTCTTTTTTGTGCTCGATTCAAAACTTCCATTTCTTCTTGAACGTCTGGATAACCCATCTTCATTTTTAATAAGAAGCGATCAAGCTGTGCTTCTGGTAGTGGATAAGTCCCTTCATATTCAATTGGATTCTGAGTAGCCATAACAAAGAAAGGCTTTTCAAGTCTGTGCGTTACACCATCAATCGTCACACTACTCTCTTCCATTCCTTCTAATAATGCCGATTGAGTCTTAGGGGATGTACGGTTAATCTCATCCGCTAAGATGATATTACCCATAATCGGTCCCGGTCTGAATTGGAATTCCATCTCTTTCGGATTATAGATAGAAACACCTGTTACATCCGACGGTAATAAGTCCGGGGTAAACTGAATACGTCTGAAATTAGCGCTAACAGATTTAGCTAAAGCACGAACCATCATCGTTTTTCCGACACCTGGAACATCCTCTAATAAAACATGTCCCTCGGCAAGCAATGCAACCAAACTTAGCTCCGCTACATTTCTTTTACCGATCATAACTTTCTCTATATTTTTAAGGATTCTTTCGACTGTTATGTTCATTGAATCACGTGACATAATTTCCCTCCTGATCTTTTCAGTTGATGGAATATTTCCTAAGACTTTTTATAAAACAAGACAATTCAATTATATATTCGATACTTCCTGTAAAATTCCTGTAATATTTAGGAAAGTTTGTAACATGTGCATACTATTTTTAGACGTTATTCTATCTTAAAAGGTTTCGCATTTATTTAATTGGATATAATTCACCAATTTGTCCTTCTATTTCCCCAAACCTAGTCAGACAAAAATTGCTCAAATATTTGTAAGGCAAAAACACAAACATATTGACCGCTTCATGAATATAAAGACATTAAAAGGAATGCAAGTCCACATAGATTCTGTTTTCAACAAATGTTAAATATTTGCCTATTATTAATTTTGAAAGGAGAAAGAGTATGAGAAGAAGAAGAGGTGGCTTCTGTGTACCTAGGTATAGGTGGTGTGGTCCTGGGTGCAGCGGTCCAGGAGCACCTACTAATGATGTAGATGCATGTTGTATGGCACATGACATGTGCTATAGAAGATTTGGACCATCAGGCTATTGTGACCAAAGATTTATGAATTGCCTTAAGCAAAGAATGCATCGGAATTCCCGGTATCGTCAGGATGCTAGCTTGTTTTATAATGTTATGAAACTTAAACAAGGATTTAGGTCGTATTAATAACAGCTTTTTGCTAGGCCGAAACCCATCATAACGATTTGTATAACGTGTCATTGGCAACAAAAAAGAGGCTACCAAAAGTTCCAAAGAACGATGGAAATACCCCTTTATTAAGCCGTTAAGGTAAATGGCACCTATAGACATTCTTCCCTTACGAATACCCTTTTGCAAAATGATCCTACTCTTTAAATTTTGTAAATTTCGGGATAGATCCTTGCGCAAATACAAGAAACCATAGAGAGAAAAGAAAGAATATGGTGGAGAAGTAAACATCAGAGTTTTCTCCAAGTTTTTCAATCACGTTCTTTGTCGTTGGATAGTAACCTCCTCCACCTAGAAGGAGTAGTATTGCTGCATATATCCAGTAGATTGCCCTATACTTCGTGTATCTCTTCTTTCCACTGAATAATATTTCTGCTATCAGTTCTCTATACTTAAAAGCACCTAAACCTACGATTAAAAAAATCAGGCTGGTCATTAAAGGAGATATCTTTATAATAGCTGGATATAGGGAATAAAGGGACATAATGATCAATCCTATATAAGCCGACAGTCCTCTTACTCTTCTAGACTGAATTGATTTTTTTGTAATATCCAAATAAATGTTAAAACAGAAATACGGTAGGATTGTTATTAAGACAAATATCACACTATATAAGCTTTCACTTCCAATAAATACTAGCATAGAAAAAATTAAAGGTAATAATGTAAAGATGGTCACTTTTTTAGACATGTTTTACCTTCCTTTTGATCAGAGTATTTGTATCAATTAATACAATAAAAAGGTTCTCTATCAGTAAGTAACCCCCTTACGATTATGTGTCTTTTCAAATTCAGATACGTCTGGATCAAAGTACTTTGTATTATACTCAGCCACAAATTGGCCATCCTTTATATACCCTGCTCCCCAAGTGGGATCCATTGTTAGCCACTCTCCATCAACCTTTATTTCTACCCATGCATGGTTAGATGGAAAGAAACCTCCAGTTGCTGTCCCTTCTATCATTCTAGCTTCCATATTACTCGCGCGTAATAAGGCAACGGCTAAGTATGCATAATCCTGACATACGCCTGTTTTAGAGTCTAGTGTTTTTAAGGCACTATCATCCCAACTAAACGTGTTATTTTCTAATTTATCTACATCGTATGAAATGTTGCTAGCCACATATTTATAGACAGCTAGTGCTTTTTCACGTTCATCACTAATGCCTGTAGTTAGCTGGTTAGCTAAATCGATGATTTCTGGCGCATCTGATTCAACACCTCTAGAAGGTAGTAGGTCACGTTGATCCTCACCAGTTGATTCAACTTCAAACTTTGCAAATCCAAAGAATCTAAAGTAGCTAGTGCTGAATCGAGTTGTTTCAGGAACACTTAGAGTAACCTCATACGTTCCAGGTCCAAATCTTAAATAAAAGGATCCATCAAAGACGAAATCTTCTACCGGAATAACATCCAGTGCTTCGTCCTCTCCCTTTTTTGTTGTGACATAAATATGGGTCGTTTCTGGCCCAAATTCGACACTAGGATCAATCTTTCCTTTTACCTCAAACATTCCATTTGACTCTACACCACCATATTGAGGGGATTCTAACGTTACCCCACGCTCTTCGTATGTTCTCGAGTATTCAATTGGCTTCATCACCCTATCAGACTCGTTTTCTATTAGAATCTTAGTTGCTGTTTGATAGTAATTGTCACGTTCTTTGTCAGGTACTAATATTTCTAATTCATGAACTCCCTTACCAAAAAATAACGGCACATCATAAGAGAATTTACCACCTTCTATAGGAAGGACGTGTTTCCAAGTATCTGCATCCTTGTTCAGTTTTAGCATAATCGTATCTTGATCCGTTAAGTTTCCAGCATCCCCATTTAAAGAAAACACTTCATTTTCTACGAGATAACCTTGATCCAGATTTATTGTGAGTCCCGCTTCTTGACCAAATGGGGAATAAGTTACATCCATCTTCTTTTCCGGATTTACATTATGTACCGTGAAAGAAGCTGTATCATAATAGTAGTTTTCTGAGTCCTTACTTGGAACCTGTACATCTACTTGATACACACCTTCACCATTAAAAAAGCGAATTTCTTGTTTGAATTTCCCCCTTTTGAGCATCGTATAGTATTCTTGTTGATTACCTGCAGGACCTTCTTCAGTTGAGTGGACTTTAATCCAGACATAATTTGATTTTAATTCTTCATATTTTTCAATGTTACCCTCTACAACAACTTTTCCATTTACCGCAAACTCTTTATAAATTGGTTCTTTTAACGTTGCTCCTACTTCCTCACTATAAGAAGTTAGCTCAATCGGTTGAAGTTCCAGTTCTTTGTTTTTTTCTTTGACTAGCTTCTCAAACTTATCTTCCTCTTGTTTCTTCACTTTCGTTTCAGCACTGCTTGGGCCTGAGCTACATGCAGATAAAAAGAGCAAAGTACTTAATAGACTAATCCAGACTATTAATAAAGGATTCTTTCTATTCATAACGTCCCCCTTAAATTCGAAAAAATAATATATCCAATTTATGTATTTATTTACGATTTATCACTCAGTTGGTTTCTAGGTCTTCTTTCCTCATTTAGGCTAGTGGGTACGTTAGTAAATTAGTATTACTTTTTCAGCCCTTTTCCACTAAGGCAAAAAAAGAAGACTAGCTAATGAACAACAGCTAATCTCCTATCTAATCTTTGTGAACTTTTCTTAGACTAACAGAAACGTTTATAAAGAAATGTAAGTTAATATTTTATTTTTCAAAGGATATCACTCCTACTATATTTAAAACTCAGTTTCCCTAATAATGACAGAAAGAAAATAACTTTAGAATCCCTCTAACCATTTATGTTAAAATTAATGCCTTAAAGGATTGATTTTTTCTCGTAATGTTCTAATCATCACGGCAATTTGGGAGTGGAATAAATTATGAATAAAAAAGACATAGCACAAATCCGAAAACAATTCAAAATGAATAATGACTTACTTAAAATCCACGATATTTTCAATGTTTATATTATGAAGGGATCTAGTGATATCTATCATCATCAAAGCCAACCATTCGAGATGTTAGACCAAGATCAACAAGAATTATTTTTGAGTAACTTTAAAAAATTACTTGCCGGCCAAGTCGATGAAAAGCTCTTTGAATTAAAATTTCAACGAAATGCTGAAAATAACAGTCAGCTTATATTGCATCAAGGTTTACTAAGCAGTGATGTAGAAGACTGGAAAGAGCAAATGCTAAAAATGGTAGGAAAAATGATTGCAGACAGACAATATGAAATGGATATTGTCGTCACATTTATTCGTGCAGAGTATTTAAAACCTACAAAACGTCGAAATGAAGAGGCTGAAGAAAGCGAACGAGATACGGTCTACTCCCACCCTTTTATTCTATGTAGCATCAATAATACACAAGAACCGAAAAAAGAGTTGCTTTTTGACTACGTAGAGAAAGAGTTCAAGTATCATTTTGTTGTTGATCCTATCATAAACCTTAATGCTCCAATTGCCGGTTTTCTCTTTCCTTGCTTTACTGACAACTCAGCAGATGTTAATCACATTCTCTATTCAGCAGGAAAGGTACATGAACCTGATTACCAATTCATAGAAGACGTTTTAAACGGCGAAGAAATAATGACGGCAAAGGACGATAAGATTGTATTTGAAGAAATTATTAAAGACGTCACAGGAGACCAGCTAAATACATCAACTCTGTCTAGTGTGTATGAAGAGATTAACCGTATGATTGTTGAAAATGAAGAAGAAGAACTACCAAAGTTAGATACTCAAGATGTAGAACGAGTTTTAAAGATAAGTGGCCTTGAAGATGTGAATACTGAAAAAGTAGAAATGGCTTTCAAAAAAGTAATTGATGATGAAAAATATGAAATAAAAGCGAGTAGTGTTTTGCCGAAGTTTTCTTCAAAATCTATTAAAATTCAAACGAAAATCGTAAATATATCTATCAGTCCTCAGGATCTAAGATATGTTAAACAAGTAAATCTTAGTGGAAAACGTTACCTCATGATTGAAGTGGAAGAAGATACTGTAATTGAGGGCTTCACCATGATTCCGGAGGCTTTTGGAGAATCAAATTAAAAAAGAGAGGCGATATCGTTCCGTGATGAACATATCGTCTCTCTTTAGTATAAAGTTAATGAACAAGCCCTTAACTACTGCAGCCGCCCCCACAACTAGAGCAGCTAGACCCTCCTGAATCTCCGCCACCACCTGAATCACCAGCATCACTGCCACAAGCAAAACCAGTACAAGATGATCCCCCACTGAATGGAGCCCCTTTTTCGTATTCTTCTGGAACAACTTCACTCATATGCTCATGAAATTCATCTTCATCATAAATGGAATAAAAGACAGCTGCCATTGCTGCATATGAATAAAGGTTAGTGCTACTTGTTGAGGTATGCGGAGCAAACTTCTTTGAGCCTGTGTTTTGCTGCTCAGCCTCATGAATCTCATTTTTCATCTTCCTAATTAAATACCTTTTTACTTCTATCCATTCATCATTTTTTCTAAAATATTTTGATAGTAGCTCATCTTCAGATAATAAACGAAAATCGTCTAGAATTTCTCTCTTAATCGGGTTCTGTAAAAAACGCCCCCAGATGGCTCTACTGTTCGTCGTCACTTCGAATAAACTAATATAAACCCAATCAAAAAAAGCTCGTTCCCCTGGAATTGGTGTACGATCCATATTAGGTGTATGGTGCAACTTATCGTTGTAAAAACTCTTAGAAAACTGCTCATAATCCCTAGTAAACATGAGCATCTCATGCCAAATTTCATCTACATGATGGCTAAACATCGGAACCGATTTTAATAAACTATTCATATAGAAATAACGCTTTAATTCAAACATTCCCCAGTCAAACTCGTGTTCTTTCCATTTCGTATGACTCTGTAGGACACGGTTTTTCACATTATCTATATAAAAGTCTGACAAGGATTGGTCGAGTTTTTTCACAATCTCTATTCCTTCTTCTACCTGTACACCTAATTTTTCAGGGATTGGGTCATTCGTTAATGATTTTTTCTTCCCAGCTGAAAACAATGTACTTCCTAGTAGAACAAAGATTCCAATGAAAATTAAACCAATAATAAGTTCCACCATAGCCCCTCCCTTTTTATAAGATGCATCTAACTCTTTATTTCCTTATATACGATTTAATCATACTTAAGTTTCGTGAATAAGGAAAAACAATATAAATTCCAATGCCCCAGGGTTTGATTGAGGTGGATATAGTGACTAGCATTTTTAACAACCAAATGTTTACTATTCTTAGATAAGGAAGCTGTTTGTCTTTGAAGATTGGACCACTCTGGGTAGTCTTCATGTTCTGCAGATAATATATATAGTGGCATTTCCCTGAATCCTTCCAGTTGAGCAGCGCGAACCTGATCCGCTGACTTCGTCATCATAAATTGGAGTTCGCTTATTTGGTCTGCGTTATAGAAGTGTTGATGGAAAAAATGGAGAGATAACTTGTCATTTGCAAAATGGTCATGAATAGGAAGCATATTAATTAACCCTAGTAATCTTCCAACACCTATTTCCTTCAACCCTCTAATTAAATAACTTTCACTCTTTGAAAAACCACCATCCTGAGCCACATGTGAGGAGTCAATTAGTATAAGCCCAGCAACATCTTCCTTATACTTCTGAGCAAATACCTGAGAAGTAAAGCCACCAAATGAATGACCGACTAAAATATATGGCCCTTTTTCGCCCGAGTGTTCGAGCAGACCATGAAGATCATCAGCAATTTTTTCTGTTGTTCGTTCGTTATTAGCAGGTTCACTCCAACCATATCCTGCTCGGTCATATGAAATGACCCTAGTATAATTAGAAAGTTCAGATTGTATCTTTTCCCAATCCTTATAAGAAGAAGGTGTTCCTAATCCAGATTCTAGTATGATAGTAGGACGATTATTTGCTTCCCCAAGAGCGTATAGGTGTAACTTATATTCCCCTATATTCACCGTTTCCCCCACTGGTTTATACTTATCAGCTGTCACTCTAGTAACAATTTGCTGATAAGAGAACCCTATGAAGATTAATACCCCAAAAGAGATTCCTATCCATTTAAAAAAAGTAAAAAAACCCCTAATCAAATGCTTTTTCCTAGTCTCGTTTAAACGTATTTGCTTTTCCATCTATTCACCTCAGACTTTATACAGAATATGTAAAATTATACCATCTAAATATGTTTAGACTATGAGTTTTATGTAAATTTTCCTTGGAGGTAAGGTCAGAGGTAAAAGGTTTTTCTCAACTTTCTACTACTTTTTCATTTCCATTTATCATACCTATACCAAAAGAAAAAGCCCTACATCATTTTGAATGATGTAGAGCTTTCATTTGCATAGTATGGTGCATGAATTACATCATGCCGCCCGTAAGCTTTGAGGGTGTAACATCGTTAACGAGAGGTGCAAAAAGCGCGGTAAATCAACGTTTTGGATATTATTTACTGTAACATCTTTAACGGTGATTTACCGTTTTTTACAGGAATGCGTTAGCAAAATGTTAGCATTTTGTTAATACCGTTGTTAAATGAGAATCTTCTTTAAGTGATAAATAAAAGCAGGTAAGAGATATTTTTTCCTTTTCCTGTTGTTACTTTCAACTTTTTGAATTTTCATTTTCGTTATTTTTATTTAATTCCTTAATTTTCAGTGTAACATCTACTGCAAATCCAACACCCTTGGCAGCGAGTTCTCCCATTTTACCAGCTGCTTTTAATCGAGTTTCTTCCGGTAATTGGTTCAATAAATCTTTTTTATTCATTTCATTTCCTCTAGGCATTTTAATTTGGTTTAAGATAAATCTAATTTATATAATTCCTCGTATTCATTTATTTAAATCAATGGTTATTTCTGTTTTTGAAACATTAGGCTATACTTTTTAGTTTTTAAATTCTTTTTTAAAAATCAAATCCTAAATTATTGGTTAGGTCACCATCAGGATTTGTTCTCTCATAACCTCCGCCTTCACTAGCAGTTAGGTCATGGTGAGTATTTCCATCTCCATCTCTCCAATAACCATCAACATGAGTACCGTCATTTCTTGTATAATCTTGAACATAATGTGGATTAACATCGTGTGTACCAACTAAATTATTTTCACTAACGTTATTAAGATTCTGCTGATTAGTAAATGGATTATTTTCAGATCCTCCACTTAATTGAATTTCCTCAACTTTACCCATGTTTTCAAATGGATCATTTGATTGTTGCTGTTGTCTGAAGGGATTTTGGAACATTTCCCGTTACCTCCTTCTGAAAGTTTTCTAGATATTGGTTACTTAAATTAACTGTTTGATGTGTTAATTCAACTAATTCCTTTTTCTTTATTGTAACAGAATCGTCAATCGGTAATTGCTTATATGTGTAATACTGTGTAATTTTATTAAACAATTCCTTTTGAACTTCTTTTGATTCAAGTTGCGGTTTATATATTTGATGAAGCTGTTGGAATGTTTGATAAACAGAGTTGTTTGTCTCATTAATATAATATGGTAATAGTGTTTGAATAAGATGTTCAAGAGAATCGGTCATCTTATCAACACTAAAGCTTATTCTATTTTTTTCATTGTTTTCTCTAATCTTCTCTTGCTCTTTTGCATAAGAATCAGAATACCTTGTATTAATACCTGTTAAAATTCCACTAAGAAAGAAAGGTGCAGCAAGACCACCACTTAAAGCTGTAGCCATAAATCCTAATACTCCCATACCAGTTGCTAATTTATACCCATCTTTTGTTCTCTTGTCAATTATTTTTGTATAATCTTCCCTTGGAATTAGAACAAAAGAAACTGATGCAATTGAATTTTCAATCTCATTTAATGAACGATTAATTTGGCTAGTTAAGCTCATTAAATTACGCTGTAAACTCTTATAAGGTATATGTACTGACTGATCTCTTAGAATATTTGCATCCTCATTTGCCAACGTAGAGGGAAGGTATATTGATACAGTATCAAAATGTTTTTTTAGTGCTTGTATAGAATAATATAAATAATTTATGATTTTCCCATTCTTTAAATCAATATTCTTTTCACTTTTCTGTATTTCTTTAAAACCATGATACATTGCAAAAATCTGCCCAAAGTAATGAAAGAGTATATAATCATTAACTTGGCGGCTATAACTCAAATACATCTGTTCTGCTGGTATCATTTCCAATGACTTGTTTTTCGAATAATAGTAAGTTTTATAGATTAAATCTTTTATTATTGTGTTTGGGACATTAATAACTAAATTTTTCTTATCATCTATTGTTGTAATTTGAATTTCCGAAAAGATTGAGTCCTTTTCTCCATAATTTATTATAGATATGTCAGTAATTTCTTCATTAAAATATTTATAATGAATTGTAGAAGGGCTTTGTGATAACAAAATTTTGTCTTCATCTTGTTTGATAAAGAATGGTTCATCCTTGGAAGTGTACCCAAATATATATGAACTACTGTTCTGTTGTGCAAAAAACTCTTTTATATGACTTTTTACAAATACTTTCAATAAAGCTATTTGATTTCTAGATATCATAAAGACATTATTGCTATCTATTTGAACTTCCATTTTTTTAATATCTAACGTATTTAGAAGTTTAAAATTACTTTTCAAATAAAACTTGACCTTTGAATCTTCTGAAATGATGCTTACTTCTTCACCTTTAAAGGATTCACCATCTAAAACACCACTTAATTTACCCATTCTACATAACAATTTATTACTGTTTTTTATATAGTTTTTCTCTAAATATTCTTTAAGACTACTACCGTCATAGATACTCAACTGATAAATAGTATTTTCATATTCAAACACTATTTTATTGTCAATTTTACTATAATAAGATTTTGCCTTAGAACTTTTAAGTGTAACTAAACATTCCTTTTCAAGTTCATCTACTAGGTAAATAGTGTTAGAGTCAAAACAAATTGCAATACTTTTATCAGTAACAAATCTATCAGAAATAGTCGCCGTTAAACTAGTCATAAAGATTTCAGAAACGTCTCCAACTAGATTAAATATATTCTGATTATAATTCTTCACATTATTTATAACCTCTTTTTTAAACTTTTCATCAAAAGTATATAGCTTTAATTCATATATAGTTGAATTTCTTAAAGAAAAGACCCCACAGATTGTAATATACTTGCCCTTATCCTCAATGCTCTTAATACGATAAAAAGGAATTTCATCAATATAATAATCTTTAGAAAATTTAAGTTTGTTTTTCTCTATTTTAATATTATCTGTAAAGGTAAAATAATCTCCAAATTTTCCATTTCCAATTCTATATTTACAAATACTATATATTTTACTATTACTCTTACTCACTAGTTTATTTTGAGGAAGTTTTTCGTAAACATTAATAAATTCCTGATCAGATAAGGTTACATTAAATGAAAATGCTCCGACTTCCCTATTTGATAATGTAATATTATTCTCATTAAATGAAATCTCTATATTTCCTATATAGACTTTACATTGTTCCTCACCAAAAATCCCCCCTGTATCGTGAGCAAAGACTCTTCCTTGGTTCGTAATATAAAAACTTTTTGTCCCTACAATAGATTTGTTAGAAAAATTAAACACATCTCCAGATTCATATATCGAAACTTCTCCTTGATAAAATTGATTACTTACAACTGAGACGACCATGTAATTCCCTCTATTCTTGTATTTTCGTTATAGTAAAAAAATAACGCCCATAGAAAAGGGCGTTTCAATTTATTAATTGCAACTGGCTGGCATTTCCACAGAATTAGCCCCTTTAGTTTTGCGTCCTACTTTTTCAAGTAGTTTGCCATTATTGAAATTTTATAGTAATTAATTCCTACTAAAATGTTACTATAAATATTATGAATTGGATAGTGGCTGTAAAAAATAAACATCTAATATTGCTTCCTTTACTGCATTGAGAATTATATATTTTCTACTAAAAACCATATTTCTTTTCCCGTATTTCAAAGGCTTCTTTCCCACCTTCAAGTATTTCACAAACATGTGTTTTTATACCTTTACCGTCGATTCTAATATCATGTTCCTTAAAATCACATTCTATTCCACCAGTCAAATATTCAAATCTATGATTGGCATTTTCTATAAGCTGGCCATCTTGATTTGCTACGATTACATTTTCCGAATCTGTTAATACTACTAAATTTGCATTATGAGTTACAATTATGATTTGTCTTGTATCTTTTTTTCTCTTCAATATATCAACAAGATCCTTGCTAATTGTTCTGTTATCTAGATTATCCTCTGGCTGATCAATCAAGATAGGGTGCTTCTCATCACTCATTTCTAAGAATAACTCTAAAAGCACTAAACCTCGTTTGCCCGGCGACATTTGATTTAAACTATCTCCGTCCTTTAGGAAATCAAAAACAATTTTTGTCTGTCCTGTATTAAACAAATGCTCTACGGCATCTTGTTTTGTAAATGATTTTCGAAGTTTTAATTTCGACTCATCAGTTTCTATAATCGAATCACAAATATGTTTCAATTTATCAAGATAATTCTCGATTTCAAATATAAATTGGTCATTCTCATCAAAAAGTAATAAACCTTCTGTATTTGGAAATAAGTTACTTATCTTTCCCCTCCTATTAAATAACGATAAGAAGCTTTCCTCAAATTTCGTATTTTCAAAGATAATATCAGTTTTAAGAATCAAATTTGAGAACTCATTTTTGTCATCAAAATAGTTCTTTATTTCTAATAGAATTTCTAAATATTTTTCAAAAGTATAATATATCCCTTCTTTTATCTGGTTAATAGTAATCTTCAGTTCCTTGTTTGTTCCCTCATATATCTCTAATTGCTTTATTAATTTTTCTTGTTCACTTAAACTTTGTTGATACTGAGATATATCTGATAAACCTTTTAATTTGTCTTGATATGGCTTTAGCTTTTCTTCAATTGACACAATCTTTTCATCCTGAAGTTTTTTCCACTCTAAATATGCTTTACTCTTAATATCAAATTCATTTAGCGTATTCACAAAAGCCTTATTTACTTGAATACTTAACTTATCCGTAAGCTCTAAATATTCATGAGGTAACCCTATAGATAAGTCCTTTATACTACTATTAAAATATGAAACCAAAGAATTTAATTCTCTTGAAGCAGTTATGCCTTTTTCGTTATTTTGAATATTTTCTCTGATTAAATTCTGAATTTCTTTCTTTTCGTTTTCGAATTGTTTCATTTCCAATTCACCCTTTGGTGATATGTTGGAAGATTTAATTCTCTCATCTATCAGTTTTTGAAGTTTGTCATATTCTTTTTGGAGTGCCTCTTTATTTCCTTCACTTTTGATTTTTTCTTCATTTGTAATTAAATCCTGAATTTTCTCAAATAATCGTCCAATATCAAATTTGATTTCTTTAGAGAAATTTTTTATTTGCTCTCGTTTTTCTGTGAAGAACCTCGAATGAGCTTCATTTTGCATTAAAATTTCTACAATCTTTTTCTGTAGATCTTTATTAGCTGTTTCCTCTGATAAAGAATTTATATACATTTGTGGAATATATGTAACTTTACCTTTACTTTCAGAAAAATTATTAGAAGAATCTCCATTTCTCCAGTTAACTTGAAATTTTAAACCTTCTATAAAACTGGATGAATATGGATTCTTCCAATTATCATCCATCATCCGAGTTTCTAATTCATCTGTAGAAATTGCTTGTGCTATTTTGTATAGAAGTAGCGATTTACCAGAAGATTTACCTCCAATTATTGTGTTCAATCCAGAATTCAACTTGATCTCTGTAGAAGTAAACTCGTTGCTATCAAGAAATTTAATTGAATTAATAATATTGTAATCCGATTTTAAATCAGGGTTATTTTCCTGTATGGTAACTCTTTTTTCTGGTTCGTGAATAATCTGTAATAACCCATTAAACGTGGGATCCGACTTGATCCATGTATATCTATTCAATTCTGGTTTACATATTCTTTCTATTTTATGTGCATCTGAACCATGAATACATGGTTTCAGCGAGCCATAGTTTTCTATTATTTTTTCTTTCGAATGATTTGACGCTTTACCAAGAAAAAAATCCCTATCTACAGGTCTACTTGAAAAGACAGCATCAGCGAACTGATAAATTTTTCGCTGTTCTATTTGCATAGAATTTTCTCTAACACCAGAAGCTCCATCAGTAGATTTATTAGCAACAATTGTGAATACGTTATTCTCAAAGATCTTTTTA
The DNA here is from genome assembly GCF_042865285.1 of Cytobacillus spartinae. Classification (NCBI taxonomy): domain Bacteria; kingdom Bacillati; phylum Bacillota; class Bacilli; order Caryophanales; family Bacillaceae; genus Cytobacillus; species Cytobacillus spartinae. Next base: position 35,526 of record NZ_JBIACK010000022.1, on the reverse strand, counting down.
TTTTGACTAAAAACATTTTTTAATCTATCAATAGAAATTTTAAATTGGTTCATACCTTCTTTTAGTGCTTCCTGATCGCTAATATCCCTAGTTTTAGTCATTTTTCCTAATTCTATTAAATCATCATTTGTACAACTAAACGTGTTCCCACCATATTCATATTTAAGTTCTCTAAAAAACTTATCATTTATATGTTCTATAATATTTGGTGAAAAAATAACGTGGGTATTAATTGGCCTATCCCGTGCAGTAACAGTATCAATTCTCAATTCTACATTGGGAAGAATTAAATCTATATTGTTTAATCCTCCAGCATTTTTATACTCCATTACTCTTAAATAACCCTCAATAGAGTAATAGTCTGTTATACCTAAGACACTTATATCTTCTAAGGACTCTAGCTTTTCAAAATATTCCTCCCACGATCCAAACTCATTATGTAAGATTGAGGCTGGAGAATGAACATGTAAATCCCACTTACGCCATATTGAACCCGCACTATTTAAGAATTTCTTCACCTTATAACATCCCCTTAAATTTTTTCTAGAAAGGAAACCATTTATATAGTTATTCAGAAAGTTAGTACTTTTGTAATATTCACTAAAATTCTACACCACTCAACACATTTATCCAATACTTACCATTGAATTATTGTAGTTTGTATCGGTATTTCAAGATGCGATTTTAAAGCCTCACCGTACCTTTGGTTCAATTTTATTGCCAATATGTCTTCAATTTAAAGAACAAAAAAATGCTACTAGGAAACATGAACTACCCTTTGATAATCTCATGTAACCTATAGCATTTTTTTAATATTTCCATGTAATTGTTCACTTCATTTTTTTGTCAAATTGGCTAACATCTTTTTCAATTTCCTTCATTTTCGTTTCATTATCCATATAAACGGCAATTATTTTGGTAAGCAACTTATTTTCAAACATCGCTTTCCGAACATCCGAATGAGATTTCAAATGTTTCAAATCATTTGCATCATCAATAATTAACTTTACTAGTAAAATTCTCACCAATAGAGAATCATCTGTCTCATCAATCCACTGCCACGCTTGCTCTGTTAGAATCATGTTGAACTTTTCATTAACAAAGGCAGCTAATAGTAGCTTTAGTTTTTCTAAAGGTACAGAGAGAAATTCCTTTAAAGCTCCTTCTCTGTTTAAGAAAGTCTTAATACTGTAGGCAATTACTTTTAAAGTAAACTCTTGTTCGTCAGTTAATACCATCGTGCTGCCGTCATAGTATAGATAAGCATCTTCATCAGCTAAATACATTTTGTCTTCAGTTGAAGCTTCCTTAATTTCTAGAGCTGGACGGATTTGATTATGAAAGGCTAATAATTGATCTTCAATCTTGGTGATTTCCTGTTTTAACATTGATTCGATATCACTTGTTGTATTAGTTAAAAAAGCCTCTAGATCTTGAACAACTTCGGTTAATGGGATATATGTTTTTATCTCCCGCCCTGTTAACATCACATCCATCATTACTGTACCAAATTGCCGTTCCATTACTTCGGGATAATCAGAAACTTTGGCGAATACATCTAAAAAGGAGAATTTTTCTCTTGGCAAGCAAACCCATGTCCGGGCAACAGCTCTGATTATTTCTGAATCAGAAAACTGCGGTCCGTATTTAGATTTACATATGTTATCAAGTAAATCATTTAAGTCAGCCGTTATATTAATAAAATAAATTAACATTTTCAATGCGCCAAGCTGGTTAGGAGAAGAATATGCTTTTAACTCATTGCCAAACCACTCTATAAAAAACTTTCTAGAGAAGTGACGGTAAATCAGTTTAAACTTTTCTTCTTGTTCAGCAATCAGCCATTTATTAATAAATTGAAGCTGCTCCATCTCATTATTAACATAGGAGCTTTTAGACAGTAACCTGTCCACATCGACTCTTACTGGTATTTCGATTGGTGATGAGAGAAATTGATCTGCCCATTGTTTTGCCTTCACACATTGATCATAATCGATATTTCCACTCACCATACTTTTACTTGGCAAGCGGCTCTCAATTAACATTGCTATTGCCAAAATGTACAAATGATATTCATAGCCCTGTGTTTTAGAATTGAAAACATCAATCAGTAACCGGTCCTCCTCAAAGAAAATATCTTTTTGGATGCTTTCTAATTTCACCGATTGATAATGACTGATATCCCTATACAAAGTAAAAGTTTCCGCAAATCTTTTACTTTGTAAATTTCCTCTAGTAACCCAATGTCGTTCTGGATCTATTTTTTCTACAGCCTTAGCATAGACGGGAAGCTCATATCCAAAGTATTCTCCTTTTACAACGTCTGCAAAAGGAAAGGCATTTACTAACTTTAAACTTTCATCATAAACTTGCTCCCATTCAAAATTAGATATTCTACTAGGTACTATTGATAGACTAATATACGTTCCCACTTTTAACGCTCCTTAATTCTAGTAAACTATTGGGTCGATTGGATTTTTTTATTTTTTGTCAACCATCGGCGTTACTAAGATGCTCAAACCAAACTCCTCATAATCCCACATCTTAGTCCATGCAAAAGTTCCTTCTGGTAAAATAAACTCTCTTTCCTCTAAATGTTTAATAGGTTCTTTATTAGTAATACATTCCTGAAAAGTTGCAGGGTGAATTTTCACTCGTCTACCCGTGTCATTATAAAACACAAATTTCATTAGATAGCACTCCTTTCATTCAGTTAATTCCCTAGCTTTGCTAGGATCTTTTACATATAGATTGACTATATTTCCATTCCATTTATACGCTAACAATATTATCCAGTAATAATCAATATTATACATACGGGGCTTGTGTTCTTATTTTTGGAGATAATGGGGTATAACATTTTTAATAATTGAACACCCTAGAATTGTTAGTGCAATTTGTATGTCAAAGGAAAGAAGAAATGCCTATGTGCATTTCTTCTTTTTCTTTTTTGAAATTTTCTTGTATCTGATATTAAAATGAGAGAAATCTCAAGATATAATGATTCCTGATTAACCGGTTGATTAAAAATTTATTATAGTAAACAAACAAGCGAAGTCCGCAGTTTACATGACGTTATCCCTATAGAGGATAACTATGTGCTGCGGTCTTTTCTTTCTATAGTGACAATTGGAGGAAAGTTCAAATGACAGAAGATAAGAGTAAGAAACGAGAATTGCATGAAGATTGGATTGATAGATTATTAGACAAGTGTGAAGAGGCTGGAGTCTCGAAACACGTTTTTGAAAGATTTATTCATTACTATGTTAGGCAAGGAGGTGATAACGGTGCAAAATCTGATTCAGCTACTGAGCGAACTTGAAGTACCAGCAATTGAACCAAAGATCGTTATTGTATCAAGAGATGGTAACACAGAATGTGATTTCTCGTATCAATTGCATATAGATTTAGATTCTGATAACGAAAAGTAAATAGTATAAAATTCTCTCTACCCGTCAATGATTGTACTAATTTTATTTGACAGGAGGGGAAATCATGGACTTCAAACCTGTTGTAAAGGTTACTTTTAACGAAGAACTACAAGCAGATTCGTATTACTTCTTAAAAAGACTCATTGAGAAAATTGTCATTGATGAACTTGAATTAACTCCAACAACGAAAGGAATGTTGCTAATGGAAAGTGAGAAAATTATGGAATAGGAGTAGAGTTTTATGCTTTATATTGATAAAGAGAAAATTTATGAGGATTTTATTGCTGTGTACTCAAGAGTTAGTACCGCTCAACAAGATATTCAAAAGCAAATCCAAACTGCAAAAGCGTATATTCATAATCATAAAATTGATGAGGATAAGGTAATTTGGTTAGAAGACGATGGGTATTCTGCCAACAAATTAACAACTAAGGAAATACCAAAGTTGCAAGAATTACTGATGCTCATTAAACAAGGTAAAGTAAAAACCATTATTGTTTATCATCGTGACCGATTAGCAAGAAATTTTTATGAATACGTCGCACTAGTGAAAGTGTTTTATAAGCATGGAGTAAAGGTTATCTTTACTGCAAGTAATCAACCACCATTTTCAAAAAAACTAGCTATTGAGGCATTGTATGGAATGTTTGCTCAGAGTGACGGGATGAATATATCATCTAGGAGAAATGATACCAATAAACAATTTCCTTCAAATATTTTCGGATATCAAAGAATTGGTAAAAAGAAAGATGTGAAATATATACCAAATCCCAAAATAGAAAATTCTTTAAGATCTTTTTTCTACGAGGTAATGAGAATCAAAAGTACAGAGGATCTATTCCAAGTGATTATGAAGTACAAGAAAGTTTTAAATAATAAACAATATCACAACTTGCTAAAGTATTTAAGCAACCCTTTCTACGCGGGACACATGGAAACTATTTATGGATTTGAAAAATTGAATCACGTTACCCCAATAGTTTCTTTAGAAGGTTTCCAAGATATTCAAGAAGTATTAAAGAATTTAAATGACGATTTAGTAGCAGCTATGACGGAAGCAACAAAACATAGCATTGTGACACCATGTTGCAGTATTTGCCAACAAAGTATGACTTTTAGAACTGCTGAACTTGGAGAAAGCGGCTATTATATATGTCAAAAGAAGCATAAAAAGGTGAAAATAGAGGTTACCCAACTTAACGCTTTAATTTCTGAACACTTAAATCAAGTGATTAACGGTATTGAAATTGCCAAGGTAGAAGCAGAAGTAGTTGCTTATCTAAATAAACTTAAAGGTAATAATGATTCCAAGCTCATTTCTTATAATAGAAAATTAGCTGATTCATAAAGAAATCACAGAAAATTTCACCATAGAACCCAGTATCAAATTTGAAAAGCTAGTTTATAAAGCTAGATGTATAAAAAAAGAGATTGAAGAAACTCACTCAATGTTAATTAAAATTGATGATGCTAAAAATAATTTAAAAGAACACGTTCAAATAATAAAAAATACCATGAATGAAGAATTGCAAGGATATGACCTTTATTTTTTGTCTTCTTTACTTTTTTCTAAAGTAGATGTTAGTCTAGATTCTATCATTTATTACGTGAATTTTGGTAAATTCATTAAGGATGGTGATCCCATTGAACTTAATGCATAAATATTGCTACCAGCATAATGGGGTATGTTTCCTTACTGAAGAACCCTTACCAAACTTTGAAGTAGCAAAAAAACCGTGGAATATTTATAGAGATTCTATAAAGCTGCTTACAGCATATATTCGTTGGTCCGATGAGAAACAAACATCTGGCCATTCACTAAACACACAATTGTTAGAAATATTAGCAAGAACTAAAATAGAAGGCTACAATGCTATTGTTATTTTTATTGATAAAGCTACATCTGCCTTTCATGTTCCAGCCCAAAAGCGGGAAAAGATGTTAGAAATGAAGAGCTTTATTCTTAGTAACAAAAATGCAATCGGCACTATCTTTTTTGATGAATCCAGACAAACAAGGTTAATTGAAGATTATGTTTTGAACATTCTTAGACCAATTAAAGATTTCAAACCTAACTTTAAAGTTTACTCTACTAAGATAGATGGCGAGTGGGATGAAAATAATCTTCAGGTTCAAGTAAGACTTTCCTTTGCTCATGATGAGTCAGTTGAAAAATCAACGAAAGCTTACGACTTTCATAACATATTAACTAAAAATAAACCTAAACCACAGCGTCCCCCATCACGTAATCCTCTAGGTTATTCGCTAACTATTGAGGAACCAGATAAATTTGAAACAAACGATTTTGTGTTCATCGTGCTGCTCATATTTTATTTGTACAGCTATGGATATAGCGAAGACAAGATTGCTGATTTTCTAAATAAGGCTAAAATCCCAACACCATCACAGGATGCTAAAGAGTGGTGGGATTCAAGCATAAGGTATATTTTAAATAATTATTGGTATTCTGGTGACCTAGCATGGTTTGCACGTACTAGTTTTGAAAATAGTAAACGTAGACCCGAAGGTGAGTTTTTTTTGGAACCAAACCACCATGAACCGCTAATCGGGATGAACCTTTGGAACACTACTCGTTATTTAAGGGAGTACAAAAAAAATAAGGAACAGATGAATAGTCCATTTATTTTACGAAATATAGCTATCTGTAGCTCCTGTAATACTAAGCTTACTACCAAAAACTCTACACCCGTTAAATCAAAAAAGAAATATATGTATTATCGGTGTCCTTCATGTAAGCAAAAGTTGAACATGGACGATTTAAACGAAGTCATAGTAAATGACTTGTCAAAACGATGGTCTAAAGAATTAAATCAACACCTAAAAGAAATAGAAAAGATTCTCATGAGTTGGAATAAAGTTCTCAGAAAAAAAATTACTGAAACAAAGGATTCTATTTCAAAATTAAAATACAAATTCAGTATGCTAGATCAAAGCCAAGCGTTTTTCAAAGATGTGAAAGAAAGCTTTGAACTTCAAATTAGGTTCTTTGAAAAGAATAACACAGAGTTAAATACTGCTCTTGAACAAATAAAAGCTTTACAAGATGACGAAAAACAAATTGAATTGATTGATCGATTTAAACAAAGCATTCACGAATACTCTCTGGAAGAAAAACGATACATTATCTTGCTCGCTGTTGAATCAGTTGAAGTTGATTTTAATAGAAAGAATCACATTAAAATTGAATATAGACTTACTCCGTATATTGACTTAGAGAACTTGGTAAATTCTATTAATGAGTCTGCATAGCTGCTGTTTAATACACAGTAGCTTTTTTTATGAAAACCATCTGCTTGCTTTACCTAAAAAATTATAGTTGTACTACTTGCAATACCTAAAGATTTTGCCAATAATCATATTTCCTATTTCTTAAATTCCCAGAACCCATTGATATCAAAGCTTTTTTACGTTATTAATTAGGGATAATAAGCATCGAGGGATCCCTAGATACTTATATTACCTAAAGCATTATTATCTTTATGCCCACTATACCGAAATTATATACAGTACTAGTTAGAATTAACCTATTTTCACCAAATATCTAACCAAACATTATTGATATTACCCCTTCTATTAGATACATTTAAATCATGATTAAAATTTGGAAGTTTAATTTTGATAGGGGGACATATCTTTGTATAAAAAAAGAAAAGAAATAAATGAAGTCTTTACTCCACGTAATGATACTGTAAACACTAAAATGTACATACATAGACCATCACTAGAAGAAAATCTTAAGAGAAAAATAAATGGCTCTAAGCACGTTGTTGTATATGGCGAAAGTGGTTGTGGAAAATCATGGCTTTACAAGAATATTTTAAATGAAGGAAAAATACGCTTTGGAACAATAAACCTTAGTAAAGCAAAAAGATTAGGGAGCATCACAAATGTGTTTCAAGATGAATTATCTAACAGAATACCTTTTATAAAATCAGAATATCAAAACACTTCTAGCGTTGGCGGCAGTGCAGTAATTAGAGCGGACAGGCGCTATCAAGAAAAATATCAAAAGTTAAGTGGGGATCCGGTTCGAGAATACATAAAAAGTTTCAATGATAATAATTTAATAATAATCCTAGAAAATTTAGAGTCTATTTTCTCAAAACATGATTTGATGGAAGAGCTTGGTGATATCTTAACATTATTAGATGATTCAGACTATAACGCTAAATTTATTATTGTAGGCGTACCTTCAGGAGTAGTCCAATATTTTAATAATAGAGAATTACTTAAGACCATAGCCAACCGGATGGTTGAAGTACCTGAAGTAAAAGGACTCTCAGAAGAACAAGTAAAAGAGTTTTTAGTAAAGGGATTTATAGAGCAACTAAAAGTAGGATTAACAGCAATAGATATAGAAAAAATAACTAAATATGTTTTTTGGATTACAAATGGAACACCTCAAAAATTACAGGAATTTTGTGAAATTCTTGCTTACAAAATAAAATCAAATGATTGGAATTATGATAATGTAATGCTTGAAAAGTCGAGTAAGGAATGGGTTAGTGATGCACTTCATAGAAATTACACTTTAATTTCAAATATGATGAATTCTATTGAAACAGATTTGGGTCGGAGAAACCAAGTCTTGTATTGCTTGGGTAAAATAAACACCTCTACATTTAAAGCTTCTGAAATTGAACAGTTACTTAGGGGGGAATTTCCTAATACTACTAAAGATAAAAAACTAAATGTAAGTTTAATATTAAATGACCTTGAAAGCTGGTCTAATAGTTTTATTCAGAAAAATAACGGGGAGTATTTAATCAAAGACAAACAAAGTATTCTTTGTATTAGAATAATGCTCAAAAAGAATACATCTGAAAAAATAGAAAAGATGGATATAACAGAATTGAATAATATTTAAATGAGATAAAAGTAATCGATTTCTTTTATAATCGATTACTTTATTCATTATAATTATTAAAGATCCATCCTAACCCCAAAATTCTTCAACCATTCTTTCCGTCTCTCATAATCAGGCATAACAGATGAGAGCAAGTCCCAAAACTCTTGTGAGTGATTCATATGATACATGTGACACATCTCATGAACAACGATGTAATCAATCACATGAGAAGGTGCCATTGCACAACGCCAATTAAACAAAAGTTCGTTCTTAGAAGTGCAGCTCGCCCAGCGCTTTTGTTGTTCCTTCACTTTTATATCATTTGGTTTTTTCTTGAAGAAATGCTGAAAGTAGTTAACTTTCTCTGATACTTTCTCTAGGGTTTTCTCTCTATACCATTTTTCTAATGATATTCTTAATGGTTCTTGGCTCTTTGTAGGAGTAGTAATAAGAAATTTACCTTGATAGAGTTTTACAGTTGGTTCCTTTATACTCTCATCAATTATAAGTTGTAATGAGTAATTGCGCCCCATATACATAAAGGACTCTCCATTTACTAGTTCTCTGTTAATTTTTTGGAATTCCATATCCTTAAACAGAAATAACTTTTGTACAATCCACTGTGCCTTCTTTTTTACCTTTTGTTCAATTATTTCCTCTGGAGTGTTTAGCGGAGCCACAACACTAACAACATTCGGTGCCTCCACACTAATTTCCAACGATTTTCGTTCACGAAATTCTACTGAGTATTCAATTGTTTTTGTACCATATTCAATAGAACGAATCATTTTTTTCTACCTCTTATTCTCTTGTTGCAAAGTGTTTTTTCGCTAGTTGTAGAAGAGGGCCGACTAATTGCTTTCTTACTTCAAGTTTTATTTGCTTGAAATATTTTGTTGTTAACATCATAAAGATGGAACGTTCAATGTCAGCTGTCTTAGATGGATTTGTTGTCCAATCAATTACCCATGTATTTGCAACAATATCAGCCACATTTTGTGCCATTTCTTTTGAAAGGTCAATAATATCTTGGCTAATGTATAATTCAGATGCCTCTTTTGCATGACCCGCTTTGGATACCTCTTCAGGGTCAAGAAGATGCTTCTTAATTACTTCAAAAAATGCAAATTCTTTTCTTGATAATCCAAGGGCTTCTGCTTCTTCAGTCTCACCTGTTTTAACATCCTTATTAATAAATTCTTCTAATTGCTTCTTTCTCTCTTCCCAATTGTTCCTAGTTTCATCAAGAATCTGCTGGAGTTTTTCTAATAAAGAAGTGTAATACACTGGATTGTCATCCATCTTTACACTTATTACATGTTTTACAGCGTGTTCCATACTAGAAGCAATAGCCTCGTCTGACTTTAGAGTTTCTAGCTTTGTTTGGTAATCTTGATCAAAAAGAGTAATTGGCTTTATCCACTGTTGGACACCTTGGGATGTTAAGTGTTTATTTATGATTTTCCGAACCTTTTCTCCACAGTCAGCAATATCTAGCTTTGTTTCTGGCTCAAATCTAGCCTTTGCAGCAGCCCGAATATATGAAAGCCATTTCAAATCATTTGTATTATCAGTTGAGACATGACCGGGCATAAGCTGTTCCATTGTTCCAGCAAAGCGCTTATAAGCAAGTTCAAATTCAGCTCTTTTATCTTCAGGTTCTAATTGTTTAACTAATGCGTCAAGGTTATCCTTTTCAATACCCTTAAACATTCCCATGACTGCTTCACGATAAGAAAGCATTTGTTTATGAACTCCATCTAACGATTCCATTGGTTCGCCCAAATCTTCTTTATCAAATATCTTTAAAGCTTCCTCAAGATGATTTGAAATACCATAGTAATCTACGACATAGCCACATTTCTTCTTGTCTCCAAATGTCCGGTTCACACGTGCAATAGCTTGTAATAGATTATGCTCTTTTAATGGTCTATCTAAGTACATCACTTGCTCAATGGGAGCATCAAACCCTGTTAGTAACATATCTTTGACTATAATAAAGCACAATTTATTCTCGGAAATGGGCTTCGTAAATTTATTAATGATATCTTCCTGTTCAGTCTTTGTTGTAAAATGCTCTTTCAAGTGAGGCGGATCATTTAGATTCCCTGAAAAGATTACTTTAACCTCTAATTCCTCACCCATAATCTCTTTCATGTGTTTATTCAATGCATTGTAGTACTTAACTACCGCTTCACGAGAAACACATACTATTTGCGCTTTAAAACCATTCGGATATATATATTCCTTGTAATGCTGAAGCATATCCTTGGCAATATCATCAATTCTTTCATCTGCCTCGACGATAGCTTTCTTATTAGCATATTTTTGTTTAATGGCTTCTTTTTCTTCATCTGTTCTGTCATCAAAAGCTTGATCAAACAATTGTTCTAATGTGTCAGCCTTTACTTGAAGGTCTGGCCTTCTTCCTTCATAAACAATACGAACGGTGGCACCATCATTTACAGCTTCTTGAATGCCATATTTATCAATATAGGACCCAAAAGTACGAGGTGTTGACTTGTCTTCTTTCTCAATCGGCGTGCCTGTAAAACCTATAAATGCTGCATTGGGTAAAGCATGACGCATATTACGTGCATATCCTTTATATTGACTACGATGAGCCTCATCAGCCATGACAATAACATTTGACTTTAGGGTAAGAACAGGAAACTCTTTTTCAAGATACAAACCAGATTGTTGAGTTGCATCTTTTAAAACTTCCTGCTCTTCTTCATCACTTTGAAACTTGTGTATCGTTGTCATAATGATTTGCGGTTGTGCATTTGATAGGAGTTCTTTCATGGTACTGACTTTATCCGCTCGAACTGGAGTAGTGATAGTCGATAAGGTCCTAAGGAATGTTTGGAAAATCTGCTTATCTAAATCAACACGATCAGTTACAACAACGATAGTTGCATCCGATAACTCTTGTAATCTTCTTATTTTCCTAGCAAGAAGAACCATAGTGAGTGATTTACCTGAACCTTGTGTATGCCAAATGACACCTCCACGAGAAACTGAATCTCGTCCATACACTAAGCGATCCAGAGCTTTATTTACAGCACGAAATTGTTGATAGCGGCTAATCTTCTTTATTTTTCTAGAAGACGTTGTATCAACCTCAAATAATAGAAAGTTTTGTAGAATATCTAATAAGTTATGCTTCTCTAATAACCCTTGAAGGAATACATTTTGACCGTTATTTCCAACGTCTTCTATTTGCTCTTTTTTGTATGGATAAGGATCTTTCCATTCAACATAGTGAGTGTACTGAGAGCTAATCGTTCCAACATAAGCTCTATATTTATTTAAAATACCAGTAAAAAAATTGGTGTAAAATAAGCGAGGTGCGCCTTCAATCCGCTCTGAATCTCTCAAATCCATGTATCTTCGTAATTGATCAAAGGCTGCCTTCTTGCCGATATTCTCATTTTTTCCTTTTTCTAAGAAAGGAGACTTACATTCCAAAACAACGACTGGAATACCATTTATGAAAATAATGATATCAGGGATAATTTTTTCGTTTGGGCCTTGGATAACAAACTGCCTAGTCACTAAGAACTTATTGTTCTCAACATTGGTCCAATCAATGAATTTAACAGTGTGAAAGCTCTTTCTACCTGATCCATCTAAATCTTGATCTACTGCAAAGTTTAAATTAACAATTGCGTCATAGATTCGTTCGTTGATTTCTAACAAGTTAGTACCGTGTTGTTCAGCTCTTGATAAAAAACGAATAGCTTTGTTCAAATTTGTTTCATCTATCCAAGGATTCAATCGTTTAATTGACCTTTTTAATCGCTGAACAAGAATAACTTCATTCAACGACCCTCGTTCATTTTGTTCAGGTGTTAATTTTTCACCATGTACAAATTCATAACCTAACTTGTTTTGCAGATAATCTATGGCGGGTAACTCAACAAGCGTTTCTTCATTCCCTAGATAATTAGCCATAATGATCCCCCACTATACTCTCACACGAATTTTACCAGTTAAAAGTTTTTGCATTAGTCCTTTTTTAAGAAGTTTAAATTTTTTCTGATTTGCAACTAATAAGTCTATTTTAGCATCTATAGTTGATAGTATTTTGACAATTTCCAGTTGTTCTTCTTTTGACTGTGGTATTGGCACCTCCATTTTACCTAATTTAGTAATATAAATATGTTTAATTGTTGAGCCACCAGCATCAAATAATATTCTTTGTTGAACCTTATTAGATGATAATAAGTAGTAAATAAAACGGACATCTACTAAATCATGTTTTATCCTAAGTGTAGCTACAGACTGATTAATACATATATCTTCTTTATCTACAATTGCGAGTCTACCTAGAGTACCGTCCTTTGTAATTAGTAAATCATTTATTACTGGTTTACTCTTAGATGTTAACTCATTTTCGAATTTATCTATATCTGTTTTTCTTACGGTATCATAGTTTATTTTGCCATTTATAATATCCTTTGCAGTTATCATGAATGGACCATTTTTAGTTTCAGGCATAGGATTAGTGAATCCGTATGTAATGTGTTCAGATAAATACTCTAAGGGTATTAAATCCCAACTATTTGGTATTTCTCCAAACTCTGTCTTCTTAAATTCATTATGATTTATACCTTTTGTTAATAATTTTTGCATTATCCCTTTTTTTAACTCTTTTGTTTTTTCAATCAATTGATCCGTGTTTTCTATTTGCTGATCGACTGTTGAAAGGATATCAGCTATAATTTCCTGTTCTCTAATTGAAGGAATTAATATAACAACTTTCCCAATATTACTCTTCGATATTCCATACACTGAAGTCCCCGTTGCTAATGCTCTAAACTGTTTCCTTACATGATTAGTGCTGAAGCAATATCTTTTAAATTTTATATCTAGTTGAGCAGACTTATCCCTTGCTATAATGGTATGTAATCCAGAAACAAAATTTTCACTGGATGGATTTTCTATTACAACACTTTTTCCTATTCCATCATAATCCTCCGAAGCATCTGCAAAAACTATATCACCGTTTTGCAAAAAAACGTGTTCTTTAAAAGTAGATGGGTCTTTATCTAATCTTGGTAACCAGCCTTCATCTTCATCAACATTTATATAGTTCTTTTTCAAAATGTGAATATCACCATAATGTAAATATAATGAGCCGATATTAGTTAATTGAGACCTAGAAGCAGAAAAACCTCCAAAAAAGTCAAAAAGTTGCTCAATCATTTTTGACTCCCAGCTCTCTGGTAATGTAGAATTATCGATTTTAAATAAATCCTTCATTAACCTAACCTCCTTTCTATATTTCTTCCATGCCAAGTTCTTTTAAATAACTATTCAATTTTTGCTCTGTAATTTGGTATCTTTCTTTAATTTCTTTAATCTCTGTTAATACTGCTTCAACATTTATTATTTCTTCATCTTCTGATATATCCACATACCTACTAATATTCAAGTTATAATCATTTTCTTTAATCGTGTCTAATTCAACAACTGTTGAATATTTTTCTATTTCTTTAAATCTATTGGAAGTTTTAACGATTTTTTCAATATCTTCTTTACGCAACCTATTTTTATTTCCATCCTTTATAAACCCTTGACTTGCATCTATCATTAGTACTTTATTTCTACGGTCAATAGGTTTATTTTTATTAATAATGATTAAAGCAGCAGGAATACTTGTCCCATAAAATACATTGGAAGGTAATCCAATAACCGCTTCTATAAGGTCATCTTTTAAGTAACCTTTTCGAATTTTACCTTCAGATCCACCGCGGAATAACACACCGTGAGGTACAACTGTTCCTAATTTTCCTTTCTGGTTTAAACTAGCTACCATATGGGATACGAAACCTAAATCACCATATGACTTCGGCGGAATTCCATAAGAAAAACGATTATATGGATCACTCTCTGCCTCTTCAACTCCCCAATTTTTAAGAGAAAATGGTGGATTTGCTAAAATTATATCAAAAGTTTTAAGTACTCCACCCTCAGTGTGCATTGGATTTCGTATTGTATCACCTTTTCGAATATCTGCACCTCTAGCAAAATGGAATAACATATTCATCTTACAAATAGCCCACGTACTTAGGTTAATTTCTTGACCAAAAAGAGACACGTTTCTTTCATTCCCACCATGCTCTTTTATGTAGTGCATAGATTCTATCAACATACCACCACTACCCACTGTTGGATCGTAAATTCTATCTCCTTCTTGAGGTTTTAATATATTAACCAATACCTTTACTACTTCACGAGGGGTATAAAACTCCCCACCCTTTGTACCGCCATCATCTGCAAATTGTTTAATTAAATATTGATACGCATCCCCTAAGACATCAGGGTTCTCTAGGTTTTCATATGCTAAATTGTGTTTATCGAATAGTAGCAATAGCTGTGATAACTTTTTATCTGGTACACGTTCCTTGTCGTTATAGTTAGCAGTAGTTAGAACACCTATCAATTCAGCGTTTTTTGGCTCATCTTCAATTGATTTAAAAGCTTTATCTAGTTCAGGACCTATATTTAAAGTTAGATTTCTTAATTTGTCCCAACGTGCAGCAGGTGGCACAAAGAAAGTTTCATACATAGTTGGTTCTTCAAGTAACATCTCAACTTCTTCTAATTCCATTCCTTGAGAGACAAACTCATCTTTTTTGGTATCACGTTCAAGTGAGAATTGATCATTCATCCGCTTTAAGAACATTAAACCGAAAATGTAATCTTTATATACAGCTGCATTCAATTCTCCACGAAGTATATCTGCAGCATCCCATAACGTTTTTTCTAATTCTTGCAGTGTTAACTTGCTCATTTAATTCATCCCTTCAATTAAAACAGTCTTACCTTACAATATATCACATTTTCCTAGTAGATTTTTTAGAAGTATCTCGTATATTAGGTGAATGTTATTAACTTCCTCTAATTTTAGAAAAATATTTTTAAATTGCTATTCGAACGGGAAAATTTTTCGGGTATGATGTTTCAGAATTTGATTGTAGATCAATTCAATAATCAAATATGACAATCAAGGAGGACATATACAATGAAAACAACCCTAAAATACTCTACTTGGGAATCACTACCCGATACTCTGACAGCAATGCACATTTCACAATTTCTTGGTATTTCCAGAAGAAGAGTTTATGAATTGTTTCAAATACCAGTGGATAAGGGTGGGATTCCTCATTTTCGAATTGGAGCTTCTAAGAGAGTGGAAAAGGAAGACTTTAGACAATGGGTTACACAATTGAAGAAGAGAAATAGGAAGATCATCAGCTAAATTTATTTTTAAGAAAGAGAGGAATTATTATGAAAGGTCATTACTATAAAAGAGACTGCAAGTGCCAAGTGGAGGATTGTACTTGCAAGTGGACATTTGTTGTTGACAATGGAATTAACCCTAAAACTGGTAGAAGGCGTCAGAAATCTAAGGGAGGTTTCAGCACCAAACATGAGGCTCAAATGGCTGCATTCGCCTTCTTGGATGAAGTAAAAGAAGGGAAGTCTGTAGTTAAAAAAGACATTAAATTTAAAGATTTTATTCAAGACTGGTTAGAATATTATATTGATAGAAATGCACCAAAACCCGGAACCATAGACAATAGACTTTATAGTATAAATAAATTAATGCCATTCTTTGCCCATCTAAAACTAAATGATATTACTGAAGATATATATCAGGAAGCATTGCATACTTTAAAGAGTCAAAATCTAACCAGAAATACATTAGAAGGTATTCATACTACTGGAAAAATGATTTTTAATTTTGCAACTAGTAAAAAGGTTATTGAAACAAACCCAACAGAGCAGGCTTACATTAGAAAAGATCAAAAAACCATCATTGAGGATGATGTGGAAGAACTTCCTAATTTCTTCGAAAGAAATGAGCTTCTGATGTTTTTGGATACCGTTAATGAAAAAGGTCTATATATGGATGAAGTCATTTTTACTACATTAGCCTATACAGGTATTCGTGTGGGAGAATTGGTAGCACTTCAATGGAAAGATATTGATTTTAAAAAACACACAATCCGAATTACAAAAACGTACTATAACAAGAAAAATAATACTCGGAACTATCAACTGGTTCCACCAAAAACATTAAAGTCACGTCGTATTGTTTCAGTGGATGAAATTGTAATTAACGCACTTAAAAAGCACAAATTAGAGCAGGAAGCATTAATTAGGCATTTTGGAGACAGATACTCTGACTATGGGTATATTTTTGCTAACTTTAATCGTTATCCGGGCTATCCTGTCTTAATCAAATTAGTTGAAACAAGGATGACAAGGATACTCAAGTTGGGAGAATTGAATAAAGGCCTTACTCCACACTCACTTCGCCATACACATACATCCCTACTTGCACAAGCTGGGGCAACTCTGGAAGAAATCATGGATCGGTTAGGCCATTATGATGAAGAGGTGACTAGAAAAGTATATCTTCATTTCACAACAGAAGTGAAAAGAGCTGCTTGTGATAAATTTAGTAAGTTATTACAGAGGTGATTATAGTTATTCTTTGAAAGCAAAATGTATTCATTTCGCTTTCACCTTACATATACAGTTAATATTTTCTCCATAATTAAAACTAACATTTGATCAATTGTTATACTAATCCCTTTGATAGCTCTACAATTCTTTTAATATCTTCATATTCTGCTTTATCAAGAATATCTATCTCATTATTAGTAGCTAATAAAATTTGGTCTCTACATTTAGTTATTCTTTGAATCATTGGATGTATATTTAAACTAGTCAGGTTAACAAAGTCATACAGATCTTCTATACATGTAGGTAACTTATATCCCTTATTACTACTGGCAATTAATAACCCATTATCCCGTAACTTAGATACAATATTAGATCTAAAGTAATGGATGTTGATCTTTTGGTTTCTAATAGCATTGAGGTTATCAAGAATTTCATGTGTATATATATATTCATTTGGATTTTGATACGTTTTTAATAACAAAAACTTCAGAAAATCAACTCTGTCCTTTTCATCAATATCTTCAATATTGCTAGACTTATCTATATATTGGTAAGCCAAGTTGACAGCCTGTTTTAAAATCACTTCATCATATGGCGTTTTATTTTCACTTTTTGATGTATCAACCAAAAAATTTCTATAGTCCTTTGGCCAATATTCTAACCTAATAATGTGTTTTTCTAAGATCTTATAAAAAGTCTGATATTCATCTGAAAGTTGGTTTTTATCATATCCCTTAGCGATTGTCCCCGCCAGTAGATCAGCTAATTGAATAAGGATATTAGACTTACTATTATTAAATCCGAAACTAGAGAAGTTAAATAAATCGGGGATACTCTTCCGTTTCACATACGCTTTAAACTCTTCCATGAACTCTTTATTTCCATATTCATCCGCAACAAGCTCCAGTTGGTCAAAAGTTTTAAATAAATCATCATATAATTGTCTATTTAAAAATTTGAAAAAAGACTTCTTAAAACGAATTCCCGCGTTTTCATTTATTTTCCTTTTATCTATAACATAAGCAAAAATGTGGAAAGGCAGACCTTTTAGCTCATTTAGAATCAAACTTCTTCTCTTATGGTTGTTTCTGATTTTACTGGACTTCATTTCACCAGCCTGAAAATACTTCTGCCTTATATATTCTACTTTTTCCTCTAATATCTCTTTATTAGAACCTTTAACAAGAATAGCAACAATTATAAAATGTGTTGAGACGTCATTTTTCTCGAAATCAAAGCCATAGTTCCCATATTCATCTACAAAAGCAAATTGAACATCGTTCACCAGCTATTCACTCCAACTTATAGTAATAATTATTATGACTAATTTCTACAAATTGTTCTCATTCACCTCCTAATTTTAGGAATTAATTATAACAACTAGACAATTGGACATACCAATTCATAAACAATATAGCTACATTCTCTTTTAGTAGCTCTTGGAAGGAATTGTTCTTTTTTATATTGGACATAATGGAAATTCAGTAACAAATCCATTAAGAAAGTGAGGTTTTTTAATGAAATGAAAGGACATTTTTACCGGCGAAACTGTACTTGCAAGAAGAAAAAATGCATATGTGGTTCAAAGTGGGCTTTCACAATTGATATAGGATTAGATCCAATCACTGGGAAGAGAAAGCAGAAGGTAAAAAGCGGCTTTAATACTAAGCAAGAAGCTGAAGAATTTGCTACCACTCTAATTCATGAATTAAACCAAGGAACATATTTAGAGGAAACAGATAAAACTTTTAGCGACTTTGCAAAAGAGTGGCTTCCCGTTTATAGCGAAGCAAAAAATGTAAAGCCCGGAACCATTCGCGTCCGTCTCCATGAAATCGGTAAATTGTTACCCTATTTCGCTCAATTAAAACTAAAAGACATTACGCGAAAAATGTATCAGGATGCTCTAAACGACCTAAAGGAAAAAGGGTATTCTGATAGCACCAGAGAGGGAATTAATAGGACAGGAAGGATGATATTCCGAAAAGCATTAGAACTGGAATTGATTAAAAAAGATCCTACTGAATTCGCCTATGTAAAAAAAGAAAAGAAAACAATTGAACAATTAGAAGAAGAGGAAGTTCCACGATATCTTGAAAAAGAAGAACTTGCTCTGTTTTTAAAAACAGCCAAGGATTACGGTTTGGAGCATGATTACTTGATGTATTTAATTTTAGCCTACACCGGAATAAGGGTTGGTGAACTGGTTGCCCTAAAGTGGAAAGATATAGATTTAATAAACCATACAATTAGCATAAGTAAAACGTATTACAACCCAAAGAATAATGCTTTGGAATATCAGTTAGTCACACCAAAAACGAGAAAATCACGCCGAAAAATCATTGTGGATGAAGAGGTAATACATGTATTGACGGATCATAAAAGAGTTCAGGAGAAAGTTATCGAACGTCTAGGGGATGCTTATCATAATAAAGATTTCATATTCGCTAAAATGGAAAGACAATACGGTTATCCTATCGTGGTTAAAAATGTACGAGATCGAATGAAAAGATTGCTTAAAATTGCAAGGCTAAATGAAGATTTAACGCCACATAGTTTAAGACACACGCACACATCACTACTTGCCGAGGCAGGTGTCAGTCTCGAACAAATTATGGACCGTTTAGGTCATACTGACGATCAAATTACGAAAAATGTGTACCTCCACGTAACCCAAGAAATGAAAAAAGAAGCCTCTCAAAAGTTCGCTGAACTCATGAGAAGCCTCCGTTAATTTACCTCAATGTTAGCAAAATGTTAGCATTTCACTCTCACCTTACTCAAAAACCCACTCATATCAAGGGTTTGAGGGCGTTATTACATCATGCCGCCCATTCCGCCCATGCCACCCATAGCACCCATATCAGGCATGCCACCAGCATTTTCTTCAGGCTTGTCAGCAACTACAGCTTCTGTCGTTAAGAACATAGCTGCAACTGATCCAGCGTTTTGAAGTGCAGAACGAGTTACTTTAGTTGGGTCAACGATACCAGCTTCGATCATGTTTACCCATGCACCAGTAGCTGCGTTGAAACCAGTTCCAACTGCTTCACGCTTTAAGCGGTCAACGATAACTGATCCTTCAAGACCTGCGTTGTGAGCGATTGTACGTACAGGCTCTTCCATCGCACGTAGAACGATGTTAATACCAGTAGCTTCGTCACCTTCAGCTTGAAGCTCAGCAACTTTATTGTATACGTTAAGAAGTGCAACTCCACCACCAGAAACGATACCTTCTTCTACTGCAGCACGAGTAGAGTTTAAAGCATCTTCGATACGAAGTTTGCGCTCTTTTAATTCAGTTTCAGTAGCAGCTCCAACTTTAACAACTGCAACTCCACCAGCTAATTTAGCTAGGCGCTCTTGTAATTTTTCACGGTCAAATTCAGAAGTTGTTTCTTCCATTTGTACGCGAATTTGGTTTACACGACCAGCGATTTGAGCTGAGTCTCCAGCACCTTCAACGATTGTAGTATTTTCTTTTGTTACTACAACTTTAGCAGCGCGTCCTAAAGATTGGATTGTAGCAGATTTAAGGTCACGTCCTAATTCTTCAGTGATTACTTCACCACCAGTTAGGATCGCAATGTCTTCTAACATAGCTTTACGACGGTCACCAAATCCAGGAGCTTTAACAGCTACTGCATTGAACGTACCACGTAATTTATTTACTACTAATGTAGCAAGAGCTTCACCTTCAACATCTTCAGCAACTAGTAAAAGTGGCTTACCTTGTTGAACAACTTGCTCAAGAACTGGTAGGATTTCTTGGATGCTACCAATCTTCTTGTCAGTGATTAAGATATATGGGTTATCAAGAACAGCTTCCATTTTATCTGAATCAGTTACCATGTATGGAGATGCATATCCACGGTCGAATTGCATACCTTCAACTACATCTAACTCAGTAGTGAAACCTTTAGACTCTTCAATTGTGATAACGCCGTCGTTACCAACGCGCTCCATAGCTTCAGCGATTAATTGACCGATTTCTTCGTCAGCAGCTGAAATTGCAGCAACTTGTGCAATGGAAGCTTTTCCTTCGATTGGCTTAGAAATAGCTCTTAACTCTTCAACAGCAGTTGTAACCGCTTTTTCGATTCCTTTACGGATACCCATTGGGTTAGCACCAGCTGTAACGTTTTTAAGACCTTCACGAATCATCGCTTGAGCAAGTACTGTAGCAGTAGTTGTACCGTCACCAGCAACATCGTTCGTTTTGCTAGCAACTTCAGCAACAAGCTTAGCACCCATGTTTTCGAATGCATCTTCTAATTCAATTTCTTTCGCGATTGTTACTCCATCGTTTGTAATAAGTGGAGAACCGAATTTTTTCTCAAGAACCACGTTGCGTCCTTTTGGTCCAAGAGTTACTTTTACTGCATTTGCAAGTGCGTCCACACCACGTAGCATTGAGCGGCGTGCTTCTTCACTAAATTTAATCTCTTTTGCCATTTTCAAAAACCTCCTAAAAATAAAATCTTCTTATGATTGGGATACTCCCATAATAGATATAAAACTTAAAATACTAGAATAGGATCACGATGAATCCACCCAGAAACGGGGGAGAATAAACGTTCACATGTCTGTCGCGTTATCCTCCAACTAGTTTTTGAGTTGTAATTATTCGCCTACTACAGCTAGAATGTCATTTTCACGTAGAATTAAGTACTCTTTTCCATCATACTTAACTTCTGTACCAGCGTACTTTGAGAAGATAATGCGGTTGCCTTCTGAAACTTCTAAAGCAACTCGCTCACCGTTTTCAAGAACGCGTCCAGTACCTACAGCAACTACGCGGCCTTCTTGAGGCTTTTCTTTAGCTGTGTCCGGTAAAACGATACCGCTTGCAGTTTTTTCTTCTGTTTCAACAAGCTCAATAACAATGCGATCACCTAATGGCTTTAACAAGTGAAACAACCTCCTCAAATATATATGTAAGAATTTTATTATTAGCACTCTCTCTTATTGAGTGCTAACACAATTATTATATTAATGAAATCGATGAATATTTGCAAGCGTCAAGAACAAATTTTTTACATAAAATTTTTAAAAATTGCTGACCCTCTGAAAATATGCATGTTTCTTTCAACCTTTCAAAGTATGCACATAAATTGAAGAATTAACCATATGATTTAAATATTTCTGAATCAACCTTTACATAGATGTATTAATTATAAGAGGGTAAAACGCTTGCCTATCCTTTTGTCACATTCTTTCTTATTTAAATCGAACACCCTGTAATAGTTACTCATAACTAATTAAATCTGCTTATTTGAAACATTGAGGTTATTATTAGTAGAATGAGTATAGTGCTTTTTCATTTTTACAGACTTTTAAAGGAGAAATATATATTGAAGAGAGAATATTGGATCATCTTAATTGCATATATAGCCATGCAGCTCTCCAGTCTTATTGGTGTTCCGCTTGTTACATTTGGAGGAGTCTCCCTAGGAAAGTCACTTGAGGAGATGGAAATTTTAGGTGTCGTCATATGGCTAGTCTTTAGTTTTACTGCTACATTGATTATAGTCCTATTTTTACTAAGAAAAGATATGAAAATGGAGTATCGTGATAGTGCCCCGCTAAGCATATCGTTACTTTGGGCATTTGGTGGTGTGTTCCTTGCTTTAATATCTCAGGCTGTTGCAGCAAACATCGAGAGATTATTAGGAATTGAAATGGGCTCAGAAAATACTCAGCAAATCATCAACCTTATCGAAGCGTTTCCAATTATTATCATGGTAAGTTCCATTATTGGACCTATATTAGAAGAAATCGTATTTCGAAAAATTATATTTGGTTCTCTTTATAAACGATTTAATTTCTTTATTTCAGGATTAATCAGTTCTGTTATTTTCGCCTTTGCTCACTTTGAACCTGAACATCTAATCCTATATTCTGCAATGGGATTCACCTTTGCATTTTTATATGTAAAAACAAACCGAATTATTGTTCCAATAATTGCTCATGTTGCCATGAATACATTTGTTGTTCTGGTTCAATCTATTTTTAAAGAGGATCTAGAAAGAATGATACAAGAAGCTGAAAGAATTCAAAGCTTTATCGGAGGATTTTTTATATGAGGCAGTCACCTTTGTTTTCGGGTATTATCTATATTGTACTCGGTTTATTATTTACCTATTTCGCAGTCATGGATGTACAAAGAACCGGCGAATGGGGATTTTTCACTTACCTACTTGTTCTACTTGCCACGTTTGATCTTGGATCAGGAATCAGAATGGTATTGCTACACTATAAAATTAAAAATGTAAAAAAAGATAAGAAGTAAGCCTTAACCCTTTCCACTTATAACGGAAAGGGTTTTTATATTCCCTATCTAATGTATAATTTATCCACTAATTTTACATATTCTCTTACTCAAAAGGCTACGTTCGTCTATTACAATATAGAGGAAAGAAGTGCCATTTAATTTACCCTTCCTCATTTTTATTGTAAGAGGTGATCTTGTGAAATGGAGATTAGTTGTTCCTTTATTGCTCGGGTTGTCACTGATAGGTTGCGACAAGACTACAACTGTCCCTTTAGAAAATGAAGGTGTCAATGACCGTTTAATTCCGATTAAAATTATTGCCGATTCCCCTGGAGCTATTTCCTTTTTTAAAAAAGAAGAAAAGGAGATTGCCGAGAAGTATGGAATCCGTCTTGTCTATAATTACCCCGAACGGCTCACAGAAAGAATGGAAGATTTCTTATTCGCTACCGACGAGCAGTATGATATATATGTTCTTTTTCCTGTTAAAGTACCCATGTATGTTGAGCGTGATATGCTCTTACCTCTTGATTCCTATTTTACGGAGGAATATTCAGAGGACATCCTGCCGCTCTATAAGAATGTCTATATGAAGTATGGGAACCATTCTTACGGAGCTCCTTATGATGGTGACAATCACTTACTTTTTTATCGCAAGGATTTGTTCAAGAAATATAACGAAGAGTACCACCTGAAATATGGAAAAGACTTAGAGCCACCGAGAACATGGGAAGAGTATGACCAGATTGCAAAATTTCTTAGTCGAGATACAAATGGAGATGGAAAAATCAATCAATATGGAACTGCCATCTTAAATGGGGACGGAATGAGATACATATGGTTTGCTGAACGCTTTCTATCCACAGGCGGAGCTTACTTTGATGAGGAAATGAAGCCGCTTATTCATTCTGAAAAAGGAATTCAAGTACTAACTGATTTAGTTAACCTAGTGAACAGTGAGGCTGTTCCACCCAATTCAATGTATGACTGGGTTGATTTAAATAATGTGTTTTTACAAGGAAATGTAGCCATGGTTGTACAGTGGAGTGATACAGCACGGTTTTCCTTTGACACAAAGACATGGGATTCGAAGATTGTAGACCAGGTAGATTGGACTTTAGTTCCAGGAGATTTAGAGGGATCCCCTCGTGGCGGTACTTGGATAGGTAGAGTGCTTTCCATCTCAAAGGATTCAAAGGATCCAGCTAAGGCTTGGCAAGTGATTGAACATCTTACTTCTAAAGAGAACAGTATCGATTCCATTAACTCTTATGAAACGATTAATGATCCCTATCGCTATAGTCATTTTGAAGTGACTGGTAAAGGTCCTTTCCCAAGTGAAGAGATTAGTAGGGATTTTCTTTCCACACTTAAGGATAGCTTGAAGAATACGAACACCGATCTTATGATTCCTGGGAGCTGGGAATATATGCAGAGCCTTGATAGAAATATGGGACTAGCCCTTATTAATAGGCTCTCCCCAGAAGAAGCTTTACAGAATACAGCCACTGAATGGGAAAGCATTACGAACAAATATGATAGAGAAGAACAAAAGAAATATTATCGTGAGTGGTTAGCACAACTAGAGGAGGCAAGGAAAAGTGAAATGGACCAATAGTATCGCGTTTAAAATTTGGTTATCCACAAACATTATTTTACTTGCTGGTATTGCCTCATTAAGTGTGACTTATATTTGGAAAGAAAAAGCGCATATTGAAAGTGCTTTACGTAATGAAGGGCAGACAGCAGCTAATACATTAAATTCAGCCATTGCCCTTTCTATGTTAGAGGAAAATTATACGTTAATTACGCCGTTGGTATATTCTTTGCTAGACCAACCGAACATTCAATACGTCATTGTAAAAGATAAACATGGAACCATTGTAAATCAAAAAGGAGACACACTAGAAGAAGACAAAGTATTGGTTGAAAAAGTACCTCTTGAGTATTTTAATTCAAACTTAGGAGAAATTGAAATTGCTTTAAAAACCGATGAACTGAATAAACAACTTTTTTCAATCATAACCTATACCGTTTTTATATCTCTTTTAGTCTCAGTTCTCGCTATGTTTGTGTCGTCTTTTATTAGCAAGCGTATTTCTTCCCCTTTGGTCAGTTTGATGAAAGCATCTCAGAACTTGATTGACGGAAAAAGAAAGGTTCGCGTGATCGAGGAAGGAACCAATGAAGCGAAATCGTTATCACATATGTTTAACAAGATGGCAAAAAGAATAGAAGCCAACGAGGCCACTCTGCAAACCGAAATTGATAAAGCAACGAAAAGCCTTACTGAAAATATAAACATGCTTGAAACCAATAGAAAAATTGCACAATCCGTGATAAAGAAAGATATTCTCCGTGAAGAGGTCTTACTCGTAATCTTAAAAGAAATCCAAGATTTTATGAAAATCGAAGCAACCTCTATTAGTTTAGTTGACCAACAATTGAAAGATGGCGGTAGGTTATATTTTTTAAAGAATAGTGACATACAGACTTCTTCGTTAACTAATAATGTTTTGCAAAACGTGATGAACAGTGATGTTCCATTTATCCAGAACCATATGGGCTTTAGTGAACTTAAAGGTATCTTTGTAGAACCAAACATCAGGTCTTCACTCATCATTCCATTGACTAGTAAGGAAAAACCCATAGGTACATTAAATCTAGGGAGCATGAAGGAGAATTATTTCAGTGATTCAATGGTACAGTCTCTCTCCGTTTTCACGAACCAAATTGCTCTCTCATTGGATTTAATTTTTGCCTATGAATCTTTACATCATTCTGCCTATCATGATTATATTACGCAGCTTCCAAATTTTCGTTTTTTCAAAGAAAAGGTCGGACAAGCAATTCAGAAGAAAAACAACGAAGAAGAATCATCCTTACTTGCCGTGTTGTTTCTCGATTTGGATCGATTTAAGAAGGTTAATGACTCTCTAGGACATGATTTTGGGGATTTACTTTTAAAAAACGTTGGGGGACAAATTCGTGACTGTATCGGTCCTGATGACATTGTCGCAAAGATAGGAGGAGATGAGTTTCTCATTCTTTTACCTGCCATCAGTGAAGGCAAGGACGCTATCCAAGTCGCTGAAAAAATCGTTCAAACCATCAATAAGCCCATTATCATAAACGGGTATGAAATCCTTACCACAGCAAGTATTGGGATCTCCTTATACCCAACAGATGGCGAAGATGTGGAGTCATTGATTAAACATGCAAATTTCGCTATGTTTAGGGTTAAAGAACTCGGGAATACGTTTTCCTTGTATTCACCTATTGTTGAAGATCTAACCTACGAAGAACTAGTATTTGAAAATGATCTTCGAAAGGCCATTGAGCGTAATGAGTTCATGGTATATTATCAGCCGAAGGTTAACGTTCAAACAGGAGAATTAACAGGCGTTGAGGCTCTCATTCGTTGGAACCATCCAGAAAAAGGACTTATCTCACCAGGAAAGTTTATTCCAATAGCGGAGGAAACCGGATTAATTGTTCCGATTGGAGAATTTGTTTTAAGAACTGCTTGTAAGCAAGTGACAGAATGGAAGAACAATGGTCTCCCTACTTTGTCTATATCTGTGAACTTATCTACTAGGCAATTTTTACAATCAAATCTTATCAATATGGTTGCTTCTGTCCTAGAAGAAACCGGGCTTGAGCCGCATTTACTAGAACTAGAAATTACGGAGAGCATGACAATAGATGTGAAACAGGCGATTCCGGTTCTAAATGATTTGAAAAAACTTGGAATTAAAATAAGCATTGATGATTTTGGAACTGGATACAGCTCTCTCAACTATCTAAAGGTACTACCTATCGACCGTCTAAAGATTGATCGTTCCTTTGTAAAAGATATTGCAAGCAATCAGGCAAATGCTGCGATTGTTTCGACCATCATTACAATGGCACAAAATTTAAACCTACTAGTTATTGCAGAAGGCGTAGAGGAAGAGGATCAAGTAGTGATTTTACAAAAAAATAACTGTACTGAAATACAAGGTTATTTCTTTGGACATCCCCTTCCCCCTGAAGAACTAGAAGAGAAAATTGGCGAGATTCAAGTTCGAGCGATTAAGTGGGCTAAACAACCGACAGAGATAAGTTAACACATTAAAGTGGCCATCAGAATTTTACTTCTGATGGCCTTTATTGTTTATATTTCCTCTTCTAAAATCTGTTCAGCCTGCTGGGCTTTTTTATAAGCAAATCTCGAAATTAATATACTCACTTCGTACAGGATTAGTAGCGGCACTGTAACCATCATATGAGATAAAAGCTCAGGTGGCGTAATAAATGCTGCTATGACAATCAGAATAAAGTAAGCGTATTTTCGAACCTTTGCCAAGTACATAGGTGTCACAATTCCTAATCGCGTTAAAAACATGATAATAACGGGTAGCTGAAACAGTAATCCAAATGGAATCGTCAATTGGAATAGGAATTGAAAGTACTCATTAATTCCAATTACCTGATTAATATCTAATCGGTTTGCGATTCTCGTCATGAATTCGACGACAAATGGAAACAAAATAAAATAAGAAAAAGCAATACCACTAATAAATAGAATAACGGATATTGGAATGTAGCTTAGCGTCACTTTCCTCTCTTTTTCATACAAGCCGGGACTTATAAAAGCCCATAATTGATATAAAAGAAAGGGTGAAGTCATAACAAATGCAATCAGAAAAGCAAATTGCATATAAATCTTGATTGGATCTGTCAGACGAAACGCATTCATCGTAAGTTCTTTTGCTTCATCAGCTTTCTGCAAATAGACGATTAACGGCTCCGCAATAAAGAAACTTGCAATTGTTGCAACGAAGAAGAAAACGACCGAAATAACAAGCCGTTTTCTTAACTCGCCAATATGTTCAAACATCGTCATATCTTTATGACTCATTGTATTTCATCCTAACATCACATAAAAATAAGTATTCACCGTACATATAAATTAATAAAGGATAAAACTTATGAAAATCTGGAATTAAGCTCACCTTTATTTGTATAAAAATTTAATTTGTGTCGCTCTTATTTTCTTTTTTTGTATCGTCATCATCATCTGCTAAACCTTTAGTAGCGTTTTTAAATTCACGTAAAGTGTTCCCTGCTGCTTTACCTAGCTCAGGTAACTTCTTAGGACCAAATATTAATAAAGCAACGAACACAATAAGTATGAGGCTTCCCATACCGATATTCATCATCCTGCCTCACCTCCCTCATTCTATCATAACGGATTTATTACTATCTTCAACTATTTTATATTGGTTAATTCTTTTTGCACTTTACTAGATTTTCGTGATTTTATTCACTATCCTCGGCTTCAACGCCATAGTGCTTCAGAAAATAAACAAGTGATTGCAATTCAACAGCTAAATCAATATGATGGACCCTAATGAAAGATGGTACTGTTAACCTTGCCGGTGTGAAGTTTAATATTCCCTTTACATTAACTTGTACAAGACGATCTGTAATGGACTGGGCAAACGTCGATGGAACCGTCAGAATAGCCACTTGAACATCTTCCTTCTCGATTACCTTCTCTAAATCATCCATATGGTGAATAGGAACATCGCCTATACTAGTACCTACTTTACCGTGGTCAACGTCAAAAGCGACTTCAATTTTTGTATTATTATTCTTTAAGAAATTGTAATTTAAAAATGCTGTACCTAAGTTACCTACACCGATTAATGCTACTTTCGTTAACTCATCTTGATCTAGCGTTTTTCGGAAGAAAGATAGTAGATAATTTACATTGTATCCATAACCCTTTTTCCCTAAAGCTCCAAAATACGAAAAATCCCTTCGGATTGTTGCTGAATCTACTTTCACCGCTTCACTTAACTCAGCAGAAGAAACTCTTTGTTTTCCTGATGAGTGAAGGTTTTTTAAAAATCGATAATATAGAGGTAACCGCTTTGCCGTTGCTTGCGGAATCTTCATTGTTTCATTATTCATCCGAAATCCCCCGCCCGTATTTTAATTGGCTTATTTTAATCTATCTTCTCTTTTAAAATCCCCATTTTTACCGCCAGTTTTTTCAACTAGATAGGTTTTACCTATCACCATTCCTTTATCTACAGCCTTACACATATCATATACAGTCAAAGCACAAGCAGATGCTGCTGTTAGCGCTTCCATTTCCACACCCGTGTTCCCTTTTGTCTTTACAGAAGCTGCTATGAAAAGGGTGTATTGATCCTCTTCTTGTTCCCATGTGAATGAAATGTCAATCCCAGTCAAAGGAATAGGGTGGCACATTGGGATAATCTCTGATGTTTTTTTACATGCCATAATTCCAGCCACTTGCGCTACAGCTAGAACATCTCCTTTTTTCATCTCATTATTGGTAATTCGATCGTAAATCTCTTTATTTACCGTTATACTAGAGTTAGCAATGGCCGTTCGAACTGTCTCTACTTTATCACTCACATCGACCATTTTCGCTCTACCTTCATTATTAAAGTGGGTAAATTCCCCCATCTTACAACACCTCACTCAAATCATACACTATTTTACCCATTCTGTAAGTAAAGATTGTACTATCCTTCACAATAAAAGTTTACTACGGCTTTGCGTAATATTGATAGTTAACAGGAATTCGATTCCTTTCATTTACTTTTATTGCTCTACTCCTTTTATTACGTTAAACTAACTCTAGAAATATAGAGGTGAAAGTTATGATATTACTGCAAGTGAACCAATTATCAAAATCATACGGTGCTGACCCTATTTTAACGAATATAAAGCTAGAAGTGCAAACGCGTGACCGAATTGCTTTAGTAGGTAGGAATGGAGCGGGGAAATCAACTCTACTTAAAATCATTGCTGGGCATATGTCTAAAGACAGCGGGGACATTATTAAGCCAAAAGAGGTAACCATTGGTTATCTTGCTCAAAATACCGGTTTAGAGTCAGGTCTCTCCATTTGGGATGAAATGCTTACTGTATTTGAAAACCTTAGACGCCAAGAGAAAGAACTCCGTAAACTCGAAGAAGCCATGTCTGACCCTTCTTCCTTTCAGTCGAGTGAATACGAACGGATTCTAAAAGAGTACGATCTATTGCAAGTTCAATTTAAAGAAAATGGTGGTTATCAGTACGAATCAGATATTCGTTCTGTTCTTCACGGACTTAACTTCCATTCCTTTGATTACTCGACTAAAATAGATAGCTTAAGCGGTGGGCAAAAGACAAGATTAGCTCTAGGTAAGCTGCTATTAAAAAAGCCTGATATTCTAATCTTAGACGAGCCGACAAACCATTTAGATATCGATACGCTTTCCTGGCTTGAGCAGTATTTACAAGGATATCATGGAGCCATTTTAATTGTTTCCCATGACCGATATTTCCTAGACAAAGTCGTCAATCAAGTATACGAGATATCCCGTAAGCAAATTACAAAGTTTACTGGAAACTATAGTGCTTACCTTGACCAAAAAGCAGAGAATTATGAACGTGATATGAAACAATATGAAAAGCAACAAGAAGAAGTAGCAAAGCTTCAGGATTTTATTCAACGAAACCTTGCACGAGCTTCAACAACTAAAAGAGCTCAAAGTCGACGCAAAAAGCTCGAAAAAATGCAATTAATGGATAAACCTCTCGGCGATGAAAAGTCAGCCAACTTTTCTTTTGAAATCGAAAGACAAAGTGGCAATGATGTACTTAAAGTTGAGGATCTTGCTATCGGATACAACGGTGAAAAAGTATCCGAACAAATCTCTTTCCGTCTAACAAGGGGAGAAAGCATCGCTCTAGTTGGACCAAATGGGGTTGGAAAATCAACTCTTTTAAAAACCATTGTTGAGACACTTCCCTCAATTTCTGGTGAAATCCATTATGGTTCAAATGTAGGAATAGGTTACTATGACCAAGAACAGGCTAAACTCACCTCTAATAAAAGGGTACTAAATGAACTGTGGGATGACTATCCACTAAAAAATGAAAAAGATATTCGAACCATCCTAGGTAACTTTTTATTTTCAGGCGATGATGTATTAAAAATTGTTTCATCCTTAAGTGGTGGAGAAAAAGCTAGATTAGCATTGGCCAAACTTATGATGCAAAAGGCAAATTTCTTAATATTGGACGAGCCAACCAACCATCTAGATTTAGATAGCAAAGAGATACTAGAAAATGCATTGATTGACTACCCCGGAACAATTCTATTTGTATCTCACGACCGTTATTTTATTAACCGAATTGCAACAAAGGTTCTTGAACTAAGCAATAATAAAGTAGCAGAATTCTTAGGTGACTATGATTACTACATTGAGAAAAAGCTAGAACAGGAAGAACTAAAGGCATTAGAAAGTAAAGCCAATTCTCTTAATTCTTCTTCCGCTTCTCATAGTCTAGAAAAAACAAATTACCAACAAGATAAAGAAGCAAAAAAACTGGAAAGACAGCGTAAAAGACGTATAGAGGAATTAGAAGATTTAATCGCTAATCTTGAGGTTGAAATTGAGCAATATGAAGAATTACTATGCCAACCGGAAGTTTTTCAAGACCATGAGAAAGTATTAGAAATTAATCAAAAAAATGAAAACGCAAAAGAAAAGCTGGATCAGTTAATGGAGGAATGGACGGAGTTAGCTGAGGAATAGTTTTTCAAAGTCTTAATCAAAATCACTATGTAATTAGAACCGGGAGTTTATTGCTATCCCGGTTTTTATTTATCCCCAACTATATCCACAAACTTAATACATAATTATAGGCTTTCCACACACTTTTCCACATAATCCACAGAAAAGGTATGTTTTATCCACATTATCCACTAAATATTTATTGAATATAGTAGTTATCAACAAAAAAAGCCCCCATTCCATTTGGGGACTTTCACCTACTCTGTTTAATTGTTGTGGATAGCTAAATCTAATCCCGGATTTGCATTCAAGGCAAGATTGGCTCTTTGACCTTTTTCAAATAAAACACTTCCTGCCGCAGCAATCATGGCAGCGTTATCTGTACAAAGATAAAGTGGAGGAATTGTAAGAGTTACCCCTTCAATTTGCTCAAACTTTTCTTCTAGTGTTGCTCTTAATCCTTTGTTTGCAGCAACACCACCAGCTAGCACAACCTGTTTTACATCAAACTCTTTTGTTGCTTGAATGGTTTTTGTAACTAAAACATCAATCACACTCTGTTGAAAACTTGCAGCTAATTCCTCAGGAGCAATCTTTTCCCCTCTTTGTTCAGCATTATGCACAGTATTTATGACGGCAGACTTTAGACCACTAAAACTAAAATCATAGGATCCTTCTTCCAACCATGCTCTAGGTAAATCAATCGTTGGTTTCCCCTCTTGAGCAAGTCGATCAATATGGGGACCTCCTGGATAAGGGAGATTCAATACTCGTGCAACCTTGTCATAGGCTTCTCCTGCAGCATCATCTCGAGTTTCTCCGATTACTTCAAAATGGCCATGTTCTTTCATATATACAAGTTCTGTATGTCCACCCGATACAACGAGGGCCAATAATGGAAACTCCATTTCTGTAATGATGCGATTGGCGTAAATATGACCTGCAATGTGATGCACACCAATAAGAGGGATATTTTTCGCAAATGCTATAGCTTTAGCCGCATTTACTCCGATTAACAATGCTCCAACTAAACCAGGTCCTTCTGTGACTGCTATGGCATCAATGTCAGTGAAATTTAATTTTGCTTGTTCCATTGCCTCTTCTAATACAATTGTCATCTGTTCAACATGGTGACGCGATGCAATCTCTGGAACAACTCCCCCGAACCTTTTATGGCTCTCAATTTGAGATGCGACCACATTTGCAATAATCTCTCGTCCATTTTTTATAATAGCGACAGCTGTCTCATCACAGCTTGTCTCAATACCTAGAATAAATTGATCCTTATTCATTATATATTCACCCACATTACTAAGGCATCCTCTTGGTTATCGGTGTAATAATTTTTTCTAATTGCACCTTCTTGGAAGCCGAATTTACGGTATAAAGATTGTGCAACAAAATTAGTGACCCTTACTTCTAATGTCATTGATTTTGCTCCCATCTCTTTAGCCAATTCAATCATCTTTCTCATCAATGCCTCGCCCAGCTTGTTTCCACGGAATTGTGGTAAAATAGCGATATTTGTTATATGTGCTTCATCCACAACTATCCAAACACCACAGTACCCAACCACTTGCTCTTCATCTTCCAAAACAATATATACGGCAAATTGATTCTTCGTTAATTCATTTTCAAAGGCTTCCCTACTCCAAGGAGTAGCAAAAGACTGCTCTTCAATTTTTAGAATTTGGTCTATATCCTCTTCATTCATAAAGCGAAAAGTTAAAGATTTGGTCATGTCTTATTCTTCCTTAAAACTAATTTTTATTTTCTTCTAGCCATTTCGCTTCCGCTTCTGCTAAACGAATATAGTTAGGGACGAAGCTATGCACTTCTTCCCCTTCACGATCTCTTCCTAATAGAGCTAACTCTGAGGGGCGTGGATTATGTTCTGTAATCTCAGCAAATATGAATTTTTCCTTCAGTATAGGTTCAATGATGGATCTGTGAATAGATAAGTCGTTTCCTACAAATAAGATAGGGCTTTCCAGACTTACTAGTTGATGTGCCCAGTCTTGAGACTGTATTAGTTGATCATTTTTTACTGTCTCAATTAGTCCTCTTTTATATTGATATAGCCCTGTATAAATCTGGCCTCTTCTAGCATCAAATAAGGGGGATACAACTCCTTGAAAATAACGACCTGTTGAAGCCGCTAACACTTCCAAACTTGATATACCTACAATAGGGATATTCAGTGTCCATGCCAAAGTCTTTGCAAGTGTAACTCCTATTCTTACGCCTGTATAGGATCCCGGGCCCTTAGCAACTACTATTTTTGAGATATCCTTAGGCTTAACATCACAATCCTTCAACAAAGCATCTATAGCTGGCATTGCCCTTACAGAGTGATTTTTCTTTAGATTGGTTATGTATTCTCCGATCACTTGATCACCGTCAAGAACTGCCACTCCTAATACATAATTAGACGTATCAATTGCTAATACTTTCATGAAAATAACTCCTTACATAGTTCCTCATAGCGAGTACCTTTAGGGATTAATGTTAACACTCTTGATTCATTTTCCCCATGTTTGATATTTATGCTTAACAATTCTTCAGGTAGAAGGTCTTCGATAAGATGTGCCCATTCCACAACGGTCACACCATTACCTTCAAAATATTCATCAAATCCAAGGTCCTCATCAGAATTCTCTAACCTATAAACATCCATATGATATAAAGGCATCTTGCCATGATATTCTTTTATAATAGTGAATGTTGGGCTATTTACAGTTCTCTTAATATCCAACCCCTTTGCTAACCCTTTCGTAAATGTTGTCTTCCCTGCTCCAAGATCACCTTCCAGAGTGATTACATCTCCTGGCTTTAGCAGCTCAGCTAAATTTTTTGAAAAGTCCATGGTTTGTTCCGCATCTGTTGAAACAATGCTAAATTCACTCATAAAATCACCTTAATTCTACTGATTTAGGGGCATTTACATTTTAATATCCCCAATATATATCATTAGCTAATTGTATTTTAATTTAGATACAGTCAAGAATATTGCTAATTATAAAAAAACCTTAGGATCTTCTCCTAAGGAAAACATTTTCTTACTATGTAGTTTACATGATTTTGTTCATTTGAGCAAAAAGGTAAAAAAGGCATAAAAAAAACGAAACATCGTTTCGTACTAGTAAATTAGTATTCTATTAAAATGGCGGTCCCGACGGGAATCGAACCCGCGATCTCCTGCGTGACAGGCAGGCATGTTAACCGCTACACCACGGGACCTAAAATTTTGGTTGCGGGGACAGGATTTGAACCTGCGACCTTCGGGTTATGAGCCCGACGAGCTACCAGACTGCTCCACCCCGCGATAATAAAAATGTTATTTTAATGCTAATACTTATATTATATGCTAACCTTACCAAAAATATAAGTAATTTTTTAAATCAGCCTGGCGACGTCCTACTCTCACAAGGGGACAGCCCCTAACTACCATTGGCGCTGAGAAGCTTAACTTCCGTGTTCGGTATGGGAACGGGTGTGACCTTCTCGCCATCATCACCAGACTATTTAATTCAGGAATGGAAACCTATTTTCGCTTCGCGAAAAAGCTTTATTCCCTCAAAACTAGATAATGCTATGAAGAAGAAGTAAATCATTCGAGTAATCTTTGTCCAGCTACGGCTCCTAACTTCTCGTCTGTTTCAATCCGCCCCCACAAATCCAAAACCGGGATTTGCACGGTCGGCTTTCCAACATCTGTCGAAGTTGTACAGTCGCCTTCGCTTTTCTATTTGGTTAAGTCCTCGATCGATTAGTATCAGTCAGCTCCACACGTCACCGCGCTTCCACCTCTGACCTATCAACCTGATCATCTTTCAGGGATCTTACTAGCTTGCGCTATGGGAAATCTCATCTTGA
>NZ_JBIACK010000021.1:0-68638 GCF_042865285.1 Cytobacillus spartinae | reverse complement strand
CTAACTTTTCAATCGATGGGACCCCGAACCCTTTCGATTGAAAACTAAGAAACGAGCTAGAGGTTCAAGGGGCAAAAAACTTTTTCTTCCAGGTGAAGCATTTGAAAGAAAAACTTTTTCGCTCAGATCACCCTTGACCCCCTAGCTATGCTCATGCTTCGAGCTCCTTGTCAAAACGGGAAAAATGATTCCCGATTTCGGGAACTGAGTTATGCGGAAATCAAAAAGAAAAAGGAGCTAGAACCTATGAACAACATCATTTTTTTAAACCAAAACGTACAAGTACAACATCTTCTTTCTTCAATGATTACTCCTGAGTTATCAATGGGGAAAATCTTTAATATCCTTTGTGAATTAGTCTCTTCACTAGAGGATGCTATTAGCTTTATGGAAACAGTTGAAGACGAAAATCACGAACGTATTCAATCCAAACAATCCGCGCTAGAGAATGCTGAATTGCTTCTAAAACACTTAACAAAGCAATACCAAGAAGCTGAAGAAAATGGAACCTATGATGATTCTTATCGAATTTGTTCTGACTGTAAAAATGTGATGACAGAGGGTTATTGCATTGACGGAGGTTTTGAGCATTACTGTAGTGATGCCTGTTTAGAAAAGAATATGACGAAAGTTCATTATAACTATCTGTATAACAATGGAGAAGGCGATTCTTATTACACTAGTTGGACCGAATAAAGGGGCTATGCCCCTTTTATAAAAAGGAGATTGATAAACATGGGTGTTATTCAATGTGTAGGAACTTATCCATTTCCCCAAGGAGAAATAAGAGTCTTATGGGAAATTGGAGAAATTATAGAGCATGGATTAGAAATAGAAATTGATTTAGATAGACCTTGTGGCTATTTAGAAGGATTAGGAAATTGGTCTTTTGGCTTAGACAAGGACACCTGGGAACGTTGGGGAAGTTGGATAGAAACTAGGGTGTATGAATGTCAAGGAAATGAACAACGATTAGAGGAACTATTGGCTTTTTTAGATTCCCTTGACTGTACTTTCAGACCCGAAAAAGGAATTCATTTAAAAGACCTAAAGAAAATTAAATCCTTAATTGAAAGAGACACAGACGAACTTCTCAGATTCAAATGTTATGACCCTACATGTCAGCATATCTTTCTCAGTCAAACAAACCTTTGGGAAGAGTACGAAATTCAATGTCCTAAATGTGGCTGTAGTGAAGAAGGGAAAAATAATCGAAATACTCATTTTCACTTGTTAAAGGCTAGTTGGTTGAAAATCTAAAAATCTTGCAAGGGGGATTCCCCCCTTGCACCATACAGGAGGAAAAACGGAATGCTAAAGATAGTTATTTTTGAAGCGAACGAAGAAGAGCTAGAGGAACAAGGATTAGATTTTGAAAATGAAATGAATTGGTTAAAAGAATCCAATATACACGTTAAATCTATTATTGAAATTCCTGAAGAGACTATGTGTGATAAAGAGTTATCAACAAAATTAGAAAATTACCTTAAAGGAGTCTGATAGACATGTTGCAATCAAGTATTTTAGATTTTCCAAACCGTGGTAAATGGGGACAATCCTCTTATAGAGGAAATTGTAGTGGTCATGTGATTAAAGGATTATTAGAACATTTCAAACCTACAAAATTCTTAGAAGTGTTTGCTGGAGGTGGAACAGGAAAGGATGTATGTAAGGAGTTAGGAATTAAAAACAGTGTACACCTGGATTTAAACACGGGATGGAACGCTTTGACAGACAGTATTCCTTTTGGAAATGATTTTACGTTTAGTCATCCTGCTTATTGGGACATTATTTCTTATAATCAGGTTAATTCCAGGAGCCATCCAGATGACCTTTCTAATAATATGTCCTATGAAGAATTCATTTCAAAACTAAATACGGTAAATAGTAAAATATATCAAGCACTTGTTAATGGGGGAAGGCACGCTTTTCTCATAGGTGATGTAAGAAAGAAAGGAAAATACTACAGCATCATTAAAGATATGGCTTGGATTGGAGATTTAGAAATTCATCTAATAAAGACCCAACACCAAACGGTTTCAGGAAGAAAAACGTATAATGGAACGTTTATCCCTATCGCCCATGAACATCTACTAATCTTTCAGAAAAATCAAGTGTGGCAAGTTCCTGTTAAACTAACAAAAACGTCTGAATTCGATTTGCGAGTCTTTGAGAATATGACATGGAGGGATTTGATTCAAGGAGCTCTTGAATATTTAGGAGGAGAATCAGATTTAAACTCTATTTATGAAGTCATATCCGAAAGTAAAAAGGTTCAAAAAAACCAACACTGGAAAGAAAAAGTGAGACAAACCCTTCAAATTCACGCGAATTTCCACTCCATTGACAGAGGAAAGTGGAAGCTAAATATTGCTTAAATTTAACCAAATTTTAATGAATTATGTCAGCAAGCGAAAGCAGTACCTTTGATGCATATAAGCTTTCGCTTGGTACATGTATATGCTAATTATTTTTGATTTTATGATATTTCCAAAAGGGGGAAAAGGTCTTCCCCCTTTTTCTATTATTTTTTTTTAGATTTATGGTTTTAACCCTTGTCCTATCTGCATATATTTAGGGTACTCCCCTTTCGATGTTGAACACTTGAACGATGTTCATGTGTTCAACTGTTCAGGGGAAAAACCCGTTTTTCGTTAAAAAATTTTTTTAGCAAGGGAGAGATTTTTTTTGAGAATCCAAAATACCGAGAATCGTAAAGTTCGGTCCGATAAAAAAGAACGTGTAAATATAACGACAACTCAGGACACTCATACTAAGTTAAAAAAATTAGCTGTTAGCTGTGGAATGACAAAAACAGCTCTAGCTGAAGATATGATTCGTCTTTGTGTGAACCATATGGATATTGTGAATTGGTATCAAGAACAGTTTAATCAAGATGAACAGTATCGCGTGAAACCTGTTCAAAAAGATGGAAACCTGATTTACTAGGTCCCTCTTCTTTCTTAATAGGAAACTCTTTTAAGATTGTTCCCTATCTTTTTATATTGCTTATGGCATCTACCACATAGCTTTTTTTGGCTTAAGAATCTTTCCTTTGAAACTCGTACTATTACATTGCAACGAGTACATTTCATTGCCCTCACCTCTTAATCTTCTTAGTAGAGTTATGGACA
Organism: Cytobacillus spartinae; assembly: GCF_042865285.1. Classification (NCBI taxonomy): domain Bacteria; kingdom Bacillati; phylum Bacillota; class Bacilli; order Caryophanales; family Bacillaceae; genus Cytobacillus; species Cytobacillus spartinae. The sequence continues at coordinate 65,504 of NZ_JBIACK010000021.1, read as the reverse complement.
ATCTATTTGACTTTTATACCTGGTACTCTTAAGTGCTTCCTGGGGCACAGCCACGTTGAGCCTGTAAGGTCCTTGATCGTTCTCGAACGAACAGGACCCAACACGCTCATACCTGTTCGCTTCCCTCTAAAACCCAAGCGACCAACAGGACTGTAAGGCTGCACAAAACGCAACCTAACATCCTGTTTGTTCCATTGCCTTTCTTAACGAGTGAACGAGTGCCAAAAGCAAAGAGTAAATACCTGACCTTTAAAGGATATCTTGCTTTGGCAAGCCTTTTATATTTCTAGAAGGAAGCCAGGCTAACGCCTGCCACGGGATATGAACCGAACGGAGAAGTCAAGGGTGTTCTCGAATTATGGCCAACGGGCTTCTAGGCTAAGTGTCGTTTATTTTTGCTTTGTCGTAGGGAACAAGAAAGCGTAAGTTGCCTGTGGGGATGGATGGCAACCTAACGCTTTCTAAGTCCCCTACTTCCTAGCAAAACCAACTCCACTAAAGCCAGAATCCGTAGGGCAAATTCTGCGCTGCATTCCTTGACTACTCCTAACCCCCCCTCTCATATGCTTTGCGAAGGCACATCCAACCTAAACTCAAAAGCGAATAAGGAGATATGCCTTCTACTGACTAGTATGAGGGGGGCATACGGTTCAATCCCGATTAAGAACGCGAAGAGCCCCAAGCCAAGCCTACCTCAAAAGCGAATAAAACCGAAAAACCAACCCTTTTCCCCTTCTTTTAGTGATTGTTTCAAAACAAGGAAACCCTTGATAATACAGGTTCTTCCCCTCAAAAACCTTGACATGTATACATGTATACATTATAATTATAGATGTAGAGAGGTTAAGAAAATGTAGGTTTCTGGGAGGTTTACTTATGAAAAATCTTATAAAAAATCTGATTAAAAAAAGAAAAGCTAAAAACTCAAAGCGTGGGATTTACCTTCAAGACCGAGAGTTATTAGATACTACCTTTCAAGCTGGAACTAATTACAAATATGTTATAGATGCAAAAAACCGAAAAGTTATTATTCTACCTACTGATAATCAAAAGGATAATACGGTATCAAAACGTAAACTGAAGGACGGTATAAAGCCAGTCATTGATATTCGTAGTAAGGAAGCTTTATCTCTTTTTCAAGGTGTATCTTTCTTACAGGTTGAAATTTACGGTGACGAGATCGTAATTGAAGGTTTTTCTGAAGAAGGATTAAATAATCAAAGATCTGAAAAGCAAATTCAAAAATCACTGAAACAAGTCACTGATATTCGTCAGATCCTTAAAGTCAAAAATAAATTTTGTGTATCTTTATCGAAGAAAGACTTACAAAAAGCTGTAGGTGACGAATCCTATCAGCAATTAAGTATAACAGACTTCTTAGAATATGAAACATCGGCTTCCAGTAATGTTACTTACATTCAGCAAGCCTTAAAAGATATTCGTATTCCCCTTCAGGTAGTTTCTCTTTTTAGTGGGGCTGGATTATTTGATCAAGCTTTTAAAGAAAAAGGGTTTGAAATCATTTTCGCCCTAGAGAAAGATGAAGAAATTGCTAAGACGTATGAATATAACTTAGGAGACATTACCAAAGCAGATATACGCGATTTTGATAAATCAAAACTACCGTATGCTCCTATTGTCATCGGAGGAAGTCCATGTAAAGGTTTTTCTAATGCTAATCGGAAATCCAATTATTTAGATAACCCTAACAATCAACTAGTAAAGGAATTTATAAAGTGTGTAAAACAAATTAATCCTTATGTCTTTGTTCTTGAAAACGTTCCTCAGATTTTAACTGCTGGAAATGGACAGTTTTTTGAAGAGATCCAACAAGAATTAAATACTTTCTCAATAACAAAGGGTGTTGTTTCTTCAGCTGGTTTCGGTGATGCTCAAGATAGAAAACGCGCCTTCATTATTGGTTCGCGTTTAGAGAGCCCTATTGAGCTCCCTAAGCCCTTTTTAAAACCATTTGAGTATAAAACCGTTCGAGAGGCTTTTAAGGGTTTAAATCCTTTTATACCGAACCAAAACGATATATCTACTCCTAAGCCGATTACTTTAGAACGCATTAAACACGTAAAATCAGGTGGAAATGTATTTGATATTCCTGAAGATATTCGCCCAAAAGGTCAGCACAGCGATATGTATAAACGCTTAGAATGGGATAAGCCTGCGGTAACGATTGTAAATCCTAGAAAAGCCATGTTGTTACATCCAGAGGAAAATCGTATCATTTCCCTTAGAGAAGCGTGTCGCTTATTCAGTCTTCCAGATACGTTTATCTTTAAAGGTGCTTTAAGTGCCATGCAAGAATCTATAGCAAATGCGGTCCCTATTCAGTTAGGAAAGGCCATTGCTCAAAAAGTAAAAGATGCTATCGAACAATTCAACATTCGCGAAAGATATGTTTAATCTCAAAGACTAGCCTTTGCTAGTCTTTTTAAATAAAACTATTAAATTCACTTGTCTTGTATACATGTAAACTGTATAATTTAGTAGATTACTATTTTTGCCATATAGAGGTGATGGAATGGAAGCTGTTCAAGTTGATGAATTAGAAAATCTTCGCAAGATCGTAATGAGCTTACAACCTGAGCAAAGAGAAGCTATTATCAAAAAAATAGAGCTCTTTGCGGAATGTGATTCTAAAGATAGTCTCACTGATGTAAATGGGAATTTTCAGCCTGCTATATCCAAGCTTGATTTTGTTCATGTGGACTTTACCGGTGTAGGTGGAGAATGGGACGGAGCTCATTATGGTGTTGTTTGGAATGTAAATCCAAGATTTGATTCTTTTGTTGTCATTCCTACAACAAGTAAATCACGCGTTGAATATCCAGATGTATTTCCCATTGGGAATATTTTAGGCTTACCACCAGGAAATACAACTCTTTTGGTTTCTGATATGACACGGGTTTCAAGAAAACGGATAACTCCTGTTCAATTTAGACACCATACAAAAGGAGTCATAAATACTCGTTTAAAGAAAGATTGGGTTCTAAGGATTGAAGAAGCAATAGCCGTAACATATGGTGGACAGATTACTTTTGAACGTTTTTTAAGAGATCGATGTTCTGTAGCTATGCCATCTGATTTAGAAGTTCTGATAGCTTGGCGTTTTAAACCTGTAATTGCTAGATATGACCCAAAAACCCAAACTCTATATTATCGTTTATGGACCAATGACAACTGGCACACGTTGCAATTAGTTAACCCTAATCAAAAGATCAAAAAAGAAATGAAGTCTTTTATTATGGATAATTACTTATCAAGTGATGATACACTTCAACAACACGCAATTGTTCAATATAACCATTTGTACAAGTAAACGTAATTTTTTTCTACAAATTGTAGAAAATTTTATCACTTTTGTTGACTTCTACCGTGTAATTATTTATTCTAAAGATATAAATTAGATATAAAAGAGATAACGATACCCTCGTGAAGAGGTCTAAAATTATTAATCATTTTGCGAATTCTCGGTAAGAGAACCAAAAGAAAAGGGATGGAGGCTAACCTCTATCCCTTTTCACATTTTTAAAACATTAATCGTATTTCTTTGAAGGATCTTGATATACTTTAGAGCTACTTAACGTTGATCTAGTGACTTTTGAACGTCTTGTTAAAGTACTTCCTTCTTTGTAGTGAATCTGTCTGAACTTTTTTGTTTCTTTCTGGACAGGTAGTGAGGAAGGATCACTCATTAACCACTGAAAATGATCTTGCTCCTTTTTAGAAGGATTTTGTTGCTTAAAGAGCGTTTGTATTATTTCAAGTCTTCCTTCTGGTGACTCCAACAAATGTACTTGTCCCCTATTCTCAAGAAGTTCTAACGTGATTTTTTTAAACCGATTAGCCACTCGAAATGTTGGCAATGGTGTAGCAATTACTTCTCTATAACTAACCTTTAGTTCTAACTCTTTTCCTATCTCTTTCTCTCTATTCTCAAAAAACACATTACTATCAGTTTGACTTGATGTACCAGCAAATTGTATGAATCGTTTGATACAATCAGACCCAACTTTCAAAAGAGCATTTGTATTTGGATTTTGGATAAGCCAATTCGCTATATAATTACGATGGTTACATAATTCACAGTTTTCAACGAATTCTTCAGAGTCGTTAGGGATGTACGTCACAAGTTCCCATTCCGTCTTTGCTTCTTCAAATAAGTCACTTCGGCTGTTTTCGATTAAGTTCTTAATAACCAATGGACCAGGAATTGTTGTCAGTTCTTGTTGCGAATTACTTTCTAAAACAGGCTTATCGTGTAATTGTCTCAAATACATACCCCCTATATTTTCTACCTATATTTTAACAAATAGTTGCTCTATTCACTAATAAAATAGAACATGCGTTTCTTAAATTTGACACGTATACATGTATACGTTATAATTATATTAACGGTCAAACACTACAATAGTTTTGACGATGGGGGGAATTTACTTGCAACTAACACTATTTGAACTTGAAAACGACTTTAGACAACATAAAAAATATATAAATGGTTTATTGAAATCAAAGGATGAAATCATTCATTTAGCAAAAACAGAAGGTAAAACTAGATTCTATAACGTTTTATCTTTTGGTGGTGGAACACAAAGCTCTCACTTATTAGAAGAACATTTTAGAGGGAATATTGATTATGATTATATAGTCTTCAGTGATACAGGAGCCGAACCAGAGTTTATTCACGAACAAGTAGCATGGTGGATGGAAAGACAAAAGATGATTGGGAACACTACCCCCTTTATCGTTACGACACATAATAGTATGAAACGTGGATTAGAAGAAATGTTAATGAGGTACATCTTTACAGACTATCAACGCTTTCAAATGCCCTTATACTTCAGTAAAGTAGATGATAACGGGGAGATAAAACCAGCCGGAATGATGCCCAGGCAATGTACTGGCGATTTTAAAATCATTCCAGTGCAGCAAGCAGTAAGAAATCAAATTAAATCAGAGTTAGGATTGAGCACGAGACAACCTATGCCTAAAAATATAGCAATCATTATGGATATTGGTTTTAGTTTTGATGAAATAAATCGTGTTGGTGGTTATGTATCACATCAGAGTAAATACATATATCTCTCATATCCCTTGATTGAGGAAGGTTTTACGACAGATGATTCTATTAAGTTTCTTGAAGAGAATCAATTCCCAAGTAGACGATCACGTTGTTACTTATGCCCCTTTAATTGCGATGGAAAAGGCTTAGGAATGGATTGGGACGAAATTATACATGCAGAGCCCTTAAGCTTCCTAAAAGCGTGTTTTTTTGATGAAGAACTAAGGAAAGCTCAAGCAAGTGGAAGGAAGAATATGCAAAGTATTCCATACTTTCATTATTCACGACAACCTCTTAAAGAGGTATATCGAAAAGATTATGAAAACTTAGTCCGTAAATACAATAATAATTTAAATCATTGGTTATATGAATGGAAGGAATTTTTGTTAATTAAATACTGTGCTTAATGAAAAGTATATTTTTTTAATTGACATGTATACATGTATACATTATAATTATAACTATTAAGAGATAATAAAATTCAGGAGGGCTTACAATGAATAAATGTACTTTCTGTGGTAGAAACTCCGATTGTCATAACACGAAATTTGTAGGTGGTTATCAGATATTAGAATGTTGTACCGATTGCGAGGAAGCAATTGAATTCGAACAGGAATAGCTTTGAATTTAATGAAACCATTAAGGCTTAGAATCATTTTGAATGTATTCTAGCCTTCTATTTTTTTTAGGAGGAATATACCTATATGAATACTCTTGAAGCAATAAACAATTTTATTCCTAACAAGGAAGCTTATACATCAAGGGATTGGGCAAAGTGCTTTAAAGACTCTAAAGGAGTTTGGAAAATAGATCATCTTACATATGATTCATTTCAACGTGGAGAAATGCGCTATTTAATTCGAATTGAATTGTCCCCTTCTAGTAATAAAAAACAAGAATACCGTCATCCTTATGGTTACATTTATAAAGACCAATCTCTAGCAGATATAAAAAGTACAATTAAATATTTAACGGGTTATACCCCTAGTCCTAGTACTCTAGAAGCTATGACATTGCACTTCAGGGATATGTTAAAGGCTAGAATAGAAGAGGATCTCTTTTATGCTGCATCCGATAAAGAACCAGCGAAACGAACCCTTGAACAGTTAAAACATTTAATTTTAAGTAGATACGAACAAAATAACGTGATTCAACAGGAAACCCCTTGGAATCGAAACATAGAAACGTGGAAGAAATATACCACTGAAGAGGAACAAAAACAAGCTATAGAAGCTCAACAAATTCTAAATGGATATGCCTATGTTGACCCTAATACGGCTTATCATGGTGGACATATGGCTTTATTCTGGAAAGACCTTCATAAAGATATTCAAGTCATTGAAACAAACCGCAGGAAGGAAAAAGCCCTAAAAGAACGTCAATATCTTCAATCCCTTTTAGATTTACAACCCAAAATACGACGATTGGTTTCGTTATGGAAACATTGTAGAAGCTATTACGATGGAAACACTAACGAAGTAGAAGTGGTTCACCGTTTGTATGGTTATACTAAAAACGCAGATCAGTACTACCAGAAATTTGGGATGTTTAGAGAAGAATATTTGAAACCCTTTAATATTGATTCTTGGGACCTTCCTCACCTTTCAGCCTTAGTTCAGAAGGATGAACTCCTTCCACCTGTCCCAAATACTTTTCAACGAAAAGAAAGCTGGCATTATGGGGATAAGTTGCTAGTCGATGGAAGAGCAGAATATGTAACCCGTGTAGGAACTAAATATCTCCACTATAGGGGAGGTAAACGTATTCTTATCCATAAGGCCCACCCTCTTAAACAAGTATGTTAGACTAACCCATTGGTTAGTCTTTTCTTGTTTATAAACAACTTTTTCAATAAAAACACTAAAAAAGACCTTCTTTTAGTTGACATGTATACATGTATACATTATACTTATAAATGTAGAGAGTTAAGAATACTAATACCTTGGAGGTCTTATTTATGAACTTAGCTGAAGTGATCAAAAATGAAATGAATAACGATGATGAATGTAGTGAGAAAGTCACTATACAGCTCCTTAACTTGTATGAACGAGCTACCCCTTCTGAAAAATCCATTATTAATGAATTGCTTATTTCTCTAACAGGATGGTCTTTTGACTCTTTGTTAGAAAAACTTGAGAAGGAACAATTAGTTGCAACATGCTCATTATGTGGATTGAACTTTGATGAAACAGAAATCAACATGACAGATTATGATTTAGATCTATGCGAAAAATGTGAAGAGAAGTATAAAGAAAATCATAGTAGCTAATGAACCGGAGGAAGGAAAATGAAAGTAAGGGTAGGCTGTTCTGTTAAGGATTGCTTTGTAGGTAAAGGTGATATGGTGACTGCTTCTTGGTCTATTGGATTTGAAGGTTCGGCTTGTACAGTTGGGAAAGCATACGAAGTAAAAAGCATTAGTTCAAGTAAGAACCTACTGATAGAAAATGATAACGGAGTAACGAAAGAGTATTCACCTTTACATTTTCACTAATATATAGTTCGAAGATTAAACGTAATAAAAAGGTGAATTTATTGCCTATTTTCACCAAAGTCGTTAGGAGGTAGCTTAGTGGAACTAGAAAAAGCTAAAAGTCTTTATGTCATTGCTAAGAATAACCTTGAGAGAGCTGAAAAGGAGTTATCTCAAAAAAGAGAAGAGCTAAAACCTGAAATCGAAAATGCTTATACTTTCGGCCATGATCAAGGGATAGCGTTTGAAAAATATATTACGGTGACTACAGGTATTCACCTTCATCGAGAGGTGTTCAAACGGGCTAAACAAGCCCTTATGGAACACTATAAAAATTAGTTTCAGTCCAATGATACGAACCTTGTTGAAAGGCTTATAGAAATGGATTTTGAATTAGATTCACCATCCTTGTCTAATTAAAAACGTACTGCCTGTCAGAAAAACTGACAGGTGGTATATCCAGAGGTTAAGAAAATAATTAGGAGGTTTTCCTTATGAAAATTAAAGATCATCTTTTTACTATACTATTCGTGTTGTCTCTTACGGTTTTTGTCACGACTCTTCAGAATCAATTATCAAAAGAAGAGCCTGAATATGTCCAGATAGAAGTAAAGCCTGGTGATACTATTTGGGATTATGCAGAGCAATTTAAAGACCACCATCGTTTAAGTAAAGCTGATTTTGTGGAGTGGGTAACAGAAAATAATTTCCTTTTTGATGGGAAGCTAAAAGCCGGAGAGACCATTATTTTACCTATTGAATCCCAAGCCGTTGCAATCGCTGAATGAGGTGACAAACTATGAACCAATTAGAAATGATAGAAGCTCCTATTCGTAGCAATCTCATTACACATGTGGCCCCTTATTTCACACAAGAGCTTATTTATCATTATTGCTATTCCATTGATGATAAAGAAGGGAAAGGATTGTGTACCAACGACTTAAAAAGAGACCTATTACGTATCATTTCTTTTAGTGTTGGTGAGGTTGTTACAGCAGACCAAAAGAACGCCATTACTTATATAAGCGAATGCATTACTACATATGACGAGAAGCTTGAACGTTTATGGAAAGAACTACATGATTTTGTGCTAGAAGAAAAAGAACAGGAGGTCATTGAAAAAGATTTTTATTTTTGGAAAAAAGGTACGTCTAAATATGAGATCTGGGGCTGGTTTGATCATCACCATTCTAAAGGTGTTTCGTACCTGATTTATCTACAATAGCAGGATCTAATTTTTAAAGGTTGTCCCTGTTGTTTAAGGACAACCTTTTCGAATTTTAAAAAGCATTTTTTGCTTTCCAACTAAAGTTAGTACTATACGAAACATCCTTCCTCTCTTTAAATACCTCTAGATTGAGCATCTTTCCAATTACTTTCACTGGATGGGGAAGGGCAAAAAACGGACATTTAAACATTTTAGGGGCACAGCCATGTTGAGCCTGTAAGGTCCTTGATCGTTCTCGAACGAACAGGACCAAACAGGCTCATACCTGTTCGCTTCCCTCTAAAATCCAAGCGACCAACAGGGCTGTAAGGCTGCACAGTACGCAACCTAACATCCTGTTTGTTCCATTGCATTTCTTAACGAGTGAACGAGTGCCAAGAGCATAACCCCTTTCTAAAGGAAGCCAGGCTAACGCCTGCCACGGGATATGAACCGAACGGAGAAGTCAAGGGTGTTCTCGAATTATGGCCAACGGGCTTCTAGGCTAAGTGTCGTTTATTTTTGCTTTGTCGTAGGGGACAAGAAAGCGTAAGTTGCTTGTGGGGATGGATGACAACCTAACGCTTTCTAAGTCCCCTACTTCCTAGCAAAACCAACTCCACTAAAGCCAGAATCCGTAGGGCAAATTCTGCGCTGCATCCCTTGACTACTCCTAACCCCCCCTCTCATACGCTTTGCGAAGGCACATCCAACCTAAACTCAAAAGCGAATAAGGAGATATGCCTTCCACTGACTAGTATGAGGGGGGCATACGGTTCAATCCCGATTAAGAACGCGAAGGGCCTCAAGCCAAGCCTACCTCAAAAGCGAATAAAACCGAAAAACCAACCCCTTTTTAACCTTCTTTTAGTGATTGTTTCAAAGTAAGAAAACCCTTGATATAACTGGTTATTTTGTTCAAAAACCTTGACATGTATACATGTATACATTATAATTATAAATGTAGAGAGGTTAAGAAAATCATTGGAGGTTTTAACATGTTAACAGTCAATCAGGCTAAGAGAAAATTGAAACGTAAATTAAATCAAAAGTATTCCAAGCAGGAGCAACAAGAACTCTTATTTTATCCAGATCGTTCCACCTTAGAATTTTACTCCTGGATCTTTGAGGATAAAGTCCAAAAACTTGAGTGGACATGTTGTTTAAGAACCGGAGTTATTTTAACCATCGGAAACTAATTTTAAATGGTTAGGGCTTAATTGCCCTAACCACCAGATAAAAAAGAGAGGTGTTAATCTTGATAGTGAAGAAAATAGGTGCTTTTAAGATTGTTAAGGACGGAACTACTTACTACCGTGTGTTTAAGGGAAGAAAACGAGTAGCATCTTTCTTGTTTTTATATCAAGCTGAGAATTTCGTTGAAAATAACTCTTAATGGAGGTTTTCCTAGTGGAACATGTAGCTAATATTATTCTAAATCAAATTCGTATTACTGATAGATGGGCCTTGCTTGCCTGGGGAGCTAAAAATTATCTTTCAATGGAAAAGGGAGTGATCTTCAGTATCAGTACCCCGTTATATAAAAGTGGTGTAAAAGTCGAGATCACATTGTCCCCTCTAGATACTTATAATATTACTGTGTTTAGAGAAACAGATGGACAAAGACAGGTGTTAGAAACCTTATCCGATGTATATTGTGATACCCTCGTAGAAGCTCTAGATAGCTTAATAGAGAAAGATAAAAAAAAGGAAATGTTTGTGTTGTAGATCCATTATTAAATCTACTGCGTGATTCCATAAGACTCTTGAATCTGAGAGTCTTTTTTTGTTACAGAACAATGAAACATAAGAAAAAAGCTAAAAAGTTGATGTTTTCCTTGACATGTATACATGTATACATTATAATTATAAATGTAGAGAGGTTAAGAAATTACTTAGGGGGTTTTACTAATGGCTAAATGTCCACATTGCGGATCAAACGTAAAAAAGGTAACAGAACAGCAACATTACTGTTCATTTTGTGAAATGCTAGTGATGATTGACACTAAACAAGCTCCTGTTATTATACGTGGATCTGTAGATCATGTGGATGCTGCCAAATCGACAAAAGACCTTATGGGTTATCATACCTTTGATTTATTAATGTTACTTCGTTTCTGTCGTCAAGAAAGACGTACTACTTATGATTTAATGCAAACGATCAATAAAGTAAAACATTTAAGTAAAGATTTTGCTGAGGGATTCCAGGAAGCCTACCAACAGTATGACTACTGGACTAAAAAAACACGTATTGCAGAAAGTTTAGTTAAAGGGCGTATTGGTACTATTCCTAAAGCTGTAACTAATGATTTATTAGAACAATTTTATATTTCATTTCAAGAAGCTACGTTGGCTGCGCCAACTAAAAAGTATGCTTAAGAGGTATAACTAACTACTTTTTCTTTATTACTTGTTCATCATTTTGAATCACCTTTAATCACTTTTACTCACTTTTATTATCATTTCATAAAGTTTATGAAACTTTAATTATTCATATTGTTCTTTATTAACTCTTTTAATACTAGTCTTTGAACCCATTTTCTTAGCAAGTCTAGCTAAATCCTTAGCTTGCTTATCTGTAAGCCCAGACCGGCCTATTTTACTTTTTTTCTTTTTCATAAACATACGATACACTCCTGTCCATTTGTAAATATTCGTCTATTTATCTAGTAATATTTTGGACAAGATTTCTTTTTCTTATACCTGGTCTACTCCCCCCTTCCCTTTCATATCTTATACCAGATGACCTTGTTACCTAGTTACCCAAACCTTTTTGGTAAAAACGGTCCCGAAAAAGTAAAAAGGGGGAGCTTATGAATAGAACCTCAGACAATTTGAATCCAATGTTTAACCGAAAAAAACCACGCAAACCTTCTCTTCCTAATCCTAATAATGTTCGGAAAGAACACAAAACACATTCTAATAAGAAGTTCGATATTAAGATCCCAATGACAGACCGTCAAATCAGAATCTTCAGGGCTCTTGCCTATAAAAATGGTATGACGGACACAGCTTATGGAGCTTATCTGGTTGTAAAAGGCATGGACTACAACTTAGACTTTGAAGAGGTTGATTATAAAAACCTTCCTGTTACGGTCCATGCTAAATTAACAAAGGAAGAGCACGAGAGATTGTTTCAGTATGCTCTTCAGTGGCAGACTAGAAGTATTCGTAAGACAGCTCATAGAGTGCTAATTGGAATGTTAGATTTTCTAAGTGGTGAGGTGCGTATTAAATGACACAATACAGTCAATATGACCTGATTGGAAAGGAGCTCATAAAGCTCAACGAAATGAACCAGCCCAAATCATTGCTTGAGAGATTCGAAGACTTTTTCTTTGATAAGTTATTAGATTCCTATACTTTTAGTTTGAAGATCCCTAATTACTTGTATTTTCGTGGGAAGATTCTTTGTGAAGATGTAACGGAATTGTCAGGTTATCCTTTTAGCATGGAAGACCTGGTTTATTTGTTATATAGACGGTTTCTTACATCAGTTAAAGAAATAGATGACCCTTTGCATGTATATAACTTACTTTTGGTACGTGTACCTGATAAAGCGCAGCTAAAAAAAAGAGGAAGTCTAATAGATGCTTTGTATAAGGACGAGGGGACGATCCAGTACCTTAATCTAAAATTAAAGAAAAGCTATGTACTCCGTGGCGAGGTCTTGCTACGTGATTTAGAAAATATGATACCAGAACATAACCTTACCGTTGAAAAGCTTTTAGAAACAACCATTATAGACTTTCTTAAAGAATACCAAAATGGTAATAACTCAAGGGTGATCAATTCCCTTATTCAACAATTAGAAGAAGAATAACCCTTCTTCCTTTTTTTAATTGACAATGTATACATGTATACATTAAACTAAATTTATAAACATATTTAACATTTATATAATTATTTTGAAGGAGGTAAGATACCTTGATGACTGTAACGATAGTGGATAGCCGTCCAAAATGGATGAAAACAGAAGATGAACGAGCTGCTTGTTTTATAAATTGTAGTATGTATAGTCAATGTCAATCCAGGTTTGGTTGCAAATGTAGTCGCTTAGGTGGGAGTGAAATACCTAAGTTTCAAGTTCAAAAGCGAAATAGTAAGCGTTTCAGCCACTAACCCACTGATAGGTTTAATACATGAAATAGATTCTTTACACTAGTTCAGGGGTTTGAGCTGGTTAAGATCATAAGTGTATAATGCGAGCTACCTTTTCAGACATACCCCTATTATGTAGTATTACTTATTCACTTTTAACCCTTTTTATTAAATTTTATTAATCTTTATTAAGTTTTAATAATCTTTAATAAACTTTCATAAAGTTTATTAACTTTTTTGTTTTTGAGTTTATTAGAGATCATGAGCTAGTCCATGTGAGCTTTAGGTATTAACTGAACGTTTATGGAGGAACAGATGGATAGTGACAAACAGTTGGATAAGGAGCAAACAGATGAATAACAACCAAACAGTTAAGTTCAAAAAAAGATAAAAACGGCATTATATAGGGTGAGGAAAAAATATGTGTACTAATAGGAGGAAAAATTCATTATGATAACACACTTTGAGGATCTAAGTCTTCAGAATTTGTTTGTAAAAAATGAATTGTTAAGACTAGAAAGATTTTTCTATCTTCAAAACACAGGAGATAAAGAGGGGAGTTTTCACGTTTATCAAAATAATGGTGATAGGGCCCGCAAAAATACCCCGTTTCTTCATGTGAGTGTAAAGTCAGGAGAAATTTACGTTTCTAGTTCTATTGTTGCTAATGGTGATACGAAAGCCTTTGACAAATCTTTAATAAGAAAGATTTACGATGTTCACTTAGCTAAAGAAAAAGAATATGCTCTTGATCCGATTAGAAATCGTAAAAGAATTACCGAAGAAAACGTTTCTTTAATTGTAGAAGAGCTTTTAAACGCTAAAACACCTGATAAAAAAGCACTGGAACGATTAAATAATTTAATCCAAGATGATATCTTTATTAAAGATTAATGGCAAGAAATGCTGAGGTCAAAGGATCTCAGCATTCTTTATTAAGCCTCTTTCTTAATGAACTTGCGTTATTATAGGTGTTCTTAAATATCCGGCCCTTGTTTTCCCTCTAGTTTTTACTGTACATGGGATCGCGTGTTTATAATATTCGTTTAGATTATCTTCTCTATCAACCACTCCTTTTTGATATACTTCTACTCTTTGCTCTTTTGTTGCGAATTCAATAACTCCTGCTGGCTTTAAACCTGAATTTGTTACATATGAGCATAAGAAACCGAATTCCTTTTTTCTTTTTCCAGTAATAACTACTTGGTAATGTTCATATCTAATAATTTTTTTCCAGTCATCCGAACGTTTAGAAGGGTAATAAAGGCTGTTTTTCCTTTTGGCCACACATCCCTCTAAAGAAAGTTCCTTAATGGATTCAAAGAAGTTTTCTCCGTATGTATCGAGGTACATCACTTGTTGTACATATTCAGACGGGCTAACTACTTGTTCTAATATATGTTTTCTATCCATTAACGGAAGGTTCATTAAAGGTTTTTTATAATAGAGGATATCAAACACAACGTAGGTACAAGGAAGCTCTGTAGCAGCTATAGCTATTTTTTCAGATGACGTTAGTTTAAAACGTTTCATTACTAATTCCAGGTCTTCTTTTTTTAGTTCTGGATCGTAACAAATTAATTCACCGTCTAATATAAGATCTTCATCAAATTTAAGGTCTTGTAGTTCAATAAACTGCTTAGTACAGTTTGTTTTATGCCTTGTGTAGCATGAGATTCCCTTTGTTTTCTCATGTATTAATTCCATTCTGATTCCATCACTCTTCCATTCGAAAATGAAGTCAGGTGAGGAAAATGGATCAGACTTTGAAAGCAACATAGGGTACAGAAACATTAGTCAGCTCTACTTTCTTTATAATTTACTCTTATTGTTTATGTTCTTAAGGGTTCTATTCTATTTTCTTATCTTTTCTTCATAAATCTAAATGACCCTAGTTGCCTTTTGTTTGGTACAGAACAAGACAAACTATAGAATTTTTCGAAATAAACACCTTTCCCCTTTACATGTATACATGTATACATTATAATTAATATATAGAGGTTAAGAAACTTATGGGAGGTTAATATTATGCATTTTGTTGGTACGCCATGCCTTAAAGAAGAGATCGAATTAAAAAGACAACAGATGTTAGAACTTGCTAAAAGTTATGGTTTTCTTCACCCGAATGTTATAAAAATCAGTCAGGATTTAGACTTACTTATAAATAGGATGCAAAACAATATAAAAAGGGAGGATTAATTTATGATAACTGCCAAAAGTTATTTTAGTGGAGCTGGTGGTATGGATCTAGGAATGTTAGAGGCAGGGATTGATATTCTTGAATCCTTTGAGATTGATAAAACAGCCTGTGAAACTTTAAGGATGAATTTCAACCATAAAGTCAATGAAAGCGACATAACAAAAATAACTGTGTTAGACCAACAAGATGCAGATGTATACATAGGGACATTTCCTTGTACTAAATATAGTCGTATTGCAGATATTCACGGAACTAGAACAGGGGATGACTTATTTTTACACTTCTTCCGACATGTAGCTTTAGCTCAACCAGAAGTTTATATAGTTGAAAACGTTCCTGGGATGAAGAAATTTCAAGTGGTGATGGAATGTTTAACTCGATTACCAAACTATTATGTACGTGTTGAATGCCCTGTAAATGCAAATATGTGGCTTCCCCAAGAGAGAAAACGTTTGATCGTAATAGGAACAAAAAAACCTTTTAATCACTTACGCTATCCCGAATGCAAGCCTGTTAGGATGAAAGATATCATCGATGTAGGGATAGAAGTCTATGCTCCTGATTATGTTCAAAGACGGTTAAATGGTGCATATCGAGATAAGCCTATTATAACTGAATTGGATGGGATTGCTCCTACGTGTGTCGCTCATTACTCTAAAGACCGATCAACACGATTAATAAATGATGGTAAATCTATTCGGCCATATTCCGTTTTAGAGTACGGCCGGTTACAGGGGTTTCCAAAATGGTTTAGGTTTGCTGGTACAGATAACGATGCATACAAGCAAATCGGGAATGCTGTGCCGGTAGATATGGGCATTTGGATAGGAAAGGAAATTCGAAGATATTTTAATCATTATACAAAAACTGCCTAACTGCCCCCTTCTTTTAGTGATAATTACCTTAAGTTCATTCAGTTTTACAAACTTTAATAAACTTTCATAAACTTTAATAAAGTTTATTAAATTATTAATTTATCAGTTGATATAACAATGTTTTTTCTATTTTTTTATTAAACTTTCCTAAAAGTTATGCAATTTTAATAATTATTATTAAATTTGCTAAATAAACACCATTTTTAATTCTTGTGAGGATGTTGTTGAGCGATATTTGAAACGTGTATTATCGAAAATACTGTTTAATTTAATGGGTTGCAGCCCAAAATGCGTAGGAGGTTTTATGTGCGTAAAGAAACTAAGATCGGTAAGAGGAAAAAGAGGAAGAAAGCATTAGCTAAAATGGCTTGGTATAGCGAATACTCTTTTCATTATTATAAAGCCAAAAAGATGTATGATAGTACGTTCAAACAATATTACCCATATACGACAAGTAATTTTTAACGCAACATCCGAGAATTAACCACATTAATATCATATAAATAAATAAGCATTTAAACGACTTTTTACGTAAAAAGATCTGACTTTAGGGGCCTTAGTTTAATCTAAGGCCATTTTGTTTTTTCTAGCTGTATCTATTAATTTACCCCTATACTTCACTTGTTATTCCGTTTGTTTTTGGGTGGAGTGGTTTTGCTTTTTTTAGTGATTCACACCCCCGATTTCCGAACGTTTCTTTTTGCCGGCTGGGGTTGGGGGACGGAAATTAAGAGGGGAGATCCTGCCCTGGATTTCAGGGCCAATTTTCCGCCTGGGGCGAAAAATCTGAAGGAGCTAAGAGCGACGAAAGCTCCCCCGAAAATTCTATTTTCCTTGCCCTTTAGGGGCTGGAAAATGAATTTATCGGGAGGGCGTAGATAAAAGTGGATTCCATCCACTTGAAAACCTTGCTGCGCAAGGTTTGTACTAGATTCCGAATGTAGTGGATTTAGATTCTAATAGGTGTTATTATTGGTATATAGAGGAAAGGAAGGATTCTTATGGCAAAAGAGAAGACTACTATTACATTTGATAGTTCTGTTCTGAAAGAATTAAAAAAGGAAGCAGATAATCGTAATTTACCAGTCTATGAGGTTGTAAATGACGCTTGTAAATACTATCTACAGATGAAAAATTCCAAGGATGTAGACAAGGTGTATGCTCCAATTATCGAACAAACGCTAGACACTACCTTTAAAACGTTCGAAAATCGTCTAGCCTCCTTAATGGCTAAAAATGCTCTTGATTCAGCAACTACTATGTTTATGGTATTACAGCATATAGCTATTTCTGACAATAAGAACCCTGAAGAACTGTACCAACGAAATAGAAAGATGGGCGTTAAGCATGTTCAAAACCGTGATGAGCTTCTCAAACTGTTAGAAAGTAATATAAAAGGATCTTAATAAATGGCTACTAAACCTATTAATCAAAGTTTTATTGGACGAGCTTTTGTAAAAGTCTCATATTCTAGAGATGAAGGAATGCATCAACCAGAGACTAATGCTGATGGAAGTAAAAATCCGAAAGCTAGTAGACGGGTTCTGAGTCACCTAGAATATATTGGTTTCCGATCTCGTGAATTAGACCATGATACGGACACATATGGAATATTTAATAAGAGAGAGGACCATGCATCCATAAAAGAGTTTTATGACTTGATCACTAACGATAAAGCTCTTAGACATTCAAACACAGTTAAAATGCATAAGCTTGTAATTGGATTTCAAAGAGAATGGTTTGAGCGTTATGGTGTAAATTACAAGGATCTTGTACGTCATTTGATGGAACGTTTAGAGGAAAGGAAAGGTATGCAATTGGATTGGGTTGCAGCTGAACATTTAAAAGAAAAAAGCCCACATTCCCATGTTGCAATTAAATCAACTGGTAATGATGAAAATGGAGATACTAAACGTCTTAAAATTACTAAAGAGGATATCCAATGGATTCAAAAGGAGATTGATAGATATACAGGAAGAGAACAGTATTTATCTAGGGATAAAGAATTAGGGCGTGATGACCTAGTAGTTGACCTAATTAAAGAAATTTCTAAAGAGGTAGAAAAACAAGTAAGAGAAGGCGAAAGAAATAATCAACAGGCTAAAGCTAAAGCTCAAAGGGTAAGAGAAAAAGAAGATAGAGAAAGATAATATAACACTGAGGTGAACACTTTCGTGGAATTTTATTGTGCGGATTTAATTAATAGTTATACGTTTCGATGCTCCTATAGTTATAATTACACTTCATATAGTGCTGTGTTTTTAAGACCTTTGTTTAAGGGCGATGATACCTGGTACTTAATCCCTGATGGTGAGGAAACACTTTCTGACGAACATTATAAGGAATTAAAAGACCATGCTATGTACTATATCAATAGTGAATTTCATAGAAAACAACCAAGGATAATTATTAGAGAGGGAATAATACAAGTTGATGAAGCTGAATGGAGTCCTATGTTTAGGAGAATTAATTATGAACTAGACATTTTTGAAGAATATATGGTTAGTTTTTGTTTGTTGTATTTAACGAAGGAGATAAGTACTGAAGTGCCATGTTGTATCAAGTTTGATAAAAAAATTGCGTCGGTGGTGTTTGAAATTCCCTACCTTGCGTTTGCTCCTTCAATTCATATAAATGCTATTCTCTATAATTGGGATAAAGCAGATATCTTCGTTAAGGATACAATAAATTCGTTGAAGAATCTTTTACCTTCAAAGAATAAAAACCTGTTTAAATAACAGAAATGTGAAAAATTTAATTATATGTTCTCTTTTATATTTTATATTGTGCACACGTATACTTATCTAGTATAATTTCCATATTATACAACTTTAAAAAATTGGAGGGTATTTCTTGAAGGTTGGACGTACGGGTTTTGCGTTGAAGAGTCTTATTGTTATTTTTCTAGGTTTCATGGTTAATTATCTATCTGGTTATCTTATAGCCTACTCGCAGTATTTAACTTTTTACAAAATAAAGGGATTGGAGTTAATTAATGATGAATTTATAAAGAAGCCATTGGTAGCTTTTGATGTATTAGTTCTTGGAGGAAATTCTTCTAAAGAAGTGTTTATAGAGATAAACCGAATATATAGTGAACCAATGTTTCATGTAATTTTTCTTTGTTTCTATGGTTATTTCGTTTTTTCTTATTTCTCTAAATCTAAGAGCATGGAAAAGAAAGATGCTTCTGATTATGGAAGTCATGGTAGTTCCAGATGGGCTACCAAAAAAGAAATTAAACCTCTAATGAACGAAGATGAAGGTTTTATTTTAGGTGAGTTAAATGGAAGTACGGTAGTTCATCCAAAAGGTAAAGATACAAAAGGAAATGACAAGACAAAGCTTAATCAGAATGTTGCTACGTTTGGTGGAGCAGGTACAGGTAAAACGGCTGGATATGCAATACCGAATATTTTAAACAATGCAGACAATGTAGGGGAGTCTATGATAATCACGGACCCGAAAGGAGAACTCTATAACAAAACTTCTGGTTATTTAAGACTTAAAGGATATGATATATTGTGTTTTAACTTACTCGATATGACAAGATCTTTACGTTACAATCCGTTAGATTATGTTACTAATACCGAAGAAGCTCTATCCCTAGCCAATATGATTATTTCCAATACGGAAGGAAAAAATAATTCTGGGGATTCTATGTGGAAAAATGCAGAAATGGCTTACTTTGCTGCATTAATGATGTATCTGAAAGAAACAATGCCTAAAGAGCTTCAGACCGTTAAGAGTGTTCTTCAGTTAGGAACACGAATAGGGGCTGATGAAGAAACCTTAGATGATATGTTTTCTGGCCTTCCAGATGATTCTGAAGCTTTGGAAATGTATAATATTTTCCGATTAGCTCAAGACAAAACAAGAGCTGGTATCTTAATTGGTTTCGGTGTTCGCCTGAAGTTGTGGGTTTCTAAAAATGTAGCTAATTTGACTGCTGCTAGTGATTTTAATTTGAATCAATTAGGTGAAAGAAAAACGGCTCTTTACTTACTTATTCCAGATAGTAATTCGACTTTCGATTTAATACCAGCTCTAATGATTGATCAGGCTTTTAATGAGCTTTATAAGCAGGCTGGAAGAAATGATACCGAAAGATTAACAGTAGATGTAAGATGTTTTCTGGATGAGTTGGCAAATATAGCTGCAATTAATGATTTTGAACGAAAAGTATCTACAATGCGTTCTAGGGGGATTTCTGTTGTACCAATCTTTCAGAGTGTTACACAATTTAAAAACAGATATGACCAAGATAGATGGAGTGAAATATTAGCTTCTAGTGATACGATAGTGTTTTTAGGAACACAAGATAAGTTAACAGCTAAATACTTCTCAGAGAAACTAGGTAATACAACTTTATTAATTAATAGTTTGTCTGAAAGTTCGAATGACAGAGGTAATTCAGAAAGCAAAAGTCATAATGTGATTGGGAGAACTTTAATGACTCCTGATGAATTAGAGAGAATGGGCGAAGACAAAGTAATCATATTTCAACGTGGTAGATACCCAATGTTATTAGATAAGCATTTCTATTTTAAGCAAAGCCAATGGGCTAATATACCGAAAGTAAATTGGTACTCCGAAATTGAGCCAAGAAGGGACCCTAAATTACACGTTATTAATCCGTTAGCGATGAAAGTAGTTGCTGCTGGTGAAGAAATAGATGTAGAAGAACAAGCACCAGAAGATAGCGGTGGTTATATATCCGAATTATTAAATGATGAAAAGCCTGTTGAAACAGTTTTAGATAGTCATATTCAAACTTCTACAATTGTAACTGCAAGTATTAATCCAGAATTAGATAATATAGAACATCCAAATCCAATAGAGACTAATAAGCCTGTTATTTCAAATCAAGACTATGAAGAAACTGAACCTTCTTTTAGTGATGGTTTTGATATAGAAACCTCGGAGATTCAATATGAAGAAATAGATATTAACGTAGAACCGAACACTGAAGAAGATAGTCCTTATGATGATAACGACTATTTATCTTCTTTAATGGAAGAGGACGAATATAAACATTAATTACCTGGTTATTTTTAACCAGGTTTTTTTATTTTTTACTTGTAAACATGTATACAAGGATGTTATAATTCCAATATACTACAAAATATTACAAATTAATGAAGAAATGGGTGTTAAATGTGCGAATAGTCGTGATCATGAAGTCACGGTTTTCTTATTCTCATTTGAAAGCTTCACTAGAAAAAAAGAATTATATCATTCATAAACATATTGAAGGTATACAAGACATTCAGGAGTGCTTGACATATTGGCGACCCGACTTGGCCATTCTTGATAGTAAATTCGAGTTTTATGAAGAAACAAGGGACCTATTTTTTCGTTTTAACAAAGATGTAATTGAGTTTACTAGTGATTTTGAAAGTGTATTAGATGAAGTTGCTACTTATTCTGCTTTTTATGAATCAGAAGTTGAAGAAGAGGAACAGGAACAGACAATTGAGAAAGAAGTACCTGATTTTACAGAGTACAAAAACAAACTAAAAGAATTTCCTCCTATGGAAAGAGAGGTAGTCGTAGAAGTTAGAAAGGAGATTATAGAAAAGGAAGTCGAAAGGATCTCCTATACTAATGTTCCCTCTAAATTAATTGTAGTGGCATCGTTGTGGTCTGGCGCAGGTTCAACTTTCATTGGTACTAACTTAGCTAGAGCTGTTTCTAATCGTGGTGTACAAGTCTCATATATTGAATATCCAACTATGACCCCGTACATGTTTGATTATATAAATATCACACTTAGGGAAGAAATAGATAAATTTCAGTACATCGACTTAGCGAAAGCCATTACTACTAAGGGAATTATCCCTAGAGGTAGAGCCTGGATTGACAAGGGTGTTCAATGGGTACTGAATGATCCTCGAACCCCTAGAGTGTCAGAGTGGAACTTTGAGAAAATGTTGAAGCTTATCTATTCTCTTAGTAGTCCTATTGTGATCGTAGATATTTCAACTATTTGGGAAGAAGAACATGTTAAAGGATTACTTCATCAAGCCGATCATATTTTTCTATGTATAGAGCCAGATGTAGCAAAGATAAATTGTCTAGCTGACAAAAGGAAGGAATCTAAATTCTTTGAATACCTACAAAATGTAAAGGAAGAAGAGAATATTCCTTTTGATCTTATTGTTACTAAAATGAACGATGGGGTGAAGCGAAGTGAATGGTGTAGTGCACTACCTATAAAGCCCATTGCTGAATTCGAATATATACCTTATTCGACACTCTGTAAATCTTTATGGAAAAGTGAGTTTTTATATGATGATGAAGGTTTTATAGATGAATTTGAGACCAATTATTCACCTATTCTAAAAGTCCTTCTCCCACCTAAGTTTCACCATTTAGAAAGTAAACCCAAAAAAGGAATTGGATTATCTGCAATTATAAACCGTTTTAAAAAATAGTGATTAATAGTTCAGCAGTACAAACGGGTTTGCGGTTGTTTGGTTACTAATCAATTTTTATAGGGAAGAAAAAATCATTCCCCGTGTAAGGACTATCAATAAAAAGAATGGAGAAAGAACATGAAACCTTGGGTTAAGATCACTTTGGGAGTTCTGTTATCTGTCCTTATAATCGTTTTTATTATTGTGTGGGACACGATAATTAAAGACCGAATAGACAGTGTTGAAGTCGTTATAGTTCGTCCTGGAGTAGTTATAGAAAAACACGAACAAATAACAAATGACAAGATTATGGTAGAAAAGCGTAACCGATCTACTCTTGTAGAGGGAGTAGTTTTTGGAAAAGAGATCAATGACGTAGTGGGCTATGAAGCTAAACAGCAATTGTATGGAAATTCAATTATTTCAAAAAGAAGTATTGAATTTGTATCCTTTTCACCCAACGCACAAGAAGGAGAATCTATCCGACCAATACCAAATGAATGGATATATGCAAGCCCTTCTACACTTCGTAGAAAAGATAAAATTGATTTTTATCTTTTTGCACCCAATCTTATAGATGATAGGAAATCGGTCATGCAGTACCAGGGATTATCACCCGAACAACAGGCTAAATTGGAAAAGTTAAATGATGAATTAGAAAAAGAAAATCAGGAATATGAAAAAGAACGTAATGAAATCGCTACTGATAAAGATGTTGAAGTGAAAGAAGAAGAAACAATTCTTGAAGACGTTAATAAATCGATGGAGAAAGTTGACCAACTCACTGAGGCTGCTGCAACAACAATTAAGGGAGAAAAAATTAAAGGCTCTCACCAAGATGCTGTTAGAAAAAGAGTTATGGAAAACTTAGGTTTAACTGATGCTGAATGGACCTCCTTAACCGAAAATGGGGACATTCCAGTACTAGTAGATATTCCAATTATTTACGTTAAAGACGGGAGTGGTAACGAGATTCTAAATGGTGAAAACAGCTCAGAAGAAAACAGACTTAACTCCACTGGTTTAGTAACTGATTTAGAAGTCATCTTAAATGAAGATGAATATCGACTAATTAAAAAGTATATGGAAAAAGGATATAAGCTATATATTACTTACAATTAAAGGAGGGATGTAATTGTGGCTAAGACTCTATTTGACCAACAAGGTAATAATTTTGAAATCTATCTACTTTCTACTAATCACGCTTTAAAAGAGAAGTTGCAATCTATAGAAAATATTACCTTTGTTGTACACCAACAGAAGTTAGAACAGAATATTTCATGTAAAGCAATGGTTATTGATGGAAATTTAATCCCTTACTCTGACTTAAAAAATATTAGAAGAGATTATCCGAACGTCCCTATATTTTACCAACTTCACCCAGTTACTAGTTCTCAACAAACAAAAAACATAAAATCTTTATGTGATGCACACCAAATAGTGGCTTTATCTGAATATCTATCACCTCAGCAATTGGGCGAAGAGGTAGAAAAACACCTTTTTCAAAGGGAGCATCCTTATAAGAACCGTGTCATTTCTTTCTTTGGCACTCATAGCGGTGCTGGAGTTTCAACTACAGTATTGAATGTTGCTGATTTGTTAGCACGAAGGATTAATGAAAAGGTTTTAGTTTTGTCTTTAAACCCTTGGGACCCTTCCGATTACTTTTTACATTACGAAGGAAAGTATCTGAGCGACCTAAAGATAGAGCTAAAAACAAATGGTCTCAACGCAGAAAAATTAATGGAAGCTGTTTATAAATATCCTTCTTCTTTCTATCATCTGGCTGGAAATCGAGATATAAAACTACAAAGATACTATAAAACTATAGAGATTGAACAATTGATTGAAATCTCTAAAGAAGTATTTGACGTTATTTTAATTGATGCTGGTACTCACTTTGATAATGCAGCCTTCGCACAAAGTTATAAACAATCTGATTTGAAGTTTTTAGTCACTACTCAAGAACCTAAAGGTTTTAGAGGATATTGGCCACATATTTTTCATCAACTCTTGGAACCTATTGGTGGGAAAACTGACGAGTTTTTATTAATTCTGAACCAGTATACAACGGGCTTTTCTCTTGTTTCGGAAAAAAGTTTATCGGACGAGCTAGATATTAGTTTGTTAGCAACGATACCAAATGAAACTGTCTATGGACATACGGCTATTGCCCAAAAGAAATTACTCCATAATGTCACCAACAACAAAGAATATGCGTTTTCGGTAGAAACTATTGTAAACTCGATTATCTCAAGAGCTAACTTAACTAAGAAGATAGATGGTACTCACACACATAGGAGTAAAGGAATATTAGGAAGATGGTTTGGTAAAAAAGACGAAACCCTTGAAGAAGATGAGTTTGAGAGTATCAAATAAAGGAGCTGCGCCTAATGAATGAAATATTAGAAAAGAATCAAGCTGAACAAAAGGATAAACCGTTTGACGTTGCTCAATGGTTAGCTGATGAATCTGCGGATAGAGGAGTTAACAAACAGCTAGTATCTGACTATTCCTATAAAAAGAAAAAACAATTTAAAGATATCTGTAAGATTGTAAAAAACGATCTAGACTCAGTTATAGATGTAGATTCTGAGAAGACTACCAAAAACTCTGAATGGTTAGAAAGACAGCATCAAGCGATTATCGGAGACCCAACAGCAATCAGTTACTTCTTAGCAGAAATTGAAAAAGTTCTTAGGACGAAAAATATAACATCAAATGATTACCCGAACTATTTTAATTCATTAGCTGAAGCTATTTTCCATGAAGTTTGGGGGCTTAGTGTTTTAGCAAAATGGGATAAGTACCCCGAATCAGAGGCTTGTTGTATACGTGGTACGCAATTATGGATTGATCTGGAAGGTGTATTCGTTTGTCAAAAGGAGCAGTTTGAGAGTTCATCGGTGGTAGAACGGATAAAACGGGCATTTGTGATTAGAAAAGAAGATTCCGTGATTAATAGAGAATCTCCCGAGTTAGAAGTTGAGAAAGAGGATGGGAGTCGAATCACTATGATCCAACCTCCCCGTTCGAGAGAGAACTATATTATGCTACGTCGTTTTACCGTCAACAAGTATACCTTATATGACCAAGCTGAGAGAGGAACGATTCCATTTGACGATGTTCCCATTTATAGAGCTATATCTAGAACAATGCCAAATATGATAGTTGCAGGGCGAGTTCGCTCCGCCAAATCTACATTCATGACTACTCTAATTGGTGAGAGACAAGAAAAATATGTAGGAGCTGTGTTAGAGAAACACTTTGAGGTGAATTTAACGAAACATTTCCCAGATCGCTTGTTTTTTGAATTACAAGCAAAGGAGGGAGATTTGCATAAAGCAATTCCCCGTTTGCTACGTATGGAACATGATTATGTAGTAGTTGGAGAGATTCGTTCTCTTGAAATTGAAGCGTATTTGATTTCCACCGAGCGCGGGGAAAGAGGCGCGCTTTCTACTTACCATTTAACGGACGTGGAACAGGTTGTTGACCAGCTTGCTAGACATGCGCTAGATGAGTTTCCTTCACGTCGCTTTGAAGTTGAAGTGGAGCGTATTGCTAGAAACCTTGACATTATCATCACGATGGCTTCAGATCGTGACCGTAGACGAAAAAGAGTACTAGGTGTTACAGAGGTAGTGTGGGATAACGAGCGAAAAAGCCATTATACTCATGACCTTATCCGTTACTCCAAATTACATGACCGTTACTTTTATTCATCTAAAATCACACCAAGATTATTAACCCTCATGGCTGAAGAAAACTTAGAGGAAACCAAAAACCTAATCCGATTACTTCGTGAACGTGAAAAAACTTCGCCAATGAAGTTGCTAGATAATTCATCTTATTTAGAAGAGGTAATTCTTGGGGATTAAAACCGTAAAGGATGTTCGGCATGAAAGCCTTTTTTGCAAGTGGTAAATACTTTATTCTAATTGATTATCTTTTATATGTAGCTCTAATCATCATTACTGGATGGACTGTTTATCAACTAGTAAATGCTCCCGTTAAAGAGCGACTTACACAGATGCGTTATCGAATCAAACTTAAAAGGTCTAGAATTACTAAAAAAGAAGTCCCACTATCTAAACGTTCATCTTTATATAGAAATATTTATTTCTTATTACAATCAATAAAGGTTTCTTCCAACAAGCATGAGCCTGGAAGTGTAAGTGTATATGGGTTTATTACATTTAGTATATGTCTTGGCTTATTAACTTTTGTACTACTACTAGTCAAATTTCAAGATGCGGTTGTGGGATTATTAGTTTCATCCATTGTTTTAGTTATTCCTTATACAGTCTTACTCGTTAGATTGCGAGGAACTCGTAACACCATAGGGAATTCGTTAATTAGTGTACTTGAGATTTTAGTACATGCTTATAATGCTTCCTCCAATGATATGTATCAAGCCTTAAAACTTACTCATGCATCAATTAAAGAACCAGAGTTAAGGAGGTTGTTCATCAAATTAATTAGTGATTTACAGACTTCTAGTAATGAAGAAGAGTTAAGAGAGACAATAGACTTATTCATCTATACCTGCGGAAACCTTTGGGCTATGAGACTAGGTAATATTATTCTGAAATCGTACTTACACCAAGAGAATGTTCTTAATGCATTACTACAATTACAAAATCAAATGATTAATAATGCAAAAATGTTAGAAGAAGAAAAGGCAGAGTCGTTTGATGCATTTACTAATTCACTTCTAGCTCTTGTGTTATTTCCAGTTTCCTTAGTGGGTGGATACTTTGTCGTACGCCCTAGAGATTGGCTTCATTTTCAGTTCGGGGAAAAAACAACCTTATTTGTTTTTATCCTAACTAGCGTTATGGTGGTTGTTGCTTTTCTAGTTGGGTTAATTATTCGTAAACCTAAGAATGATCTATAAGTTGGGGGGGTGATGACAATTTCGGATTCCATATTTTTATTTAAAATTCTTCCAGCATTAGTAAAGGTGTTTGCGGTATTAGGTGCCATATTTGCAGGCTACCTAGTGTATTCGGGACTCTCTAGTCGAATCGAGAAACAACATATACGTCTGCGCCTCAAGGGAGCTTTACAAGAAAAGAATTTACAATATCGAGATAAGGTAGCTAAAGGGAATGTCGAAATACTCTTTAAGGAAGCAGGAAATCCTTTAGGGATTAACGGGATTAGGTGGGAAATTTTTAAATGGGCTTTAATGATCTTAGTATCTTCCAACTACATATTTATTCCCTATTTAATGAAAGGTGATTTTTCTTCTTTCTATATTTTGATCATTCTAGGAGGAATGATATTACTTAGTCCAACCTTTCCTTATTCTCTTACTCGATTTATTTTAAACCGTGTTATTGAGTATAGAAAAGCCAAGAGAAATTCTGAGTTGTTTTCACTGTATGACATGCTCATATCAGAACTTCAAATGATGAACTCCACGAGGGTTAATGCTTATTCTTTACTAAGAACCTTAAAACCCTATTTTAAAGAGTTGGATGGTCCTCTTACACGATTATTAGCAAACTGGACAAAAGATGAAGGGCCAGAAATAGCCTTAGAACTCTTTGCTGACGAAATTGGAACAGGTGAGGCGAAAAGTTTATCCAATGTTCTGAAAAAATTTGATGAAAACACAAAAGATACCATCCTAAAGTCCTTAAAAGGAATGGAAGAGATGTTTATTACCAGTCAAATTGAAAATTACCGAAGAAAAAGGAAACTTTATGTAGATTTAGCTGGGCTTCCTATTCGAGCTGCACATGGACTTATTCTATTAAACTTCGTTCTAGTGATCATTGCGATGGTTGCATTCATCTTACAGGATGCTCGTTTGTAAAGGAGGTTTGAGATATGAAAGAAAGCTTAGTAACTTTTATGAAGTTAGCTGCGGTTGCTATTGTTATCTCTGCACTCCTATGGGGCAAACTGATGGGAGTCATGCATGACATAGCTGATAAAATTGCCGTTATTATGTCCTAATGAAGTTGATTTGAAATAACTTGGTTAAGGAGGTTCCTTATGGATGAACCCTTAGTACCTTTTATAAAAATTGCTAGTTGTGTGATTGTTGTTTCTGATTTCATTTTCCATGTTGTATCTATGTCCTAATGAAGTTGAAATTTAAAATAACTTAATTAAGGAGGTACCTTATGAGAGAATCCTTAGCAACTTTTATGAAAATTGCTAGTTGTGTGATTGCTGTTTCTGCTTTCATTTTCTATGTTAGTTATAAGCTTTTAGAAGATGAGAGCGATAAATACATTACACATTTAGAAGACTCCGAAACGGAAATCCTAAGAAACTTGCCATAGAAGGAGTGAGTTAATTGTCAGAAACACTTGCTACCTATATGAAAATAGCTATGACAATGGTAGTGTTATCTGCATTTGTCATAGGAATGTGCTACCAAGCTCTTAAAACAACCAATGAGGAACACCACGATAAAGTAGACAAATATCAAATACAAACAAAATAGGGGGGAACTGAATAATGGTATGGATGATACAAGCTAGAGGGATTCCTTAGTAAATAAACCGTTTCTTAACATGAATCCATTTAGAAACTATAAAACTACCATTTTTTCAAATTGAGAGGGGAAAAAATCTATGAATAAGAGTTTAGCTACTTTTATGGGAATTGCTGCTACTGTAATTGTTATTTCTGCACTTGTTTTCTATGTGGCCTACGATATGGTGGACAAAGAAGTTACTGGTACAGGGGGTTATAAAACAACGATAGAAGGTGTAACCGTACCAACTACATCAGCACCACGTACTACAAGGTAATCTAAGAAGATGAGTACGGTTCTAGCAAAATGGATGACTCTCTTCTTATCTCTTACTATTATGTTTACCCCTATGTTTGTTTACTTAGATTCTCTACATAGGGAAGCTTTAGATCTTGTTTTACACCAAGGATTAAAAGAAGCGAGCATTCAAGGTTACTTTACACCAACTATCTTAAACGAGATGAAAGATACACTTAAAAATGATTACAAGTTTGATGAAACGTTAATAACCATTAATACAACGGACTCGACCCCTCAAGTTAGGGGTCAGTACATTGAAATTGAAATAAGTGTTCCTAGGGGACCGATCTTTATCTTTAATATATTTAATCAAGGACCATCTACTATTACAAGAAAAGCACAAATCATGAGTGAATATATCCTCTAAGGAAAGGGGGAAGTAAAATGGGTACAACACTTCGAGCATTTTTTTTATGTTTGGTGTGGGCAGGAATTCTTACTATGCAATTAAATTTTGATGCTGACTCAACAGCGACAAGAAGATTGAAGGATGCCCTGGAATTAGCTACGCATGACGCTGCATTGTATCTCAAAACTGATGAATTAGCAAATGGTAGGATCGTATTCGACCAAACTCTTGCCACGCAAACTCTAAAAAAAAGTTTGGAAATGAACTTGTCTCTCGATACTTCCCTAACACCTTTGAGTACATCTTTTTTTAAAGATGAAGGACAAATTAAGTTGTTGCTTGTGGAATTTGTAGATGATTCTAATACGTTAGCTTATCCGACTAATTATTTTAATTCAACTTATGAAATCATAGATACAATTGAAGGACCTGCCATTGTTGCAGTTTTAGAAACTACTGGACCTCGTTGGTTTGGTGGTACGAAAAAAACAATTAGACAGGCAGTAGTCTATGAGTATAAGCATTATTAATCCCACTTTCATTTTATATTCAATTATTTCATTCACTTGGTATTCAAGAGGTCTGTAGAGTTTATCTAGGGTCTCAAGGTAATCCCATCCGTTTTGTTATCCTCAATCAAATGCAACGTATTACGAGAAATCCAATTCAATTCAGCTAGTTAATTAGTGATAATAAAGTCATATAAAAACGATTTTATAAACCCTTGTTTTTTCATTGTTAAGATGCGTTTCTCAAAAATAAAGTTGTTTAAAAGGAGATAAGATAAATGTTTGTTAATTATAAATTAGAAGATATAAAACGTGGAAAGGTGAACTTAAATAAAGAAGTTCCACAAGAAGATGTAATTTTAATTGTTCAGTCGTTCGAAAGTGAATGTATTGATATTAGTAATTGGCATTTGATTGAAATTGCGAGAACTACAACGCACCGAGTATATGGCTTTGATAGTAAAGATAAAGAGTTGTTTTATATGCATATATCTAGTGCTGGGGAAGTCTTACCATGTTACTTTAAAAATCATGATGTAAATGGTTATAGTGCATTTGTGGCTAGTTCAATTAATGAATCAATAAAATTACATGAAAAATCATATGAACCTAAATTACTAACGCTATAGACTTTAATATACTTTTTAAACAACTATTTTATTTTTAAACAACTTTATTATTTCTACACACTAGTTTTGTTGATTTATATTTTTTAGATGTTTGAGTTCTTTAGCCTTTCAATTATCTACATTTAAATCTTGACTTGTATACATGTATACATTATAATAAAATTGTGCTATATAGTACATAAACTAAAGTAATTCTTTGGGAGGAATATAAAATGAAAAAGAGTTTAATCAGTATTAGTTTAGCATTTACTATTCTTGGGACTTCGTTTCTGCAACCACAAATGAAAGTTTCAGCATCCGCAACTACGCCTCTACCTGAAATTTTAGAGACAGAACCTGTTCGTGGAGGCCCAGGCGTTACAGGATTTTTGGTTGATGTAGGGGCAAGAAAAGGGACCTTAGTATTTAAAATTGAAAACGGTAGTCACGAGAATAAACAATGGGCAAATCATCTAATGGAAGAATATGCATTAGATTTTTATATAACCAAAGGTCCTGAAGAACCGGGGGCTGAAAAACAAATTGGGTCATTTAATAATTTCTTTAATGATGATACTCTTTTCTCTTTCGGAAAAGCCCCCACTGGAAAAGGAGATAACTATTTCATTGGTGGAGTGAATTATTTAGATAAAGTTTATGACGTTGATGGAGAATATTTTTTTTACTTAACTAATGCACAACCAGGTTACTTTAAATTAAAAGCCTATTTCTATCCTAATGTAAACGTGAAAGACAAAGTAATTAAAGAACTAGAACGCTATTTCCCATTGCTTGATATGATCCGTTGGGATAAAGCAGAATTAAAAGCTGGACAAATTGGAAGATTAACTATCCTTGAAAAAACAACCTTATGGAAAGAACAAGATGGGCAAGTAGTGAAGGTGCGTAATTTAAATCCAAAAGAGCAATACCGAATTTATAGCTACAGTTCTAAACATGGTGGTGAATACGGTGTAGGTGCAGGTCACTTTATTACAAAAGATCCAAAAGTGAAGTATGAATCGCCAAATAAATACAAAATGGAGTTGCTACGACATATTTATGAGTAGAAAAAAACGGAAAATTATAAGTTTTCTTCTCGTTTTAATTATTTCATTGCTAGCATTAATACCAACAAGCAGTACTCAAGCTGCACCTATGTCTTACTTGGGAGGTCCTGAATCAGCATTACATCCTCATGTAGACGGAGCTGATATCCTATGGGCAGGTCAATTAGATGGAGGAGTTTATCTTTTAAAGTCTGTTAATGATAATAGAGCAAATTGGCATTCGGCAAGAACGGCTAATCAACAGATTGCCGTGGGTTACGATAGTCCAACCGGTTTTACACCACCTTCAGGTTATCAAATTCATTCCATTTTAAGATATCCTGTATACGTACCAAGGCATTATCCAGTATCTATTGAAGATTGTCGGCTTGCAGACGGAGAAGGTCGTGCGGGTGCAGGTGAATGTCACCCTCATACTTTCCAAGATGAATTAGATGAAAATAAATGGGCACAACAAATAGCATTTGAAGATTGGAAATACCACAAGACTGAACAGTCTTGGTTAGGGCAAGAGGGTCCCTTTTATATCTTTAGAGCTGCACAAGTGAGACGTACTGGTGGGGACAACCTAGGGGGTCCTGGATCAACTATTGCTTATAAATACGATTTTAAGTACGAACCAATAAATACTCCCTCTTTACGAATTGATCCAACTACAGCTTCTATTAACGTAGGGGAAGAATATAGTTTCAAAGCTTACTATAAAGAAAATGGAGTAGAAACTGAGATTACAGGATCAACTTATTCTACTTGGACTGTATCTGATACATTAATTGGTAGTGTCGTAACAAAAGGAAGGATTAAAGGGAAAGCCAAAGGCTCAACTAAGGTTACAGTAACTTATAAAGGGTTATCAGCTGAGGCTACGTTATATGTTGGAGAAATACCACCACCCGAACCAGAGCCGGAACCTGAACCCGACCCAAACTTACCTCCTACAGTTACAATTAATGCACCAAGTGAGGTAAAGGCCGGAGATCCATTTTGTATTTCGGCAGCTGCAAGTGACCCTGATGGAACAATTGATGCTTATTATTGGTCAACGACTTTAGAGGGGACACTTACAGGCCCAAGTTCATGTGGAATGTACTCGTTAGAAGAGGGTACTGAATCCGTAGATGTTAGTGTAACAGACGATAAAGGAGCCTCAGCAAGTGATAGCAAGACTATACGTATTCTTCCACCTACACCAAGTGCAGACCTCTCAATAGGAGGAACATTAAAGGAAAATCGGGAAGTTACGCTTGCATCTACTAGCACTAGCCCTCAATATTTTCCTATCGTATGGGAGAAGGTATATTACATTATTGAACCATTAGAAGGGCAAATGATAGATCTGGTAAAGTCACAAGCTACTAATGTAACTGTTACTGGTAATCAATATAAGGTTACAGGAACTACAAACTTTAAATCTCTATTTAAAGTTAAAGGTCAATATAAAGTCACACATTATGTTGAAAATACAGCTGGATTATCTGATACCTACACCCGGACTATTACTATACAAGAAGATTTAAATCCAAATGCAGATTTTTCCACTGTTACAACTATCTATCGTGATAATACCGAGAACGAAAGAGCGATAGCGACTATTAAAGTTACAGATCAATCAACATCTTCAGATGATGTGATTGCTAAACGTTTATGGACCTATAGATATGATAGTGATAATGACGAAAGTTTTGATGATGAAACATTTAGTTCGATTGATAGCAATAATCTAACAGAGGTTTCATTTGATACTACTAAAGTAGGAAAGTATAAAATTGAACTTCTTGTCATTGAAGAATTTGGTCAACCAACTATTGATGAGTTTGTTACTGCTGATGACCGAAGACGAGACGATACTAACGATAAGGTGATAGCAGAGAAAGTTGTAGAGGTTAAGAATCTTGCACCTATAGCTGGGTTTGAGGTAGGCAAAAAGAAAACAGTAGATTTAAAGATAGCACTTGAAGATACAACATTGGATGTAAATACCGTTACTACCAAGATTAATAGTATATTAAAAGAAAAACTAAATTTAGAAAATATAGAATTGAAATTGAATGTTAGTAAGATTTCTTCAATTAAAGAGGAATTAATCGGTTATCCAGAAACATTTACTAAATATGGTTCTGA
The DNA here is from genome assembly GCF_042865285.1 of Cytobacillus spartinae. Taxonomy (NCBI): domain Bacteria; kingdom Bacillati; phylum Bacillota; class Bacilli; order Caryophanales; family Bacillaceae; genus Cytobacillus; species Cytobacillus spartinae. Next base: position 31,699 of record NZ_JBIACK010000021.1, on the reverse strand, counting down.
TATTTACTTTAAAAATGGTGGGACATTACAAAAAATAACGTCGAGTAATCAAATAGTAAATGTATCATCATTTACCGGTGCATTTTTCCAATTTGCTCAAAATAAAATTTTTTATAGAGATCAATGGGATTCAAATGGTAACTATGGTTTATTTTCAATGCCGATAACAGGTGGAACGATAAGCAGATTAACAGGTATTGGCTATCTGACCAACGGTCCAATGCGGTATATTTCAGACGATCGTTACATGTTCTTTGACCAGAGAGCCTTCGATGAACATAATCTTTATATTTATGATGCCCAATATAATAATTTTACTGTCCCAAATAACTATCAATATAAAATGGCCACAAATACATATTTTTCAGTAAATGGGTATTTGTTCTATGGGGTTGGTGATAGTAGTGTTGGTTATCCTGATTTTAGAAGGGTTTCTATACAAAATTTTATCAACGGAAGCATGAATTTAAGCGAGACTGTTAGGACTAGTTTTTCTGTATCTGGTCATGATTATGTAAGAGGTAATCTATATCTTTACGGTAGAGGGAACAGCGAATCAGGACTATATAAATATGATTTCGTTTCAAACACCCTATCAAAATTACCTTTTGAATTAGTAACCAATTACGCAACTGTCTTTGGTAGTGGTAACGGAAAGTACTTATTTGTAAATGACAATTCTAATAAGAAACTCTATCGCTATGAAATTAGTACAAATAAGACCGATTTATTAATAGCAGATAGTACCAACATTAGACAGTGGCATCCCTCGTATGATGGGAATAGCATTTATTATCAAGATACTCTATTAGGCAAATTTATAAAACACGATTTTCCATCTGATACGCTTTCTAAAATAACAGGTTCATTTGGCGATGCTGATTTTAATGTTTTATCCGTAATTTCCAATTCAGCTATAAAAGAAATTGAGCAAAATGCTTCCAACCTTTTAAGTCAGATGAAAGATAGTTCAGTAAATTTTGCAGGATTAGGTACAGCTACAAATAAGCAACAAATAGATAGCTTTGTCATTCAAAATAATGGTAGTGGTCTATACCTCGATAACACGAATATTGATCTAGCTATTCAAAAACTTGCAGATCACATAATCGCTGAAGTGACTAAGAGAAAAACCATAGACCTTCAAGTAGCATTAGGAAATACTACTTATACAAAAGACCAAGTGGAAGCCAAACTAAATGAGCTGTTAAAACCTAAGCTACAAAACGAAAAAATTAAGTATAACTTAAATATTAAACCTGTAAACACGTTGGAATCATCATCGAACTGGACTAGATTTGCATCCAATTTCGGATTTCGCTATAACTCTGGTGTTAAAACTGGTATGAACGTTTGGTCAAACGATGGTGTTAATATTTTTCAGTCGAATTATTGGGAGAGTCAACAGATTCCATCTTTAGACTTTAATACTTATAGGTATAGGATTAGTTTTGGAGGTACCTTTAAAGAGATAAGTTCTATGGCTGGATATAACCATTATAGTTATATAGAACAATCAGGAATGCTGGATGTAGATTACTACAGAAAGCCGAAAGATGATTATCAAAATTGGGAAAATGTTAAAACCTTTCTAATTGATGATACAGCTACCAATCCTGTAAAAGTAAACTTTGATACAAGTAAATATGACTATAGGATGTATATACAATATGCATCGAGCATATATACATCTGTCAAAGAAATACACATGATGTATTCAACGAATGGTACCTCTTTCCAAAACTTATTTACTTTATACGGAGAATCGCCTTATATTAATGACCGGAATTCCTATCGCAATATCAACCTTAGTGGAGATATCTATTTTAAATATGGTTCAAAAATAGGCGGAGGAAACCCTATAATCTACATTGATAGACAACTTAAAGTTAAAGAGCCTAATTATGATGTACAATCTTCAGCAAACCCAAATTTCTATGTTTTAATCAACAATAGTATATTTGATGGACAGGATAAGCTAATTACTCAATTAACTAATGCTGAAGCAAGTTTAATCGGGATGGGGACACCTAGTAATGAAAGTCAATTCAATCAAGTAATTACTGGTGCTAATGGTGGTAAATATTTTGATAACAACAACCTAGATCTTGCAGTTCAACAAATGGCAGATTACATCATAGCTGAGACAAAGACTTCTAAACCACTGGTTGATTTACAGTTAATGGTAGGGAAAAGTAGTTCTTCTTTGGAGGAAGTTCAAGCGAACGTAAATAACATACTAAAGCCATTACTTAACGATAATCAAATAGATGCAACTATATCAGTGAAGCAAGCCTTAGAGCCTTATACAACAAATAGTGAGGTTTTAAAACAAAAATCTGTAGTGGCTACATTAGATGATGGAAGTATTTTAGTAAAAGACCATACAGGTTATAACGATGATCGCTCTCTATATTTTGGAATGAGGAAACCTGATGGAACTTATCAACTTGGTGCAAGAAGTCCAGTACTATTGAAAACGATGTACCCATCCTACACTTATTCTAAAATGTTGTATACAACTGATACTGGATATTCAACTTCTGCTCATTTCATTAATTTAAAGTCACTTACCGATGTAAATTTAGGAACGCGAATTACAGCTGCTAACGGTGAATATTTCTTTAAAAGTAGCAAAATGTCGTCTGACGGAAAACATTTTTATGCTATAGATGAAAGTTTAAGTAATTTGTGGAAAGTTGATGTTCAAACAGGAAACACTATTCAAGTCGCTAATACTCAGATGGTTAACTATTACACACTTTCACAAATATTACTTGTAACCCCAAACCGAGTTTATTTCGATGCTGTTTCATACTCAGGGACAAGAGTTGTTTATTCAATGGCTCACAATGGTTCAGGATTACGTGTAGAAAGTAATTTTCCTACTTTCCCGATTGCAAACATATCATATGATGGAAAATATATTTTAGCCAATTCACTATTCAATCCAAGTACTATTCATAGCATTAATGAGAGTGGTAGCCAATTGACAATAGGATTAGTCGCTACACTACAACATGCTGTAGATATTAGTAAAAACAATCCCAAGGATAATTACTTATATTATACAAATTGGACCAACGGAGGTACCTGGGGTGGGCCAACCAATGAAACAAAAGCAAGTCTATATCGAGTTAATTGGGATGGTACTGGATTAACTAGATTACTAGGACAAGGAACTCCATATATGGACTTCGACCTAAATGGAAGTACTATTGTTTATGGTACTAATGGTTATAACGGAACTCTCTATATGCAAAGTAGTGGTACACGGTTAAAAACAGATATTACTCCAAATTCAAAAAGAACTGTTTTTGCTTCACTTATTACGAATGAATCTATTACTAGTAGTGAACAAACAAATTTAATTAAGAGCTTACTTTTAACAGATGGATATTTTGCAGGATTAGGGACAGCTGTTGCAAAAACCTCTATAGATAATGTAATAGCGCAAAACATGAGTAGAGGAACCTTTATTGACAATACCAATTTAGCTACCTCGATGAATCAGTTAGGCACTTACATTATTAATACCATGAAAGAAAATCAAGGTAAGAATGAGATTTATTTAACACTGGAAGATGAAGCTCAATATTTTACTTACTATGAAGATGCAGAAAACGATCCTAAGTTTGCAGAACGTTGGAGATATAATCACAATCCAAGCGTATTTGAAAATAACATGGGACTAGCTTCCTTTAATCTTCAAAATTTGGGAACACCAGTAACAAAGTTTAGCAATGTAGGACGTTACCAAACGATTCATGCTGCTAGAGATAATCCTGTATGGTGGGATGATAATAAATTTGACCCTTACCGATTATGGTCTAAAGAAGTGGATAATTGGTACATCTATATTCACCGCAAACCAATTGCTGATTTTGGATTTACGATCAATGCTAGTACTGGTCAATATACGATTACTAACAAGGCTTATGATCTTGACAAGAGAAGTATTGATATTGGTTACGGTGGGGGAATAAAAGCTATGTCCTACCAGTGGAGAGAACAAGGTACGTTTACCTGGACAAATGGGTTACCTCCTAATCCACTCGCAAGAAAAGTATACGAGGTAAAACAAGAGGTAGAGGACTTCCAGAAGAAGAAAGCTTCGGTCATTAAATTATTGGATGCTACAGGGGTAAACAAACCACCAATTGCAGACTTTGACCCAATTCCGACTACAATCATTGCTGGTGAGACTGTTACCTTACAAAACAAATCTTATGATCCAAATGGAGATCCATTGAAATACAATTGGTATATCTCTACGGATAACAAGGCAACATGGACTGAGTTTTCACAACTAGAACATCCTACTAGACAGCTAAATGCTGTTGGGGATGTGTGGTTTAAGGTAAAAGCTACGGATCAACCATTTGGATTATCTGATGAATCAGAACCTAAATTGGTTAAAGTGCTGCCTGATAATCAGCCACCTACTGCTGGTTTTGAGGTAGACTCACCTAAATACATTGGTGATATCATTGAAATACGTTCAACTGCTACAGACCCTGATGGTGATACCTTGTCTTATGAATATAAACTAACAAAAGACGGAAGAACCTTAAATTATAAGACCGGAGACAGCCAAGTTGATACTAACGGGAATGTTCGACTACGATTTACGGACATACAGGATATTGGGGAATGGACGATAGTTCAAACTGTTTCAGATGGAAATACCACTGATACCTCCCCATCTAAAACGTTAGTTATCCAAGACCTTAGTATTACAGGAAACGTAGGGCATACTGCTAATTGGGAGGATATTCACCGAAACTTAGGAAACGCACCAAATGACTTCTACTCAGGGGAAACGTTTAAACTTTCCGCCGTAGTAGATCCGGTTCCGGTTGAACAAGTAAAAGTTACTTTCCAAGCGTTGTTAAAGGATGGGACAACATTAAATGAGTCTGTTTTACTAGCTAGTAACCCAACGACTCCTACACTTTATGAAGGAGATTACTTGAATCCTATTTTAATAGAACCAACAACTGCTATGGTAAATGGAGAGGTAATCTTCCATTTTGAGGTAACTTACTCAAATGGAGTCGTTAGTACAAGTGATATTAGAATTAAAAGAACAGATGATGTATCTATTAACATTATTGGAACAGTCTTAGAAGCTATGAAACTACACCAAAGATATTAAATAGTATTGATTTCTTATTCACTCTTCATAAGAGGCTTAAGGAACTTTCACACAGCTGAAAAGATTTTAATATGGTTATTGATGAGAACGCATATGACTCTCTAATTTCCATAGAAATTACTAAATAGAAGCAAGGTCTCCTTGCTTCTTTCTTATAATCACGCTTACTTGAAAGGAGTTAATCATTTGATATCACACCACTGTCCTATTTGTTACACAGGGGTTATGGAATTTATTGGGGAACAAGAATCCTTTGGTTCGGAATTAATTCTTGCTCACCGGATTGATGAAAAAGATATTGAAACCAAATCGGAACCTTCCATTTTGGTTCATCGATGTAGCCGTTGTAAAAATCTTTCCTTCACCTTAAATCAAGCATTTGAAGAGTCTCTTAAACATCATAAAAATTGTTATCATAAGGAAAAGCTTAAAATGTTAACATAAAAACCTTGAGGAATGGACTGTAGTTCGTTCCTTTTTGTTTTAAAATCCTTTTATTAGGGGCACAGCCATGTTGACACAGCTCATACCTGTCGCTTCCCTCTAAAATCCAAGCGATCAACAGAGCTGTAAGGCTGCACAAAACGCAACCTAACATCTTGTTTGTTCCATTGCATTTCTTAACGAGTGAACGAGTGCAAATTTCTATTAACCTTTAAACCTCTTAGAATAGATTGGAAGTAATAATAATACATAAATAATATGGAAGCCAGGCTAACCCCTGCCACGGGATATAAACCGAACGGGGAAGTCAAGGGTGTTCTCGAATTATGGCCAACGGGCTTCTAGGCTAAGTGTCGTTTATTTTTGTTTCGTCGTAAAGAAACACTCCTTACAAAACCAACTCCACTATAGCCAGAGTCCGTAGGGCAAATTCTGCGCTGCATTCCTTGACTACCCCTAATCCCCCCTCTTATACGCTTTGCGAAGGCACATCCAACCTAAACTCAAAAGCGAATAAGGAGATATGCCTTCCACTAACTAGTATGAGGGGGGAATACGGTTCAATCCCGATTAAGAACGCGAAGAGCCTCAAGCCAAGCCTACCTCAAAAGCGAATAAAACCGAAATACCAACACTTTTCCCCTTCTTTTAGTGATTGTTTCAAAGAAACTTTTTTTAAATAAAACTAGAGTATTTTACTAGAATCACTTGACTTGTATACATGTATACATTATAATTATAGTTGTAGAGAGGTTAAGAAAATTCTAGGAGGTCTTCAAAATGACATTAGAAAAAATTTATGAAATCACAGCTATTAAACAGGAAAAAAGAAAGACTACAAAAGGTTTTGACCCAGAGCGATTAGTGATACGTAGCCCAGAAGATGCTTACCATATTGCTAATAAATTCATCGGGGATTATGCAAGAGAGGTATTCTTAGTCTTATTACTAAATACTAAGAATAAAGTGATTGCAGCGCATATCGCACATATTGGCTCTTTAAATGCTAGTATCGTTTCTCCAAGAGAGGTTTTCCAATGCGCCATATTAAACAACGCTGCTTCAATTATCGTCTCACATCAGCATCCTTCAGGAGACCCCTTAGAATCGAGAGAAGACCTAGAAGTGACAAAGAGACTCGTTAAGAGTGGTGAGATATTAGGAATTCACGTTTTAGACCATATCATATGTGGGGATAATCGTTTTGTTTCTTTAAAGGAGAAGGGCCATATTTAAGGCCTTTTCTCACCTCCCAGCTTCCTTAATCGTCAGCTGGGAGAGTTTTTCTTGAAGATCCTTTCTAGTAGCTAAATATACTTGCATTCCCTTTAGTATACATGTATACTAAAGATATTAATTACGGAGGTGCTCACTATGTCTAATTTTTCAAAAGGGTACAATACAGAACAGTTAATAATGGAAAAAGAGATTATTCAGGCTCTTAGAAATTATGAAGCTGAGTATGGTACTGATGCCCTAAATGAGCTTATTGAAAAATCAAAAAATGAACAAGCATAAACTTCGAGCGTAAAGAGTATTAGATGTTTATTCTTTTTTAACTAATTAGTAGAGGGTGGCGTGGTATTAATAAAAAGTATTTGGTGGGATCATTGCTTTTTGTGGTTGTGTTTGCGTATTTCTATTTAAACGGCCATACAACTATTTATAAGGTTTTATTTTATCCCTTTATGTTTGGGATGAATATAGCCATATTCAGTAAGGTCTTAGAGTTAGAGAAATTTACACCAAGATGGACACTGGCTTGTTATTCAATGGTTTTCTTTACAGTTGCGCTTGTCTATAATTTTATGAAAGATTTTGTGTATTAAATTATTTACATGGGAGGTAGTTATGAACGAAAAACACATTGTTTTCTCAGAAAATAATGATAGAGCATATGGGAAAGAGAAGGATTTTAATAATGCAGATGAATTTGAAAAAACAGTCCAAGAGCAACATCCTGAGGAATTTTGTCTTATAGAGAATATTAGAATTGAAGCTTGTATTAGTACATTAGAAGGCATTAGTTCCGAAACTCTTATTCCTCTTTCTAATACGGATATCCAGATAGAGAATTATTTTGTCGCAGAAATTAGTGAAATCGGGATTGCCGGAGTTGAAAAACTGTAATTTCCATATGCGTTAAAGAAAGGGCGTTGGTTATGTTTTCTTTTTTAAAGAGAAAGAAAGAAGAGAGTTTTGATAAAGTAAGAATGCCTATTAAGCATGAAGAATTAATGGCGTATCTGGGCTTACCTGAAGATGAATTAATTATGCAATCTCCTGTATTGGAAGTTTTTCTGGACGATCAAGACCTGGTTTCCCCGTTGTATGCTGGAAAAACGAAAACGTTCTTCTTTATTGCAAGGGGAGAAAAAATGTATAAACACGTTAAAGAAAAGGGGTTTGCTCCCCATAATGGCCATGCTGCTTATATGCTTCATTACTTCAATAAGCAGGACCTAGACAAGAAAATTCAGTATCTATTGAAAAATGACCATTCTATGCCTAAAGTATAGAAGTAAAGAGGTGTTAGGGATTTCCTAAACCTCTTCTTCGTATACAAGAAAAACATCTACAACTTCTTCAATAGGAATATCAAAGTAATCACTGAATCTATTTACTATACGAATAGTCCGACTTGACTCTTTAAATAAATGAATTTTTCCGATTGCTAAATTATTTCTGTTATTTTCAAAATAGACAACTTTAACTTCAAGCCCATGTTCCATACTTTCACAAATGATTTGATTAATATGTTCTAATTGTTGTTCATCCAGGCTAGGTTTTGTTTGATAATTCTGTTCTACCTCAATTTGCTTTAACATTGACCTAAGTTCAGGGGGAAGTAGAGCTGGCATAAATTTTATAATTCCTCTATCTCTTATAGACACTTTTTTAACCTCTTTCATAAGAACGTTTGTTCTTATTATATACTTATCCTAAACATGCTTAAAGAAACAATTTGAATGTTTACGTGTATACTATATACGATAAAAAGCAACTTAATCACTAAAAGGGTGTTTTTAAGTGCATTTAACCTTTTAAATAACCTTTACTATAGGAAAAGGAGTATGAAAATGTTTGCTAAATTAAATATGTCTATAGTGAATAATTCGAGGGTATCTAAAGCTTCTGATCAGTTTTTGATTGAAATTGATAATTTTAAAAAGATGCAAGAACGCTCTGAACTAGACTTTAAATATTTTCACAACAAACTAATGAAAAAGTCTGAAACTGAGCTAACTTCTATTGCGAACAAGGTACTACATGAAACTCTAGTAACAATTAGAAGAATAGGGGAAACCACCCCATCGCACTTTAACAACCTAATCATATCAACACTAGCAGACTTAACACATAATATACCGGAACCTATTAACGATAAAAATCTACTATGCTGGGACTTAGCTGTATTCCTTTGTTTTAAACAAAACTTAAATAAAAATCCTGCTTTGTATGACAATAAACATCCATTATTTAACCTGCTGTTCTTAGCAAAATTAGATTTAGACCTTGAATAATAAAAATAGTTGAACTTACTTTTTATTTGAAAAAAAGATGTACAGACTAACGTAAGTTTATGTGCACGCCTTGTGAAATTAATTTTGTACAATGTCGTCCAGGAAAGTGAGGAGTTACTAATGAAAGATGAATCTATTGATCCTATAGAGGGCTTTCTTAATTCTGCTGTAATTTACGGAATGCAAATGACCAAACCAGATACTTATAGTGTGTTAAATAAAAGCGAGCAAGCCTTTGTTCATCATCTATTAGGTTTTTTTAGTGAATACAATGATAATCAGATGGCAGATATGCTGAATAATTTGCTCAAGAGTTCTAGAGATATGATTCTAGATAAGTATGCAAGACGTAAACCAATTACAGAACAAGACGTAACTTTTGCAAACAATCTTGAGACTTTATTAACTAAACTTAAAGAGAATACTTGATAAAGTGATAGAAAAGCATGTTTAAATAAAACATGCTTTTTTACTTTCTATTTATATTTTGTAAGGTGTTTTCACAATCCATTGATCGTTTTTATATTTCTCCTTCAAGTCCTCAATACTAACTCGTAAACGAAGATCCGAACAAGCTCTTTTTACTAAAAACCACACTCCATGACGTAAAGGTGCAGCTGACATGTAATGAGAGAATCCTTTTTTTAATATCAACTTTGTGGGTTCGTCTGGGAGAGTGTGATTTTGGGTTCCGTATATTATATTCTCTATTTTCGCTAAATTATCTAAGAAGTAATCTCCAAAGACAGGGGCTGATACTTTTCTGTTTTCTAAACCCAACGAAATAGCTGAGTCATAAATTTTCCCATCCAACTCAACCCAGGAATGATCAAATCGAAGTGAACCTATTTCTACCTCACCTAAACAGAGTGTTGCTTCATATCCTAATTCTTTAAGAATTATATATAGGATAGATGAAGATAAATGACACGCACCAGGATTGTCCTTGTTTTGTCTGAAGACTGTAAAGTACGCATCTATCAATTTGTTATCATCAGTTACCTTAAAAGCATGTTCTCTATACTGAGAAATATCCATGTTATCACCTCAAATTAAATTATAAAGGTTTTTGTAAGAAAGAAACATTTTGATTTTTTTAGTGTACATAAAGGTACTCCTTTAGAGACGTGGAGAATATAAGTGAAAAACCTGTCTATTTATTTGTTTTTTAGACCTTTTTGAACGTCTCTAAAATATTACACCTTTTTGCACGTATAGTGTATAGTAAAGCTACAATAAGATGAAGGAGTGGCTTTATGGCATCCATAAGTTTTGGTTATATTCGTGTATCAACAAAAGAACAAAAACTAGACAGGCAGTATGAAGCACTTTTACCTTATGTGACAGACGAAAAGTTCATATATAGTGACAAAGCTAGTGGAAAAGACATGGAGAGGGAAGGGTTTCAAAACTTACTTAAAGCAATGAGGGAGGGAGATACACTTTATATTAAGTCTATTGATCGTTTAGGACGGAATAAAGAACAGATCAAAGCATATCTTGAGTATCTTAAAAAAGAAGGGATTCGGTTAAAAATCATTGATATGCCTACAACTATGCAAAATAGACCCCCAGAAGAAGATTGGATTCTAGATATGGTCAATAATATTCTTATTGAGGTTTATACTACTTTGGCCCAGCAGGAAAGAGACCTTATTAAACAACGTCAAAAGGAAGGGATTAAGTCCGCAAAGGGAAAGGGAAAACATCTTGGTAGACCGATACTCGAACTTCCTAAACATTGGGAAAGTCTTTATAAACAATGGAAAGAAGGTAGTATTATGTCCATAGAGTTCATGGCTATGGTGGATATGAAGAAGGCGACTTTTTATAAAAAAGTAAAAGAGTATGAAGCAACATTAAAAAATCTTAACTAGGTATTTTGTCCTAGTGCGAATAGTCTTATTTTTAATTCGTGTACCGAATCATTTTAATAATAAAGTCTCTTTATGTAATATCTATTCTGGTTTAGAGTTAATACTATCCGCATAATAGAAACCCCTTTTTTACATATCTTTCAAGCGAATACCAATTATGTGTTTTCTATCTGGATAATAGTGAATATAAGTTTCCTAAAAAAGTAAAACTGATTAAGAAGGACTTTTAAATGCAAAAATTGAAATATTCTGTAAAGATAAGTTCGAGGATGTGGTGAATTATACTTTTTTATTACTTTTTATAATTTTTTCCCTTCTTGATGTAAACATGTACACAAATTTATGGTAAACTAAATAAGATACGTAAGGGGTGTCTGAGATTAAAAGAGAGGTTGTTAAATCATGAAAAAAGAGAGAGACAATATGGAGATAAACGAAACTAAGAGAAGTCATTTTCAACCTAAAGCATATAGAATTGATGTTATGTATGATATTGCATTTGAAGCGTGTGCAAATATATATGGAAAAGAGAAGACAGAACTTTTATTAACTATAATACAATCTGGAAAACAAGTGGATATAGAGAAGTTAAAAGATCTTCCAGAATACAATAAAAATATTCTTGCTGAAAAGATGTTAGATCACTTAAAAGATAAAAGTATACCTATTCAAGATTTGCGTATGACATTTAATGATCCCAGGATTCAGACTTTAACTAATATAATATCTGAAAAATATAAAACTCTAGAGAATACAAGACCCATAAAACCCTTAAGGATCTTACCTTCCTATCAACAATTTGTGAAAGATTATTCAAAAGAACGTTTAGGGGAAACACTTGAATTGGCTATAGCTTTATTTATTGTTGAAAGTAGCCAATTTGAATATGAATTAATCAGAACTGTTTTTGAGACATTAGTAGAAAAATTATAATAATTAAGTAATGAAAAAAGCTACACCCTTGGTCAGAAGGATGCAGCCTTAATAGAACTAGCTACGAGCATAGCCTAATCAATATTTTATGTCGTTTTCACTTACAAATCAACCTTTTCTCTTTCTCTGTATCAACCCAATAATTTCATAATCATTTTATTCGAAAAGAATGAGGGTGTTTATACACGTAAAGTTTTTTCCTAGATCCCACGCATTCTTTTTTATTATACTTGACATGTATACATGTATACTATATAATTTAGTTAGAGGTTAAGTTAAATTTTTTTTGGAGGTTGTATATCTATGAATATGAAATTGGTTACTCAAAATGAAGTGTTAGGAAATGCAATAAATATAAAATCTTCTATTTTGGATAATCTTGTTAAAATGAAAACGTATATGGATCAACAGTTTGAACAGGATGTAGTTGAATTATTAAAGATATTTTATAACGCAGCACCTTTTGATATTGGTAAAATTAATAAGAAAGCTTCAGCCGTTTTATTTGTATTGGATTTCTTTAATCAAAAAGAGACATTGATCCACCGTGTAATTAAGAGTCTTGAACTAGGGTATGTTCACCATGTTCAACATATCACTACAGGGGAAATGGCTCTAGAATTAGGAATATCTCCGCAAGCTATCCATGCTCATATTTATGATATTAATGACCCAGTAGATGTTGAAAAGGTCAAGAATAGCACTAAGAAAAAGTATATACCTGTAAAAAAATATCCTAAGCTTATATTAGCTGAAAAACAAGACTTTGATGTGTTCAAGGAGTGGTTCTTAGATAAGAAGAAAGGAAGTGAATAATGATGTGGAAAGTTGGGAAAGTTCTAATCTTTGCCTATTTAGGCTTCACACTTTTACCCTATTTTTTTATCTTTTTAATGTATCTGTTCATGAAAAAAATGGCCAAACCAGGTAGTGAGATAGAGGCAAAAGTACATGAGTTGGAAAACGAGTTGATCTCTTTAGGGATTAATCTCCTTCATATGGTAGATCCAAATTTTATCTTAATGAATATCTCTGGATTACTATTGTTTGTTTGTATTGTGTATTTTTTGAGAAAGTACAAATTTATGATTCCGAGAAATAGCGTAAAAAATAAAAAAGCCGACACTAGGCCGACTTTGTAGAGGTTAAGAAAATCTCTTAGAGATCTCTTGCTTTTATTATAGATTATACTCAACAGAGTGTAAAGTGAGGTTACTATGGCGAATTATTACCCACCTAAGTTAATTGATGAATTAATGCAAAAAATACCGTTTGAAACTGTATTAACTTTCTATGGATTTCCAGTAAAAGGCTTTGGTAAAAGCAGAGGATCTAACTGCCCTAAATGCGGAAAAGATCAAGAACATTTTAAAATTAATACTCACAGAAATGTAGCAAGATGTTTTGTGTGTGACTGGTCAGGTAATCCGATCCAATTTATTCAATTGCTTGATAATGTACCATTCTTAGAAGCTGTTAGTAAATTTGCACAAATAGGTAAAGTAGAGCTTCCACAAGGGCAATCTAAGGAAATATCACGCAAAGAAAAGATGCTTTATCATGCAGCGAAATATTATTCTCAGTTCGAATCTAACTATCTAGTTAATCGTGGTATTTCTGAAAGTGTAATTAAAGAAAATATGATAGGTTTTGCAAAAGGTGGAAAAGGATTAAAACACCATTTAAACGACCTTTCTTTTAGTGATGAAGAACTCCTTGAAGTCGGTCTTATTCGAAAGCGTAAAAACAATAACTTAATGGATTATTTTTTTGATTGTGTTATCATTCCTATTTTTCATAATGGGCGTGTAATAGATCTGTATGGTAGATATGTAAAAGATGGCAAGCTTAAGCATTTGTATTTATTTGGAGATTTCTTTATTTACAATTTGGATAATTGCAAACCTAGCTCACCACTTTTAATTGTAGAATCAAAGATTAACGCTCTTACAATATTGACCCATAATAATAAAAACGTTGTTGCTATCGGTGGAACTGAAAAATTTTCTCTTCGACATGCAAGAGTTTTAAAATCTAAGGGCTATAAGAAGATTTATATTGGGTACGATACAGGCGACTTATCGGAAGGTGGACAAAAAGGAGCAATTCATACTGGATATTTATTAGAAGAAGTAGGGATTGAGGCGTATATATTACAAATGCCTACATCTACTGATATAAATGATTTGTACTGTCATCATGATAATTCTCATGAAGAAATGAAGAAAATTGTTCGTGAAGCTAAACCCTTTAAAGAGTACGAGGCGTGTTTTATTTTGGATTCAATGAGCATTTCCTGGATTCAAAATTATGTATACGAAAGACTCTCTCGGTAGTCTTATTGCTAGTATAGAAACTAAGGCAAATAAACCATAACTTTATATTGAGGTGTAAATATGAGTGTTTTCAACGTTAGGTATGAGTCTTTGGAAGGAAGAATACTCCTTGAATTTGATACAAACGATGTTACAGGTATATTAGCAGCATCTAACGAAGTTCTTGAATTTCAAGATTCAGGTACGTGGAAATATGTAAAACATCTTTTATCGTTTTACTATGAACGGGGAATCTTAAAACAGCGTTTAACAATTTATTTAATACCGTCTTAACGATAATAGTTCTACAATTAGAAAAGAAGAAGCTTAATACTCCTTCTTATAAAAATTCTTTCTTGATACTTATTAATTCTAAGACTTTTTTAAATAATTCTTCATCCTCTGATTGGAGTTTGAAAATTTCATTAGGATTACCTAATATGTAAAAAGCCAAGGCTCTTAATTCGATATCCTCAATAGTATTCAAATCTACCAAAGGAGTAACTGTAATTTTACTTCCAGCCAATTATAGTCACCTCTTTTTGATTTAAATTATAACAAAACACAGCATTTTGAGAAGATTGTAAGAAGGAGAATGGAAAAAGAAAATGAAAGCAATGTTATTTGAATTTCTTATAACCGATTTTGATGAAGTTTACGTAGTTATTGATGATGAAAAACAACGATTACATATATCCCCTGTTAATTACAGTTTTAACATTACATTAGATTTAACTAAGGATTTATACGAACAAATTGAAAAAAATACACGTTTTGGAGAAGTTGGTTTTCATAAAAAGGTGCGCCAGGTTGTAGAGACGATTATTAAGGAACTGAAAGGAACTAATGTCATATAAGACACATTTATGCAATAACACCAATAGTCTGAAAGGAACTTTGAATTTATGAAAAATTATGTTGTTAGAAAAGGTGATTCTCTATATAGCATATCGAAAAGATACTACAATATAGGATTTCTGTGGAGGTTTTTGGTACTGATTAATTTAAAATGGAAAAATCCTCACGAATTAAATGAGGGGGAAGAATTAAGAGTGCCATTTATTGGATTATTTCGTAATTGACGTATTAAACGACGTAGAGAAGGGAATGGGTGAATTGAACAAAATTCAAGCTACTATGGCTATCGGTTCTGTTCTATATGATCTAAGGGAATTAGAAATTAAATTAAAAAATCAATTTGAAGAGGAAAAAAAGTATTTTGAAAGTGGAGCAACTGAAAATAAGGAAAGGACAACATATTTTCAAGAACAATGGATAAAGGTTAGAAAGGCGATTTACGAATTGGAAAATTAAGTCGCATTTTTGATTGATATGACGCGTTCAAACTATAATCACTTCGTAAGAGGTGTTTTTTTTACAGGAGGTAAACAATATTGGGGAAAATCCTTTTTATTTCCGAAAAGCCAAAAGTTACTAGAGAGTTGTTAAAATCGCCTAGATTCAAAAATAGCAAAAAGAATGAAGGTAATGAACCCTTTATAGGATATTACGAGAATGAGAAATATGTTCATACATGGGCTGTAGGACATTTGTTAGAGCTCTTTAATCCTGAAGACCATGATCCAGATAGAAAAGACTTTTCTTTTGACGTTCTACCAAATATATTTCCATTGCGCTATAAGCCTAAGCATGAATTACAAGCACAACTTGATACCATTGTTCGCCTGTTGAACCGTAGTGATATAGAAGTGGTGGTTAACGCTTGTGACATTGATAAAGAAGGTGAAATAATATTCCGAGAAATTTATGAGTATTCTGGGTGTACCAAACCAATCCTTAGACTGTTGCTATCTAACTATGAGTCTAGTGAAGTTGAAGCATCACTGAATAAGTTGGAAAAAGGAGAAGATTTTGACACGTTAGCAGCTGCGGGCAAATTAAGACAATACCTGGATCACTTACTAGGAGATACAATTACTCGTGCATCTACTGTTAAACTAGCAAATAAACAGTTTTTATTGTCTGGTGGAAGGATTCAACTATGTTTACTGAACGAGATTCGAAGAAGAGAATTATCAGTAGAACAATATAGACCTCAAACGCTATATACATTGATGGTAGATACAGGCTTCTTGACTAGTTATAAGACAGAAGGCCAGGTTTTAGATCCTCGCCCATTAAAATCCTTAATGGAAAGGTTAAAGGACTCTTCTTTAACTGTTACGTCCTTCGGTAATAAAGAATCCAAAAAACACGCACCGAATTTATATAATTTAACAGACCTTTATCAAGATTGTATCAAAAAGCTAAATGTTCCTTCTCCAAAAGCGAAAAAAGCCATTCAAACGCTGTATGAAGAAGGATATATCTCTTACCCAAGAACAGATTCCAGACACTTGCCTTCTTCAATGGTAGAGTCTGTTCAAACTGTTATACAAGCATTAAAGGAAACATCCACTTTTTCTAATATAGCCAATGCCCTTGAAATGCAAAACGTAACCAAGAATCACCGTTCCTTTAATGATGAATTGGTTACAGCGCACTATGCAATTATTCCTACTAAAAAACCTTTACCACAAGACAAACCCGATATTGAAGTAGCTATATATAATTTAATTGTAGAACGCTTTATTGCAAATTGGATGAAACCGGCTATTTATTCCGTCAGAGAAGTAGTCTTGGTTGATGCTGAAGAAAATGAATTTATCAGTAAGGAAAACGTATTAAAAGAAAAAGGATTCTTATCTGTCTTATCTAACGAAGAAATAGAGGAAGGTAAAAAAGATTCTTTCTCCATTCCTGAACTACATGAAGGACAGATTCTGCCTATCAATAGGATCTTTCTAAAAGAAGGAGAAACTACAAAGCCATCTTACCATACAGAGGGTAGTATTCTTAAATTCATGGAATCTGCTGGAAGAAATCTAATTGAGGACCAGGAATTAAAGGAGTTAATGAAGGGAAAACGTATAGGAACCCCTGCAACTGTAGAAACTTTTATTCCTAAGCTTCTTCAAAGAGGTTACATTATCCTTGAAAAAAGAAATATAAAAACTACGTCATTGGGTGCAACATTTATAGACTCTTTCCCTGTAAACGAAATTAAAGATCCTTCCTTTACAGCTGAAATGGAATATAACATACAGCAAATTCAAAATGGCCAAAAAACCTTTGAAGAAATGACCGAATTAACAAATCGCTTTGCATGTTCAATAGTTGAGCAAATGAGAGCTATTCCAGAAACAACGATGAATCAAATCATTGTGTCTCGTAATAAGGACCTTCATATAGCTACATGTACTTGTGGAGGCACGATCATTGATAAGAAGGCTTTTTATGGTTGTGACCAATTTCCAACCTGTAATGTTACCTTTCCTAAGTCTATCAAGGGAAAACATATACCAGGAAAGCAAATTCAGAGATTACTAAAAGAAGGCAGTACGGAACTGATTAAGGATTTTAAAACAGAGGAAGGAAAAACCTTTGATGCATTTATTGTCTATCACGAAGGGAAACTCCAATTTAGGTTTTTAACATTAGAGGAACAAGCAATAGGTCAATGTCCTAAGTGTAAAGAAGGGTATGTGATAAAGAACAAGCTATCTTTTTATGGGTGTTCTCGGTACAAAGATGGTTGTGAGTTTACGTTACCTGTAAAGATAAAAGGGAAGTCTTTACCTACATCACAGATAAAGAAGCTTTTATCTCAAAAACAAACGGATTTTATATCTGGTTTTGAAGGGGAAAAGGGAGAGTTTACAGCTGCAATTATTCTGAAAGAAGACTATTCATTGGCTTTTCAATTTCCGTCTAAGGAAGATCGTTATATTGGAAAATGTCCGATCTGCAAAGCAAATGTCTTAATCGGAAAATCCTATTATCTGTGTGAGAATTATAAGAAGACATGTGACTTTTTACTAAATCCTATTTTTTGTGAAAAGAAGATCCCTGTTCAACAAATTAAGAAATTACTCGATAAAAATGTAACTGATAAGTTAGATGGTTTTATGTCACAAAAGACAGGTAAAACGTTTCCTGCAAAGCTAACCTATAATAGTAAGGAAAAACGCCTATCTTTTATATTTAAATAGAATTAAATAGAATAATATGATAGTCTTTACTACAACGACATTTTTTTCAAATCTTCATTGCAATTCGACAAAAAATAGAGTATCCTTGTATACAGGTAAAATATTACTAGGAATAAAATAGCAGAAATATAGAAAAGTGTTTTTCACAAACAACAATTTAATATAATTGATTCTTTTAATCATAAAAAAAGAATTATCCGGTGCTTGCAACACCGGATAATTCGAGAGTAGCGACAAAGCCTGGACAGCACCTCGCTACAAGATAACAAAAATTAAATTACTATGTATATAATACAATCTTTTTTAAGATGTGTAAAGGGTTTTTTCTCATTATATACGATAATCTTTTCGTTTTTATTTGTTATCTTGTGTCTTTAATAGCTGTTTCTATGCTAGGTGTTGTTCGTTACTCAAATAACGAGCAACGCCTTTTTTGTTGCTCTAAAAAGGAGGAACATGCATGGAAGCTTATAGAGATTTATTTCAAGAACAACTATCTGATAAGCCTAAAAAAATGCTTCAAAAAACTCATGAAGGTTATGACTCAGAACGTGGATGGGTATTCGTCACGAATGACTTCATTACTCAAAAAGCTGTTCGTACTTATCAAACGCTATTTTCCGTTAAAGATAAATTTACATATTTTACGCCAAACACATTTTACCGAAATGATAAGCGAAATTCAGGCACATTACGATGGCTAAATGCTGTAGTCATTGATATAGATATGAAGAATGGGACATATGAACGTATCTATCTTCCTGACCTTCTGGAAAGGATTGAAGATGCAGGTCTACCTATGCCTTCTTTAGTTGTGAAGACACCTTCAGGGGGGTATCATGTTTATTTTTATTTTAATACGCCTAAACGCGCCCTACCTAAAGTGGTAAACCTATTTGAAAGAATTCAGCAAGAAATAGCTAAAGAAATTGGTGGAGATCCGCAAGCTATTGGAGCTGAACGCTGGTTTCGTATTCCAAATGAAGCCAACATCGTATACCGTACTGATACTCGAACTTCTTTTAGTGATTTATCTGACTGGCTTTACATTCAAACAGAATATGAAGTTGAAGAACGCAAACGACTTTCTGTACAATCAAACTCTTTACTTTTCCATCCGGCAATTATTCAACTTGAGAAAGGTGTTAGCAAAGGTCAAAGAGATCAAACTTGTTATACTCTTGCACTTGCCTATAAAGCTAGTGGATTAACTCAAGGTGAAGCCGAACAACGCTTACATATGGCTAATGCTAATAATGAACCACCTTTACCTCAAATAGATATTAAGCGCAAAATCCGAAGTGCTTTTAAACTTAGATCTCCTAATGGGCCAAGTGCATACTGGATTAGACAATTATCTGGAATGCCTTTTACCTATCGTCCATTTGTGGGAGCAAAACCGAGAAGTGAACGGAAATACAGCCATTTAGAAGAATGGAAGAGTGATATTCTATCTTTCCTTAAAAAGTCAAAAGGGGAAATTACTGGTTCCCAGAGAGAACTAGCTAAATCATTAAACATTCCTTACTCTTCATTTAAAGAGGTTATCCAACTATTAGAAAGTGAACACCTTATTTCAAAAGAAGTAGTAGGCAAGGGAAGAGCTGCGAAAACAACAATCAAACTAACTAATATCGTACCTTTACGTCCGAGAAAGCCCCTTAACTTAAATGGGCCAAATCCGTATACATTTAGGGATACGGTGGTGGGTGGGCTAGCAGGGTTTTCCTCTTCTATGCTTTTATCAGAGATTTCCACTTCTCTTGATACAAGTTAATAGTTTTAAAGAGTTTGACTATCAGGGGATCATTTAGTGTTTCTTTCTATCTAGGATTTTTTGTATTTTTTTATATTTATTGTCGAATATGGAATATTATTCTTGATTTGTTTACATGTATACACTATACTATTAATAGATTACGAGAGAGGGGGGATTTTAGATGCCTACTTTTATTACAGGACTGGATAGTGTATTAGACCAACTTTCTACATGGATGCTTTATTTGGTTCCAGGTCTAATTATTTTAACGTTTGTTATTGGTGGATTAATGTTAACAAAAACAGATGATGCAATGGATGTAAAGAAAATAAAAGATAAGATGAAGTTATCTATAGTTGGTGCTGCAATAGCTGGAAGTGCTACGTGGATTGGTAACTGGCTTTGGGGAATTTTTTATTAATTGAAGGTGAACTTATGGTCTTTATTAGAAAAAGAGGTAAGATGATTCTTACTCTTCTAGGATTCATTTTTTTAATTAATTTATTGTTTTTTTCACCTTCTACATATGCAGCTGGTTGGTTGGATTCTATATTAGATCCTGTAGCTAATTTTAAAAAGGGTTTAAGGGAGTGGTTTAGTGAACTGACCACTTCCTTTGCTACTGCTGCATTTGAATATATGGGAGAATTTATAATAGCTCAGACTAATCTATCTAAGGTTCCTAATTTGAATACGTTTGTTAATTGGGCACAATGGGCTGGTGGTTCTTTAGCTATATTCTTCTTCATTAAGCGTGTGGTGGAAGGGATTAAGGACAATATTACAGGGGAAAATGAACCTAACTTTGCTGAAATGATAGGCTCTTTAGCTATATCAATGGCGTTAATATTTGCTACACCTAAAATTGTATATATGTTTATTAGTATTAATAATCAGGTTGTTAAATCTATTACTGATTTGGGGATTAATGTTAATTTAGGTGGGAATGAGATTTTAGATAAATATACAGCTAATGGAGATCTGGCATTAGTACAATTGCACTTGTTATTTATGACATTAGTATGGGCAATATCGTTTTTAGTATTTGCTATTGTGGGGGCATTACGCTATATAGAGCTTGCTATTGTTCTGATAATGGGACCGATAGTTTCAACGACATATGTGAATCGTTCAGGTGTGCTTCAAACGTACTGGACGGAGGTGGTAGCTATTGTATTTACTCAAGTAGCTCATGTTCTTTTAGCTTACTGGATTGTGCAATGGAGTAGTGCTGGTACGACATGGGGATTAGTTAGTTCTATTGCTTCAGCATTCATTTCACTAAGAGGTCCACAAATATTAAGGCAATTTATTTATAGCTCTGGTGCTGGTGGTGCTGTTTCAGGTGCGTCTCGTT
This sequence comes from Cytobacillus spartinae, assembly GCF_042865285.1. Classification (NCBI taxonomy): domain Bacteria; kingdom Bacillati; phylum Bacillota; class Bacilli; order Caryophanales; family Bacillaceae; genus Cytobacillus; species Cytobacillus spartinae. The sequence continues at coordinate 10,280 of NZ_JBIACK010000021.1, read as the reverse complement.
TTGCAGTATATAAAGCTATGATGCCACGTATGCGTTAGAAAAGGAGGAAAATTCATGAAATATAGAGTTCCTCGTAATGTTAAATCAACTATGTCTTTTATGGGATTAGAACTTAAGGGTTGGCTTTTATATTTGCCAACTGTGAGTATATTAGTAGCCTTTTTTCTATTGATAATACCTAAGACTGAAGTGAAATTATTAGGTAGTATTTTTTCAGCTGCAATTGGCCATGTGATGTTTCAAACCGATGAAAAAACGGGTGTATTAAATATTTCTCTTTTCTTAGAAAGAATTAAATGGATCTATTTTAGCGAGAAAATTATTTACCCGACATGGAGTGAGGAAAGTGAAAGGACTTCTGGACTTAAAATTACCGTTCAAAAAGAAAGAACAAGAGATACCGAAACAAGAGATTCCTATTAAGGATATAACGGACATAATTGAGACTAAAGACGGTAAGTATAAAATAATTTTAAAAGTTACAGACCCGATCAATTCGGAATTATTGTCTGATGAAGATATTCAAACAGCTATCCAAGCAATTCAAGATTGTTGTAACGCCTTAGATCATAAAGCACAGATATTAGTATCTTCAGAAAGAATCGATGTTACTAAGTATCTTATGTATTTAAAAGACAAGGCTTCTTCAGCTAAAGATAGTTACACGTTAGATCGTATTGAAGAGAAGATGAAATTTTTAGAAATGCGGTCTAGTACATCTAGAACAGTACATAATTTTTATTTTGTTGTTGAAAGTAAATTTAAGAAATTAAATGATGCTTACGATGAATTAACTGATTTAGGGCAAATGTTTGTTGAGTATTTAGAGTTTGGAGAAATGGGAACAAGACAATTATCTCCTGATGAAATTAAAAAGGTGTTATATGAAAAACTTAACCCTCAAACTTCTTTAACCCAGCCGTACTCAAAAGATATTAATATACAAAGTATTTCTCCGAATGTAATTAAAGACCAAGGTTCTTACTTAATTATGGATGATTGGTATTACAGTTTTTATTCTTTTAGCTATTTCCCTGATGAAGTTCAACCAACTTGGTTGAAAAGGGTTTTAAATACAAGGGCGAACTTAGATTTTTCATTAACAATTTTACCAACAGACAAAACCGAAATTATGAAGTCTACATCTAGAAAAATTACTGCCTTAGAGGAAAAGTTATCCGGCAAAATCCCTCCAATGTTTAAGAAAAAGTATGAAAAAGAATTATCTTCATTAGAAGAACTTTTGGAGGAATTGCAAAATGATAGTGAAAATCTATTTGAATCCATCTTTTTAATAGCTCTTAGAGAATCCTCAAAAGAAGAGTTAGAATCAGCCGAAAAACGATTAGAAACAGCTATAAGCTCTTCTAAACTTCGTTCTAAGAAAATCGTTTTTAAGGGTACTCAATTGATGTGGTATACATTACCTATTTGTTATTCTAATTATGAATTTGAAAGACAGATTTCTTGGCCGATGCAGTCATCTACATTAGCTTCTATACTACCTTTTGATTCTTCTGAATTACAAAATAATGCAGGAATATTAAAAGGATTTCACGCTAAAAAAGATTCTCCTATCATTTATGACCGATACGATAATAATGTGTTTAATAACCCAAATGAAGTTGTATTTGGGGAGTCTGGATCAGGTAAGAGTTTTTATTTGAAACTTGACATGTTACGCGAAAGTACTTCTGGTAAAGCTATGCGTATCTTCGCAATAGACCCTGAAAGAGAGTATTTCTATCCTAATGCAACCAGGATTGTTTTTAAGCTTGGTAGTGAATTTACAACAAATCCGTTTCATATTCGTTCGACCATTATTGACTCTGACGATGAACATGAAGATGGTAAAAATGACGTAGGAAGTTATTTGCGTTTAAAAATTGGGGAGTTAATGTCCTTTTTCAAGTGGATTATTCCTGACATTACGCCTAGAGAAAAGGCTGATTTGCTAAAAGCCATAGTACAGATTTATAAGGATGTTTCAAATCTTACTTATGAATCTACTGTTTTACCTAAAGAGTTCCCAACTTTATCAGACCTTTACAAGAATTTGCAGACAAACTTTAAAGGAACTATGGATAATGTAATCTCTACTTTAAATCCTTATGTAAGTGCAGAAGATGGGGTATATGCTTCAATGTTCGATGGACAAACAAATTGGGACTTAAATAGTAAAATAAACGTTCTCGATATTCATGAACTTAGTGAAGATATTCAAAAGCCGATGTATGACCTTCTTTTAAAGGAAATTTGGGAAGAGATTAAAATTGACCGTGATGAACCTAAAGGCTTTATTGTAGATGAGGCTCATATTTTAGCAGATGAAGATAATTTACAAACTATGAAATTCTTATTCCAGCTGTATAAACGTATTCGTAAATATGGTGGTTTTGCAACTGTAGCTACCCAAAACGTTGCCGACTATTTAAGTATTGGTAAGTACGGTTCGGCTATTTTAAACAATGCAACGATCAAAACCTTTATGCGAATGTCTGAAAAAGATATAGATGAATTAAAGAAGTTTATGAGTTTTTCAGAGAAAGAATTGAAAATCTTAGGAATGAAAAAATCAAAAGGACGTTGTATTCATATTGCTAGTGGTAAGCGCATTGAAATGCAAACCAAATCATCTTTAGATGAACTTAAAATAATCGATCCAAAACAAGCAGCAAAGTTAGAAGTTATTTAGGAGGGAATTATGGCAAATAATCAAAAAGGTTCAAACGGGCCAAAGATCCCTCTTGCTGTTCTATTTAAAAAGAAGGTAATGCTCTATGTATTACCTTTTTTATTAATCTTTTTACTGCCAATGTGTAGTATGATGTCTGATCCAACTGTTCCACCTTACTCTTCAGATAACATTAATCTTTTCATGGAAGTCTCTACTGAGTCAGGTGTTCCGGTAGTAGACCTGATGGTATATCACTTTATTAAACAAGAAGATGAAGTTAATTCTTCAACGGTACGCAAGATAGCCAATAGATTTACTTATACAAGCTCTTACGAGGCTTGTACAAAGGATAAAAAGGGAAAAGAAAAATGTACAACTGTAACGTATACGAGTATTTATTCATTAATGGAACGATTAGAACTTGATGGACTTGATTCTAATACTATTAATTCAGCTTTAGAGTTACAACAAGTATGGTCTATACGCCTTGGTGGAGGTTCTACAATTGGATTAATTCCAGGTGCATGTGTGGGTGAATTGTCACCTAATGGAAAGGCTAAGGTTAATAATCAAGTAGAAAGTTATCATGAAACCATCACAAAGTATGCTAAACAATTTGGCATGGAGCCATATGTTGAAATTATGAAAGCAATGATGATGCAGGAGTCTAAAGGGCAAGGATTAGATCCTATGCAATCCTCTGAATCGTCTGATTTTAATAAAAAATATCCTACACAACCTGGGGGAATTACGGACCCTGAATACTCTATTTTTGTTGGTGTTCAAACATTTCGTAAGGCTCTTGAAATATCAAACTATGACATTTTAACAGCTATTCAAACTTATAATTTTGGTCCTTACTTTGCTACCTGGGTTAAAGCGAATGGGGGAACTTATACGCTAGAATTAGCAGAGAAATATTCGTCTGAATACTTACTTCCGACTTTTGGAATTACCGGAAACCCTCAACATGCCTTAAAGGTATCTGCCTATTATGATGATCCTGGATGTGAAGGTGGGGGGAACTATTCACCTAGTGTAATAGGAGCTCACGGTTGGGCTTGGCCAACACAATCTACTAGGATTACTGATACATTCATATCTACAGCTGCATTTCGTTTTGGTCAAGTGCATGGGGCAGTTGATATAGGAGCAATCAAACCAGGAGTAAAAGGGGACCCTGTTTGGGCAATGGCTGATGGTGTAGTGTCTTATACTGGATTAATAACCGGTGGGGGAAATAGTGTTTTTGTGGATCATGGAAAGGGTGTTGTATCAAGATATATTCATTTGCATTCGATTACAGCTAAAAACGGGCAAATTGTAAAGAAGGGGCAAATGATAGGAACAATGGGTGGATCAGGAGGGACTAGAACTCATTTAGACCCTAACGCATATGCCGTTCATTTAGACTTTCAAATTAAATTGAACGGAAACCCTGTAGATCCTTTAAGATTCTTTACTAATATACGTCCCTAGATGGAGGGTACTTTGAATAAAAAAACTCTTACACTACTGTTTTCTATATTATGTTTATTATTTATCGGTTTCTCCTTTTTTGAAATAAAGCCCCTGGAAACATCAAGAAAAGAAAAACCAGAAGAAGCTGCACAAATTGAAACTATTTCACCGAATGAGCAAGATGACTTGACAGTTTCTATGTTTATTCAAGAATTATTGGGAAGTGACTATACCTTTCTTTTATACTTATTTGAACCAAGCAAACTTACAAAAGATCTTGATGAACTTTCTAGTACTGATACGACTAGTGAAAATTCTCATGATATATCAGAAGCAGCTATATATAACTATGCCCAAGAAGTAGGTAAAAGTATAAAACAGGGAAAAACTTTTGTCCAAGGGAAGATATCTAATAAGACACAACAGAACAATATTTCTGTATATACTTTATTACTAACCTTTAGTGATGGAAGTCAAAAACAATTAAGATTAGAGGTTCAAGAAGGTGTGATAATTACACCATTGGAAAACATCATGGAACTTTCCTTTACAGGTCAAAATGAGTAAGGTACTAGCCAAGCTAGTGCCTTTTTTTATATTGAGGATCTTCACCTGTTTTGAAGACTATAAATATTGGAAATAATGATTCTAAATACTTTATAGGGTGTGAAAAAATGGATGTAAAGACTTTATTAATTCCTCCTAAGATACCAAAAAGGCTATTGAAATACCATTTCATTCAAACATCTAAAGCTAATCTATCTTCAAATAGGGAGAAGGTTTTGTTAAATGGTGTATTAAAAGAGGGTTCATTAGTATCTTTTATGTTTAATAATAAGCGAATTCGAGGATTGTGTGTAAGGGTTTATGACAAAGGGACTATAAATGTGAAGAATAAGTACTTACGCAAAAATAAACGTAAAGATACGTTGGGTAAAAAAGTCACAAATATATTTTATACGAACGAAGTAATATCACCCTGTACAGTTAAAGAACTGTTTGCTATCAAAAGAATTAAAGAAAACGATAATGAGGTCTTGACTGAATTCTTTCTTGTTGAAAGGAAGGATATCATAGAACACTTTTTATTTAATAACGAGTATTTCGCATTCTACTTAACAAGAATTATTAACGAGTGGTCTTATTCAGAGATAAAGTTGGAAATGGTATTTTCAGAGATGACGACTAATGAAACTTTAACCTTTTCTGCTGGATATAATCCTGAAGAGAACAAAATAATATTATGTTTACCAAGTTTATATCAACATTGTCATGAACAGTATATTTATAATGGCCTATATCCAATAGAAGCCTTATCAATTGTTATAGCCCATGAATTAGGCCATTCTGAAATACAGTATACTGAATCCTTTTTTAAACTTAAAAATAGATTAAAGAGATTAAATAATCAACATTCTAATTTAGTAAAAGAAATCAATCATATTTCTCCTTTATTACCTGGTAAAGAAATATTGAAACTTCAGGAATTACAAAACAAAATCAAGAAATTAAACACTCATTACTTTTTTTTCTTATTAGAATATGAGTTAGAAGCTTTTGAGAAGGGGCGTAAATACATACCGGACTATTATATGACTTACTATGAAATAGATAACTATCGTAACTTTTACTCCTATATAAAAGCACTAAAGCACAATATAGATGGTAGTAATATTCCATTGATATACAATCTCTAAATCTAGAATCTGTTCTAGATTTTCTTTTTGTGAGTACCTTTTCATAATTTTTCATAAACTTTAATAAATGACTTGCAAATACATTAGTATACATGTATACTAAAAATAGTTAAAGATTTCATTTTTTTACTTAAATAGTGTTACATTATGTTTGTTAATGTATTACTATTGAGGAAAGGATTGATCGATGGGAGGAAATTTAAGTGGAAGGTGTTTCTTTAGTCGCCATATCCAAACGTTTAAACACATTTAGTTGGCAACTTCTAGAGATTTTAAACGATCAACCTAAACTTGCAAAAAAAGACCTCTATGAAAAATTAGGTGAAAAATCTCGAAGGAAATTCGAAATTGAATACGCTAAATTGTATGGAGCTTCCCTTATAGAAGAGAAACAAAACGATTCAGATGCTAGAAGTTTCTTTGTCTATTTAACAAACGAAGGGAAATCAATTCTTACAATTAGAGAAAAATTTGAGAATACTATTTCTTAACATTAGGAGGAATTTTTTATGGCTAAAAAAGCTGGTGCAGATGGTGGGAATAACGCTTTAAAATTATGGGCTCAGGGACATAAACCAATGATGATCCCTTCTGTTTATTCGGAGTATCTAGGGGATTCGGTAGACACTTTAGATGCAAATGATATTCCAGTTGATAAGTTAGAAGACCATATAGATATCACGATTACGTCAAAAGCTTTAACTTTCTCAGGTGTACGTTACATAGTCGGGAATAAAGTCTCTGAAGACCGTCTTGAACCACTTGAAATGGAAAAGAAATCCGATAAATCTAAAGATGAAATTCCTGTTATCGTAACACTTGCAGGACTAGCAATAACTGCGATGAAAGAGAATCCAGAATCAGACCGAATTAGTGTTTCTTATGATTTATCTGTAGCTCTTCCAATTGCTTTTATTAATAAAGAGAATGCTACTAAAAATGAGCAACGTTACATGGGCACTCACACAGTAACATTCCACCATCCTTCAGGGCGAAATGTAGAAGTTGAAATTAAGATTGAATTCTGTAAGTGCCTACCTGAAGGTGCAGCAGCCGTATGGGGTGTTGTATTTGATGAAGATGGAAACCAAATTGAACGTTTAATCGAAGATGAAGATGGGGTAAGAAAGAACGTTTCTTTCTTAGATACTACTAATCTTTCTTTTGATATCGGAGCCGGTACTACTGAAATTGTTGTGACAGAAGGTTTAAATTTCAAACCAACTCTAAGTAAAGGCTTAAATTACGGAACAAAAGAAACCATCCTAAAATTCATTGAAACATGGAACAAAGAGTTTCCTCGTAAGGGGATTGATAGTTTAGCAGAATTTAATGAAATTCTTTTCGATTCAGAACATCCTAGACATGCTGATGTATCTGTGAAATTCAAAGCCCACCAACGTCAATTAGCTGTGAAATTAAGTAAAGAAATCATGAATAAGATTGATGATATGAAAGATGATCCGTATGTGTTTATTTATGGTGGAGGGGCTACTGTTGTTAAAGATGAACTACAACAAATCTTGAAACAACGTGGGCGTGACAAAAACCTTTTCTTCTTAAAGGACCCAATGTACGTAAATGCAAAAGGATTACTTGTTTACACTTGCTCACCTCGTTTTGAAGAGTTAAAAGCAATGGCACAAGGTGTTCATAATGGCTAAAAAAGTACGTAAAATCTATAGAGAAGGAGACCGCACTACTTTTTATTTGAAAAAGGGGTTTCCTGAAGAAATGTTGGACTGGATTAATGGCCAGTCCGACATTCAACTATTATTCGAATATGCGTTGGATCATTTATTTCAAGAGGCTGGTCCTGTTGATATAGCTTCCATTTTGCCGAGGACATATGAAATCGGTCAACAAACGAAATCAATCGGTAGTGGAAAGGTCATAGAGACACAAGAAGTAACCAAGAAAGAAACGCTTCCACTGAAAGAGGAACAATCCAATACGGTTAGTCCTGAACCTTCTTTTAGTGATGAACAAAGCAAAACGCTTTCTGAAGTGGCCACAACAATTGAACAAGAAGAACATTCTTCCACTCCTTTAGAAGAAGAACTAGAAGAAACGGTAGAAGAGATAATCACTGAAGAAGAGAATCAACATGAAGAATCTGAGAGCATTCCCCCTAAACAACCAAACGCTGATAATGAAACTAGTAAACCTAAGAAGGGTTGGGGAGGATTATCTAGCTTTGATGATTCCGGTTATATGTAGCTCCTTATCTAAACAGTGATAAGGAGTTCTTTTTGGTTGCTTTGTATACCTGTATACGTTATAATAAGTAAGAGAGCATTTATTTTTTACAAGGGTTGTGATCGGTGATGTTTACTATCAAGAATAAAAGATTTTTGAAAATCATTAGAGAGATTTGTTATTTTATACCTGCGTTAATCTTATTGGGAAGTATCATGTTTTTTTCATCTTTATTTTTAATTTTAAATAGCTTTTCTCCAATAAACGCGCTTATATTTTCTGTGAACCTTTTAGTGTTTTTACTATTAATGGTTCCCTTTGGGAATGTCTTGTTTGTAGAAATCAAAGAAAAATTTTCAGGTGTTTTGAGTGACTTTCTCCCTATCAACAAGCAGGAATATTTAGAACGAAATTTGATTCATTATACGTCATACCTGACTGAAAAGGATTTAGAATTATATAAAACTTCTGGAAGAATTACATTGAAAGCTAATCCAGGAACGAAAGGAAATAAAAATCTTCCGTTTCAAGATAGAAGCAAGAAGTTTGTTTGGTTTCACCTTTCAAAACTGGATCATGGCTATGAACCAAATTTAAAAAGTTTCTTTCAAACACATTACAATGAAACGAATCCGAGGAAATTCAAAGTTGTAGTTGCTATTAAAGATCTTAATGAGCTTCAATTATATAAACACCAAACTGAAGATTATATTCTAATTGAAAACGATATAGAAGTTAAAGCAGAACTCTTTGAGCAGTTCAATTGGTACAATGATAGACTTTATTTATCTTATACGTTCACATCGTTAAAGAACTTGTTTAATCACGTATACTTATGGAAAAATAGCAAGTTAAGAAATTCTATAAAACAAACAATTCTTTCTTTAACGAAGGAAAAACTCTAAATTCAGGTATATTTTAAAAAATCTCGATTATCATTTTAAGGAGGCTGTCCTAAATGGCTACTTTACCTAATAAATTCAATAATAGATCTATCACTAAAAAAAGGGAGAAACGAATGAAATCGGAACAAGTGGAAAAATCGTTACGAAGTGCAAAAGCTTCTCTTGCTGTTGAAGGTTTGCATGTGACAGAAAACGAGGAAGCTTTGGTGAAAGCGCGCTTGAACGGGGAAATTACTGAATCTGAATTTAAACAAAAGGTTATGGACCTTATCAATGAGTAAATATCAACAACATCACTCTAAATATTGTTATCCAGGAACAGAAGTATTAATTAATAAACTCAACATCCAGGATCTATCTAAGTTAGAAAAAGCTGAACGCATTTTCACACTTAAACGCCTCGCAGAACTTCATCATAAGCCCATACCTGGTGATTTTAATTTAAAGCACCTTAAAGAGATCCACAAACATCTTTTCCAAGATATTTATCCCTTTAATGGCCAAATACGGAATGAACAAATTAGTAAAGGGGCAACGACTTTTGCTTCTCCTTTGCATATTGAAAGTTACTCAAAAGAATTATTTAAAGAGCTTAAATCTGAAAAACAGCTAAAACATTTAGATGTAGAACAATTTTCTGAACGGGCTGCTCACTACATGTCGGAAATCAATATATTACATCCTTTTCGGGAAGGAAATGGAAGAACTCAACGAGAATTTATACGAACCTTAGCTATGAAAAACGGTTATGAACTGGATTGGTCTAGAGTTGATACCAAAACATTACTAGATGCCTCTATTAAGTCTGTAAGAGATCCTAAAGACCTTGGTGAAGTCATAAAAGATTCCATTGTGAACCAACAACCCGAAAGAGTAATTATTGAGATCTTTGAAGAACGAACACTAAGTAGGTAATACCCTTAAAATCTATGTTAGGGACACAGCCATTTTGAGCCTGTAAGGCCCTTAATCGTACCGAACAGGTCCCAACAGGCTCATACATGTTCGCTTCCCTCTAAAATCCAAGCGACCAACAGGGCTGTAAGGCTGCACAAAACGCAACCTAACATCCTGTTTGTTCCATTGCATTTCTTTACGAGTGAACGAGTGTAAAAGATGAAAAGATTAATAGAAACATGGATAACCGGCTTAGGCCGGTTTTTTATTTTGTTCCTTTTCCCCTTTTGCCTTCCGCATCGTAGCATGTACGCAAAGTTTCTAACTTTTCAATCGATGGGACCCCGAACCCTTTCGATTGAAAACTAAGAAACGAGCTAGAGGTTCAAGGGGCAAAAAACTTTTTCTTCCAGGTGAAGCATTTGAAAGAAAAACTTTTTCGCT
>NZ_JBIACK010000020.1:0-76355 GCF_042865285.1 Cytobacillus spartinae | reverse complement strand
CCCGTCCGCCGCTAAGATTCAAAAGCAAGCTTTTAAATCTTCGCTCGACTTGCATGTATTAGGCACGCCGCCAGCGTTCGTCCTGAGCCAGGATCAAACTCTCCAATAAAGAGTAAGATTAGCTCTTGTTTAAAACAATTTTAAAACTTACGTTGACGTATGATTTGTTTAGTTTTCAAAGAACAATTTTACTAAGTTATCGCTCAGAAGCGACTTTCATAATATAACATTTATTAAGATGTAATGTCAACATCTTTTTAAAATGTTTTTGCCGTTGCTCAGCAGCGACGTTTATTAATATACCAGGATAGAAAAACAAAGTCAACACTATTGCGATAAAATTTTTATCCTTTTCTTTCTTTTTTCTGACTTAAAGTTCGAGTATATTTTAAACACTCTTTAGAAGGAGCTACCCGCTTAAACAAAGAGAATAAAATTTTATATCTTTCCTCCATTGATCTCTTAACTAAATGATCAATTCGATCATCTTTAAAATCAAATAAAATCTCATCCATCTCTCTCTTTAGTAGATATTCCATCTCCTTCATTTCTTTTTCATTAATTAGAAAACCCATCATGTCAAATACTCCCTTTCATAAAATCTTAGGTTCTTGTAGTGTTTTCCAAATTTACATATTTTATTAGAAAGTTTTTCTATTATTGTTTCATCCAGATATGTGTTTCCTGACTACTAATTTTTTTTATCCATTTATCATATTTCTTAAAAATAGACATACGATGAGACAAGGAGTGTATTGGACGAGGTGATAAAGGATGAATTTTTTTTATGTACTCAATGGTAAATTATTAAAACAAGGTCTTGTAGTTGTTATTGCAGCATTCTTCACAGCTTGGTTTTTGTATTTAGAAAACTATATTCACGTTCCAGCCTTTTCAGGAAAAGATGGACCTAAAGCAGTCTATAAAGGTGAAAAGGATATTGCCCTTACATTCAACATAGGGTGGGGTGATGAAAAAGCAGAACCGATTTTGGAAGTGTTAAAGGAACATAATATTAACGCCGCAACTTTCTTCCTTGCTGGTTCTTGGGCAGAGCGGCATCCTAATCTGGTCGAAAAAATTGTAAAAGAAGGCTATGAGATTGGTATTCTTGGATACAATTATGAAGACTATTTAGAGCTTGATGAATCAAAGATTAGAAAAGACCTATCTAGAGCTCAAGAGGCTTTTAAAAAGTTAAATGTAAAGGACATCAAGCTTGTCCGTGCACCTACAGGACATTTTGATCAAAAAACATTAAAAGTAGCAGATCGACTGGGGTATACGGTTGTTCATTGGTCTGTTGATTCAAAGGATTGGACTAATCCAGGAGTAGAAGCAATTGTAGATAATGTTTCTAAGGCTAAAAAGGGAGACATTGTCCTACTTCACGCTTCTGATTCTGCCAAACAGACAAGCGAGGCGTTACCTCCTATCATAAACGAAATTAAAAGCAAAGGGCTAAAGCTCGTTTCAGTCTCAGAGATGATCGCGAATGCAAATGCAGACACAAAAGAAATAAAGTAAAGGTTTTAGAGTATGAAAAAGCCGACCTTTATTGGGTCGGCTTTTTTGCTTTGCTATTAATTTTGCTTTGAGTCTCTCTAAGAGACTTCTCATTTAATTTATGAAGGATAAGTAGTTGGTAGGCATTACACACTAGTAGTGGAAATAGCATGAGGTAGAGCCAACCTTCTTCGTTTACTCTTAAGACTGGGACCCACTCTATTACCGTGACAACAATCATAAAAAATAAAGCAGGGATAAAAGCTTCTTTATTTGTTTGTTTTGCTTTAAAGTAAGCAACCACCAATCCGAATAAAGCAATAAATATGGCGATTGTTACATAAGATAAGACCGTTTCATTTTCTTGAGCAAAAGTTACGTATCGCAAATAAATTAAATCAAAAAGGACAAATAAGATAAGAACAATCTGAACGGCATTCCAAAGCTTCGCAGACTTGAATATTCCTAATCCAAAGCGATGGATCGTTAAATAAGCAAAGAATCCCATTTGACTAATAATACTAAATATAAATCCTACACCAACTAACCAAAATAAAATAGATAATATTTCTAAGATATCAAAACTAGAAAAAACAGGTTGAAATTCTTCCCATCTAACAATAAATCCAACAATCCCAGTTGTTAGTCCACCTACTAATAAAGTAGACATAAACAACCTTACGAGGTTTCGGCTATTCACGTTAAGTTCCTCCATTACATTTCTTCGCTTCTATGATTGTACCAACCACACTTTCAAAAATCTAGATTTTCATCATAAATGCATAATATTTGTCACTTTTCTTCATCCTAAAAATTAAGGATAACTGTGAAAGGAGCTTATATTATGATCAAAAAATTCACTTTGCTCCCTATACTTCTAACAATGTTGATTGCTGGTTGTGCTCAAACTGAGACTGGGGGCGAGCAAGTCGACTACGAAGAAACGAAGAAAATGGTTGTTGACATCTTGAAAACAGATGATGGTAAAAAAGCACTTCAAGAGGTTATGGCTGACGATACCATGAAAGAGAAGCTAGTCATGGACCAAGCCGTCGTATCCTCAACCATCCAAAAAACTTTAACCTCTGATGAGGGTAAGGAATTTTGGAAGAAATCATTAGAAGATCCTAAGTTTGCTGAAAGTGTTGCAACTAGTATGAAGGATGGTCACGAACAACTTTTGAAAGACCTAATGAAGGATCCAGAGTACAAGGGCATGATGATTGAGGTACTAAAAGATCCAGAAATTGAAAAAGAAGTGACAAATATTTTAAAAAGCAAGGAATACCGTGAGCATCTACAAAAGGTGATGACTGAAACCTTTGAAAGCCCCCTTTTTAAAGCGAAGATTGAAGATATTCTTATAAAGGCTGCAGAAGAAGTGGCTAAAGGGGAGAAAGCTAAAGAAGGCGGAGAAGAAGAGAAATAAGTTTCATTAACACAAAAAGGCAGACCATAAAGTCTGCCTTTTTGTTATCCTAGAGCTTTTACTACTTTTTGTGCTATATCCTGATAGATCTTTCCTATCTTATGATCTACTTGGTATACCGAAGGAGCAAAGTCTTCCTCATTCCAATCTGGTTGCCCTAATGGAAGTTGGCCTAAAACTTCCGTTTGAAGCTCATCTGCAAGCTTTTCTCCTCCACCTTGACCAAATACATATTCTTTTTCACCGCTTACCTTACTTTCAAAGTAAGCCATGTTTTCAATTACACCTAAGATTTCATGGTCTGTTCGAAGTGCCATCGCTCCAGCGCGAGCTGCTACAAAAGCTGCTGTTGGATGTGGTGTTGTGACAATTACTTCTTTACAAGCAGGCAACATACTATGAACATCTAACGCAACGTCACCTGTACCTGGAGGTAAGTCAAGTAAAAGGTAATCTAACTCTCCCCATTCAACTTCACTAAAGAAACTATTTAGCATTTTCCCTAGCATTGGTCCACGCCAAATAATAGGTGCATTATCCTCTACGAAGAAGCCCATTGATATAACTTTTACACCAAATCTTTCGACTGGAATAATGCGCTCTCCTCTTACCACTGGTCGTTTTGTGATTCCCATCATATCAGGTACGCTAAACCCATATATATCAGCATCTATTAGACCAACCTTCTTCCCTAATCTTGCTAGAGAAACGGCAAGGTTTACAGATACAGTTGATTTTCCTACTCCACCTTTTCCGCTCGCAATCGCAATAAAGGTTGTCTTACTGTTAGGAGATAGTAGACTGTCTGAATCCCCTTGATCTGCTACTTGATGCTTAGCTAACGTTTCTTGAGGTAGTTCAGAAAATCTAATTCCTACTGTTGCTGCACCTGCTTCTTTTAGTAAATTTACAATTTGAGTTTGCAATTGAAGTTGTTCTGCAGTACCAGTTTTAGCAACACCGATTTTTACACTTACGTGATTTTTTTCTTCTTTAACTTTTACTTCTTCAATAGCATTTAATTCTTCTAACGTTTTATGTAAAAATGGTTCTTTTAAACCGTTAAGAAGTTCGAGTACTTTTGCTTCTGTTAACATGACAACCCCGCCTCCTGAATTCGTTTCCAATTAACATTATAACATATACCATAATTTTAACTGTTAATTCAATCACAGTAGCTTGGTTTTAGAGTCTGACTCTATTTTGCATTTTATCCGTATTACTTTTTCTGAATCACCTATATTAAGAAGCATTTTTAAACATAAAAAAGAAGGCGCCTTTTCACCTTCTTTACGGTATGTGTATCTGAATCTTTCCATTCTAATTATTGACGAGCTCCGTTTCCTCTGTAAAGTAGCGTAATATCCCATTGTATATAGAAGCCGCTACCTTTTCCTGATACTCATCCTGCATTAAGTTCGCCCGTTCTTGAGGGTTTGATAAAAATCCTACTTCCACTAATGCTCCCGGCTTATTAGAATATTTGAGAAGGTAGATGGTATTATTGGCTTTTGCTTTTCTTGTTGTGTTATTTAAGTTTGTTCTTAGCTCATCTTGGATAAACTTAGCCGCTCGCCCATTCTCTTTCATTTGGGGTGCATAAAAGGTTTGAGCACCGCTCCACTTTGAAGATGGAATTGCATTTAGATGAATGCTTAAGAATAAATTCGCTTCTGATTCATTAATAATATCCAATCTTCTTTTTAAATCCTGGACCTTCCGACGGCTGTATCCTTTCATGCCCTCATCAGCCAAATCTTTATCTTCTTCCCTCGTCATCAGTACTAATGCACCTTGCTGTTGAAGATAATCTTTTAGTTTTAACGAGATACTTAGGGCAATGTCTTTTTCGTAATAGTCTTTCTCTCCAGCTCCCCCATCGACACCACCATGACCTGGATCGAGGAGAATGATTTTACCGGACAAAGGTAAATTCCATGATTTCCATGAATTGTCCTCTACAAAGTCATATTGTAAGATGGCAAATAATATGATAAGCCCCAATGTAAAAGCACCAATTTTTATTTTCCTCTTCAAACCCTATCATCCTTCCCGCTCGTCCCTTTTCACTTCTCAATATATGGGACAAGAAGGATAGATAGAACTATAAAAATGAATACCCTAATGGAGTCTTAATTTATGCCGTCTCTCACCTTTTCGAAAACCCTCCATCCACCAACTCTCAACATATTGCTCACATAAATAGTATAGGGACTCGTTATATACACTCTCTGTCCCCTTACCCCAATATAAAAGGAAATTATATAATGTATCAATTAAATGTTTTTCTTCTTTTTTACAACGATCCTTCACACTTTCAACAGACTCTCCGTAAAAGCCGAAGCGACTAAAATGTGCGCCTAGTAAATAAGCTTCAATAGCAATATCATAACAAGCTTCTTCAATTCCCGATTGTAAAATCAAGCTTGAAGTTAACTTTGAAGACCCAAAATATTGTTTCACTCTTTCTTTCAAGGACTTGAGTGATATTTCCCTAAGGACTGATTTTTCATATTTAAGACGCTTTTCTCTTTTCTTCTCCTTAAAGGTTGTAATCACATTCACTGATTTCTCACCCCTTTCAGATAGTCTTTATCGCCCGAGGTGGAGAAATACAAATTCTAATGACGTTTCAATTGCCAATTTTTTTGTCTTTTACTGAAACTTTTCTAGCTTGAATAAATGGAATGAAAGTGGCCATTTCAACAAATGTTAAAAAGAGGCTCTTCTTGTTAAATTTATTATTTAAATACTCATCTTTAAATCGTTCTATATTCACTTAATCACTAAAGAAAAGGTCCCACGAGGCCTTTATAAAAAGATGATGGAGAAATTTGCGAAACAGCGTAAATCATAGATGTAAGGAGAAGAAGTATGTTAGGAAATCCTCCTGCTTTGTTGGTATTAGATGTACAAAAAGGCTTTGATGATCCGTATTGGGGAAAACGAAACAATCTTCAAGCAGAAGATAATATATTAAAGTTACTGACAGAATGGCGCACCCGACAGTGGACCGTCATCTACTCTCAACATTTGTCGCTTCAACCTAAGTCACCTTTATACCATAAAGATAAAGTTGGAACTCAATTTAAGGATATGATTCAACCGCAAGAAGGAGAGAAAATATTCCCGAAAAATGTTAACAGTGCGTTTATCGGTACACATTTAGAGACCTATTTAATAGATCAGCAACTCAAATCAGTTGTGATTACAGGTCTTTCTACACAGCATTGTGTTTCTACCACAACGAGAATGAGCAGCAATTTGGGGTTCGAAACCTATCTTGTTGAGGATGCAATTGCTGCTTTTGATGCTACTGACCATAACGGAATTCACTATTCTGCTGATCAAGTCCAAAAAGTAGAATTAGCTTTATTAAATAAGGAATTTGCTACGATTGTTAAAACAAATCAGGTCCTAAACCAAATAGCACATGAATGATGTGCTTTTTGTTTTCGCTAAAAGAATAGGGATGTTTTTCCTAGAGAATACTTGAATACTTGTTAAGAGGAAAAATTTAAAAGGAGGGGATTACTTTATGAATCATATTGATATGTTAGAGCTGGCTCCCATATCAATTTTAAATAAGGAAAATGTTTAAAAAGTTGTGCCAACAGTATTGTCCAATTGGTATAAATGTCAACAAAAGCGCATTAACCTTATAGAGGGGGGGTGCATGTGAAAACATTAAAGAGGTTTTTTGTAAATACATGGAGAAAAGATCATGCAGTGACTAGTAAAGATTATTCTAAGACTACAAAACTTGTGTTGGGTAGTTTATTAGGTGCACTAGCGGCGATATTTCAATCAGCAGGAATATTTGTTGGGGTTGGCTACATATTTAGTATTTTAACCACTGGTCCTATTGTGATTGCAACTATTATTTCTATCCGTATCGGTCTAATGACATACGTCTTAACAATATTGTTGCTGGCTATTATCCAGCCTAGTGAATTAATTGTATTCCCATTTACAACTGGACTATTGGGCATTAGTTTAGGGATTGGATTTAGATTATTAAAAACAAGGATGCTTGTAACCTTATTCGCCGGAACCTTCTTAACCTTAGGAATCTTACTTGTACTATTTGGACTGCAATTCCCCATTTTAGGGCCGTCCATTTCTTCTAATGTGAGTCTTACCGTCTTAATCGGAACTTTATTGTTTTCCATATTATATAGCTGGATTTGGATGAAAGTCAGCATATCTGGTATCAAAAGTCTAAATAAAAGCATTATTAAGAAGATGATGGTATTTGATAAATAGGTAACTAATACGGAGCAGTTGCTATGTTAACTGTTCTTTTTTGTGATTCAATGCAAAAAAAGGTTGCCTAAGCTCGGCAACCTTTTTACAGTAGCTATGATTTGACCACATAACATCGTACAGCATAATCGTGAAACTTTGAAGAATGCCATAATCATTCAAATTAAAAGAACCATAATTGAAATTTTTGTTCATAATCTTCTGGGTTCTTCTCTCTTAGGTCCTTATAAGAGGGGATATTAACAGAATCAGTAAAAGGCTATTATGGTGTAGGAAAAACAATCGTTCCGGTATATACATCCTCTAAGTAGATAAGCTTTGGGCCATACCCTCTTTGAGGAAGATCGTCAATAAATGCTGTAATAAACTTATTATCTGCAATGGATTTAAACCTCACTGTTGATTTTACTTCGATTCTCCAATCAGTAGTGGAAAGTGTTGGTTCTGTGTCCTCAGTTCTTGCTTTATTGTCGGCAATGATATTCATTATGGCAGGCGTATAGATATGGTAAGCATCTGAGCTAGAAAGACCTAGCTGATTTCTCATCTCCCATTTCAAATAGGGGCTTCTATTAATTCTTTCAGGCAACAATTTATTTACGGCTTTAACAAGGGCGTCACCTTCATCCATGCCATTAGCCATATAATCATTCTTTTTACTTTCAATCAGTTGACCCACACTAGCTCCATCTAAACTGATTTGCAAATTTCTATCAGCTATATATAGTAAGTCGGAAGTTGGTCTTGTGTCATAATTTTCGACGGCCTTCTTTGTTCTCTCAAGTAATGCAGCCGTTCCCGCTATAGCAGCCTGTTCAACTGACAAACTAGCATGCTCTTTAACAATGTAAACCTTTACGATATTTATGGTAAGTATGAAAACAATAGCCACCATTCCTAACAGCCAAAGCATAAAAATAGCTGCGTTGCCTTTTTCATCTTTCACATAATTCATGGTGTATTTAATACCTTTCCATGCACTTCTTGTTCCAATTCTAATGTTGCATAATCTCTCCACTTTTCTGGAATAAAGTTAACAGAATGCTCTGCGTATAAGACAATTTTAAACTTCCCACTCGTCACAGAATATTCAGGAATTTGTAAGTCTTTATATTTGAGGACTGTACTACTCCCTATCGTTTCTTTCGCAGTTTCAATTGCCTTAATCGTACTGTTTGTCACTGCAAATGTTTTTGCAGCATCACTCACAGCAATCTTTGCTGTAAATACTGCATATCCAGTCCCAACTACTTGCCAGAGAAGTAAGAAGAAAAGGAAGAAGAACGGTAATATTCCCAAGAACTCAATGCTTATTGCTCCTTTTTCATTTTGCAAGCTGGGACGTAAACCTACTTTCCTCAATCTCAAAGTCCCCCAATCTATTGATCTTATACTGCACATACCAAACATGAAAAAGAACAAGTAGCCAACCTTGAAAAATTTTCTCGTTATAAGTTTCCTCGAATAGTTCTGCTAATCTAAATACGGAATAATAGAGTAGCCCTAATAAATAACAAGATAATATAACATCTATGGAGTCAAAAATTGCCATACCGTATGGGGTGAGAAAGATAGGACCAACAAACTTGTATACAAAAGAAATCGTTAATATAGTTGTAAAGACCACCCACCATTTAAACGGAACCACTTTCTCCCCTTTTAAATCATTAATACTTTTCTTTCTACTCAGAAACCAATATCCTAAATAAATCCCCAAAGAAAGGAAAGAGAATAGAATAACCAGTCCTACATGAACCCTTTTAAAATATTTTATATTTTCCATATTTCCTTCTAACATCCTATCACCCTTAATCTAAACTAAATCTTTTCTATATTTTAAAGTTAAGTAGAAATACAAAATGGGGAATAAAAGAGAGTTAGTAAGAGCTCGTAAAATAATATAAACAAACGTATTATTTTCAAAGTTAGCTACTAAGTAAAAAGAGCCTGACCATACTAAAACATTCAATGACAAAAGAATGAGTACATCAACAATGATAAAAATATGCTCGTTTTTAATAACACTCCAGACCGATCTTAACGATTCCAGAACATTTTCTTTATCCGTAAAAAGAGGGAATAAAATAATCATAAAAATCGCTAAAAACGAAGGGATAAACAATAGCACAGAGCCAAGCATTCCTATTATAAATAGGATGATTGTCAAGAATGCCACAAACCCAAACTTATTTATAAAAACAGATAATATCTTTATTAAATTAACCTCTTTTTCTGTAATGTCCATTTTGGCAATATAAAAAAATGGCGGAAATAAGATTGAAAAATTTAATATCCACATGCAAAAAGCTGGAATATTCCTATACTCTAATGTTTCAAGCTCATTAAAATATGTAATTGCTGCATAACTAAAAAATGTTACAGGTACAACTAATACTAGACAGATTAAAAGAATATTAATGATGTTTCTGTTATAGATGTCGGATATATCTCTAAGCATGGCTATTCCTCTGTTTCCTTTTGAGTATCATCACAACAATAAAGGTTGCTAGAAGTGAAATAGTCGAATTCATAAACAACCCCCGATTGATTTCCGCTGGATCAGCTAATACCATGACGTCTAATAAATATATCGCAACAATTAAATTCAGAACGGTTAGTGTAATACTAGATAAATAACTAGCAAAATAAGGCGTTCTTTGGTTTAACAACGGGGCTAATACACCATTGAGGACATAGGTAAAACTGTACATGATGGTGAGTAATACCCCTATGTGATTAATATTTAGTAAACCTACTGTAAAAGAGATGGTTATTAAAACCAGCAAAACAATTCCTAGAGATTTTACGAACCCAGAAAAACTAAACATTTCTTCCTCCTTTACAAGAAAAGTGTAGATGCCTTTACTAGTGCTATTAAGAGGTTGATAAGCACATCCCTCAATACTGTTTCTTCGTCGAGTTACCATTTACACGTTACAATCTTATGGAGCCAAGCTGTTACTTTCTTGCACAATATGAACTTAATTCTTTATTTCTTGGGGCTTTTTTAAAAGGGCTGTAGATACAAATGTAATCAGCAGGCCCAGTACGTAAAGAAATGTTGAAATAAAAAAGGCTCCTTGATTGTCGTCTAAATTAGCCATAATGACCATTTCTTGACCATTCGCATAAGTAAATCCTCCAAGAATAATTAGTAAAAATAAGATGATAACCGTTCCTTTAGCAATCTTGGATTTTCCAGGCTTATGAAACGCCTGGAAAATCAACTCTTTCCTTACTAATGCATAGAAGGTTATGCATACATATATCGCTAAAATCAACCAAAATGAAAGTACTCCAATTGTCAATCGTAACAACGGGACCACAAAAAAGAGTCCCATTGTTATACATAATAAGAAAGCTGTAAGTGAATTAAACCGGATTAAGGTCATGTCAGACTTCCACCAAATCCAAGACAAACCTAACTGAAATAATGTAATAAGCATATATAACGTAAAAACCGACCAAGATCCTGTAGGCACCAAGCTTGCTAGTGTTCCCATCAACAGGTTTGAACCTAGCAAATACATCCCATTGCCATCGAAAAAATTCTTAACATTTCTTTCTACCCTATCCAAATAAGCCACCTAATTTCTTTAATCCGCCTCCGACCCAATCATACCCCTTCTTAATAGTGGAGGTGATTGCTTTTTTCATTCTTCTGCCTCTTCCTGTTCCATTTATCAAATAGGTTGTTATAAGACCCGCGCCCAGTCCAGCTACAGCGCCCACAATGGTTCCTAATCCTGGAACTGCTGAACCTGCAACTGCACCTACAGCCATACTAGAAGCTACACTACTAATTCCTGTAGAAACAACTCCTATAGCTACATCGGTTGTTAATGCTGCTGCAAAATCCGAAGACTTCCAACCAATATGTTGATTATCACCCCAATTGTAGTCATAGACACTACTAAATGCCGTTGTTAAATATCCTACAGGACCACTAAGCTTCATCACATTGCTTTTTGCAAAAAAGTCTTTATTAAACCATTTTGTAGGTTTTAACCAATTTTTCGGTTTAATAAATTCTTTTGAAAATGGGTTCCAGCTATTATTTATTGCTGTCTTAACTGAGTTGCCAACATGTTTAAAAAAGCCTTTATCAGTAACTTTTAGCTTCTTACTCTCTAAAAATGCATTCAGTCTAGCTTCACTAATCCTTCTTGAATTTGGTCCAAGATTCTTTTCTGCACCTTCAAATGTATAGTTCTTATACTTTTGATATAAATTATCAAGTAATTTGTTATCAAACTTGTTTTTACCAAAAATTTTGTAATTTGTAGAATTCCCTATTTGCTCATACTTAAAGCCAGCTAACATCGAAAGGAATCCACCTGAAACATTTTTATTAAGAAATCCTAGCCCAAATGTCTTAAAATCACTAATTGCTCCAGATATGTGTCCTGCTATTCCTTTTGAGCCATCTGTTGATTTAAAAATCACATTATACCATGGAGGAACCTCATCACTTCCTGGAGATCCACCGATTGGAGTATTACCATCACCACTTATATTTCCAACCTCGGTTGTATTTCCTTCGATGGTATCTCCACCTGACGAACTATCTCCTCCTTTTAAAGAATCTCCACTTTCAGCATTATTACCACCGTTTACAGCTTCTCCCGTTTCAGATCCTTTTCCGCCAGTTAGGGTATCTCCACCTTCTGCCCCTTTACCTCCAGTAAGTGTTTCTCCACTCTCAGATCCTTTACCACCTGTAAGTGCTTCTCCGCTTTCGGATCCTTTTCCACCAGTGAGTGTTTCTCCGCCTTCGGATCCATTTCCACCAGTGAGTGCTTCTCCGCCTTCGGATCCTTTCCCACCAGTGAGTGCTTCTCCGCCTTCAGATTCATTTCCACCTGCAGAGCTTTCTCCGCCCTTAAGAGGATCACCTACTTGCATGGCCGGACCTGTCTTAAGACCTTCTAGCTCCCACAATAAAAAACCTGGTGGACTTGGAGGAGCATTCGGAATCATGAACAACCCTAATTGTAAAGGTGATCCTGGTAGAATGGGCTGCCCTGAGACTAAGCTAACTTTCCCGGGGGTATAAGCTTGACCCGGTGCATATGCCTTCCCTGGACTGTATACCTCACCCGGGATGATAAAGGTACCTCCAGTAATCGGTGTTCCGGGTGAGAAGCTTTTTCCTGGCGTAATAGCAGTTCCCGGCTTTATAAATTCACCTGCATAGCTAATGGCGGGAAAAAAGCTCCAAAATAGTAATATAGTAATCATAAAAAGCGAAACCATTCGCTTTAATAACTGGTTAAACAATGCTTAGCTCACCTCACTTATTGAGTATTTTGCTCATACTTCTCTTCAAGAGCCTTAATAGCTTCTGTATAACTAATATCATTAAGGGCCTTTAATTCGTCATTGAATCTCTCAATTTCTTCCCTAATCCAAAAATGATATTGGTTATTTTTCTCTTCGAGGTATACACGGGAATTAACATCTAAAAGTTCATTCTGCCAAAACTGTGAAAGAATTAAATAAATGATTGTTCTCTCACTCTCATTTTTTGATTCTTCCTGTGCAATATAGCTAAATATTTCAAGGCCGTTATTAAGTTTCTCGAGTTCAATACTCTTCTTGCCCTGATCTCTCCACTTTTTCCAAGTTTCAGCTAAATCATTTAACTTCGAAAGCTCTTTAACTAGCTCATTTTCATCGGATGCACTTGCATAAATGCCTTCCGTCGCTTTCACTAGCTCTCTCATCTGATTTTGGCCCTTACTATCAATATCAAAGCCTATTACATTGATAATTGGCGAAATATTGGAGTTATATAATTCTTTCGCCGCCCTAATAGGGTTATCATCGCACGTTGAGATGCCATCACTAACAAGATAAACAATATTCGTGTTATCTTCACCATTAAATGTTGATAAGTCTTTTTTTGCTTCATTTATGGCAAGTTCAATAGGAGTCCATCCACTTGGTTGAATGGTGTTTAAAGCTGAATCAAAATCAGACGGATTATACGTCGAAAGAGGATACACGATTTCACTACTAGTACAAGAGAGGTTTTTATCTATATCAGAACCACTGCCCTTGTGACCATACACTCTGATAGCTATATTAGCTTCTTCAGGTAACTGTTTTACAAAGTTTTTAATAGCATCCTTTGCAGCATCCATCTTAGGCTTACCGTTTACCGCTTCCTTCATGCTTCCAGAAGCATCTAACAATATTAAAACATTAAGATTTTCTTTGAATTGATACCTAGAGTCCTCCATCTCTGGACTTCCCATAGCTTGAAAGCGTAACCGGCTAATTATATCCTCAGGTCCAATAAAATCCTTTTGAACCTTTGCTAGAAGCTCTTGATAAAAGTAATCTAACTCTTCATTAGTAGGTTGTTTTGACACATCAGGAAGGTCACTAAAAGTCTCTAACATTCTATTAATATCTTCTTCATTTAATAAAAAAGAAAAGTCATGATACTCACCTACTGGTCTAGCTGCTAATTCTTGATATGTTGAAGGGAGGGGATCTACTGATACTTTAACTTTAGCATTAGCTTCCTTCTCCTCTTCCTCAGGGTCTTCATTTTTTTCCTTATCCTCGTTATTTGTTGTGTCTACAACACTGTTGTTTTCTACATTTTTTTGTTCGTCTTGTTTACATCCAACTAAGATAAAAATGATAGTTGATAAGACTACCAGTAAGTGCTTAAAACTCTTCATTTATTACCCACCTTAAATTTTTATTACCCTACCATCCCTGTTATTTTTGTTATTATTTTTGAAATAATCTCACCTATCCCTGTTTTTTGACCATCAACAGCTGTTGAAATAATCCCAAGGACTAAAATTAATAGAGCTGCCAAACCTAACCACTCCAAAGATTGAGCTCCTCTTTCATTTTTTACAGGATGCATTACTTTTGTCCAAGCTTTAATCATTAAGTTTTTCATTTAAAATCTCTCCCTTTATAATTGTCTTTTGTTTAGCCAGTTTTCGCATAGAGTGTTGTTCTTCATCTATTGCTCCAATACAATTTAATACTGCTCCGCGGCATCTTTTCTTTAACACTAAAAAGAAAACAGCAACAATATTCGTTTCGAGACAATCTAAAGTAATCAGTAACAACTAATCTTACGAAAAGAGCCTTTATTTAAATAAATTAAATAGATTACTATTATTATTAAAGATATTAATAGCCATTAAACCACCTATTAAGATTAGTGCAGAAGGCATGACAATAAAGGTAGTAATCAACGTAACTTTTGGAGAAGCCTTGGCTGCCTCCTCTTTAATTTTTTCCTTCTTTATTTTTCTCATTTCTTCTGCTTGGTTCTTAAAGGTCTTTGATATGGGAACACCTAATCTTTCCCCTTGTATAAGCGATTTAATTAACATCTGAAATTCCTTACTATCATTTCTTTCTAGTAGGGACCGGTAGGCATCTGCTCTCGGAACACCTACATCAGTTTCCTGAATAAAACGACCAAATTCGTCCTTAACTGGACCATCAAAATACGGTACTATGTCCCTAAGTGCTTGATCTAAACCTACCCCAGCCTGTAGAGTGACGCTCATCGTATCAAGAAAATCTGGAAGCTGGAATGATAATTCCCCCTGACGTTGCTTTGCCTTTTTATTCAGCCATAACAACGCTCCCATATATCCAAGAAGTGGATAAATAATTACTGAAACCTGAGCGAACGGAAGGCGTAATAAAAGGGAAAAACCTCCAAAGATTAAACCAATTATAAGTAGAAATATCTTTAATCCTTGAAACCTCTCTACTGTAAGCTGATAAGGATATCCCGCCTGCATTAACTTCTTCTTAACATCTTGGTTTTCACTAAAGAAGTTAATCCGCTGTCCAATGCTAGAGTAATCGTCAGCGAATTGGAGCATTTTTGTTACGATTTTTTCTCGCCTTGTAATCTTCTTTTCGAATGCGTTGTAAACATATGTCTTTTCTCTTATCTGTTCTTTTAATCTTTCTCTTGATAAAAAATAATTATAAAAGCTTCTTAATGACAGGGCTAAAAACACTAGACACAGGCTAATAATGATTATGATTAATCCATCCATTTGTTTACACCCTAATATTGGTTACCTTTCTTACAAGAATGAAGGTTAGAACCGTTCCGACAAGGAAAAATGCTAATAGGAATAGCCCGACTCCCGAGAATAAAGGATCTAGGAACCCATCTATTACATTATTCATCATTAATACTAGAAAAATAGGGATGACTGGAACAATGTAAGATACATATCGTTGTTCTGCTGTCATCGTTTTTACTTCCTGCAGTAGTATCTTTCGTTCTTCTAACGTATTGCTCATTTCATCTAATACAGAATACAGATTTCCTCCTGCCTTCTTCTGGATAAGTAATGTAGCAACAAATAATTGGAATTCTCTACTGTCAATTCTTTTTTCTAATGCCTTTAGGGCAGAATTAAAATCAATACCAAGAGCTATTTCCTGGGCAAGTCTTTGAAATTCACTCCTAGCAGGCTCAGCCACCTCTTGTGCAACTAGGTTAATTCCTTGCGTCAAAGTCATCCCTGAACGAGTCGAATTTGCTAGTGTCCGGCAAATTTCCGGAAGCTGCTCCACTAATTTCTGTTTCATATAATTCTTCCTAATAAGAAAGAGTATTCTTTTACCACCTTCTAGTGCAATCATGGCAAAGATTAAGTTGATTGGAAATTTAATACTAAAAAAGTTTTGAAGAAGAATTATAACACCCATATATGAAACAATTAATGCTCCTATATACTCGGAAGGAGTTAAAGAAATATTAGCTGATCGAAGTCTCTCATAGATTGGTATTGCCATTTCTGTCCTATCAAACCGGTCTCCTAATAGGACAATGATACTTTTTCGTTTTTTCCCTTCATGATAAAATTCGTGAATATTTTTTCGCCATTCTTTCTTTACCATTCGATGATCCAGATAGAAATATATTGAAATAATGAACATGAATGCTGCTAATGTTGCGATAATAAATGGCGCCATTACCTCACCTCCTCATAAGTGGGAGAGAAAGCCGAATGAGGAATGGAGATCCCAAAAATTTCAAGCCTTTCAAGACACTTCGGGACATAACCTGTTGGAGTATAATATCCTTCAATCTTTCCCTCCTTGCTCATTCCGGTTCTCTTAAAGTGGAAAACTTCTTTTACTTCATGAGACCCATCTGGTCTTTTAACGACTTCTGATATAGAAATGATTTTTCTAGATCCATCTGTTAAGCGAGTCGCTTGAATAATGATATCTAAGGCTCCGACTATATATTCCCTAACAATGTGGCTTGGAAGTTCCATTCCAGCCATCACTACCATTGCTTCTACTCTTCGAAGAGCATCATCAGGAGAGTTCGCATGAACAGTAGTTAAAGAGCCTTCATGCCCGGTATTCATTGCTTGCAACATATCAAAAGCTTCACCACTCCTAACCTCACCTACTATAATTCTGTCAGGTCTCATCCGAAGAGCATTTTTTACAAGCTGTCTAATAGTTACTTCTCCACTTCCTTCAACATTTGCCGGTCTTGCTTCTAGACTTGCTACGTTAGGTCGTTCTAAACGGAGTTCAGCGGAATCTTCAATTGTGACAATCCTTTCTCCTTTTGGTATAGAAGTTGCTAATACATTTAAAATGGTTGTCTTTCCACTTCCTGTTCCTCCAGAAATAAGTGTATTCATTTTTGCTTTTACAACCCCGTCTAAAAATTGTGACATCGCCGAGTTAAGTGCATTAAAATTTAATAAATCATCCATTTTGAATGGTTCTTTTCTAAACTTACGAATGGAAACTAATGTTCCTTTTAAACTAATTGGTGGTATAACAGCGTTAACACGGCTTCCATCTGGTAAGCGAGCATCCACCATTGGAGAACTCTCATCAATCCTTCTACCTATTGGGGCAACAATCCGGTCAACGATATGTCTGACATGGTCGTCATCCCGGAACTTTACCTCGGATAATTCTAATTTCCCAAGCCTCTCTACATATACCTCTTCAAATCCATTAATTAAGATTTCTGTGATGGATGGGTCATTTATCAAAGGTTCCAAAGGTCCATATCCTACAGATTCATCAAGTATTCGATTAATTAAAATTTCTTTATCATGACGGGAAATAATTACTTTTTCCTCCGCCATAAACTGACTCACAAATTGCTCAATACTCAGCCTCATTTCACCTTGAGACAGCTTTGTAAGTACTTCTAGATTTGTATCTCTAAGTAGTCGATTCTTATAGTGTTCAACAAGTTCATCCACTAAATGATTTTCATATTGATAGGATTGCAATTTGGCTGAGCTATTTATTTTGTCTTTTCGTCTCTCAAATATAGATGCCACTTGCAAGCCCTCCTATCCTAATACAGAAAGTCCCCATTTTCTTACATCTTTTGCAAATGGGATTAATCTTCTTTCCTTAGCTGTTTTTCTCACCGGCTCCCCTTTATTTAAAAATGGCTGTAACCCTTTTTTATCAAATCGAACAGTTGCTGCAATAGGAAATCTTAATACATTTTTTAAATCCTTATCTTGCACTTCATTATCTTTACCGACTTTATTAAGTATGACGGAGGTTCTAGATGGGAGCTCAATTCCCAACCGAACTGCCAGTTCCTCAAATTGCTTTAATACTTTTAGAGCAGGTGTATCAGGGGTTAAGATATAGAAAATTTGATCAGATTCCTCTAAAGCTGTTAATACTTGACTGTTCATATAGGAAGGTAGATCAACAATAACAAAATCAAAACTCCTCCTACATGTTCTTAACAGCTTTGCAATAAACTCCTCGTTAATTCTTTCTGCAGCTTCTGCATCACATGGACTGATTAACACTTCAAGCTTAGATCCTTCTAATTTTTGGGAAACATTTCGGATATGACTCTCATTCAATTCGTTTATAACTGGTGTAAGGTCTGCGATAGACCGGTTGGAATGAATAGAAAATAATGTCTCAATGCCTCCAAACTGAAGGTTTAAATCAATTAGTATAACTTCTGCAGTGGTTTCAAGCTTAATCGTCTGGGCAAGTGTGGAGGCAAGGTTAGATTTTCCACTTCCACCTGCTCCACTAAAAAGGGAATAAATTTGGCCCCTCCCCTTTGTAAAGACAGAGAATGTGTCTTCTTTCTTTTTTTTGTTAGATTCATAGTTTTGAAAAATAGTAGGAACACGACTAATAAAAAGACTATGTTCATCGGGATATACAAAAAACTCTGTAGCCCCTGCCTTTGTTATATTCCTTAGTTGTGTAAAATCCGACCCCTTCGCAATAAAGATAACGAGGGTTGAAGGACTTACAGATTTAATATACTGGATACTTTCTACTGCTATATCAGTCTCAGGTTGAACAAAGATTACAATATCTTGATCATCTCTATTTACCTCGCGAACTACATCTCTCGTACTAATAAGCTGCACCGTATAACTTCCAGTAAGGGCATTTAAAATTTGGTTATGAATTACCTCATCGTCACTGACTAATAATACTTTTAGATTCGGCTCCATATGTATTCCCTCACTTATATTAATTATTGTCCAGAGGATTCCGCATCGGTTGTAGTGGAGCTTTCTCCTACCACTTCTTCTACTTCTTCAATTTCCTCTTTATCTTTTGTTTCCTTTTGCTCAACTTTCTCAGTAGGCTCATCGCCTTTTCCAACATTCGCTTTAAGTATCCTTACTTTGTCAGCGTAATGCTGTATATGTATTAGTTTTGGGGCATCCTCGAGCTTTACCTCAAGTGCAACACCAGCGAAGTCTTCTTTACCACCATCTGAATACGCAACCGGAACATCCCGCATAAATATTTCCGTCTTTTCTTCACCATTTTTATTTGTAGATACAATAATGTCCACTCTATCTAAAGTTTCAATGACCTGATCAAATTGGACCTTTTCAGACGGATACATGGCGATTAAACGACTGTTTTCGTTTCTTAATTCGGTAAATGGCTTTAGCATATTTTTTGTGATGATCTCACCCTCGTTTAAGGGGACAACCGAGACCCGATTTATTAACTTATCTTTATCTTGTATATGTGCCTTATTCACAAATTTATTGGGGATTTCTATGGTGGTAACCTGATTTTCCTGAATAAGTGTCCTGACAGGAATACTTCCATTTGCAATATATATCTTTGTCATTCCTCCTAGTTCAGCATTAAGATCCCTTACCTTATCTAAGACCAGATATCCAGCGGCTACAGCTAGAAGAAAGGCGAGTAATAAGAAAATCGTAGCTCTTCTTTTTGACTCTAACATCCTGCATCTTCTCTCCCAAAAAGTATTTTCAATCCTTAGGGAAATCATCCCCGTTAACTCTGTTTAAAATTGGAAATAATTAAAAATATTTACTATATATTTACTATCATGTGTTCACAATTCAGTCAAACTCTCATACCGATTTGTCGAAACATGTCTGTAATTTTTTTCCTATATTTATCTCAAAACCGAGATTTTTTCATAGAGATATGGACCTAGAATAGGACAGGAGAAGAGAAGGATATTCCTGGAATTTTATTAATGTTTTTTCAAGTTATATTACATTTGTTAAATTTTATAAGCCTTTCGGATGATTTTTGTCAGTTAATTCATTTTCGACCTACTATATACCAAGGGGGCTATACTTTGTTCCAAGTTCCAGACAAGGTGACCTAGGCTTTAGTAGCTACTAGAATTACTATTTTTTTAATAACAAAGGAAGATCTCTATCGATATCATTTATGCTATAGAAAGAATCTAAAGGTTAAAAACGATTAGGATACACTGTCGCTATTGATGTCTTTATAATTTAACTTGATAATTCTATTAATGGTTTTAACTTATATAGAATGCTCCCACAACCCTAGCTTCCCCTTCGCCGGAATCAAGGTGTTTAGGAGGGTTTTTTCTTTTACTTCCCAAGCATAGTTTCCCACTCTAAAATCCCCTAAAAAGTAGTCATTTCCTGACACCACTCGTCCATCTTCTAAGATAGCACTTGATTGATTATCTTCTAATACCCTTAGACAATTCATTAGTTTGCAAGTACCTATTATCATGCCCGTTGGAAGATTCTCTTGTATATATCCATACTTATATAGAAGGGTATTAATTCTTTCATTGCTAATGGCTGTTTTGTCTATTTTCTTACTAGCGTGAATCGCAAATATACCACGATAATTAGTTCGCCATGTCCTTGTCTCATAGTGGGCCTCCCCCAAAATAAAAAGACTTGACCATGGTTGAATCATTGATAACGCCTTCACTCTTTAAGCCCTCCTTTTTTCATTTCCACAAATAGTGCTCGTTCATAGGGCATTAACATAAATAATGAACATACACTATTGATAAAAAATAAATTTACTTTATCATTCCCAAAACGCAAAAAAGACCCCCAACCAAATTGGTTGAGAGTCTTTGATAAACATAAAATTAACGTTTTGAGAACTGAGGTGCACGACGAGCGCCTTTAAGACCGTATTTCTTACGTTCTTTCATACGAGCGTCACGAGTTAATAGTCCAGCACGCTTTAATGTTGGACGGAATTCTGGATCAGCTTGAAGTAACGCACGAGCGATACCGTGACGGATTGCGCCAGCTTGACCAGTGTACCCACCACCATTAACGTTTACAAGAACGTCATAGCTACCAAGAGTTTCAGTAGCGTTAAGTGGTTGCTTTACAACTTCACGTAAAGCTTCGAATGGAATGTAGTTTTCGATGTCACGATCGTTGATTGTAATTTTACCGCTGCCTGGAACTAAACGAACACGTGCAACGGAGCTTTTACGACGACCAGTACCAATATATTGAACTTGTGCCATATTAAAAAATCCTCCCTTTAATTATCCACGAAGTTCGTAAACTTCAGGTTGTTGTGCTTGATGCTTATGTTCTGCACCAGCATATACGTGTAATTTTTTGAACATTTGACGACCTAGAGAGTTCTTAGGAAGCATACCTTTGATAGCAAGCTCTAACATTCTCTCAGGGTAGTTCGTGCGCATTTCAAGAGCAGTTCTAGTTTTTAATCCACCTGGGTGCATAGTGTGACGGTAGTAGATTTTGTCAGTTAACTTTTTACCAGTTAACTCGATTTTTGAAGCATTAATAATAATTACATTATCACCAGTATCAACATGTGGTGTAAAAGTTGGTTTGTTTTTACCACGTAGAATTGATGCTACTTCAGAAGCAAGACGACCAAGAGTTTTGCCTTCAGCATCAATTACGTACCATTTACGTTCGATATTGTTTGCATTAGCCATAAACGTAGTACGCATGAATTTCCCTCCTAAATTTCCTTTTCAATTTCGCTATTTCGTATATTCTTCATCACAATAAGTTCCGGGGCTTATCGTGGGATTAAAATACATACCATATTATGATATATCACTGTTTTCTTGATGTCAAGAGAATGTTACACCAGGATTAGTTGTCATTGAAAAAAATTTAAATTTATCTTCGCCATCCCATGAGTTTTATTGGACAACAAACGTTAGATATTCGCCGTAGAAAGGAATTTATTGGACATAAACCTTTTTTTATTGGACAAACTCTAACCAATATTCGCCAAATTTAATAAAACACTTCCCACAAATAAAGTCCCTGAGGCGGCGCTGTTTTACCAGCATACTTTCGGTCCTTCTTCTCTATGATCTCTTTTATTGAATAAGGTTCAATGTCCCCAGAACCAACCTGTAGCAATGTACCTACCATAATTCTTACCATGTTATATAGAAACCCATTCCCGACAAAACGGAATAGCAGCATACCATCCTCTTCAATAAGCTCAATTTCCTTGATTTCCCTAACACGATCCTCCACTTCTGTCCTAGCTGAACAAAAGCTTGTAAAATCATGGATACCAATGAAAAATTTAATCGCTTCTTTCATCGAGATAAAATCAAGAGGGTAAGGGTAATGATATGCGTAGGATCGTTTAAAAGGATCACGTGTTTTGGATAAATGCACATAATACCGGTATTCTTTTCCTGTAGTATCAAATCTAGCATGGAAGTCACTCGCTACTTTTTCAACATCTATAATGGCAACATCATCTGGCAATAAAGAATTTATTGCCACCTTCCATTTTTCTAGTGGAATTTGTAAGGATGAATCAAAGTGGATGATCTGTCCTTTTGCGTGGACCCCAGCATCCGTTCGCCCAGAGGCACTGATTTTCACCTTTTCACCTTTATGGATCTTCTGTAGAGCAAGTTCGATATCTCTTTGAACCGTCCGTTTCTCTGGCTGTACCTGATACCCAGAGAATTGAGAGCCGTCATACGTCACTTTACACTTATATCGCTGCATCTATTAAGCTCCTTACGTTCTTAATAATGATAGTAGCACGGTTACTAATCCAAGAAAAACAAGCATACCCGTGTCCACAACTCCCCACTTTAAATGGCGATACTTTGTTCTCCCTTCTCCACCTCTATAACCTCGTGCTTCCATTGCAACTGCTAAGTCTTCTGCTCTTTTAAAAGAGCTAATAAATAGAGGAATAAGAAGCGGAATAATGGCTTTTACACGGTCTTTGATCGGACCTCCAGAAAAATCTACCCCTCTAGCTGTTTGAGCTTTCATAATCTTATCCGTTTCCTGCATCAATGTTGGGATAAATCTTAGTGAAATAGACATCATTAGTGCTAGCTCATGAACTGGGAATTTAAACTTCTTTAATGGGTTTAATAGATCTTCTAGGCCGTCTGTTATTTCAATAGGAGTCGTCGTTAGCGTCAGTAAAGATGTCATTAAAATTAATAAGAAAAAACGTACTGATATGAAGACACCTTGCCGTAGACCCTCTTCATAAATTTTGATCCAGCCTAACTCAAAGAGGAGTTCTCCTTCTTTCGTTAAAAACAGGTGTAAAACTAGAGTAAACAAGACGAGCCATATAATCGGTTTTAAGCCACCTAGAAGGAATCTAAATGGAACCTTAGAGAAAGATACCATTAACACTGTATAAACCGCTAAAATCCCATACGTAAGTGCGTTATTTGCGATGAACACTACACATACAAATAAAAAGGTTAAAATCAGTTTTGACCTCGGGTCCATTCGATGTAATAGAGACTCTGCAGGAATATATCGGCCAAAAATCATTTTTTCCATCATATTGGCATCCCTCCTTTTAGTTGAGTGGATACCTCTTCCGTTAATTCTTCTATCGTTAAGCATGTTTTGCCAAGTTTTGTTTTAAAAGTCTCCTCAAGCTTATGTTGAAAACGTACCACTTCAGGCACATCGAGGCCTAGTTCAATAAGGCCTTCTGGAGAACTGAATATCTCCCTAGGCTTTCCTCGTTTGTATACTTTTCCACTATGCATGATCACAATTTGATCAGCAAATCTTGAAGCATCCTCCATGCTATGCGTAACAAGCACCGTAGAAAGATTTCTTTCTTTATGAAGAGCATGAAACATCTCCATAATCTCTTTTCGCCCACGAGGGTCTAGACCCGCTGTAGGCTCGTCCAAAACGATCACATTAGGTTCCATCGCCAGAACTCCTGCAATCGCTACACGACGCATTTGACCGCCTGAGAGGTCAAATGGTGACTTTGCTAGAATCTCTTCTGGAAGGCCTACCTGTTTAATCGCTTTTCTAGCCCGGTCTTTTGCCTCGTACTCGGAAACACCAAAATTCATGGGACCGAAGCATATATCTTTTTCCACTGTTTCTTCGAATAACTGGTGCTCAGGGAACTGAAAAACAATCCCAACTTTTTGTCTAATTTCCTTTAAGTTTTTTTGCTTCTTTGCTCCTGTTACTTCTCTATCACCAATTACCACTTTACCTTTATGAGGCTTTAAAAGTGCATTAAGATGTTGAAGAACCGTTGATTTTCCGGATCCAGTATGCCCAATAATCGCTAAGAATGTCCCTCTAGGAATATCAATAGAAACATCCGTAATGGCTAATCGTTCGAAGGGAGTATTTGCTTGATAGCGGTATTCTACTTGCTGGAGTGAGATGTC
This sequence comes from Cytobacillus spartinae, assembly GCF_042865285.1. Classification (NCBI taxonomy): domain Bacteria; kingdom Bacillati; phylum Bacillota; class Bacilli; order Caryophanales; family Bacillaceae; genus Cytobacillus; species Cytobacillus spartinae. The sequence continues at coordinate 52,191 of NZ_JBIACK010000020.1, read as the reverse complement.
CATAACTGCGTTAGCAACTCCTCTTCTGATAGATAGTGTTTTTCTACTGAAATACCTCTTTCTTTTAAGGACTTACTCAACTTAACGGAAAAAGGAATATCGAGACCCAACTCAACTAACTCTTCGTCCATCTGAAAAATTTCATTTGGAGTTCCTTCTTTATATAACTGACCTTTATTCATCACGATGATTCGATCTGCCTTAGCTGCTTCCTCTAAATCATGTGTAATTGAAATAACCGTCATTTTATTGTCCTTTTTTAGTTCTCTAACAGTCTCTAGTACTTCTTCTCTTCCACGAGGATCCAGCATGGATGTCGCTTCGTCCAATACGATAATATTCGGTTGCAAAGCTAGTACACCTGCAATGGCTACCCTTTGCTTTTGCCCACCTGAAAGATTATGAGGCTCGGATTGAAGATACTGCTCCATCTTTACTTTTTGAAGAGATGACTTTACACGTTCCACCATGACTTCCCTAAGTATCCCGTTATTCTCTAATCCAAACGCGACATCATCCTGCACGGTTGTACCAACAAATTGATTATCTGGATTTTGAAAAACCATTCCTATTAACTTGCGGGTATCCCAGACAGTATCATGACTCAAAGTTATACCACATATCGTTATACTACCTTCCTGAGGAAATTGAAGACCGTTAAGAAGTTTTGCTAGCGTTGATTTTCCTGAACCATTATGACCAACAATCGCCAACCATTCACCATCATTTATTTGAAAAGAGACACCGTTAAGGGCATACTCCTGTTGACCTTCATATTTAAAAGAAACATTCTCTATTTGTACAAGTGGCTTTGACATAAAACTCCTCCTCTCAGCTCTACCTTCTATGCTAATCTAGCTCGTATCTATATTGTAATATAACATGACGATATGTTCATGTTTAATTTAGAGGTCATTTATTGAGGGGAAAAATAATTAGATATAAAGAAAACTCGCCAATTGGCGAGCCTATACTATGAGAAAACATGACCATATTATCATGAATTTAATAAGTATGAATAAAAAATAATAGCAAGCAATCATTCAATCAAACTGACCATTGTCCCCTTCATACCGGCTCTATAAAAATGAAAATTTTTATATAGGCAAAAAACGGAACAATTATTAATAAAAATAAATAAAGCCTGCACCCCTTGTTGTTATTAACAACATAAGGGGTGCATGAGCTAGACGAGACGTGAAACAATAAGAATACTTCAAGTTCCCACAAGCGTTAGACAACTCGTAAGGAATTGAATCGATTGGGAGTTCCTGAATTATAGACATATGCCTATTGTATCCCTATGTCTTTCATACACGCCCATCGTAACACTCTATTTTGGCTTGACTCATATAAGGTACACTTACAGAAAAAGGGCAAAGAACAAGTTTCGAATTAAACTGTCCCGCGCCCTTGCTCTGCCTTAGTCATTAAACTAACTCGATAATTACCATTGGTGCTCCGTCTCCACGACGTGGCCCAAGTTTCATGATTCGAGTGTATCCACCTTGGCGCTCATTATAACGACCTGCGATATCACTGAATAACTTTTGTAGTGCATCTGTATTGTTCTCAACATCAGCAACCTCGTTACGAATGAATGCAGCTGCTTGACGACGTGCATGTAAATCTCCACGCTTACCAAGTGTAATCATTTTCTCAACAACTGAACGAAGTTCTTTCGCACGAGCTTCAGTTGTTTCAATACGCTCATTAATGATTAAATCTGTAGCTAAGTCACGTAGCATAGCTTTACGTTGAGCGCTAGTGCGTCCTAACTTTCTGTATCCCATGAAAGTTTCCCTCCTTTGTTGAAGTTATCATGTCGGCTAGCATAAGCTAACATCAAAATGCCTAGTTATCGTAGTAACTAGTCATCTTTACGTAAGCCTAAACCAAGCTCTTCTAGTTTATGCTTTACTTCTTCGAGTGACTTACGGCCTAGGTTACGTACTTTCATCATATCTTCTTCAGTTTTATTAGCTAACTCCTGAACAGTGTTAATGCCAGCACGCTTTAAGCAGTTGTAAGAACGAACTGATAAATCAAGTTCTTCAATTGTCATCTCAAGAACTTTTTCTTTTTGATCTTCTTCTTTTTCAACCATGATTTCAGCATTTTGAGCTTCATCAGTTAAACCAACGAAGATGTTTAAATGCTCAGTTAAGATTTTCGCTCCAAGCGCAACAGCGTCTTGAGGTCCTGTGCTTCCATCAGTCCACACATCGAAAGTTAACTTATCATAATTAGTCATTTGACCAACACGTGTGTTTTCAATTTGATATTGAACACGTGAAACTGGAGTATAGATAGAGTCGATAGGGATTACACCGATCGGTTGATCCTCTCTCTTGTTTTGATCAGCTGGCGTATAGCCTCTGCCGCGTCTCGCAGTTAGTCGCATACGCAAATGACCGTTCGTACCAAGGGTCGCAATGTGAAGATTCGGGTTTAGAATCTCGACATCACTATCATGGGTAATCTCTGCTGCTGTTACAACGCCTTCACCTTGAACATCAATTTCAAGTGTCTTCTCTTCATCAGAGTAGATTTTTAGTGCTAGCTTTTTAATATTAAGAATGATAGATGTAACATCTTCTACGACACCCGAGATTGTCGAAAATTCATGTAGTACCCCATCGATTTGAATCGATGTGACAGCAGCACCTGGGAGTGATGATAATAGGATACGACGTAAGGAGTTACCCAAAGTTGTACCATATCCACGCTCAAGTGGTTCTACGACGAACTTCCCGTACTTGGCATCATCGCTGATCTCAACCGTTTCGATTTTTGGTTTTTCTATTTCGATCATCAAATATACCCTCCTTCAAAACGTCGAAACCTCGGCTAATGGTATTAACCGAAATTCCCCCTGTATACGTTCCCGTTTGTGCACAACAACTGGAATAATGATTCTGTATGAAAACCGTTTTTATTATATTCATCATATCCCATTATAGACAGGGATAAAAATTCTTATACAGAAAAATTAAACACGACGACGTTTTGGTGGACGGCATCCGTTATGAGGAACTGGAGTTACGTCTCTGATTGCAGTTACTTCAAGACCTGCAGCTTGAAGAGCACGGATAGCAGCTTCACGACCTGCACCAGGTCCTTTAACTGTTACTTCAAGAGATTTCATGCCATGTTCCATAGATGTTTTAGCTGCTGTTTCAGCTGCCATTTGAGCTGCGAAAGGAGTAGATTTACGAGAACCTTTAAATCCTAAAGCACCTGCACTTGACCATGAAAGAGCATTTCCATGAACGTCAGTGATAGTAACGATTGTGTTGTTGAAAGTAGAGCGGATATGCGCAATACCTGATTCAATATTCTTTTTCACACGACGTTTGCGTGTATTAGTTTTACGAGCCATTTAAAGTACCTCCTTTACCGATTATTTCTTCTTGTTAGCTACAGTTTTACGTGGACCTTTACGAGTACGAGCGTTGTTCTTCGTGTTTTGTCCGCGAACAGGTAATCCACGACGGTGACGAAGACCACGATAGCTTCCAATCTCCATTAAACGCTTGATGTTTAAAGAGATCTCACGACGAAGGTCACCTTCAACTTTTAATTTGTCAACGATATCACGAATTTTGTTTAATTCGTCTTCCGTTAAATCACGAACACGAGTATCTTCAGAAACTCCTGCATCAGCTAAAACCTTTTGTGCAGTATTTTTACCAATACCATAGATGTAAGTTAATGAGATAACTACACGCTTTTCACGTGGAATATCTACACCAGCAATACGTGCCATATTAAATGCGCACCTCCCTCATTATTAACCTTGTTTTTGTTTATGTTTAGGGTTTTCACAGATAACCATAACTTTACCACGTCTACGAATAACTTTACATTTTTCGCAGATCGGTTTAACAGATGGTCTTACTTTCATTATCCTAACCTCCTTAGTAGTACGGAGTGCAACAGATTATTTAAAGCGGTAAGTAATTCTTCCGCGAGTTAAGTCATATGGAGAAAGCTCAACAGTAACTTTATCACCTGGTAAGATACGAATGAAGTGCATGCGGATTTTACCAGACACGTGAGCTAAAACTGTATGACCATTTTCTAATTCTACCTTAAACATTGCATTTGGCAAAGTTTCAAGAACTGTACCTTCAATTTCAATTACATCATCTTTCGCCATCAAACTCGTCTCCCTTCTCTTTAACAAGCACACTATCAACCATATACTTATTCATTGCAAATCGCAGTTTTCCATTTGTGACACGCCCGGTATCTAGTAAACTGCTCTGTACTTCTGGAGATACATAATCAATTAGTTTGAGATGCTGTAGGTTTTTCTTCTTCGGACGATCAAACTTTTTACTTTCACCATCGGCTATAAAAACAAACCTTTCATCTATCAACCTTACAATTATAGCATATTGACCAGCATCTCGTCCGCGTGTAATCAAAACAAATTGACCTAATTGCGGACTGATATCAGAATTAACCAATGAAATCACCAACTAATCAGGCCTTCGTAAGAATTTCAAAACCTGTTTCAGTTATAGCGACCGTATGCTCAAAGTGTGCACACATTTTTCCGTCAGTCGTAACAACAGTCCAGTCATCAGCTAACGTCTTAACGTATCTACTTCCAGCATTGACCATTGGCTCAATAGCAAGTACCATACCTGGTTTTAAACGCGGACCCTTGTTCGGAGGACCATAATGAGGAATCTGTGGGTCCTCATGTAAGTCTTGCCCTATTCCATGCCCAACATACTCGCGTACAATTGAAAAACCATTTGATTCAGCATACGTTTGAATCGCATGGGAGATGTTTGACAGGCGTTCACCCGGCTTTGCTTCTTTTAGTCCTACATATAAAGATTCTTCTGTCACATCTAAAAGACGCTGAGATTCTTCATCTATATTTCCAACTGCATAAGTCCAAGCAGAATCACCATGATAGCCGTTATATTTCGCACCAATATCAATGCTAATAATGTCACCGTCTTTTAGCACTCGTTTTCCAGGAATCCCATGAACAAGTTCATTGTTCACAGATGCACAGATACTGCCAGTAAAACCGTTATACCCTTTAAAAGAAGGATACGCATCATGTTCTTTAATGAACTTTTCCGCAATTAAATCCAACTCTTTAGTCGTAACTCCTGGAGTAATGTGCTTTTTTAACTCCTGATGAGTCAAAGCAACGATGCGACCAGCTTCACGCATAATCTCTATTTCACGCGGGGTTTTGCAAATGATCATTAATTCATGCCCCCGAGAAGACTATCAATATCAGCAAATACTTTATTTATGTCTTGTTGACCATCTACGTTACGAAGATAGCCTTTTGTTTCATAAAAATCAAGTAAAGGCTTAGATTGTTGCATATTTACTTCTAAACGATTTTTAACAGTGCTTTCGTTGTCATCTGCACGTTGGTATAACTCCCCACCACAACGATCACAAACCCCTTCCTTTGCAGGAGGATTGAATACAAGGTGATAAGTAGCTCCACAATCTTTACAAATGCGACGACCTGTCAAACGATCCATTAGAATGTCTTGATCTACATCAACGTTTAGGACGTAGTCAATTTTCTTGTTCAGTTCAGTAAGAATGTTTTCAAGCGCTTCTGCTTGAGGTACTGTTCTAGGGAATCCGTCTAAAAGGAATCCTTTTTCACAATCATCCTTACTTAATCTTTCACGAACGATACCAATTGTAACTTCATCTGGCACAAGAGCACCTTGATCCATGAAAGACTTTGCTTTTAAACCTAGTTCCGTTCCTTCTTTCATAGCCGCACGGAACATATCTCCTGTTGAGATATGAGGGATGCCGTACTTTTCAACGATTCTCTCGGCTTGAGTACCCTTACCAGCACCTGGAAGCCCCATTAATACTAAATTCATGTGAATTCCACCTCAGTCTCTAATACGGCGATTGGGAACACACGTCCCCAACACACCGGATTATTTTATAAATCCTTTATAGTGACGTTTAACAAGCTGAGCTTCAAGCTGTTTCATCGTTTCAAGTGCAACACCGACAACGATAAGCAAACTTGTTCCGCCGATTTGCGCTGACTGTGGTAAACCGGCAAAGTTAATGAAAAATACCGGTATTATTGAGATAGCTGCTAAGAAAATCGCACCGACAAAAGTTAAACGGTATAATACGCGAGTTAAATATTCTTGTGTATTCGCACCAGGGCGAATTCCAGGAACATATCCACCTTGCTTCTTCAAGTTCTCTGCCACTTGTTCAGGATTCACTTGAATGAAGGCATAGAAATAAGTAAATGCGATAATTAACGCACTATAAATAACCATACCAATAGGTTGTGTATAATCGAATATTCTTTCAATCCATAATGTTACATCATTTGGCTCAAAGAACTGAGAAATGGTTCTTGGCGTGATGATGAACGAGATTGCAAAGATTACCGGAATAACACCAGCTGCATTTACTTTTAACGGTAAATGCGTTGATTGACCTACTGGAGCTTTTCCTGCCGTCATACGCTTAGCGTACTGGATAGGAATTTTACGTAAAGCTTGTTGGATGAAGATAACTCCCACTACGATCGCAACAACCGCAACTGCAATTAGTACCATTGTTACAATACGAAGAAATAGTTGTTCACCAGCATCTTCAAATTGCTGAGCATAGATTTGGTTAACCGTTGAAGGTATACTCGCCACGATACCAGCAAAGATGATGATGGAGATCCCGTTTCCAACACCTTTAGACGTAATTTGTTCCCCTAGCCACATTAAGAATGCAGTACCACCCGTTAAGACAGTAGCAATGACTAAATAAGAACCAATTCCAGGGTTTTCAATCAACATTCCACCAGCTAAGTTGTTAAATCCGTAAGACATACCTAATGCTTGGATGAAACCAAGCACAATTGTAAAGTATCGGGTAAACTGAGCTAATTTACGTCGACCCACTTCTCCTTGCTTAGACCATTCAGCAAACTTCGGTACTACATCCATTTGAAGTAACTGGATGATAATTGAAGCAGTAATGTATGGCATGATTCCCATTGCAAGGATAGAAAAATTAAGAAGCGCTCCACCACCGAATGTATTAAGAACACCGAAGACACTAAGTTCATCTTGTGCTTTTAATAATTCAGCATTTACGCCAGGTACCGGAATAAATGTCCCGATACGGAATACAATCAACATTAAAAGGGTGAATATGATTTTTCGTCTTATATCACCCACGCGCATAAAATTGGAGATTGTCTGAAACATTAAATCACCTCAGTTTGACCGCCGGCAGCTTCAATAGCTTCCTTTGCAGCAGAGGAGAATTTATGAGCTTTAACTGTAAGCTTTTTCTCAACTTTGCCTTTAGCAAGAATTTTAATTCCTGCTTTTTCATTACTTACTACGCCTGTTTCGATAAGAAGTTCTGGAGTAACTTCTGTACCATCTTCAAAGCGGTTAAGTGCATCAAGGTTCACAACTGCGAATTCTTTACGGTTAACGTTCGTGAATCCGCGCTTAGGTAAACGTTGGAATAAAGGTGTTTGACCACCCTCGAAGCCAGGACGTACACCGCCACCAGAACGAGCATTTTGACCTTTATGACCTTTACCAGCAGTTTTACCTTGACCAGATCCGATTCCACGTCCTAAACGTTTACGCTCTTTACGAGAACCTTCTGCAGGCTTTAATTCATGAAGTTTCATATTGGCACCTCCTTATTTAAAGAAAGATCAAATTAATTTTCTTTTACCGTTACTAGGTGAGCAACTTTGTTAATCATACCACGGATAGCCGGGTTATCTTGCTGCTCAACAGTTTGATGTAATTTACGTAATCCTAGAGCCTTAACAGTCTCTCTTTGATCTTGTGGACGACCAATTACACTGCGAGTTAGGGTAATTTCTAACTTATTAGCCATTTGATTTCCCTCCTAACCTAACAGTTCTTCTACTGATTTACCACGTAATTTCGCTACGTCCTCAGCACGTTTTAATTGTTTTAAACCGTCTAAAGTTGCACGAACCATGTTAATTGGTGTGTTAGTACCTAAAGATTTTGAAAGGATATCAGCAACACCAGCTAACTCTAGAACCGCACGAACTGGACCACCAGCGATAACCCCTGTACCTTCAGAAGCAGGCTTAAGAAGGATCTCACCAGCACCGAAGTGTCCGATTACTTGGTGTGGAACCGTTGTACCTACCATAGGCACCTCGATTAAATTTTTCTTAGCATCTTCGATTGCTTTACGAATAGCATCTGGTACCTCTTGTGCTTTACCTGTACCAAAGCCAACGTGGCCGTTTTTGTCACCTACTACTACAAGAGCAGAGAAACGGAAACGACGTCCACCTTTAACAACTTTCGCTACACGGTTAACGGTAACTACACGTTCTTCAAGTTCAAGTTTGTTTGGATCAATACGACGCATCTTTTTGTGTCCCTCCTTTGTCTATTAAAATTCTAGTCCACTTTCACGAGCAGCATCTGCTAGTGCTTTTACGCGACCATGATATAAATATCCGCCACGATCGAACACTACAGCTTTAACGCCTTTTTCTACAGCGCGTTTAGCAACTAATTCTCCGACCTTAACAGCTGCATCAACGTTACCAGTAGATTCTAGGCTAACTTCTTTATCTAAAGTAGAAGCACTTGCTAAAGTTACTCCATTAACATCATCGATTAATTGAGCATAAATGTGTTTGCTAGAACGGAACACATTTAAACGAGGACGAGCTGCAGTTCCGCTAAGCTTAGAACGAACACGAGCGTGTCTTTTCTTGCGGGTTGCATTTTTATCAGCCTTGTTAATCATTTAGGTCACTCCTTTCGTTTACCTATGCGGCATTACTTACCTGTTTTACCTTCTTTACGACGAACGAATTCGCCTTCGTAACGGATACCTTTACCTTTGTATGGCTCTGGTGGACGAACATCACGGATGTTAGCAGCTAGAGCACCAACACGTTCTTTGTTAGTACCTTTGATAGAGATCTTAGTATTTGATGGTACTTCGATTTCTACGCCTTCTTCTGCTACGATTTCAACAGGGTGAGAATAACCAACGTTTAACACAAGCTTGTTACCTTGCTTAGATGCACGGTAACCGACACCGATAAGTTCTAAGTTTCTTTCGAAACCTTTAGAAACACCTTCAACCATGTTAGCAAGTAACGCACGAGTCGTTCCGTGTAATGCACGGTGTTCTTTTGCCTCAGAAGGACGGCTAACGTTAATCACGTTGTCTTCTACTTTGATTTCGATGTCAGGGTGGAATGAACGAGAAAGTTCACCTTTAGGACCCTTAACAGTTACATTATTATCATTTAGAGTAACAGTTACTCCAGATGGGATTTCAACTGGTTTTTTACCTACGCGAGACATTTATTGCACCTCCATTCTTTAAGAAACTCTATTACCAAACGTATGCTAATACTTCTCCGCCAACTTGTTTAGCGCGAGCTTCTTTATCTGTAAGAACTCCTTGAGAAGTAGATACTAATGCAAGCCCAAGTCCGTTAAGTACACGTGGAACTTCGTTAGCTTTCGCATATACACGAAGACCAGGTTTACTGATACGTTTAAGACCTGTGATAACACGTTCGTTGTTAGAACCGTATTTTAAGAAGATACGGATAATACCTTGTTTGTTATCTTCGATATACTCAACATCACGTACGAAACCTTCACGCTTTAAGATCTCAGCGATTTCTTTCTTCATATTAGAAGCAGGAACCTCTAATTTTTCGTGACGAACCATATTCGCATTACGGATGCGAGTTAACAAATCTGCAATTGGATCAGTCATGACCATTGTTTTTTGCCTCCTTCCCAAACTCTAGTTTTACCAGCTAGCTTTTTTCACACCAGGAATTTGTCCTTTGTATGCTAATTCACGGAAACAAATACGGCAAAGCTTAAATTTACGGTATACAGAATGTGGACGACCACAACGTTCGCAACGTGTATATTCTTGTACCTTATATTTAGGCGTGCGTTTTTGTTTCGCAATCATTGACTTTTTAGCCACGTTTTCGCCTCCCTTATTTTAGCGATTACTTTTGGAATGGCATTCCAAATTGAGTTAAAAGCTCACGAGCTTCTTCATCAGTATTAGCTGTAGTTACAATAACGATATCCATACCACGAACTTTGCTTACTTTATCGTAATCAATTTCAGGGAAGATTAACTGTTCTTTTACACCTAATGTGTAGTTTCCACGACCATCAAAAGATTTCTTTGAGATCCCGCGGAAGTCACGTACACGAGGAAGAGATACAGAAATCAACTTATCGAAGAATTCGTACATACGCTCTCCACGTAATGTAACTTTAGCACCGATTGGCATACCTTCACGAAGACGGAAACCAGCGATTGATTTTTTAGCACGAGTTACAACTGGCTTTTGACCAGTAATAGTTGCTAATTCTTCAACTGCGTTATCAAGAGCTTTTGCATTTTGAACAGCATCACCAATACCCATGTTGATAACGATTTTCTCAAGCTTAGGTACTTGCATTACTGATTTATAGTTAAACTTGCTCATTAGAGCAGGAGTAATATCATTTGAATACTTTTCTTTTAGGCGGTTCATCATTGTACCTCCCTTCATTTATAGACTTATTTATCTAGAACTTCACCTGATTTTTTTGCAACACGTACTTTTTTGTCATCGACCATCTTATAACCAACGCGTGTAGGTTCGCCGGACTTAGGATCGATAGGCATGACGTTTGATACATGAATAGGTGCCTCTTGGCTAATGATTCCACCTTGTGGATTCAATTGGGATGGTTTAGAGTGCTTCTTTACAACGTTTACTCCTTCAACTAAAACACGGTTTTGTTTAGGGAATGCAGTAAGAATGACACCCGTCTTACCTTTATCCTTACCAGAGATGACCATGACTTTGTCACCTTTTTTTACATGCATCTGTTCGCACCTCCTTAAAGGCAATTAGTTTTAAAATTATAGTACTTCTGGAGCTAGAGAAACGATTTTCATAAAGTTGTTGTCACGTAGTTCACGCGCAACTGGTCCGAAGATACGAGTTCCACGAGGGCTCTTATCGTCTTTAATAATTACACATGCGTTTTCATCGAAACGAATGTAAGTACCGTCGTTACGACGAACACCGCGTTTTGTACGGACAATTACAGCTTTAACAACGTCACCTTTTTTGACAACGCCACCTGGTGTTGCTTGCTTCACTGTACAAACGATAACATCACCAATGTTAGCAGTCTTACGGCCAGAGCCACCAAGAACTTTAATTGTAAGTACCTCACGAGCACCAGAGTTGTCAGCAACTTTCAAACGTGATTCTTGTTGAATCATGTGTGTAACCTCCCTTCGGGATGTAGCTTATTCCGATCATTAGATAATAACTGCTTTTTCTACTACTTCTACAAGACGGAAGCGTTTTGTTGCAGAAAGTGGACGAGTTTCCATGATACGTACTACGTCGCCAACTTTTGCTTGGTTCTGCTCATCATGAGCTTTGTACTTCTTAGAGTACTTAACGCGTTTACCGTATAAAGGATGCTTTTTGTAAGTTTCAACAAGTACAGTAACTGTCTTATCCATCTTGTCAGAAACAACGCGTCCTGTGTAAACTTTGCGCTGGTTGCGTTCACTCATCGTGCGAACCTCCTCTCAGGTTATCGATTATTAACGCCGATCTCTCTTTCACGAATAACTGTCTTCATGCGAGCAATCGCTTTGCGTACTTCACGAATACGAGCTGTGTTTTCAAGTTGTCCTGTCGCCAATTGAAAGCGTAGGTTGAAAAGCTCTTCTTTTAATGATTTAACTTTTTGTTCTATTTCGGCAGTGGTAAGGTCACGAATTTCATTAGCTTTCATTTGATTCACCACCAATTTCTTCTCGTTTTACAAACTTACATTTAACTGGAAGTTTGTGTGCTGCAAGACGTAATGCTTCACGAGCTACCTCTTCAGAAACACCCGCTACTTCGAACATTACTTTCCCAGGCTTAACAACTGCTACCCATCCTTCAGGAGCACCTTTACCAGAACCCATTCGGACCTCTAGAGGCTTAGCTGTGTATGGCTTATGTGGGAATATTTTAATCCAAACTTTACCGCCACGTTTCATGTAACGTGTCATCGCGATACGAGCAGATTCAATTTGACGGTTTGTAATCCAAGAAGCTTCTAGAGCTTGTAAACCGAATTCACCGAAGTTTACTTCAGTACCACCTTTAGCTTGACCGCGCATTTTACCACGGTGTTGACGGCGATACTTGACGCGTTTAGGGACTAACATATTATTTGCCTCCTTCCTCAGTATTCTTCTTCGTAGGAAGGACTTCTCCACGATAGATCCATACTTTTACGCCTAACTTACCGTAAGTTGTATCTGCTTCAGCTGTAGCGTAATCGATATCAGCACGAAGAGTATGAAGTGGAACAGTTCCTTCGCTGTATGACTCAGAACGAGCGATGTCCGCTCCGCCTAGACGACCAGATACCATTGTTTTGATACCTTTAGCACCAACACGCATAGCACGTTGAATAGCTTGTTTTTGCGCACGACGGAAAGATACACGATTTTCTAATTGACGAGCGATATTTTCAGCAACTAATTTTGCATCGATATCAGCTTTTTTGATTTCAAGAATGTTGATGTGTACACGTTTACCAGTAAGTGAGTTAAGTGCTTTACGTAGAGCTTCTACCTCAGTACCACCTTTACCGATAACCATTCCTGGTTTAGCAGTGTGGATAGTAATGTTTAAACGGTTAGCTGCACGCTCGATTTCTACTTTAGAAACAGAAGCATCACTTAGACGTTTCGTGATGTACTCACGAACTTTTAGGTCTTCGTGTAAAAGATCAGCATAGTCTTTTCCTGCGTACCATTTGGACTCCCAATCACGGATGACCCCGATACGTAAACCGACTGGATTTACTTTTTGACCCACTGATTACCCCTCCTTCTTTTCTGTTAATACGATAGTAATATGACTAGTACGTTTATTGATTGCACTTGCACGACCCATTGCACGAGGACGGAAACGTTTTAAAGTTGGTCCTTCGTCAACGAACACTTGAGAAACTACTAGGTTGTTTACATCCATTTCGTAGTTGTGCTCAGCGTTTGCCATAGCAGAGTTTAATAATTTCTCTACGATTGGTGAAGCAGCTCTTGGCGTATGTTTTAAGATAGCCACCGCTTCTCCTACTTGCTTTCCTCGAATTAAATCTACGACTAAACGAGCTTTACGAGGAGCAATACGAACTGTTCTTGCAACAGCTTTAGCTTGCATCAGAATGCCCTCCTCTCATTAACGTCTTGTTTTCTTGTCATCACTTGCGTGACCTTTGTAGCTACGAGTTGGAGCAAATTCTCCAAGCTTGTGGCCTACCATGTCTTCAGTGACGAATACAGGAACATGTTTACGACCATCGTAAACAGCGATTGTGTGTCCGATGAATTGTGGGAAGATCGTAGAACGACGTGACCAAGTTTTTACCACTTGTTTGCCACTAGTTTCATTTAACTTTTCGATCTTTGTCATTAAATGCTCATCAACAAAAGGTCCTTTTTTTAAGCTGCGACCCATGATTGAACCTCCCTTCGTGATTGTTCTACGGCTCTAACTTGGAACCGTAGTTCAATCCCGTTATTTTTTACGACGACGTACGATAAATTTATCTGATTTGTTTTTCTTTTTACGAGTTTTGAATCCAAGAGTTGGTTTACCCCATGGAGACATAGGTGATTTACGTCCGATAGGTGAACGTCCTTCACCACCACCGTGTGGGTGATCGTTAGGGTTCATTACAGATCCACGAACTGTTGGGCGCTTACCTAACCAACGTGAACGACCTGCTTTACCAATGTTGATAAGTTCGTGTTGCTCATTACCAACTTGACCTACAGTTGCGCGACACTCAGCAAGAATCATACGAACTTCACCAGAGTTTAAACGAACTAGTACATATTTACCTTCTTTACCAAGAACCTGTGCTGAAGTACCAGCAGAACGTACTAATTGTCCACCTTTACCTGGTTTTAACTCGATATTGTGGATAACTGTACCTACAGGAATGTTTGCTAAAGGAAGTGCATTTCCTACTTTAATGTCTGCTTCAGGACCAGACATTACTTCCATTCCAACCTCTAAGTTTTTAGGAGCTAGAATGTATCTTTTTTCACCATCTACATAGTTAATTAATGCAATGTTTGCAGAACGGTTTGGATCGTACTCGATTGTGGCAACGCGTCCAGGAATGCCGTCTTTTGTACGTTTAAAATCAATAATACGGTATTGACGCTTGTGACCGCCACCTTGATGACGAACTGTTAACTTACCTTGGTTGTTGCGGCCGCCTTTTCTTTTTAAAGGAGCAAGTAAAGACTTTTCTGGTTGATTCGTAGTGATTTCTGCGAAATCAGAAGTAGTCATACCGCGACGACCATTAGAGGTAGGTTTATACTTTTTAATCGCCATTTCGTTTCCCTCCTCTTCTATTTATGTGAATTAAACCTCAAAGAATTCGATTTCTTTGCTGTCAGCTGTTAATTTAACGATAGCTTTACGACGTTTGTTAGTGTATCCACCGAAACGTCCCATACGCTTGAACTTACCTTTGTAGTTTTGAACGTTAACTTTCTCAACTTTAACACCGAAGATAGTTTCTACAGCGTCTTTAACTTGAGTTTTGTTAGCTCTAACGTCAACTTCAAACGTATATTTCTTTTCAGCCATTAAATCAGTAGAACGTTCAGTGATAACGGGGCGCTTAATGATATCGCGTGCATCCATTATGCAAGCACCTCCTCTACTTTTTCAACCGCTGCTTTAGTCATGATTAACTTATCATGATTTAAAACATCCAACACGTTGATTCCGTTAGCAGTCACAACTGTTACACCTGGGATGTTACGAGCAGATAATGCTACGTTCTCATCTAGATCAGCAGTTACGATAAGTGCTTTAGATTCAACTGAAAGACCTTTAAGTACACCTTTAAAGTCTTTAGTTTTTGGTGTTTCAAAAGCAAGGTTTTCTAATACTAAAATGTTTGCTTCTAATACTTTAGAAGATAATGCAGATTTGATCGCTAAGCGACGTACTTTTTTCGGTAATTTATAGCTGTAGCTACGTGGTACAGGACCGAATACAGTTCCACCTCCGCGCCATTGTGGAGAACGGATAGAACCTTGACGAGCACGACCAGTACCTTTTTGACGCCATGGTTTACGTCCACCGCCAGCTACTTCAGAACGAATCTTAGTTTTGTGAGTTCCTTGACGTAAAGAAGCTCTTTGCATAACAACTGCTTCAAATAAAACGTGGTTGTTAGGCTCAATACCAAAGATAGAATCATTAAGTTCGATTTCACCAACTTGAGATCCAGCTTGGTTTAATAATGCAACTTTAGGCATTCTTGTTTCCTCCTTTCTAGCTTAATTACTTTGCTTTAACCGCACTTTTAATTTTTACTAGAGCTTTCTTCGCTCCAGGTACGTTACCTTTAATTAATAAAAGGTTGCGTTCAGCATCTACTTTTACGATTTCTAAGTTTTGAACAGTAACTTGTTCTCCACCCATACGTCCTGGTAATGCTTTACCTTTGAATACACGGTTAGGAGCTACTGGACCCATTGAACCAGGGCGACGGTGGTAGCGAGAACCGTGAGACATAGGTCCGCGAGATTGTCCATGGCGCTTGATTGAACCTTGGAAACCTTTACCTTTTGAGATTCCTGTTACATCTACAACTTCGCCTTCAGCGAAGATATTTACTTTGACTTCTTGACCAACTTCATACTCACCTAAATTAACTCCGCGTAATTCACGAACGAAGCGCTTAGGAGCAGTATTAGCTTTAGCAACGTGGCCTTTCTCAGGCTTGTTAGAAAGCTTTTCACGTTTGTCTTCAAATCCTAATTGAACAGACTCATATCCGTCAGTTTCAACTGATTTCTTTTGAAGAACTACGTTACCAGCAGCTTCTACAACAGTTACCGGGATAAGGTCACCATTTTCAGCAAATACTTGAGTCATACCGATTTTTCTTCCTAAGATTCCTTTGGTCATTTCAGTCACACCTCCTGTAAGTTATCTTGTTTTATTTCATTAAAGTTTGATTTCAATATCAACACCAGATGGTAAGTCTAAACGCATTAGTGAATCAACTGTTTGTGGAGTTGGGTTCACGATATCGATCAGACGCTTATGTGTACGCATCTCGAATTGCTCACGAGAATCTTTGTACTTATGCACCGCACGAAGAATTGTGTAGATAGATTTTTCTGTTGGTAACGGAATCGGACCTGAAACCGCAGCACCAGAACGTTTAGCTGTTTCTACAATTTTCTCTGCAGATTGATCAAGAATTCTGTGATCATATGCTTTTAAACGGATACGAATCTTTTGTTTTGCCATTATTTTCCCTCCTTTTTCGCCTATATTCTTATAGACATTCTCAGTGAAAATTTCCCACACACTCGCCATGGCAAAGCGGCCGGGTGTGTCAGCAACCTTCCACATCATCGCAGTCAAAGACCAACATTGTCTATTATACAGAAACCATAAATGAAATGCAACAACTATTTGCAGTTACTTATGTTTCACACACTTTTACTATTATAGCGGCTCTATTATTACTTTTCAAGTGATTATGAATATGACCAAATTTTTCAATAATAAGCTTTGTTGAAAGGGCTGTATTTTATTTGCGTACTGTTAATGAATACCTTTAGATGATTAGTAAGAAGATGTAGGGATGCTAGGCTGGTGAAGATTCTTAGTTAGTAGTTCTACTTTCTTTTCTTGAATGAGGTTTCAGCTTTTATTGAAGATGGCTATTTAATTTTCTTATGTCTTTCATATTCTTGATCAAGGACATATCTCCGGGATAAGGATTTATTTTGTCTTTCATTCCCCTGATGAAAGACATTTATCCGATATTGCGATTTATTTTGTCTTTCATTTCTATGATGAAGGACATATATCTGTGGCTAAACACTATTTTGTCTTTCAACCCTCTGATGAAGATAGTATCTCAGTGAAAAACCCCCATTTAGTCTATCATCCTCTCTGATAAAATTCACAATCCTGCATATAAACTATTGTATTGTCCTTCTTTTCATATAAAACAAAATACGTTTCATGCTTGTCTTTAGATCTATAATAAGTTTTCTAGTTTCTTCATATATATAAGAAAAACATTTAATAAAAGTTTATACAGAAGCAGCTATATATCAGGTCAGCCTCAGGTTCGATTTTTTATCAACAAAAAAACAGGCGGGAAGAATCCCACCTGTTCATTTTATCCGAGTATTAATTACTCAGTGATTGTAGCAACAACGCCAGCGCCTACAGTACGTCCACCCTCACGGATAGAGAACTTAGTACCTTCTTCGATAGCGATTGGAGCGATTAGTTCAACAGTCATTTCGATGTTATCTCCAGGCATAACCATTTCTACGCCTTCAGGAAGATTACAGATACCTGTAATATCAGAAGTACGGAAATAGAATTGTGGACGATAGTTTGTGAAGAATGGAGTATGACGTCCACCTTCTTCTTTAGATAAAACGTAAACTTCAGCTTTGAACTTAGTGTGTTGTTTGATTGAACCTGGCTTAGCAAGTACTTGGCCACGCTCGATATCCTCACGAGAAACCCCACGAAGTAAAGCTCCAATGTTGTCACCAGCTTCAGCATAATCAAGAAGCTTACGGAACATTTCAACACCAGTTACAGTTGTGCTCTTAGACTCTTCAGTGAAACCAACGATGTCTACAACGTCTCCAACTTTAACTTGTCCACGCTCAACACGTCCTGTAGCAACTGTTCCACGACCAGTGATTGAGAATACGTCCTCAACTGGCATCATGAAAGGCTTATCAGTGTCACGAGTTGGAGTTGGGATATACTCATCAACAGCATTCATAAGCTCGTTGATTTTCGCTTCCCATTCAGCATCTCCTTCTAATGCTTTAAGAGCTGAACCTTTGATTACTGGAATGTCATCACCAGGGAATTCATATTCTGAAAGAAGGTCACGAATTTCCATTTCTACTAATTCAAGTAATTCTTCGTCGTCAACCATGTCACACTTGTTCATGAATACAACAAGGTAAGGAACACCTACTTGACGAGATAAAAGGATGTGCTCACGAGTTTGAGGCATTGGACCATCAGTAGCAGATACTACTAAGATACCGCCGTCCATTTGAGCAGCACCAGTGATCATGTTTTTAACGTAGTCAGCATGTCCTGGGCAGTCAACGTGTGCATAGTGACGATTTGCAGTTTCATACTCAACGTGTGCAGTAGAGATTGTGATTCCACGCTCTCTTTCTTCTGGAGCACCATCGATTTGATCGTAAGCGCGAGCTTCAGCTCCACCTACTTTTGCAAGTACAGAAGTGATTGCAGCAGTTAAAGTAGTTTTACCATGGTCAACGTGACCAATTGTTCCGATGTTAACGTGAGGCTTAGAGCGATCGAATTTAGCTTTTCCCATTTTGGAAAATCCTCCTTTAATAATTGAAATAATTAAGTATATTTTGGCTGTGGAGAGGTAATCCTTCCCACAGCATTCTTACAATAGTAGTTATACTTGATTATAAAGGTAAAATCAATTATTCACCTTTATTTTTTTTGATGATTTCTTCTGAAATTGATTTTGGTACTTCTTCATAATGATCGAAGTGCATTGTGAATACTCCACGACCTTGTGTATTAGAACGTAATGAAGTTGCATATCCAAACATTTCAGAAAGTGGAACCATTGCACGTACAACTTGAGCGTTACCACGTGCTTCCATACCTTCAACGCGACCACGGCGTGAAGTGATGTTACCCATAATGTCACCCATGTACTCTTCAGGAATGATAACTTCAACTCTCATCACTGGCTCAAGAATTACAGGGTTACATTTTGAAGCTGCGTTTTTAAGTGCCATTGAAGCAGCGATCTTAAACGCCATTTCAGATGAGTCAACATCATGGTATGATCCATCAAATAATCTAGCTTTAATGTCAACTACAGGGAATCCTGCAAGTAGACCTCTATCAAGAGCATCTTCAAGTCCTGATTGTACCGCAGGGATGTATTCACGTGGAACAACACCACCAACGATTCCATTTTCAAACTCGAAGCCTTTACCTTCTTCGTTTGGAGAGAATTCAATCCAAACGTGTCCGAATTGTCCGCGTCCACCCGATTGACGAGCAAACTTACCTTCAACTGATGCTGAATTACGGATTGTTTCACGGTATGCTACTTGTGGAGCACCTACGTTCGCTTCTACTTTGAACTCACGACGCATACGGTCTACTAAGATATCTAAGTGAAGCTCACCCATACCTGCGATAATTGTTTGACCTGTTTCTTGGTCAGTATGCGCACGGAATGTTGGGTCTTCCTCTTGTAGTTTTTGAAGAGCTGTAGACATTTTATCTTGGTCAGCCTTAGATTTAGGCTCAATAGATAATTGAATAACTGGCTCTGGGAATTCCATAGACTCAAGGATTACAAGGCTCTTCTCATCACATAGAGTGTCACCAGTAGTAGTATCCTTTAATCCAACTGCTGCAGCGATATCTCCAGCGTATACCATTGAAATCTCTTCACGAGAGTTAGCATGCATTTGTAGGATACGTCCTACACGCTCACGCTTACCTTTTGTAGAGTTTTGTACATATGAACCTGAGCTTAATGTACCAGAATATACACGGAAGAACGTTAATTTACCAACATAAGGGTCAGTCATAACTTTGAATGCAAGAGCAGCAAATGGCTCTTCGTCACTTGAAGGACGAGTTACTTCTTCATCTGAATCCGGAAGAGTACCTTTGATTGCAGGTACATCTAATGGAGATGGAAGGTAATCAATAACTGCATCAAGCATTTTTTGAACACCTTTGTTTTTGAATGCAGATCCACAGATTACTGGGTAGAATTCAACGTTTACAGTACCTTTACGAATAGCTGCTTTTAGCTCTTCGTTAGTGATTTCTTCACCACCAAGGTATTTCTCCATTAAGTTCTCATCTAGTTCTGCTACTGCTTCGATTAATTTTTCACGGTATTCTTCAGCTTGCGCCATGTACTCTTCAGGGATATCTTTATCCTGAATATCAGTACCTAAATCGTTACCGTAGAAAGTAGCTCTCATTTCAACTAGGTCAATGATACCTTCGAATTGATCTTCAGCACCGATTGGTAATTGAATTGCAGCTGCATTCGCTTGTAAACGATCATGTAGCGTACCTAAAGAATAGATGAAGTCCGCACCGATTTTGTCCATTTTGTTAACGAACACAACACGTGGAACTCCGTAAGTTGTAGCTTGGCGCCAAACCGTTTCAGTTTGTGGTTCAACACCTGATTGAGCGTCAAGAACTGCTACTGCACCATCAAGTACACGTAGAGAACGTTCAACTTCAACAGTGAAGTCTACGTGTCCTGGTGTATCGATGATGTTTACGCGGTGACCTTTCCATTGTGCAGTTGTTGCTGCAGATGTAATTGTGATACCACGCTCTTGTTCTTGCTCCATCCAGTCCATCTGAGATGCACCTTCGTGAGTTTCTCCGATCTTATGAATACGACCAGTGTAATAAAGAACACGCTCAGTTGTTGTAGTTTTACCAGCATCGATGTGTGCCATGATACCGATATTACGAGTATTTACTAAGGAGAACTCTCTTGCCATTGGTTTTTTCTCCTTCCTAATTTGAGTGTAATTTTTATTTTGGAGTAAATCCTACCAACGATAGTGAGCAAATGCTTTATTTGCTTCAGCCATTTTATGTGTATCTTCACGTTTCTTAACAGCAGCACCAGTGTTGTTAGCTGCATCAAGAATTTCGTTAGCTAAACGCTCTTCCATCGTCTTTTCTCCACGAAGACGAGCGTAGTTTACTAACCAACGAAGACCTAGAGTAGTACGGCGATCTGGACGCACCTCTACTGGTACTTGATAGTTAGAACCACCTACACGGCGTGCTTTAACTTCTAGTACTGGCATGATGTTCTTTAGTGCTTGATCGAATACTTCCATAGGATCTTTACCACTGCGCTCACGAATTAATTCGAAGCTTGAGTAAAGAATTGCTTGTGATTTTCCTCTTTTACCGTCAACCATCATTTTGTTGATTAGACGAGTAATTAGCTTTGAGTTGTATAACGGATCTGGTAATACGTCTCTTTTTGCTACAGGACCTTTACGTGGCATGTTTGTTCCTCCTTTCAAAGAAAAGTTCTTTTTATGTTTTGGTTATTATTTTTTTGGAGCTTTAGGTCTCTTAGTTCCGTATTTAGAACGACCTTGCATACGGTTGTTAACACCAGCAGTGTCAAGCGCACCACGTACAATGTGGTAACGTACCCCCGGTAAGTCTTTTACACGACCACCACGAATAAGTACTACACTGTGCTCTTGTAGGTTGTGACCGATACCAGGAATATAAGCAGTTACCTCGATACCGTTAGTTAAACGTACACGCGCATATTTACGTAACGCTGAGTTTGGCTTCTTTGGAGTCATTGTACCAACACGAGTACAAACACCGCGTTTTTGTGGTGAAGATACGTTAGTTTGTGCTTTCTTAAAGCTGTTGTAACCTTTGTTTAGTGCTGGTGATTTTGACTTTTCCTCTTTTGATTGACGAGGTTTACGCACTAATTGATTAATAGTAGGCATTTATGTTTCCTCCCTTCATTTCTACTTTGGTAAGCCCACACATCCAGGTGGTTCATTTTGAAACAAAAAACAAAGTCTTTGCAGAGAATCATCTACAAAAACAGTTTTTAAATGTTTATTGCAACAGTTGAAGCTCCAACTTCTATACCACATGCTTTCCCAAGTTTTTTCATCGAGTCCACATAGATAATTGGAACATTCATTTCTTTGGCTGTGCTTACTACTTTTGCAGTCACACGTGGTTCTGCATCTTTAGCAACTAGCACTTCCTTGACCGTTCCGCTTTTTAAAGCTTTCACTGTTTGCTTTGTTCCTACTATAAAACTTTTGGCCTGCAATACTTTTTCATAAGACATTGAATATCCTCCAAAGCAACAGGTTAATAGGAGCACCTTTGCAATATTACCATCATCCAGAATGGATGTCAACATTTCAAAGATATTTTTTTAAAAGAACAACGTTTGCGCTTGAAAAACTTCGTTGAATAATCTCTACGTTTCTCTTTTAGATAGGCTTTGTAGGTAGTTGCTTGTCCATAGGAGTTCCCTCTACGTATTGCCATCTCGATTGGTCCTCCGTAGGATTCAAGTGCATCCGTTCCAAACAAAACATAGCACATAGCCTTTACATAAAAATGCGGTACTTGAATGTCAAGTACCGCACATATATCCATTACTCCACTGTTACAGTTTCTTCAACTTCCTCATCATGTGAGAATGGCTCTGCTTTACGGTATCTTTGCATACCTGTTCCAGCTGGAACAAGTTTACCGATGATAACATTTTCTTTTAGTCCTAAAAGTTCGTCACGCTTACCTTTGATTGCTGCGTCTGTAAGAACTCTTGTTGTTTCTTGGAATGATGCAGCAGATAAGAATGAGTCTGTTTCTAGAGATGCTTTTGTAATACCTAGTAGGACTGGACGACCTGTTGCAGGTAGTTTTCCTTCTAGTAAAGCTTTTTCGTTCGCATCTTTGAACTGTCCAATATCTAGTAGAGATCCAGGTAGTACACTTGTTTCACCTGCATCGATCACACGCACTTTACGAAGCATTTGGCGAACCATTACTTCTACGTGCTTATCACCGATTTCTACCCCTTGCATACGGTAAACTTTTTGAACTTCACGTAGCAAGTACTCTTGAACAGCCGTAACGTCTTTCACTTTGATAAGTTCTTTCGGATCGATTGAACCTTCAGTAAGTTCTTGACCTCTAGCGATACGATCGTTAACAGCTACTTTTAGACGTGCTGTATAAGGAGCTGTGTAAGTACGAGACTCCACATCACCTTGTACGACGATTTCATGTTGTCGGTCACGTCCTTCGTTAATTCCAACAACTACACCATCAACTTCAGAGATGACAGCTTGACCTTTAGGGTTACGAGCTTCGAATATCTCTTGGATACGAGGTAAACCTTGAGTGATATCGTCTCCAGCTACCCCTCCGGTATGGAATGTACGCATCGTTAACTGAGTTCCAGGCTCACCGATTGATTGAGCAGCAATAATACCTACTGCTTCACCCACTTCAACCTCTTGACCTGTTGCTAAGTTGCGACCATAACATTTTTTACACACACCATGGCGAGTATTACATGTGAAGGCAGAACGGATCCACACTTCCTCAATACCTGCTTCTACTACTTCCGTAGCTAAATCTTCAGTAATAAGTCCGTTCTCAGGAACGATAACTTCTTTTGTTTCCGGATGACGGATCGCTTTACGCGCATGACGACCGATTAAACGCTCCTCTAACGCTTCAATAACTTCTGTTCCGTCTTTAAGAGATTTGATAAACAATCCTCTATCCGTACCACAATCGTCTTCACGAACAATGACATCTTGGGCAACGTCAACAAGACGACGAGTTAAGTAACCTGAGTCAGCTGTCTTAAGTGCTGTATCGGCAAGACCTTTACGCGCACCGTGAGTAGAGATAAAGTACTCTAATACTGTTAGACCTTCACGGAAACTAGATTTGATTGGTAACTCGATGATACGACCAGCCGGGTTGGCCATTAGACCACGCATACCAGCTAACTGTGTAAAGTTAGATGCGTTACCACGGGCACCAGAATCACTCATCATGAAGATCGGGTTCGTTTTATCTAATGATTTCATTAGTTTTGCTTGGATTACATCCTTAGCAGCACTCCAAATCGAGATAACACGATCATAACGCTCATCTTCAGTGATAAGACCACGTCTGAACTGCTTTAATACGTTATCCACTTTACCTTGCGCTTCATGGATAATCTCTTGCTTCTCTTTTAATACCACGATGTCAGCAACACCAACTGTGATACCAGCTTTAGTAGAATATTTGAATCCCAGGTCTTTCATGCGGTCAAGCATTTTAGACGTCTCTGAAATTTTGAAACGCTTGAATACTTCTGCAATGATGTTTCCAAGAATACCTTTCTTGAAAGGACCTACTAATTCACTATTCTTAAAGTGTTCACGAACATCCGTACCTTGTTCAACGAAATACTTCATAGGAGTCTCTATTTCTAGATTCTCTTTAGTTGGTTCGTTGATGAACGGGAATGTATTTGGCAAGATTTCATTAAATATTAACTTACCTACAGTAGTTAAAAGCAACATATTTTTTTGCTCGTCTGTAAAGGTAGCGTTATTTAATGAAGCAGCCGATACGGCAACACGAGTATGCAAATGAACATAACCATTTTGGTATGCAATTAACGCTTCATTTGTATCTTTGAAAACCATACCTTCTCCAACAGCATCTTTTCTTTCAAGAGTTAGGTAGTAGTTTCCTAATACCATGTCCTGAGAAGGTGTAACAACTGGTTTTCCATCTTTAGGGTTAAGGATGTTTTGAGCAGCAAGCATTAGTAATCTTGCTTCAGCTTGAGCTTCTGCAGATAAAGGTACGTGAACCGCCATTTGGTCACCATCGAAGTCAGCATTGTAAGCTGTACATACTAGAGGGTGTAGACGAATTGCGCGTCCTTCTACTAATGTTGGTTCAAATGCCTGAATTCCAAGTCTGTGAAGAGTAGGGGCACGGTTAAGTAATACTGGATGCTCCTTAATAACATCTTCAAGTACATCCCAAACTTCAGGTTGAACTCTCTCAATTTTACGTTTAGCTGATTTAATATTATGAGCTAAGCCTTTTTCAACTAACTCTTTCATGACAAACGGTTTGAAAAGTTCTAAAGCCATTTCTTTCGGAAGTCCACATTGGAACATCTTTAAGTTAGGTCCTACAACGATAACCGAACGACCAGAGTAGTCTACACGCTTACCAAGTAAGTTTTGACGGAAACGTCCTTGCTTCCCTTTAAGCATATGTGAAAGAGATTTTAATGGACGGTTACCAGGTCCTGTTACCGGACGACCACGACGACCATTGTCAATTAGAGCATCAACTGCTTCTTGAAGCATACGCTTTTCATTTTGAACGATAATGCTAGGCGCTCCAAGATCTAATAGACGTTTTAAACGGTTGTTACGGTTGATAACACGACGGTATAAATCATTTAAATCCGAAGTTGCGAAACGTCCACCATCAAGTTGAACCATTGGACGTAGCTCCGGTGGAATTACCGGTAGAACGTCAAGGATCATCCATGAAGGTTCGTTCCCAGAGTTACGGAAAGCTTCAAGAACTTCAAGTCGCTTGATTGCTCTTGTACGACGTTGTCCTTGTGCTGTACGCAATTCTTCTTTTAGCATATCAACTTCTTTATTTAAATCGATATCTGATAAAAGCTTTTTAATAGACTCCGCACCCATAGAGGCTTGGAATTTATTTCCATACTTATCACGGTATGCTCTATATTCTTTTTCAGATAAAAGCTGCTTTTTCTCAAGCGCAGTATCTCCAGAATCGGTTACTACATAAGAAGCAAAATAAATAACTTCCTCAAGTGCACGTGGAGACATGTCTAAAACTAGACCCATACGGCTTGGAATTCCTTTAAAGTACCAGATGTGAGAAACAGGAGCTGCTAATTCAATATGTCCCATACGCTCACGACGGACTTTTGCTCTAGTAACCTCAACACCACAGCGATCACAAACTACGCCTTTATAACGTACACGTTTGTACTTACCGCAATGACATTCCCAATCCTTTGTTGGACCAAAAATACGTTCACAGAATAAACCATCTTTTTCAGGTTTAAGTGTACGGTAGTTAATCGTTTCAGGTTTCTTTACCTCACCATGCGACCATGAGCGAATCTTGTCTGGTGATGCAAGACCAATTTTCATATACTCAAAATTATTGACATCTAGCAAGGGGCCTACCTCCCTTTTGATCTACAGGTTCTACCCTAATCGCTCTCAATGAGGGCACCAGCACAAATCATATCTATCCCCCTTTGGTAGAGGGATAGATCGTGAAAATGGTTGAATCTATTAAAGGTTTATCGTTAACTCACCTAAGAGTTTCACAAAATCAACCTATTTTTATTCTTTAGATCCTACTTTTTCTGACTCTGTGTCTTCTAATTCAGGTGCAACGGTTAGAGATTCTGCTTGTTGAATCTCTTCGTCATCCTCTAAATCACGCATTTCAATTTCTTTTTCGTCGCTAGAAAGCATTTTAACGTCCATACCTAAGCTTTGTAGCTCTTTCATTAATACTCGGAATGATTCTGGTACACCTGGTTCTGGTACATTTTCACCTTTTACGATTGCTTCGTAAGTCTTAACACGTCCAACGACGTCATCCGACTTGACCGTAAGAATCTCTTGAAGTGTATATGCTGCACCGTAAGCTTCAAGTGCCCAAACCTCCATCTCTCCGAAACGCTGACCACCGAACTGAGCTTTACCACCAAGTGGTTGCTGAGTAACAAGTGAGTAAGGTCCAGTTGAACGAGCATGAAGTTTATCATCAACCATGTGAGCAAGTTTGATCATATACATGACACCTACTGATACACGGTTATCAAACGGCTCTCCAGTACGGCCATCATAAAGAACAGTTTTAGCATCACGAGCCATACCTGCTTCTTCAATGGTTGACCATACATCTTCTTCACGCGCACCGTCAAATACTGGTGATGCGACATGAATTCCAAGCGCTCTAGCAGCCATACCTAAATGAAGCTCTAGCACCTGTCCGATGTTCATACGTGAAGGTACCCCTAATGGGTTTAACATGATATCAACAGGCGTTCCATCCGGTAGATACGGCATATCTTCTTCAGGTAAAATTCTGGAGATAACCCCTTTATTACCATGTCGACCAGCCATTTTATCTCCTTCAGAGATTTTACGCTTCTGTACGATATATACACGAACTAGTTGGTTTACACCTGGAGGTAATTCGTCGCCATCTTCTCTGTTAAAGACTTTAACATCTAATACAATTCCTCCACCGCCGTGAGGTACACGAAGGGAAGTGTCACGAACTTCACGTGCTTTTTCTCCGAAAATCGCATGTAAAAGGCGTTCTTCAGCTGTTAATTCTGTTACCCCTTTAGGTGTTACTTTCCCAACTAAAAGGTCACCATCTTTAACTTCAGCACCAATTCGGATAATTCCGCGCTCATCTAGATTACGAAGAGCATCTTCACCAACGTTAGGAATATCACGTGTAATTTCTTCCGGTCCTAGCTTCGTATCACGAGACTCTGACTCATATTCTTCAATATGAATAGAAGTATATACATCATCTTTTACAAGACGTTCACTCATGATGATGGCATCCTCATAGTTGTAACCATCCCATGTCATAAACGCTACAAGTACGTTACGTCCTAATGCTAATTCACCAAGTTCCATAGAAGGACCATCAGCCAGGATTTCACCTTTTGTCACCCTGTTTCCTACAGCAACGATTGGACGTTGGTTGTAGCAAGTTCCTTGGTTAGAACGGATGAACTTTAACATTCTATATTTATCTAGGTCACCTTTAACTTCTTGACCATCAACTTCTTTGATTCTACGAACCCAAACTTCACGAGCTTCTACATGCTCAACAATTCCTTCATGCTTACAGATGACTGCAGCACCAGAATCTTTACCTGACATGTACTCCATCCCTGTACCTACTCTTGGCGCTTCAGGTTGCATTAACGGTACAGCTTGACGTTGCATGTTCGCACCCATTAATGCACGGTTTGAATCGTCATTCTCAAGGAAAGGAATACAAGCAGTCGCAGCAGATACAACTTGTTTTGGAGATACGTCCATGTAGTCAACACGATCTCTAATAACAACTGTGTTCTCACCACGGAAACGCGCAATGATATCTTCATCTAAGAATGAACCATCATCACCTAGGCGAGCATTTGCTTGTGCCACTACATAGTTATCTTCTTCATCAGCCGTTAAGTAATCAATATGATTCGTTACTTTTCCTGTTTCAGGATCAACACGGCGATAAGGAGTCTCAATAAATCCAAAACGGTTTACTTTTGCATAAGAAGACAACGAGTTAATTAACCCGATGTTTGGACCCTCTGGAGTCTCAATCGGACACATACGTCCGTAGTGAGAGTAGTGAACGTCACGTACTTCAAAGCCAGCACGTTCACGCGTTAAACCACCTGGTCCTAATGCAGATAAACGACGTTTATGTGTTAACTCAGCTAATGGATTCGTTTGATCCATGAACTGTGATAACTGAGAGCTTCCGAAGAACTCTTTTATAGAAGCAATTACAGGACGAATATTGATTAACTGCTGTGGGGTAATCGTATTTGTGTCCTGAATTGACATTCTTTCACGAACAACACGTTCCATTCTGGATAATCCAATACGGAACTGGTTTTGCAATAACTCCCCAACAGATCTTAAACGACGGTTTCCTAGATGATCGATATCATCTGTGTCCCCTACTCCATGTAATAAGTTAAAGAAATAACTTATCGAAGCAATAATATCTGAAGGTGAAATATTTTTAATCGCTTCTTCAACATAAGCGTTTCCGATTACGTTAATTGCCTTTTCTCCGTCATCATTTGGAGAGAAAATCTTGATGGATTGAAGAGTAACATCATGTTCTACAACTCCACCAACTGGGCTAAATGATTTGAAGCCAATATCTTTTTCTAAGTTTGGAATAATACGATCTAACGTACGACGGTCTAGTGTTACTCCCTTTTCAGCAATAATTTCACCTGTTTCAGGATCTACTAGTGTCTCAGCAAGACGTTGACCAAAAAGTCTATTCTTAATATGAAGCTTCTTGTTAATTTTGTAACGACCAACGTTCGCTAAATCATAGCGTTTCGGATCGAAAAATCTAGAAACTAACAAGCTTTTTGCATTTTCAACTGTTGGCGGCTCGCCTGGACGAAGACGCTCGTATATTTCTAATAAAGCTTTTTCTGTACTTTCTGTGTTGTCTTTCTCAAGCGTGTTACGAATGTATTCGTTATCTCCAACAAGCTCAATAATCTCTTGATCAGAGCCGAACCCAAGTGCACGCAAAAGAACCGTAACGGGTAGCTTCCTCGTACGATCTATCCTCACATATACGACGTCTTTGGCATCTGTTTCATACTCTAACCAAGCGCCGCGGTTCGGGATAACGGTTGCTGTGAATCCTTTTTTCCCATTCTTATCTACTTTCCCACTGTAGTACACACTCGGTGAACGAACAAGCTGAGAAACGATAACACGTTCAGCTCCGTTAATTACGAATGTTCCTGTTTCTGTCATTAGTGGAAAGTCACCCATAAAGACATCTTGATCTTTTACTTCGCCTGTTTCCTTGTTTACAAGACGCACTTTTACACGCAATGGTGCTGAATATGTAACATCTCGTTCTTTCGATTCCTCAACGGAATACTTTGGTTCGCCAAGACTGTAATCAATAAATTCTAGCGACAAATTACCAGTAAAGTCCTCAATCGGTGAAATATCCTGGAACATTTCACGTAAGCCCTCATCAAGAAACCATTGATAAGAAGAGGTTTGGATTTCAATTAAATTTGGTAATTCCAATACTTCACTGATTCGTGCGTAACTTCTACGTTGGCGGTGTCGTCCATACTGAACTAGTTGACCTGTCAACTGATTCACCCCTCAAATCAAGCGTTATTATTGCATCTATTGCGGCCTTAATCTTGGACAAATTGTCCAGTCATAAGACAAAAAGAAAAAAGGGTTTTTAACTCAAAAACCACAATTTCCACATTACAAGTATTATTTTGTTAGTTTCTCCGTATAAACCCAAAATTATACAACTTTCGTTGAATTTAGTAATTTATCCGGATTTTATTATGTTGGCATTTTATAATGCTATCACAACGAAAATGTCAAGTCAATTCTTTTTCACTTTTAAGATAAAATATCCTTTTTTCTTTTCAACTGTTTCAACTTCGCCATAAATTTCGGTTAATTTATCTATCGCCGAAGGCGCTCCTTGCTTTTTCTGAATAACAACCCAGAGCTCTCCACCCTCAACTAAATATTCATAGCTTTGTTCTAGAATATCATGAACGATCTTTTTTCCTGCTCTAATAGGAGGGTTGGTTAGGATAGCAGCAAAACTCCTTTGGCTAACTTTTTCAAATCGATCACTTTCATAGATGGAGACATTTGAAATGTTATTCAATTGGGCGTTTTCTTTCGCAAGATTAATGGCTCGCTCGTTCACATCTATCATATGGACTTGTCGATCAGAGTTTTCTTTTGCAATCGATAACCCAATCGGTCCATATCCGCAGCCAACATCAAGGATATCTCCTTGAACTTCAGGTAATGTAAAGGATTCAATTAAAAGCCTTGATCCAAAATCTACTTCATTCTTTGAAAATACTCCACTATCGGTTTTAAACCTTAACTTATTGCTTCTTAGTGTAAAATCCCAATATGTAGGATTACTTTCTACTTTTTGCTCACGGGAATAGTAATGCTCTGACATATAATGTCACCTCCAAGAGGAATATAGAAAAGTATTTTATGGATTATCAGCAAGTAGCATAACCCCTTCAAATAAAACACTTTTCTCTAATGAAGAGAATAATTAAGAAGCAAAATATTTTTACGAACGAATTATAAACCATAGAATCATAAAAAGCAAAAGCAGGGTTATATCTATAAAAGCTAAAAAAGCTCGCTTATACAGCGAGCTTTTTCGTACTATTATTACTTAACTTCAACGCCAGCTCCAACTTCTTCAAGCTTAGCTTTAACTTCTTCAGCTTCTTCTTTAGAAACGCCTTCTTTAAGTGGCTTTGGAGTGTTGTCAACAAGTTCTTTTGCTTCTTTAAGACCAAGACCTGTGATTTCACGTACAACTTTGATAACTTTAATTTTTTGGTCTCCAGCGCTAGCTAGAACTACGTCAAATTCAGTTTGCTCAGCAGCAGCGTCACCAGCAACAGCTCCACCCATTACAGCTACAGGAGCAGCAGCAGTTACACCAAATTCTTCTTCAATTGCTTTTACTAAATCGTTAAGTTCTAAAACAGTCATATTTTTAACTGCTTCAATGATTTGTTCTTTAGTCATGATTATGTTTCCTCCTTAGATTTTCGGTTTAATTTATTTTTAAGATATTGTGGTTAAGACTAGCTTACGCGCCTTGTTCTTCTTTTTGATCTGCAACAGCTTTTGTAGCAAGAGCAAGATTGCGGATAGGTGCTTGAAGCACGCTGAGTAACATAGAAAGTAGGCCTTCGCGAGACGGTAGGTCTGCAAGAGCTTTAATGTCTTCTACAGAAGCAATGTTACCTTCAATTACACCTGCTTTAATTTCAAGAGCTTCATGCTTTTTAGCGAAGTCATTTAAAATTTTAGCTGGAGCAACTACGTCTTCGTTACTGAACGCGATTGCGTTAGGACCTGTTAAAGCTTCATTTAAAGCTGAAAGCTCAGCGTTGTCAGCTGCACGACGAGATAAAGTGTTTTTGTAAACTTTAAAGTCGATGCCAGCTTCACGAAGTTGTTTACGAAGTTCTGTAACCTCAGCAACATTAAGACCACGGTAGTCAACTACGATTGTTGTCTTACTTGCTTTTAACTTCTCAGAAATTTCTTCAACGATTTGTTTCTTTGATTCGATTACGCTGCTCATCCTTACACCTCCTGTAGATTTCCTACATTCATACCGGTACAAATAAAAACCTCCATGCCTTGCAGACACGGAGGAAGTATACAATAGTCGTTAAAAACGAACTGAAAAATCTATCGTATGACCTCGGTAGGAAATTAAGCCTGTTGAAGGGCACCTACTGTCTGCGGTACAAATGTTATTTATTTTTCACAACAGAATCTATTTTATAAAATAAATTTCTGATTGTCAACAATTATTTTACTGTAACAGTTGAAGGATCTACTTTAACACCAGGACCCATTGTAGTTGTTACAGTTACATTCTTCATGTAAGTTCCTTTAGCAGCTGCAGGCTTAACTTTTAACATTGTATCAAAAATCGTGTTAAAGTTTTCAACAAGCTTAGCATCTTCAAAAGAAGTCTTACCGATTGGAACGTGGATGTTTCCTGATTTATCAACGCGGTATTCTACTTTACCAGCTTTGATTTCATTAACAGCTTTTTCTACGTCAAATGTAACAGTACCAGTTTTAGGGTTTGGCATTAAACCTTTAGGTCCTAATACACGACCAAGTTTACCAACTTCACCCATCATGTCAGGTGTTGCAACGATTACATCGAACTCGAACCAACCTTGGTTGATTTTGTTGATGTACTCTGCATCGCCTACGAAGTCAGCTCCAGCAGCTTCTGCTTCTTTCGCTTTCTCACCTTTAGCAAATACAAGAACACGTTGAGTTTTACCAGTTCCATTTGGAAGAACTACAGCTCCACGAATTTGTTGGTCAGCTTTCTTAGGGTCTACTCCTAAACGGAAAGCTACTTCAACAGTTGCATCAAATTTAGCAAAGTTTGTTTTCTTTGCAAGTTCAATTGCTTCTCCAATAGCGTAAGCTTTTGTTGAATCTACTAGCTTAGCAGCTTCTAAAAACTTCTTACCTTTTTTAGCCATTTTTATTTCCTCCTATAATGTGGTTTTAGCGGAATAACCTCCCACGAATAAAGGTTGCGAGTGAAACCTAATTCAGCGTCGCAACCTCCCGTTACCTTACCTTTTACACATAAGCATTAGTCTTCGATTACGATACCCATGCTGCGTGCAGTACCTTCAACCATACGCATAGCCGCTTCAACGCTAGCTGCATTTAGATCAGGCATTTTTGATTCAGCAATCTCGCGTACTTTATCACGCTTGACTGTAGCTACTTTATTACGGTTTGGTTCACCAGAACCAGACTCAATTCCAGCCGCTTTCTTAAGAAGAACTGCAGCAGGAGGAGTTTTCGTAATAAATGTAAATGAACGGTCCTCAAAAACCGTAATTTCAACAGGAATGATTAAACCAGCTTGTTCAGCTGTACGAGCATTAAACTCCTTACAGAATCCCATAATGTTAACACCGGCTTGACCTAGTGCAGGACCAACTGGTGGAGCTGGATTAGCTTTAGCAGCAGGGATTTGCAATTTAACAACCTTAATTACTTTTTTAGCCACGAGACACACCTCCTTAAAGTCCGTGATGTGGTAATAGGGGTTTGTCCCCTCCCACTCATCTTATAGTCTTTATATCAATAAAGAACTTGACAATATTAAATCTCATTGTGAGACATACTGACCTATGAAATATTAACACTTTTTAAAGTGCTTTTCAAGTTTTTTCAAATTATAATTTTTTAATTTGTGTAAAATCCAGTTCTACAGGGGTGTCACGACCGAACATATTTACAAGAACCTTGATCTTCGCTTTATCTTTATCAATGTCCTCGATCGTACCAGTGAAGTTAGCAAATGGCCCCTCTTGTACTTGAACGGTTTCTCCTAATTCGAAGTTGATATCTACACGTCTTTCTTCAACGCCTAAGCTCTTCAGAATGGTAGCAACTTCCTCAGGTAATAACGGTGTCGGTTTTGACCCTGAGCCCGCTGATCCTACGAAACCAGTAACCCCTGGTGTATTACGAACTACGTACCAAGAGTCATCAGTCATGACGATTTCTACTAATACGTATCCAGGAAACACCTTGCGTTTTACCACTTTCTTCTTACCGTTTTTTAATTCAGTTTCTTCTTCTTCGGGAACAATTACACGAAAAATTTTATCTTCCATTCCCATTGTTTCAACACGTTTCTCTAAGTTCGTTTTTACTTTGTTTTCATAACCTGAGTAAGTATGAACCACGTACCAATTCTTTTCCATTGATCAGGACGAAATGTCCTTCCCTCCCTGTTTTTAAGATTTAAACTTTTGTTAAACCGTCATGCTTGTCCTT
This sequence comes from Cytobacillus spartinae, assembly GCF_042865285.1. Lineage (NCBI taxonomy): Bacteria > Bacillati > Bacillota > Bacilli > Caryophanales > Bacillaceae > Cytobacillus > Cytobacillus spartinae. The sequence continues at coordinate 18,252 of NZ_JBIACK010000020.1, read as the reverse complement.
TAAAGGCCAATTTCGTAGATACCGTTATACTAATTATGTATCAAGGGATATAAGGGTAAACAGAGGAACTGTTTGGGGTACGTAAAAAGTTGCCCCAAGATAGCCTGATCAATGTCATCTCTTATATCCAAGTAAACAGCAAAGGTGCAAAACAGCCTTTTTTAAGCAAATTAAAAAACCCGTTTCCGGGCTTTGTAAATGTTTCCTGTGTTATTTTCCATTATACCATTAGACTACAGGGGTTATTCAAGGAATTAAACGGATTAATTCAGAAATCCCTAAATCAATTACAGCAAAGAATAGAGCAAAGAAAATAACTGTTGCTAATACAGTGACAGTGTAGTTCGTTAATTCTTTACGTTTTGGCCAGCTGACCTTACGCATTTCACGCCCTACATCTTTGAAAAAGTTAATAATGCGCTGCATATCTGAAACCTCCAACTTTCTAGAGATAGCTTACTAATCTATTTGATAACCTTTATTTCGTTTCACGGTGGATCGTATGAGCACTACAAGTTTTACAATGTTTCTTAAGTTGTAACCGCTCCGCTTCTTTATTGCTCATCGTTGAATAATTTCTAGAGCCACATTCAACACAAGCAAGAACGACCTTCTTTGTCACGGGAAACCCACCTACTATGTTCATCTATTTTATCCTTAAAAACTTTATCATGGACAAAAGTCAATGTCAACAAGAGGAAAAAAGCAGCATTAACCAGTTAATGCTGTCGCAAGGCTCTGTTACAAACTTTACGTATAAAAACTTTACAGATACTTCCTTTAAAAAACTTAGTCGCTACAAGTCGTTTACAGAGTAAACTCTCTAACTTCTAAATATCTTTCTAGCTTCCGCTTCACTCTTTGTAGAGCATTATCAATCGACTTTACATGCCTATTAAGCTCTTCTGATATCTCTTGGTACGATTGACCGTCTAAGTATAAGGCAAGAACTTTTCTTTCTAAATCACTAAGAAGTTCCGCCATTTTCACTTCAATTTGATCAAATTCTTCCTGACTGATAATCAATTCCTCAGGATCCATCACTTTCGCACCGGAAATAACGTCCATAAGGGTCCGATCTGACTCTTCATCATAAATCGGCTTGTCCAAAGAAACGTAGGAGTTTAACGGAATGTGTTTTTGTCTTGTAGCCGTTTTAATGGCAGTAATAATTTGTCTTGTAATACAAAGTTCAGCAAATGCTTTAAAAGAAGTAAGCTTGTCCTCTTTGAAATCACGAATCGCCTTATAAAGACCAATCATACCTTCTTGAACAATATCTTCTTTATCTGCACCGATTAAGAAATAGGACCTTGCTTTTGCTCGAACAAAATTTCGATACTTATGAATTAAGTAATCTAACGCTTCACTCTCACCCTTGTGCACTAATTCTACTATTTCTTCATCTTCTAGATGCATGTAGCCTATAAAATTTTCGTTGGTTTTTGTCTTGTAGTCAGCACTCACGTAGGATCCCCCCGACCGCACAAGCATAGTTAGTAATATTATACAGTAGCTATTTTTAAAGCGTCAACCAGTCATCTTTCTCCTCTACGCCATTTTTCAAAAATTTCTGCCATTTCATCACTTAATGGAATCTTGGAACTAGGCCGTTTTTCTTGTATATTTTTTACTTTTTTTTCTATTCTTTTTTCCACAGATTCCATTTCATTAAGGAGCTCTCTAGCTGACTTTCTTAGAGCTCCTTGTCCAAAAATGGCCCACTGTTCCGTAAAATCAGAAGTGGCAACATGAACCTGTGTTTTGCGGTTATTTAGATCAATTGCGAGCCTTTCAATTCTCTCATCAGCTGTCTCGTTATTTCTTGTAAAAATAACTTCAACTTTATAGTTTTTATATTTTTTCTCCGTCCCTTTTACAAAATGAGCATCAAAAACAATGATGACTCTATAACCTGAGTACGCCTGATACTCCGCCATTTTCTCTACTAATCGATCCCGAGCAGAAGCTAAGTCTTTGTTTTTCAAATCTCTTAACTCTGGCCAAGCCCCGATTATGTTATATCCATCAACGATAAGGATGTCCATTTTTTATCCCTCAAGAGGGTGACGTTTCCGGTAGACCTCATACATTAAAAGGGCCGCAGCAACTGAAGCGTTCAATGAGGTAACATGACCTTTCATCGGTAAGTGTATGAGGAAATCACATTTATCTCGAATGAGACGACCCATCCCTTTTCCTTCACTTCCAATTACTAATCCTAACGGAAGTGTGCCATCAAAAGAACGGAAATCCTCTTTTCCTTTTGCATCAGTACCAGCAATCCATACTCCTCTTTCCTTTAGCTCATCAATCGTTCTTGCCATATTGGTGACTCGAACAACAGGAACATATTCAATGGCACCGGTTGAAGCTTTTGCTACAGTAGATGTTAATCCCACAGCTCGTCTCTTCGGTATGATGATTCCATGGGCCCCCACCGCATCAGCTGTTCTCATGACAGATCCCAAGTTGTGAGGATCCTCAATCTCATCCAAAAGCATAAAAAATGGAGCTTCGTTTTTCTTTTCAGCTGCAGCAAATAAATCATCAAGTTCGGCATACTCATAAGCTGCCACCTGAGCAACAACACCTTGATGATTCCCCTCTACAAGTTGATCAATTTTCTTTTTCGGAACAAATTGAACTAGAACATTTCTTTCTCTCGCTAAGCCAACCACCTGCTGCATTTGTCCTTTTTGCGAACCTTCCGCAACTAAAATCTTATTCACATCCCGATCTGATTTCAGCGCTTCAATAACTGGATTTTTCCCAATGATGTAATCCTGGCTCATTTCACAACTCCTCCTTTCTGTTCTTCGACTAATTTTAGGGAGATCATAATAATCTCTTTCAATCTCTCTTCTCGTTTTAGTAAATAAAGGTAACCAATTAAAGCTTCAAAAGCAGTACCATATCGGTAAGTTTGAACATCCGTATTTTTAGGAACCGAACCAGACTTAGCATTGCGTCCTCTTTTAACAACCGCTATTTCCTCATCACTTAATAAGTTTTCTGCAAGAAAATAGTGGATGATATGAGATTGCGCCTTTGCCGAAACATATTTAGTTGCTTCACGGTGAAGCTGGTTAGGCCTCACACTTCCCATTTCAAGGAGGTGATGCCGAACGTATTGTTCAAAAACAGCATCACCCATATAAGCAAGAGCTAAACTATTCAATTGTTTTACATCAAGGCTGCTTTCATATGGAATCATGAACTATCCTCTTTTCCATCTCGTACCTTGTGGTGTATCTTCTAAAATAATATTCATTTCTTTCAGTTGGTCACGAATTTGATCGGATAATTGGAAATTACGCTCTTTACGCGCCTGAATACGTTTTTCGATTAACTCTTCAATCTCTTCGTCTAGCAATTCTTCGTTTTCTAACGTAAGACCTAACACGGAGAATAATGTTTCAAATTCGTTTAAAAATGCATCAATGACTGCAACAGAAGTATTCTTTTCCATCAGGTAAAGATTTGCTAGCTTTGAAAGATCGAATAAAACGGAAATCGCATTTGCCGTGTTGAAATCATCATCCATAGCAACAATGAATTCTTCGTGTAAAACTTTCACTTGCTCCAACCATTTTTCGTTGTTCTCAGTTAAATCCGTACTAGATTGTTTACGGTGCTTTAAGTTTTGATAAGATGTTTTTAGTCGATCAAACGCAGCTGCCGTATTCTCAAGAAGTTCATCGGAATAGTTAATTGGATTTCGGTAGTGAACAGCAAGCATAAAGAATCTCAATACTTGTGGGTCATGCTTTTTAATAATGTCGTGAACTAATACAAAGTTCCCAAGCGATTTAGACATCTTTTCATTATCAATGTTGATATATCCGTTATGCATCCAGTAACGAGAAAACTGTTTATCATTCATTGCTTCCGATTGAGCAATTTCATTTTCGTGATGTGGGAAAGTTAAGTCTTGCCCACCAGCATGAATATCGATGGTGTCACCTAAATATTTTTTTGCCATAGCTGAGCACTCAATATGCCAACCTGGTCTCCCTTTCCCCCAAGGGCTATCCCAAGAGATTTCACCTGGCTTAGCCGCTTTCCATAGTACAAAGTCTAAGGCATCTTGTTTCTTTTCTCCTATAGCAATTCGAGTTCCAAGGCGAAGTTCGTCAATCGATTGATGCGAAAGTTTCCCATACTCTTTAAATTTACGCGTTTGGAAATAAACATCTCCTTCAGACTCATAGGCAAAACCTTTTTCAATTAAAGTCGAAATAAATTCTAGAATAATATCCATGCTCTCTGTTACTTTAGGGTGCACATCTGCCTTTCTGCAACCTAGTGCTGTAACATCCTCGAAGTAAGCATCAATGAATCTTTCAGAGAGCTCTGAAACCTCTTCCCCTAACTCATTTGCAGCACGAATGATCTTGTCATCAACATCCGTAAAGTTTGAAACATACTGTACTTCATATCCTCTGTATTCTAAATATCTCCTAACTGTATCGAATACAATCGGCGGACGAGCATTTCCTATATGAATATAATTATAAACTGTAGGTCCACAAACATACATTTTCACTTTCCCTTCTTCAAGGGGAATAAAGGGTTCTTTCTGCCTCGTTAACGTATTATAAAGTTGAACGGCCATGTTCCAGGCTCCTTTCTTTTTTCAGCTCTTCCAATTCTCTTTTTAATGCATCCATTTCCTTTTCCATTTGAATGAATCGATCCCCTGTTGGGTCAGGAAGATCACAATGGTTCAGGTCCTTATTAATTTTTACACCATCTCGGATTACAACTTTTCCTGGTATTCCTACAACGGTTGAATTTGGGGGAACATCTTTAAGTACAACAGAACCCGCCCCAATTTTTGAGTATTCCCCAACCGTGATGGAACCCAATACTTTCGCACCCGTAGCAATCAAAGCGTTATCTTTAATTGTCGGATGCCGCTTTCCTTTTTCTTTCCCCGTTCCACCGAGCGTTACGCCCTGGAATATCGTCACATTATCGCCAATTTCACATGTTTCTCCAATAACGACTCCCATCCCATGATCAATAAACAGCCTTCTTCCGATTTGCGCTCCTGGATGGATCTCAATTCCGGTAAAAAAGCGACTTACTTGTGAAATGAATCGTGCCAAGAAAAAGAGCTTTTTCTTATATAAAGCATGTGCCAGACGATGACACCATATCGCATGTAGTCCTGAATAAGTCAGAATAACCTCGAAATAGGTTCTTGCAGCAGGGTCCTGCTCAAAAACAACCTCAACATCTTCCTTCAGCATTTTAAACATATGAACTGCCCTCCTACCTTTAAAAACTCTATAATGTTCTCTTGTTACGCTAAACCTTACAAATATCCAATTAGAGAGAATATAAAAAGCGCCTCTGTCAAAAAGACAGAGACGCTTGTGCGCGGTTCCACTCTGTTTAGACCAAAAAAATCGGTCTCAACTTAAACCTGTTAACGGATGGGTTCCGCCCGGATCTAGTAAAAGGCCACTAACCTTTGTTCGAAACGGGACTCAGAGGTGCATTTCAAAAAGCAAGAGGCCTGAACCACTTTCAGCCGGTGTAAAAATTAAGACGTTCGCTTCATTTTTACTAGATGGTTCTCTCTAAAAAGCTTTACTTCTTTACTTTTCCTCATCAACATTTTAACTATAATCGTTATGCCAAGTAGGCATTTCATCTAATTACTTTTACTATATTATATTTTTTCCAATTTGTTAACTAATAATGCTTGCTAAGCGTTGAATTACTTTTTCTTTTCCTAATAAAGCGATCGCTTTTGGAAGATCTGGACCATGTGTTTGACCTGTAGTGGCTACTCTTATTGGCATGAACAATTTTTTACCCTTTTGTCCAGTTTGTTTTTGAACAGCTTTTATAGCTGCTTTAAGTTCGTCTCCGGTAAACTGCTCAATCTTTTCAACCTCGTTTTTAAAAGAAGCTAATACTTCATTTACACCCTCTTCAGCCAAAACAGCTTTTGCTTCTTCATCAAACTCTAGATCATCTTTATAGAATAGATCTGATAGTTCCACAATCTCAGCACCGAAACTCATTTGGTCATGATAAAGGGCAATTAGGTCTCGTACCCACTGTGTCTCTTCTGTCGCTCTTCCCGATTTAATTAAATGAGGAAGGGCAAGCTTAACCACTGTATCTAAGTCTTGTTGTTTCATGTATTGATTGTTCATCCAAGCTAATTTTTGCTTGTCAAATAACGCTGGTGACTTAGATAGACGACTAGCATCAAAGATTTTAATAAAATCTTCTTTTGAGAAGATCTCCTCTTCTCCAGATGGAGACCAGCCTAATAGCGTAATAAAGTTAAATAACGCTTCGGGTAAATACCCTAACTCTTCATATTGTTCAATAAACTGAATGATGGATTCATCACGCTTACTTAACTTTCTTCTACTTTCATTCACAATTAAAGTCATATGTCCGAAAACCGGTGCATCCCAGTTCAGTGCCTCATAGATCATTAATTGTTTTGGAGTATTCGAAATATGGTCATCTCCACGAAGAACATGAGAGATTTTCATTAAGTAGTCATCTACTACAACCGCATAATTGTAAGTAGGTGTTCCGTCCTTCTTAACAATAACAAAATCGCCACCGACTCCGTCAGATTCAAAGGAAACCTCTCCTTTAACCATATCATCAAAGGTATAAACCTTGCCATTAGGTACACGGAAACGAATGCTCGGGACTCTTCCTTCCCCTTCTAGGCGGTTTCTGTCTTCATCTGTTAAGTTACAGCACTTCCCTGAATAGCCGCTCATTTCATTACGCTCAGATTGTGCTTCTCTTTCTGCTTCAAGCTCTTCTTCAGTACAGTAGCACTTGTAAGCTGCCCCTCTCTCAAGAAGCTCGCTTGTGTATTTCGCGTAAATATCATTTCTCTCAGATTGTCGATATGGTCCAAATTCTCCACCCACATCCACACTTTCATCCCATTCCATTCCTAGCCATTTTAAATATTTTAATTGGCTTTCTTCTCCACCAGCGATATTACGTTTTTTATCTGTATCCTCGATACGAATAATGAATTTACCGCCTTGGCTTTTTGCAAAAAGATAATTAAATAATGCTGTACGTGCATTACCAATATGTAAATGTCCCGTTGGACTCGGAGCGTAACGTACACGAATATCGTTTGTCATAATCATTGCCTCCTGCTTTTAATCCAGATTATTGTATCACTCTGGTTTTATCGAATAAAGTGTAATTATTTTTTCAACCATCCACCTGAAGGTTAGTACTATTGTAAAATAGCAAGTCTGTATGTAGAGCGTGGAGAACCCTCAATTATTACTTGGGAAATAATTGTGTAAGTACTTAATTTACTTTTTCGATATATCATTTCATCGAACTTAGTAATACTACTGCTTGAGAAGCGATTCCTTCTCCTCTTCCCGTAAAACCTAGCTTTTCCGTTGTCGTTGCTTTTACATTAATTTGTTCAGGGTTACATTGTAGTAATCCCGCTATTCTTTCCTTCATTTGTTCAATATAAGGTGCCATTTTGGGCTTTTGTGCAATAATGGTGCAATCCGCATTGACCAACTCATAACCTTGTTCCCGAACTAATGCCCATACGTGCTCTAAAAGCTTCGCAGAATCTGCATCCTTAAAAGCTGGATCTGTATCTGGAAAATGTTTTCCGATATCACCTGCACCAATTGCTCCTAAACAAGCATCAGCAATCGTATGTAATAACACATCTGCGTCTGAATGTCCTAAAAGTCCTTTTTCATAAGGGATTTCAATACCACCAATAATTAACGGACGACCTTCTGCTAATTGGTGAACATCAAATCCTTGTCCTATTCGAAACATAATAATCCTCCTTAAATAACAGTTATATATGTTTAACTTTGTCTTTTTCGAATAATCGCTTCTGCAAAATATAAATCCTCTGGAGTCGTAATCTTTATATTATCATAATTGCCTTCAACTATCTTTACAGGTTCGTTAATCCGCTCTACTAAGCTTGCATCATCCGTCCCGAGGTAGTTGTCTTCATCAGCTTTTTTATGAGCTTTTACCAATAATGAAACACGAAAAGCTTGCGGGGTTTGAATGGCCCACAAGCTAGAACGTTCAACGGTTTCAACCACTTCGGAATGATTCACCCTCTTAATCGTGTCTTTTACAGGAACTGCTAGGACAGCTGCTCCCTCTTTACTCGAAACTTCGACTAGCTGGTGAATTTGCTTCTTGTCAACAAAAGGTCTTGCACCGTCATGAACAAGAACAATTCCTTCCGAGCCAATTTCCTTTAATCCGTTATAAACACTGTGCTGACGCTCCTTTCCCCCTGGAACAAGCGCCTGTACTTTTTTAATCTGATAGGTTTGCAAAAGCGTTTTAAAAGATTTTTCATCTTCACTTGAAATAGCGAGAATAACTCCATCACATGTTTCATCATTTTCAAATACGAATAATGTATGAATCAAGATTGGAACGTTATTCAGTTCAAGAAGCAACTTATTTTTACCTGCTCCCATTCTTTTACCCTGACCTGCTGCAGGAATAATGACTTTGTAGGCCATACCTAACACCCTATCTACTAAAACTTATTTTAGAACCGTCGTATTAGAAAAGCGCAAGCGCCATGATCAGCGCCGTAAAAACTGGAGCTAGGCACCAGTCTAGCTTGGAGAATGTTAAACTTTCTTTCCTAATAAAAAATATGATTTTCGCAAAGAAAAAGCCACAAAGGGCTTTTTCCGGATTTCAAACTATTTGTTTTCATTATAATGCTTTTTCTAGAAGCTTGGGCTTGGCAAAAATCATTCTACCAGCAGATGTTTGTAGTACACTCGTTACAATTACATCGATATGCTTACCGATATAGTCACGTCCATCTTCTACTACAATCATTGTTCCATCGTCTAAATAAGCAACGCCTTGATTGTGTTCTTTTCCATCCTTAATAACTTGGATATTCATTTCTTCACCTGGAAGAACAACTGGTTTAACTGCGTTTGCCAAGTCATTAATGTTAAGAACCCCAACTTTTTGAAGTTCACACACTTTATTTAAATTAAAATCATTGGTAACGACCATTCCATTTGTCAGTTTGGCAAGCTTAACAAGTTTGCTATCTACTTCTTGAATTTCTTCAAAATCGCCTTCATAAATTTCTACGTTCATTGAAAGCTCTTTTTGAATACGATTTAGGATATCTAATCCTCTTCGCCCTCGATTTCGTTTTAGAACATCTGAAGAATCTGCGATATGCTGTAATTCTTCTAATACAAATTGCGGAATGACGATAGTACCCTCAAGAAAACCAGTTTGACAGATGTCAGCAATTCGTCCATCAATAATAACACTTGTATCCAATATTTTAAGGGTGTTGGCACTTACAACGGTTACCTCTTCTTCTTCGCCAGATTTCTTCTTATTCTTTGAGAATAAAGTCAATAACTCGTCTCTCTTTTTAAAACCAACTTGGAAACCTAAATAACCAAATAATAAGGTTAGTAATATAGGAGCAACTGTATTAATGACCGGGACCTCAATCATATTTAGTGCATACCCAATTAGGAAAGCTATGAGCAATCCGAATACAAGACCTACACTACCAAAAATAATATCCGTAATTGGGGCCTTAACTAGAGACTCCTCTACCCACTTTACGAAGTTAACGACATAATCAACCGCCCAAAAAGTAATAAGATAAAAAATAATAGCACCTAAAATAGCGGTCACATAATGATTATTTAAAAACGGAATGTCATCTAAAGAAATTAATGTTAATAGATCAGATATTAAAAATATACCTAGCGTACCACCTATAATAAGGAAGCAGGCTTGAACGATACGTTTTAACATTCCTTCACCTCCTTTTAATCATTATAAACAATTTTTGTAAAATGAAACCTATTATTACACATTATTTTAGCTTTGTAATGAAATCGAAATAAATATTATTTAAATATAACAATATGTGCTAAAAATAGACAATAATCTTTGTGAGAATATACTTGTTCTCAACCTAAGGGTAGCACCGTAAAAATAAAGTGTCAAATGTATACCTTTAACAATTATTCTAGAACCGATGACTCCATACAAATTGGGAAAATAGCCCCTATATAAATAGACGCGTTTTAGGAAAAAAAGGTTCTCCAAAGAAGAACCACTTTTTAAATTCTATTAAAGTTGGCGGTCCGCAAATAACTGTTCTCTAATTAATTTTAAGCCTTCTTTAATCTTTCTAGCTCTTACTTCTCCAATCCCTTCAACATCATCTAATTCTTCCACGGTAGCTTTAATGATTTTTGGTAGCTCTTCGAATCTTTCAATTAGATTTTCAATAATAATGGGAGGGAGTCTAGGAACTTTATTTAACATTCGATACCCTCTGGGACATTTGAATTCATCAATATGGATATAGCCGTTGTATCCTAACAGCTTGAGTGCATCTGTATCATCTAAAACATCTCCATAGGACATCTCTTGTAGCTTCTTAATAATTTCAATGGGATTTACTTGTTTATTTGCTGCATAATCTTTTATGATTAACGCCGCTTCTGACTCCATATCTGTTAAGAGCTCATTCATTTGTAGCCTGATAAGTCGCCCCTCCGTACCTAGCTCACTCAAATAAGTTAAAAGTTCATTTTTTATTCTAAGGACCATTTCAAAGCGATTAATGACTTTTAAAATATCACTGTAGGTTACAATCTCTTCGAATTCCAAGATGCCTAAGTTTGATATACTCTGTTCTAATACTACTTTATATTTTTCTAGTGTTTGAATGGCCTGGTTTGCTTTTGTAAGGATTACTGCTATCTCTCTAAGAGCATAGCGGAAATCCCCTTTATATAATGTGATGACATGTCTACGCTGAGAAATGGCGATTACAAGTGATTTGGTTTGTTTTGCTACACGTTCAGCTGTTCGATGACGCATTCCCGTCTCGGTTGATGGAATGTTTTGATCTGGTGCTAGTTGGGCGTTTGCAATCAGAATCTTATTTCCCTTTTCGCTTAAAATAATCGCTCCATCCATTTTTGCCAATTCATATAAAAAGCTAGGTGTAAATGGACAATCCACTTGAAAGCCACCATCTACAATGCTTTTAACTTTCTCATTACAGCCTAAAACAATCAGTCCACCTGTTTTCGCACGAAGTACATTATCAATCCCTTCTCGGATCGGTGTACCTGGAGCAACGAACTGCAGTATTTCACTCATGGTAGTTTCGCTCCGCTTTCTCTGATCCACGTATTTATCCTCCTAACGTTGCTTTAAGTGCCTCGTTAACTGACTTAACACCAATGATCTCAATCCCTTTTGGACCTTTCCATCCTCCTAAGTTGTTAGCAGGCAGAATAACGCGTTCAAACCCTAGTTTTGCTGCTTCTTGAACCCGCTGTTCAATTCTCGAAACCCTTCTAACTTCTCCCGTTAAGCCTACCTCTCCAATAATACAATCAGTCGCTCGCGATGGCTTATCTTGAAAGCTAGAAACGATACTTACCGCAACGGCTAAATCAATGGCAGGTTCATCTAATTTCACTCCACCAGCAACCTTAAGGTAAGCATCTTGATTTTGTAATAACATCCCTACTCTTTTTTCAAGGACGGCCATTAAAAGAGAGACACGATTATGATCAATTCCTGTCGCCATTCTTCTTGGATTCCCAAAACTTGTAGGGGAGATAAGCGCTTGAATTTCTACTAAAACAGGGCGCGTTCCTTCCATTGAGGCAACAACCGTGGAACCCGCAGCACCTTGAGAACGCTCCTCTAGAAATATCTCTGAAGGATTTTCTACCTCTTCTAAGCCAAACTCCTTCATCTCAAAGATACCCATTTCATTGGTTGATCCAAATCTATTTTTGACCGCTCTAAGGATTCGATAGGTGTGGTGTCTCTCACCTTCAAAATAGAGCACCGTATCAACCATATGTTCTAATAGTCTTGGCCCTGCTATAGAGCCTTCTTTTGTAACATGCCCAACTATAAAAATAGCCACTCCTTTTGTTTTCGCTAATCTCATAAGCTCCGCTGTACACTCTCTTACCTGTGACACACTTCCAGGGGCTGATGTTACATCTGGGTGAAAAATCGTTTGGATGGAATCCACAATAACAAAATTCGGGTCTTCTTTTTCAATCGTACGTGTTATTTCATGTAAATCCGTTTGTGAATATATTAATAACTTCTCAGAAGCTACACCAAGACGGTCAGCCCTAAGTTTTGTCTGTCGCATGGATTCCTCACCAGATATATATAAAACGGACTCATTTTTGTTAGCTAATTGAGATGAAACCTGTAAGAGGAGAGTTGATTTCCCTATCCCAGGGTCCCCACCAATTAATACTAGGGAGCCTTTCACAATTCCCCCACCTAGGACTCTATTTAGTTCATTTAGATCTGTTTTGATTCTCGGTTCACTAATGGTTTCAATGGCGGTAATGGGCGTTGCTTTTGACATGATGGTTGAACCTTCTGAATGGGTAAAAGCCGTTCTTCTACCAGTTGCCTTTTTCTCTACTTCCTCCACCATCGTATTCCATTGTCCACATCCGGGGCATTTCCCCATCCATTTTGCAGATTCATATCCGCATTCTTGACACATAAATTTTGTTTTAATTTTTGCCATGTGTTTCTTCCTCTCTAGGCTTTTATTATTAGGAATTAAGCGCAAATTTTGGGAAATGTTAAGAGGTTATTATTAAGGATTTTAAAAAAATATTATCGTATTTTATACGAACGTGCATGGAATTCGATTTCAAAAATATAATCCGCTTGGATGATAGAGGAACATATACCTAAGTACCATATCAGGAGAAAAATAATAAAGTACTCTCATTTTATTGTTATGTTAATAAAATCCATTTTATTTGTTATACTTCTATATTTTTTCATTAATTATGATTACCAACATTGTTATACAACTTTTAAAAAGGAAAAGGTACACGATATGCTTACGTGTACCTCCTGATGTTGTATTATTTTGTTACTGGCTGACCGGTTTTGACAACAAACTCACCATTTTCAATATCAATGATGACACTTTGCCCTGTCAACACCGTTCCCTTCAATAGCTCTTCGGATAGGCGATCCTCAATATGTTTTTGAATCGCTCTTCTTAATGGACGAGCACCATACTCTGGGTCATATCCTTCTTCAGAGATTTTTTCCTTCGCAGTTTCTGTAAGTTCAAGTGTGATTTCTTGCTCACCTAAGCGCTTGATTAACTGCTCAGACATGAGTGTAACTATTTGTTTTAATTGCTTCTTCTCTAAAGAATGGAAGACGATAATTTCGTCAATACGGTTTAGGAACTCAGGACGGAATGCTTTTTTCAGCTCCTCCATCACTTTTCCTTTCATATCCTTATAATCCTGCTCTCCATCTTGGATATTGAAGCCAACGTATTTGTTACGTTTTAACGCTTCGGCACCTACGTTAGAGGTCATGATTAACACAGTGTTTCTAAAATCAACCGTTCTACCCTTAGAATCTGTTAAACGACCATCTTCTAACACTTGAAGAAGAATATTAAAGACATCCGGGTGAGCCTTTTCAATTTCGTCTAATAAGATAACCGAATAAGGCTTTCTTCTAACCTTCTCAGTTAACTGTCCACCTTCATCATATCCTACATACCCTGGAGGTGACCCTACAAGTCTTGAAGTAGAGTGCTTCTCCATGTACTCAGACATGTCAACACGTATCATTGCATCCTCATCACCGAACATGGCTTCAGCAAGGGCACGAGCTAGTTCTGTTTTACCTACACCAGTTGGGCCTAGGAAAATGAATGAACCAATCGGTCTCTTTGGATCCTTAAGACCAGCACGCGCACGGCGGACTGCCTTAGAAATAGCTTTAACAGCTTCTTCTTGACCAATGACTCTTGAATGTAGAATATCTTCAAGGTTTAACAGTTTTTCTGTTTCAGTTTGAGCCAATTTAGATACTGGGATTCCAGTCCAGCTAGAAACAACATGAGCAATATCTTCAACCGTTACCTCTGTATTTTCTTGGCCTTGTTTTTCTTTCCAAGTCTTCTTCGTTTCTTCTAGTTGCTCACGGAATCGTTGTTCAGAGTCTCTTAATGAAGCTGCCTTTTCAAACTCTTGGCTTTGAACTGCCGCATCTTTTTCTTTTCTAACTTCCTCAAGCTTCGCTTCAAGTTCTTTTAAGTTCGGAGGCGTCGTATACGAGCGTAAACGTACCTTTGATCCTGCCTCATCAATCAGGTCGATGGCTTTATCCGGAAGGAAGCGATCTGAAATGTAACGATCAGAAAGCTTAACCGCTGCGTCAATGGCAGCATCCGTAATCGATACACGGTGATGTGCTTCATAGCGGTCGCGTAATCCTTTTAAAATTTGAACAGATTCTTCAGCAGATGGCTCATCAACCATGATTGGTTGGAAACGACGCTCTAGTGCAGCATCTTTTTCAATATATTTACGATATTCATCAAGTGTAGTAGCACCAATACATTGAAGTTCTCCACGAGCTAATGATGGCTTTAAGATGTTCGATGCATCAATTGCACCTTCTGCCCCACCAGCTCCGATTAATGTATGAAGCTCATCAATGAACAAAATAATATTTCCTGCTTGGCGAATTTCATCCATAACTTTTTTCAAGCGATCCTCAAATTCACCACGATATTTTGTACCAGCAACAACTGTACCCATATCCAGTGTCATAACGCGCTTATCACGTAAAGTTTCTGGCACTTCATTGTTGATGATTTGTTGAGCAAGACCTTCAGCGATGGCTGTTTTCCCTACACCAGGTTCCCCAATAAGCACCGGGTTATTTTTCGTTCTACGACTTAACACTTCAATGACACGCTGAATTTCTTTGCTTCTCCCAATTACAGGGTCCAGGCTACCTTCTCTCGCGATAGCTGTTAAGTCTCTTGCTAAACTATCAAGTGTTGGTGTATTTGCACTTGCCGCTGAGCCTCCTTGATGATTGCCCGACTCACTACTTCCAAGTAACTGTAATACTTGCTGACGAGCTTTATTTAGACTAACGCCCAGATTATTTAACACTCGTGCAGCTACCCCTTCGCCCTCACGAATTAATCCTAGAAGGATATGTTCTGTACCTACGTATGAATGACCTAATTTACGAGCCTCATCCATCGAAAGCTCGATGACTTTCTTTGCTCGAGGCGTATAATGAATGGTTTGAGAAGCATCTTGCCCTCTGCCGATTAAGTTTTCTACTTCTTTTTGAATTTTTTCAGAACCTAAGCCAAGTGCATATAATGCTTTAGCTGCGATTCCTTCTCCTTCACGTACAAGTCCTAGTAAAATATGCTCTGTTCCTATATTATTATGACCTAGTCTAATAGCTTCTTCTTGTGCTAATGCTAAAACTTTCTGGGCTCTCTCTGTAAAGCGTCCAAACATCATGTTTTCGTCCTCCCTACTAATTTTAGTTTTCCATATTTAATCTTTCACGAATAAATGAAGCACGCCTAATGTCACGTTCATTCGGTCGCAACGGACCTCCTGCATATTGTTGTAAAAAGCCTGGCTGAGTGAGGATCATTAATTCATTTAAAATGTTTTTGGAGATATTTTTTATATAACCCATATCTATTCCAAGTCGAACATCTGATAAACAGCTAGCTGCTTCTTTTGATTCGATGATCCGACTGTTAGATAAAATTCCATAAGAGCGATAGACTCTGTCTTCTAATTGTATGTTCGAAGTTTTTGCTAATGCTTCCCGAGCAGATCTTTCCTGAGAAATTAACTGCCCTACCACGCTTTTCAAATCTTCTACGATGTCCTCTTCAGATTTTCCAAGTGTGATTTGATTAGATATTTGAAAAATATTCCCTAATGCTTCGCTGCCTTCCCCATAAATTCCTCTAACCACTAGACCAAGTTGACTAATAGCTGGAATAATACGATTCATTTGTTGAGTAAGGATTAGACCTGGAAGATGCATCATTACGGATGCTCTCATACCTGTACCAACATTTGTTGGGCAGCTTGTTAAGTATCCTATTTTTTCATCAAAAGCATAGTCTACGTTCTTTTCAATGGAATCATCAAGTTGATTAGCCATTTCTAGGGCTTCCGTTATTTGAAATCCTGGGAATAAACATTGTATTCGAATATGATCCTCTTCATTAATCATAATGCTCACTTCTTCATTTTGTGAAAGTAAGCAAGCACCGAAGCTTGAGTTTTCTGCTAGATGCGGACTGATTAAATGCTTCTCCATCAATACTCTTTTTTGTAGAGGCTGTAATTCATCCATTTTTAAAAGTTCAAGTTC
Organism: Cytobacillus spartinae; assembly: GCF_042865285.1. Lineage (NCBI taxonomy): Bacteria > Bacillati > Bacillota > Bacilli > Caryophanales > Bacillaceae > Cytobacillus > Cytobacillus spartinae. The sequence continues at coordinate 1,983 of NZ_JBIACK010000020.1, read as the reverse complement.
CCCTAGTTCTTTGAGCTCAAGGTTTTTCACACTCTCTACCACATCTTCAACAACAGCTTTTGCTTCCTCATTTGAAAATAAAGTAGGGAACTTATATTTACTTATATTCCTAGCTAACCGAATTCGGGAGCTCAACACGATGTCTGAGTCTGGTCCCTCCGAACTCATCCAGGAACTAATAGCCTGATTGATAAAGCGTTCTAAAGACAAAATTATTCCCCTCCCTCTTTAAAAGTTGCTAACTTTTTTTCTAAAGAGCGAATTTCATCTCGAACTCCTGCTGCTTCTTCAAATTCTTCTGTTGTAATAAGAGTTTTTAATTTCTGTTTTAACTCATCAAGGTTTTTTCTAAGGTGGATATTTCCACCTATACGCATAGGAATCTTCCCATTATGAGTCCAATTTCCACTGTGTAAACGTCTCAATATAGGCTTAAGTTGTTCATTAAACGCCTCATAGCAATTGGCACATCCAAAACGACCTACTTTTATAAACTGTTGAAACGTCATCGAGCAAACCTCACATTGAGGTATTTGCTCCTGATAAATAGGTTCTTTAGTAGAAGGTTTAAACGTACTATCCATATTTAACAAGCCTGCTAAAAGATTATTAATAGAAAACCCGCCACCACTGCCAAGCATAAAGCTCTCACCTTTTTCTTGAGCACATCTTTCACATAAATGGAAAACGGTCTTTTCTCCATTATTAATTTTCGTAAAATGTAAAGTTGCTGGTCTTTCATTACACTCTTGGCATATCACAAATATTCACCTCTCCAGCTAAGACCTTTCATATATAATTTTAAAATTATGAGCCCCCCTACTTGGGGTTGTATAATAAAGACATTTTATTTATATTTCAAGCTAGTAAGCATGGCCTTCAGCATCCTTGCCCGAAGTTCATCTCTATAAGGAAGGTCTATATATAAAACGGACCGATCGATCACACTAAGCATGATTTTCGCTTCTCTTTTAGATATAACATCTTCTTCAACCAAGCGAAAAATGACACTCTCAGCTGTATTCTGAGGGATACGGTTTTCTATTAGGGAGAGTATTTGATCAATAAGATGAGCATCATCATAAGACTGTACCTTCATTATGCGGATATATCCCCCGCCACCTCGTTTACTTTCAACGAGATACCCTTTTTCAATTGTAAATCGCGTGTTGATTACATAATTTATTTGAGAAGGTACACATTGAAATTTATCAGCGATTTCACTTCTTTTTATTTCCACATGTTCTCGTTCGCTCAAATCCAATACTTGTTTTAAGTATTGTTCAATGATATCGGAGATGTTTTTCACCTAACCCCCTCCTATCTGACTTTGACTATATTTGACTTTAATTATACATGAAGTCCTTAATCCGTTGCAATTAACAACACTCTAATAATTTCCCCATTTTTTTGACATCTCAAACCCGTACGTGCTATTAAAAATGAGAATTGGTAGTTTTTTTGGGAAAGAAGTTGGGTGTTTTGGTGTTAGGAGGTGTTTAAATTTTGTTTATTGGATAGGGGGCGTTTACTATTTAAGGTGCGTCTACTAACGGAGCTAGTATATTTGGAGTTGAATTCATTAATTGATTTAATTTGTGGGGCGTCGATTAATTCAACCGTTTATCTGATTAAGACTCAACTGTTTGAAATGATAAACGTGAATTTGTGATAAACGTGCATATATTTTTAATTTCGTGCATATCTCTTTTAGTTTCGTGCATATATTTTCTTTATTGTTTCATATAAGTTGAAATTTGTTTCATTTCCTCCAGAATAGAAAAGAATTGATCATGTTTTATTAAGAAATAGCTGGAAAAAGCATGAGAAAACCTTAAATCTATCCTCTGATTAATGGTTCAACGTCAAATGTTGGGGTGGAGTCAATTTTACTTCACCCTTATCCAATATGAACACCCATTTTTTTATACTTATGTGTCAATAATATCTTTGCTCTAAAACGCTTAAAACTCCTAAAACCAA
>NZ_JBIACK010000019.1:0-77531 GCF_042865285.1 Cytobacillus spartinae | reverse complement strand
GAATTCATAATGCACGTATCTCCACTCTATACTTGTTTCTCGACAACTCAAGTATATAAGAATGGATGATATCGTGCTTTTTTTATGCACTAAATAGTGTTTAAACCCCAACAAATATTATAGAATCAGATTTATAAAGGTTATATTTTCATCTAAAAATCCACATAAAAAAACCGTTATATTGACGTAAAACGTCTATATAACGGAATATGTACATAATGGTGTATAAATGGCGTCCCAGGAGAGATTCGAACTCCCGACCGACGGCTTAGAAGGCCGTTGCTCTATCCTGCTGAGCTACTGGGACATTGTATAAAACTTCTTGCAAATTTGTTTACGTCTTTCAAGGACATTTTTTATTATATTAGACTAACAATAGAAAGTCAACAGTAATTCAAAAATATTTTGCTCGAGGTAAGTAATTTTACCAACATATACGTATTTCCTTATCCTCGAGCTATTATATACTTTTTACTAAAAATATGGAAGTGTGAAATCTAACCATTTTAACTCAAAACACTTCGATTAAGTTTACTTGTTTAATGTAAATGTATCTCTAAGTTCCATTATCTCTCCTTGATCGAAATCAAATACATGGAGATATACATTTTCCTCTTTAATGTCTAAGATTACATAAGTCCTTTCCATCCTTCTTCGCGGTAACCTGAGGCTTCCAGGGTTAATAAAAAGAATTCCTTGAACCATTTCAGCCCCGAGAATATGTGAATGTCCAAAACATACTATGTTGGCCTGATGTTCCTGTGCTCGGTATAAAAGACTTATGAGAGATGATTTAACAGAGTATAGGTGGCCATGAGTAACAAAGAACTTCTTTCCTGCAGTTTCTTCTAACACATCGTCCTGATAACGGATTTCATAGTCACAATTCCCTCTAACCGTTACAAAATTTTCTATAGCGTTGTCAGTGGCCTCCAATTCAGAGTCTCCACAGTGAATCATTAGATCAACCTCATGTTCATGCCTGTTTTTCAGCTCTACAAGCTCCGATGTTAATCCATGACTGTCACTGACAATTAATACCTTAGCCATTATCACTCGCATCCTTTTTCATATTTCAATACGCTAAGTAGCAGGTCCTAAGTTCCTTAATTCCCTATCCTAATAAATCTGGTAATACTTCTTCCAACTTTCTTAGAGCTAGTGAGCGATGGCTAATTTGGTTTTTTTCTTCAGGTGTTAGTTCCGCCATAGTCTTTCTTTTTTCAGTAACATAAAAAATGGGGTCATAGCCAAAACCGTACTGACCTCTTCGTTCTTGTAAAATAACTCCTTCACAAGTCCCAAATACCGTTTTTGTTTCATGTGAGGGTACCGCAACTGCTAAAGCACAACAAAATCTTGCAGTTCTTGCCTCTTCATTAACCCCTACTAGTTCCTCAAGCACTTTATCTATATTTGCTTCATCATTTTTGGCTTCTCCGGCATAGCGGGCAGAATAGATCCCAGGTCTACCATCTAATGCATCCACTACAAGTCCTGAATCATCAGCAATGACTATTTTACCAAATAACTTTGAAATAGCTTCAGCTTTTAAAATGGCGTTTTCCTCAAATGTCTTTCCAGTTTCCTCGACATCCTCAATATCATCAAAATCTAAAAGAGTTTTCACTTCAAAACCACGCGGTCGAAGCATTCTCTCAAACTCTTTTGCTTTTCCACTATTCTTTGTAGCAATAACTACTTCTTTCATGTTCAAGCCTTCTCCTCTTTTTTCTCTCTTACTTTTTGGATATGTTCTGAGACTTCTTCACCTAAGACAGACTTTTGCATTTCAAACAGTTCCATTAACCCTTCTTCCGCAGCCTTTAAAAGCTGTTGAAGTTGATTATAAGAGAATGTAGACTCCTCCCCTGTCCCTTGAAGTTCTACGAATTCTCCATTTCCTGTCATGACAACATTCATATCTACCTGAGCTTTAGAATCTTCTATGTAATTTAAATCTAGTACCACATCATTATTGTCTAGTATTCCAACACTAGTAGCTGCTAGATAGTCAGTTACAGGAAAAGATCCAAGATTCTTTTCTTTATAGACTTTATTTAAAGCTTGTGTCATGGCAACGAACGCCCCTGTAATGGACGCTGTACGTGTGCCTCCATCCGCTTGAATAACATCACAATCAACCCAAACCGTTCTCTCTCCTAGAGCTTCAAGGTCGACAACAGCCCGAAGAGCACGACCGATTAATCGCTGTATTTCCATAGTCCGTCCAGTAATCTTCCCTTTCGCGGATTCCCTTATATTACGTTGCTGTGTAGCACGAGGAAGCATTGAATATTCAGCAGTAATCCAACCCTTTCCTTGCCCTCTCATAAAAGGTGGAACTTTTTCTTCAACACTTGCTGTACAAATGACCTTTGTATCCCCAACTGTAATTAGTACTGAACCCTCAGGGTGGATCAAATATTCTGTATCAATATGTATTGGTCTCAATTGAACCGGTTTACGTCCATCTGCACGCATTAAAATTCCTCCTTCAAAAAATATCAACAAGACATCACCTTAAATCCTTTAAAGAATGACAATAAAGAAGAGGTGGCATAAGCCTACCTCTTTCATTTTGTCCACATATTATAGTATATCAAAAAAGAATTTTTAAAAACTACCTGTATTAACATTTTCAGGACGAGTAACAGGCTCTGTTAATTTTTCACCATTTTCGTTCACAAGCTCTGCTTCTCCATTTACTGTTACAGCCACACTTTCAATACCTTTTTGTTCAGTTAAGGACAATACTAATGAGTTTAGAAGATGCTGAGAAATAATTTTTTCCTCAAAGCTGCCATAAACAGCTTCGTTAAAGTTTAATGTTACTTTTCCGTCTTCCACTTTTGGTTCTTCAACTAAAGCAACATCTGGTAAAAAGTCAGTTAGAAGACTAGACGTGTAGCTTGGACCTTTTACAAGTTCCCCAACAACTGCTGCAATATTATTTTCTACATCATTGCTTACGCGACGAGTTACAGGAACATAGTAATAAGAATCTTCATCTCCACCTAAATAGTAAACGGTAACACCTTTTGTATTCGTGATATCCACTACTTCAGTAGTATCCATGTTGATGCCATTCGCTCTACTTAATGTTTTACCGATTGGTGTCCCATTAACAGGCATCTCCGTTAATTCATGACCATTCATTTGTAGCTTAACATTTTCTACTGTATCAAATTGAGTTAATGTCCAAGTAACTGCTTCAAGAATTTTCATCTCGTCTTCTGGCTGATAGTTTTTAAACTCTTTCGAAAAGTCCACTACTGCCGTTTTATCTTTAATATCGACAGTCATTTGTGTATCAGCTGGAAGGACTGCAGCAAATCCATTTGGCAGCATTTCAGTAACTGGTCCATTTTGGACTAAAAATTCTAAAGCTTGTTTTGCAACTGAATCTGTTTTAGGTAGCGCAAAAGTCTGTGGTACGACGTAGCCATTTTTATCAACTAGATAAAGCTCTGTCATAATGGAACTTTCAACCGCTTCTTCCCCTTCAACTTGTTCCCCTGTTGCAGTTGTTTCTTCGACTTCCGTTGAACCAGCTTCCTCAGAGTAACTTACAGGTGGATCAATTTTCTCTTTCCCATCCCCACCGAATAAACCACACCCGGATAAAAGAACGGAAGAAACAATAACTGCTGATACGATCGTTGTTTTTTTATTTTTGGACATATATATCCCTCCAAAGACAGTTTGTACTACATGTATACGAGCCTTTTTAAAAATTAGACCGCCTCCTGAAAAAAAATTTGGACATTCCCTCTTTTTTTATATTTTTTGCATTTTAAAAAAGGACAAACCATTAAACACAAAAAAAATAAGCCCCCTAAATTGGAGACTAGTGTTTTCCGAGTCTTATTGTCGTAACCTCTTTAATATCTACATCTAACCACTGTGAAGCAATTCTTGAAAAAATTCCTTTTGACCCCGTTGTAAAAAACTCATGAACGGGTTCTTCTGCTCTATTTGCTAATAAAGAATTATAATACAGGATCGTACTTACCTCTCTAGCGGTTTCTTCTCCTGAGCTAATAACCGTAACGTCTTTTCCCATTACATTTTTTATAGAGTTTTCTAAAAGTGGATAATGGGTACAACCCAAAATAAGTGTATCTAACCCTTTGTTTCTTAGAGGACGCAAAGTTTCAGCCACTACTTTTTTTGCAACAGAACTCTCATACTCCCCACTTTCTACTAGTGGGACAAATTTAGGGCAGGCTAAACTTTTTACTTTCGTACGACTGCTTATGGATTTTAATGCAATTTCATAAGCATTACTTTTAATGGTGCCAACCGTGCCAATGACACCAATTTTATAATTCTTTGTCACTTTGATTGCAGTCCTTGCACCTGGATATATAACACCAATAACTGGTATAGATAGCTTCTTTTGAATGTCTTCTAGAACCACGGCTGTTGCGGTATTACAAGCAATCACAAGCATTTTTATATCTTTGCCAAGCAAAAAATTAGTCATTTGCCAGGTAAACGCTTTAACTTCTTCACTAGGTCTTGGTCCATATGGACAGCGCGCTGTATCACCTAAGTAAACAATTTTCTCATGTGGGAGCTGGCGTATTATTTCCTTCGCAACAGTTAATCCTCCCACACCAGAATCAATAATTCCTATCGGTTGTTCCAAAAAACTCGCCTCATTCTTCTCGCATTTCGTGATGTAATTTTACTAAACTATCCTTCAAGAGAACAACTTCTTCACTCGAAAAGTTTTTTAACACTTCTTGCAAGTAAAGTTGACGCTTTTTAATTACTTCTTCAATTACTCGTTCACCCTCTTCAAGAAGATGAATTCTGACTACTCTTCGATCATTTGGGTCTTTAACCCTCATCACAAGTTGATTTTTTTCCATTCGATCTACCAGATCTGTAGTCGTACTGAAAGCTAAATACATTTTGTTTGAAAGTTCCCCTATTGTCATGTCTCCACCTTCAAAAAGCCATTGAAGTGCAACGAATTGTGGTGGAGTAATCGTATAGTTACTTAAAATTTCTCTTCCCTTTTGTTTAATAATTCCTGCTATGTAGCGTAAATCTTTTTCAATATCAGCAAAAATTTCCATTTCATTCGAATCTTGTACGCTTTCTTGTGTATCTTCTAGTTTCATATATTCACAGCTCCTATTTTGGAATAGAGTAGAGAATTCGATTAAATATAAGAATTTCCGCGTTCGCCTTTTGCTCTATTTTCACCTTTTTCAGCATAAATTTCAAGAAGGAATAGGAATATTGTTATGAACAATATTTGCCTTTAAAAGTGTAAACCGGCATCCTTTAGTAGGATGGCCGGTCTAGATTAAAGTTCTAGCTCTCCCATTCGAAGGAGCTCTACAACAGCTTGTGAACGCCCCTTAACACCAAGCTTTTGCATGGCATTTGAAATATGATTACGAACCGTCTTTTCGCTAATAAACAATTCACCTGCTATCTCTTTAGTGGTTTTGTCTTGGACTAGCAGTTCGAACACTTCTCTTTCACGTTTGGTGAGTAACGGCTTGTGAGTATATTCATTCTCCTTCAAGTATTGTAACCCTCCTTGCCTTCGCCAGCTATGAACAGCGGGATGGGTATATATTTAGTCACCATATCATATGTAAATAAAACTATTGTAGTGACTACAATTCCTAAAAGGCGAAATATTTATTTTAAAATGTGCTTTTATCAAAGTTATTGTTCGTTTTGCCCATTAATGTGTTATACACTAGCTGATCCAACAGACTGTTTTTGTCCATGTAATAGCTCTTTCATACGATCAGTCCACTTAACCCCTTTTCCTGTCAATTTAGACATTTGGACGATCGTTCCTCTTCCAACAAAGCAAATATCTGATTTATCATTATTTCTAAGCCCCATATAATGAATATCAATGGATGAATTTCCGATTTTGTTCACTTTAACATAGATTCTAAGTTCTTCGTCTAAATAGACTTGTTTTAGAAAGTCACATTGCAAATCTGCCACAACCGGTATGCTTTCGTTTTCTGGTTTGAGCCATTCTTGCATTAAACCTTTGCTATTAAAGAAATGGATTCTCGCTTCTTCATAGTATGTAAAAGGTACAGTATTGTTCAAATGACCAAACATATCTATTTCAGAAAAACGAACTTTTACAGGATGATAAAACTCAAAACCTTCTTGCCATGATGCAAAATCCTCTATATAACCTATTCTGCTCACATTAATTCCTCCTATTATAGAGTACTGAATGATTATTCATTCTTCTATTATAATTATTTTTGAATAATTTGAAAACAGTTTATAGAAAGGCTGACTTATTTATTAATCTTGATAAATATAAAACCCCCCTTTTCAGACTGAAAAGGGGGGTTAAGATTACGCTTGGTCGCTTCCGAAGAAACTTCTGAAAGCTTGAACCGTAGTATCTCTATTTAATGCAGCAATTGATGTTGTTAATGGAATGCCTTTTGGACAAGACTGTACGCAGTTTTGTGAGTTACCACAGTTCGCAAGTCCACCATCACCCATAATCGTTTCTAGACGTTCTGCTTTGTTCATTGCACCTGTTGGGTGAGCATTGAACAAACGAACTTGTGATAATGGTTGAGGCCCGATAAAGTTAGATTTGCTGTTAACATTTGGACACGCTTCTAAACATACACCACATGTCATACATTTTGAAAGCTCATATGCCCATTGACGCTTAGTTTCAGGCATACGAGGTCCAGGACCTAAATCATAAGTTCCATCGATAGGAATCCAAGCCTTAACTTTCTTAAGAGCGTCAAACATGCGACTACGATCAACCTGTAGATCACGAACTACTGGGAACGTACGCATTGGCTCAAGACGAATTGGTTGCTCTAATTGATCAACAAGCGCTGTACAAGATTGACGAGGCTTACCGTTGATCACCATTGAACATGCTCCACATACTTCCTCAAGACAGTTCATATCCCAGTTGATAGGAGTTGTTTGCTTACCTTGTGAATTTGTCGGATTACGACGAATTTCCATTAAAGCGGAAATAACGTTCATATTCGGACGGTAATCTAATTCAAATTCTTCCTGATAAGGGGTTGCGTCAGGACTATCTTGACGAGTGATGACAAAGCGAACTGTTTTGTTTTCAGACATCTTAGTTATCCCCCTTCTTCTTTTTAGAATAGTCACGTTTACGAGGAGCGATCAGACCTGTATCAACTTCCTCATAATGGAATGCTGGTGCAGATTTTGCATCAACAAACTTCGCCATTGTAGTCTTTAAGAATTCCTCATCGTTACGTTCAGGGAATTCTGGCTTATAGTGAGCTCCACGGCTCTCATTACGGTTATAAGCACCAAGTGTAATAACACGAGCCAATTGAAGCATGTTTTGTAATTGACGAGTGAAAATTGCTCCTTGGTTGCTCCATTTTGCAGTATCGTTAATGTTAATCTTTTCATAGCGCTCTAAAAGTTCTACGATTTTTTCATCAGTTTTTAACAGCTTGTCATTATGACGAACAACAGTTACATTGTCAGTCATCCATTCGCCAAGCTCTTTATGAAGAACATATGCATTTTCATTTCCATCAAGAGACATAACTTTATTCCACTTGTTTTCTTCTTCTTGTACAGAACGGTCGAATACTGAAGAAGAAACAGAGTCCACACTCTTCTCAAGCCCACTGATATACTCAAGAGCTTTTGGCCCAGCTACCATACCACCATAAATAGCAGAAAGTAATGAGTTAGCTCCTAGACGGTTAGCACCGTGTTGAGAGTAATCACACTCTCCAGCGGCAAATAAGCCAGGAATGTTTGTCATTTGATCATAATCAACCCATAATCCACCCATTGAATAGTGTACAGCAGGGAAAATCTTCATTGGTACTTTACGTGGGTCATCACCCATGAATTTTTCATAAATCTCAATGATACCACCAAGCTTAATATCAAGCTCTTTTGGATCTTTATGAGATAGATCAAGGTAAACCATGTTTTCACCATTAATTCCTAGCTTTTGATTAACACACACGTCGAAAATTTCACGTGTTGCAATATCACGAGGAACTAGGTTTCCGTATGCAGGATATTTCTCCTCTAAGAAATACCATGGTTTTCCGTCTTTATATGTCCAAACACGACCACCCTCACCACGAGCAGATTCACTCATTAAGCGAAGCTTGTCATCTCCAGGAATAGCTGTTGGGTGAATTTGAATAAACTCACCGTTTGAATAATATGCACCTTGTTGATAAACAATAGATGCAGCAGAACCAGTATTAATAACAGAGTTCGTTGATTTACCGAAGATAATCCCAGGGCCACCAGTTGCCATAATAACTGCGTCTGCAGCAAATGACTTAATTTCCATAGAAGTTAAGTTTTGAGCAACAATACCACGACAAACTCCATCGTCATCAAGAACTGAGCCTAAAAATTCCCAGCCTTCATATTTCGTAACTAAACCAGCTACTTCATGACGGCGAACTTGCTCATCTAGAGCGTAAAGAAGCTGTTGTCCTGTTGTAGCACCTGCGAACGCCGTACGGTGATGCTGTGTACCACCAAAGCGACGGAAGTCTAGTAATCCTTCTGGAGTACGGTTAAACATAACTCCCATACGGTCTAACAAGTGGATAATACCAGGTGCGGCTTCAGTCATCGCTTTAACAGGTGGTTGGTTTGCTAAGAAATCCCCACCATACACTGTATCATCAAAGTGCTCCCACGGAGAGTCACCTTCTCCTTTTGTGTTAACTGCTCCATTAATACCACCTTGGGCACAAACAGAGTGAGATCGTTTTACCGGTACTAAAGAGAATAGTTCTACCGGAGATCCCGATTCTGCTACTTTAATTGTTGCCATTAATCCAGCTAGTCCACCACCGACAACAATAACCTTTCCTTTACCCATCGTGACTCACTCCCTTAATCGTTAGTCTATAAAATCCCGATCTAATAGTTTATCTTAGGCTTGCTTAAAAAGCATGAATGATATATATAAGCTCTAGGCTTTAATTTTTATACAAAAGCAAAAATTGCACGAAGGCCAACAAACGATAATGCAATAAAGATCACTAGTGTTACATAAGTTGAAATTAATTGTGATCTAGGTGATACTGTAAGTCCCCAGCTAACTCCAAATGACCATAACCCATTAGCAAAGTGGAAGATAGTAGAGATAACACCCACGATATAGAATCCTAGCATAAATGGACTAGCTAAAATATTCTCCATCATTTGATAGTTTACTTCAGCTCCAAACGCAGCAGCAATACGTGTCTCCCAAACGTGCCAAACAACGAATATTAGTGTAATAACACCTGAGATACGTTGAAGACGGAACATCCAGTTTCGGAAGAATCCAAAATTACTAGTGTTGTTTTTAGCAGTAAAAGCAATATAAAGTCCATAGATTGCATGAAATAATAAAGGTAAGAAAATGATACCTATTTCTAAAGCGTAACGGAAAGGTAGACTTTCCATAAAGTGTGCAGCTTTGTTAAAAGATTCTTCTCCCTTTGTAGCAAAATGGTTGATTACAAGATGCTGTATTAGGAATAGTCCAACTGGTATAACTCCAAGCAACGAATGTAATCGACGGTAAACAAACTCTCGATTCCCTGCCATAACTTTACCCCCCTTAAAATTTAACAGTGATGGATGTATAGTTTCACTTAATCCCCAACTGAGAAACAATAATATCCATCAGTTTGAACACTTAATTAACATTTGGTTACAATTATGTGACATGTTCATTTTACTCCCAACATTAGAGAGCGTCAAGAAAACGTATTCACAAAATCTCTTATATTGAAAAATTTTTTTAGGTATTGTGATATTACAAAAAAAGTAAATACTGCTTAAAAGCAAAAGAAAATAACAATTTTTTGAGTATATCAAAATAACATTTATTACTATTTCTTCCTGACCTCTTTTTTTAGGATTTCATGCTTAAAAATCACTGGAATTGTATATAATAGAATAATAGAAAGAGGGGAAAACATGAGTGACAATAAACAAATTGAGCAAGTTACAGATCCTATCGTTTCTGTTTCAGCATTTGGATATGAATTAATAAGAGATATTCTCTTACCAGAATTATTAGGAAAAGAAACTCCAGCCATTCTTTATTGGGCAGGAAAAGGGCTAGCTCGTAAGTTTCCGCTAGATAGCATCGAACAAGTTGTGGACTTCTTTGAACAAGCAGGTTGGGGGACATTAAGCCTTATCGAGCATAAAAAGAATGAATTAGAATTTGAACTTTCAAGTGAGTTAATAACACGTAGGTTCAAGATCAAAGATGATTGCTCTTTTCAGCTTGAGGCAGGATTTCTAGCCCAACAGATTGAGTCCCAACGGAAAACTACTGCAGAAGCATACGAACATCCAAAAAAGCGTGCAGGAAAAGTAATTTTTACTGTAAAATGGGATAAAAAAGATGTAGTTGACTAAGTGAATATTTTTAAAAGCTAAGCTTTCAAGGGGAATACCACCTGAAAGCTTTTTTATTGTTTCTTAGATTATAGTAACAACATTTTTGCTGTTAACATAGTAGTATATCTTGTTAATTTAACTAGGCTTTAACAGGAGTTCCTGCTAAATGAAAAGCTTGATGTAACGCTTCTACTGCTCTAATCATATTCCCCTCTTCAACAACAGTTGAAACCTTAATTTCAGACGTACTAACCATTTTTACTTGAATATCATTTCCAGCTAATACCTCAAACATTTCCGCTGCAACCCCTGGATTTGAAATCATTCCTGAGCCAACAATGGAAACTTTAGCTAAGCCAGACTCCGATTCAATCCCAATATAATTTAATTTTGATTTATTATCACCTAACACTTTAATGGTTTCATTTAAATCATCACTTTTGATCGAGAAAGATAAATTAGTTGTATTCTCATTTGTGGAACTCTGTATAATAATGTCCACATTGATATGATTTGATGCCAATGTAGTAAAAATCGTAGACAGACTTGTTAATGAATTAGGTAAACCAAGGACAGATACCCTTGTAATATCATCCTCAAAAGCAACACCACGTACAACTAAATTTTGTTCCATTCTAACTTCCTCCTCGATCATTGTCCCTACTTCACGTTCCATGCTTGAACGTACTTCCAATGGAACAGAATAATTTTTTGCAAATTCAACAGCTCTTGGGTGAAGAACTCCTGCACCTAGGTTTGCTAGTTCAAGCATTTCATCATAAGATACAGCTAAAAGCTTCCTAGCATCCTTAACATAACGGGGGTCTGTTGTATAAACTCCTGTAACATCTGTATAAATATCGCACTTATCTGCTTTTAAAGTAGCAGCAATGGCAACGGCAGTTGTATCCGATCCACCTCGTCCTAAAGTTGAAATGGCATCATCCTCGGTTATACCTTGAAACCCAGCCACAACGACAATTCTTCCATTATCTAGTTCTGACTTTATTCTGGTTGAATCTATATTTAATATCCTTGCATTCCCGTGGATTGATTCCGTTTGTATGCCAGCTTGCCAGCCGGTAAAGGAAATGGCATCATGACCTTTTTGGAGTAACGCCATCGTTAATAATGAAATGGTAATTTGCTCACCTGTTGTTAAAAGCATATCCATTTCACGTTTATTGGGATTTGAAGATATATCTTTTGCTAGGCTCACAAGCTTATCTGTTGTCTTTCCCATCGCGGAAACGACAACCACAACGTCATTTCCTCTCTCCTTTTCCTCAATAACGCGTTCAGCCACATTTAAAATTCTTTCTACACTTCCTACCGAAGTTCCACCAAATTTCTGGACAATTAATCCCACACTTTTCCCCTTCTTTCTGCAGATCTCATTTAAGGTTATTTTGTCCCTTACGCTTTTTTTGACAAGGCTTTTTTTCGTTAACTCTACTGTGTTTCTAAAAAAAAATGACCTTAATAACCTTAAGAATTTCACTTACAGGTACTCTTTTGGAACGAAAAGATGCCCCTAGTTACTGTAAATTTCCGTTTAGTTATCATTTTTCATAAAACAGCAAGTATTGTGAAAATAGCTTTAGACAACAAAAAAAGCAATGAGATCTATCTCATTGCTGTGTTTAAAAGGGCGTGAAAATACAAATCATTCAACGCAAACACAGTGAGATAGCTCTCCAAGACAATAAGTCTTGACAATCCTGCATTTATTTAATGCAGGACCAGCACAGAAAGAAATGAGCCTTTCTATACTTCGGCGAATATCCCCTTTCAAAGCTTTTCTCAGAAACTCATCCTTCTCCAAGCCTTTACTAATGGCACTCGCGCCTCTACCTTCACTTTAATAATGTAAAGTGATGACATATCAAATTAGTTTACATTATAGCACACTATTTTTAGAGTAGCTAGTCTTGTAATTTTTTCATTAATTCTTCTGTTACATTTTTAGGAATACCGATATTGGTAAAATCCTCGAAGCTTGCTTCCTTCATCTTCTTTACTGAACCAAATTCCTTTAACAATTGCTTCTTTCTTTTTTCGCCAATTCCCTCTACATCATCCAAAATGGATTGGAAGGCAGATTTCCCTCTTAATTGTCGATGGAAAGTTATCGCAAAACGGTGAACCTCTTCTTGTATCCTTTGTAGCAAGTAAAACTCTTGGCTATTCCTTTCTAAAGGAATAACCTCCAAAGGCTCTCCATACAACAATTGTGAAGTACGGTGTTTATCATCTTTTACTAATCCAGCAAGAGGAATATCAAGACCTAGTTCATTTACTAGTACATCTCTCACAGCCTCAACATGACCTTTCCCACCGTCTATCATAATTAAATCTGGAAGTGGCAAGTCTTCCTTTAGAACCCGTGAGTACCGACGTCTAGTAACTTCCCTCATCGACTCATAGTCATCAGGACCTTTTACGGATTTTATTTTGTATTTGCGATACTCTTTTTTAGCGGCTTTTCCATCGATAAAAACTACCATTGCTGATACTGGGTCCGTTCCTTGAATATTCGAATTATCAAATGCTTCAATTCGATGAGGTGTATAAATTCCTAGTTGAGTACCAAGCTGCTCTACCGCTTTAATCGTTCTCTCTTCATCCCGTTCGACCAACGAGAATTTCTCCGTTAAAGCTATAGAAGCATTCTTTTCAGCGAGCTTGACTAAATCCTTTTTCTGTCCCCTCTGTGGTTTAAGGATTTTTACCTGTAAAAGCTGTTCTGCTAGAACCTCATCTGCCTCTTCTGGAAGAAGTATTTCCTTCGGTTTGAAATGGCTAGTTTGATCATAAAACTGGCCTAGGAATGTTAAAAACTCTTCATCTGGCTCGTTATATATTGGAAAAATTGATACGTCTCTTTCAATAAGCTTTCCTTGTCTTACAAAGAATACCTGAACACACATCCAACCCTTGTCCACCGCATATCCGAAAACATCGCGGTCTGTAAAATCTGTTGTCGTCATTTTCTGCTTTTCCATTGTAGCTTCAATATGAGCAATTTTATCCCGATACTCCTTTGCTCTTTCGAAGTCTAATTCCTCTGCTGCTGCATTCATTTTAACGGTTAATTCTTTTTTTATTTCCTTATAGCCACCGTTTAGGAATCTTGAAATTTCTTCAACCATTTCTTTATAGGTCTTTTCAGGAACATCTTTTATACATGGAGCTAAACACTGACCTAAATGGTAATAAAGACAAACTCGGTCAGGTAATGTTGAACACTTTCTTAAAGGGTAGATTCTGTCTAGAAGTTTTTTTGTTTCATTCGCAGCTGAAACATTTGGATAGGGACCAAAATATTTTCCTTTGTCCTTTTTCACTTTTCGAGTTGTGATGAGTCTAGGATGTCTTTCTGCTGTTAGCTTTATAAATGGGTATGTCTTATCATCTTTCAACATGACGTTGTATTTTGGATCATGCTTTTTTATCAGGTTTAACTCAAGTAGAAGTGCTTCAATATTGGAAGAAGTTACAATATACTCAAAATCCTCTATTTCCCCAACGAGTCTCTGGGTCTTTCCATCATGTGAACCCGTAAAATAAGAGCGCACTCGGTTTTTCAGAACTTTTGCCTTCCCAACATAGATAATCGTACCTTGTCGATCTTTCATTAAGTAGCAACCTGGTTGGTCTGGTAGTAGCGCTAGTTTATTTTTGAAAGTATCGTTCAAAGCAAATGCACCTCCTCCGTAAAAAATTTATCATATAAAAAAGGGGCCAGACCCTTTTAAAAGATTAGAATTACTTATCTATTTTAAAGAAAATGTGGGGTTTTTGAAAGTATATTAATATTCCTAATGATAGATAAATCACCTATAAGTGGTAGGAAGGGGATTTTTTGAACTAAAAAAACTCCTAGCCAGGCCAGGAGTCAACTTGCTTTGTATTAAAGATGTGAATTTAAACGTTCAGCTAATGCTTCTTTTGGTTGGAATCCAACTACTTTATCAACAACTTCTCCATCTTTAATGACAAGAAGAGTTGGGATGCTCATTACGCCAAATTTAGCTGCAGTTTCTTGGTTGTCATCTACATCAATTTTAACGATTTTAACTTTATCGCCCATTTCAGAATCTAACTCTTCTAAAACTGGAGCAATCATTTTACAAGGTCCGCACCATGGTGCCCAAAAGTCTGCAAGTACTAACCCTGAACTAGTTTCAGCAGTAAAATTTTGATCAGTTGCATTTGTAATAGCCATAATTATTTGCCTCCTAAAGTTAATCAGCATGGGCTAAGTTGCGAATGAAAGCCCTTGCTTCTCTTTAAACTCAAATTCTAACGTCAGTATATCACCGTTTGTTAAATCATGCTAATAATTTGTTTCGAACGTAATTTTCCCTAAAATATATGAACTATGCAAGATATTAGCACATTGATGAGGGAGAAATATAGGAATAAGACAAGTAAAAACGAGCGGAAGACCCCGCTCGTTTTTTATTATGCATTTACTTTCAATTTTTTAAACTCTTCTGTTAACATTGGAACCACTTCGAATAAGTCTCCCACGATACCGTAATCTGCTACCTTGAAGATGTTAGCTTCAGGATCTTTGTTAATCGCAACGATTACTTTAGAGTTTGACATACCTGCTAAGTGCTGAATAGCTCCAGAAATACCACATGCAATGTACAGGTCAGGAGTTACTACTTTACCAGTTTGACCAATTTGAAGTGAATAGTCACAGTATTCAGCGTCACAAGCTCCACGAGATGCACCTACTGCTCCACCTAATACTTGAGCAAGCTCTTTTAAAGGTTCGAAACCTTCTTCGCTCTTAACACCACGCCCACCAGCGATTACCACTTTTGCTTCTGAAAGGTCTACGCCTTCACTAGCTTTTCTAACAACTTCTTTAATGATTGCACGTAAATCTTTAATGTCTACCGATAAAGTTGAAACATCTCCAGTACGTGAATCATCTTTCGCTAAAGGCGCAATGTTGTTAGGACGAACTGTTGCAAAAATTAGACCATCCGTAATAACTTTCTTCTCAAATGCTTTACCAGAGTAGATTGGGCGAGTAAACACGATGTTTCCGCCTGCTTCTTCTACAGCAGTAGCATCAGAGACTAGACCAGAACCTAATTTACCTGCGATTCTAGGTGAAAGATCTTTGCCTAGTGCAGTATGTCCTAAGATTAACCCTTCTGGGCTTTCAGAATCGATTACCGCTAATAATGCTTGTGAGTAACCATCAGAAGTATACTGACCTAACTTTGCATCTTCAACTACTACTACGCGGTCAGCACCATATTGAATAAGCTCTTGTCCTAAAGCGCTTACTGATTCCCCAATTAAAACTCCTACTACTTCTCCGCCTTCAGCTACCGTTTTAGCTGCAGCAACTGCTTCAAAAGACACGTTACGTAAAGACCCATCACGTGCTTCACCTAATACTAATACTTTTCTAGCCATTTCGATTACCTCCTGCGTTATTATTCTCAGAATATCCGAATCTCGATTAGACTACTTTCGCTTCAGTATGAAGAAGATTTACTAGTTCTTTTACTTGATCCGTTAGCTCACCTTCAAGAACTCTTCCTGCTTCTTTTTTAGGTGGTAAATAGATTTCGATCGTCTTCGTTTTAGCTTCTACATCATCTTCTTCTAAATCTAAATCATCTAGCTCTAGTTCATCTAATGGCTTTTTCTTAGCCTTCATGATTCCAGGTAGAGATGGATAACGCGGTTCGTTTAGACCTTGTTGAGCTGTAACTAATAAAGGAAGGCTTGTTTCAATAACTTCTGAATCTCCTTCTACGTCACGAGTAACAGTTGCTTTCGTTCCATCAATTTCTAACTTCGTAATTGTTGTTACATACGGCATTCCTAATAATTCTGCAACGCGAGGACCAACTTGACCTGATCCACCATCAATTGCAACGTTTCCACCTAGAATTAAATCTGCATCTTTATCTTTTAAGAATTCAGCTAAAATTTTTGCTGTTGTAAATTGATCTCCATAGTCAAGGTCATCTTCAGTGTTGATTAGAACAGCCTTGTCTGCACCCATTGCTAGTGCTGTACGTAGTTGCTTTTCTGTTTCTTCATTTCCAACAGAAACAACTGTCACTTCTCCACCTTGTGCATCACGCACTAGGATTGCTTCTTCAATTGCATATTCATCATAAGGGTTGATAATGAATTCTGCACCGTCTTCATTAATTTTACCGCCTGAAATAGCGATTTTTTCTTCAGTATCGAAAGTTCTTTTCATTAAAACGTAGATGTTCATGGTTTCCCCTCCTAAGTATTAAAAACATTTCTTTCGTGCTAAAGATAAGATATATTAAGAAACTTATAGGATTATGATAAGCTTTCTTATTAACTTTCTTAAACGGATTATTATTTTCCAGTAAAATTGGGTTCTCTTTTCTCAATAAACGCTTTAATTCCTTCTTGTGCATCTTGAGAAACGAATACGCTTCCAAAAAGCTCAGATTCTCTTTTAACCCCGCTATGAAACTCTTTAGTTTTCGAAAAGTTTAATAGTTCAATAGAAGCCTTAATGGAGACAGGACTTTTCTTAGCAATTTTACTAGCCATTTTATAAGCACTCTCAAGTAATTGATCCTCAGGATACGCATGGTTTGCAAGACCATACTTTACAGCTTCTTCCCCTGTGATTGGATCACTTGTAAATAACATTTCAGCAGCTCTTGCTACCCCAACGTATCTAGGCAATCTTTGTGTTCCAGCAAATCCAGGAACTAATCCTAGCTGTAGCTCAGGTAAGCCAAGTTTTGCATTTTCTGTTACTAGTCTAAAATGACATGCCATCGCAAGCTCAAGGCCGCCTCCTAATGCAGCACCATGAATGGCTGCAATGATTGGTTTAGGGAACCTTTCCATTCTTTCGAATAAGTCCTGACCATAGCCAGCATGACCGGCAAATTCCTCACCACTTTTAAAGGATGTAAATTCCTTAATATCTGCACCAGCTGAGAAGAATCTACCTTCACCGTGAATAAGGATGACACGGATTTCATCATTCGTTTCAACTTCATCTAATACCGCTGAAAGTTCTTTAAGTAAACCTGATGATAAAGCATTTGCTGGCGGTCGATTAATCTTAATCGTCGCAACCAAGTTTTCATAGG
The DNA here is from genome assembly GCF_042865285.1 of Cytobacillus spartinae. Classification (NCBI taxonomy): domain Bacteria; kingdom Bacillati; phylum Bacillota; class Bacilli; order Caryophanales; family Bacillaceae; genus Cytobacillus; species Cytobacillus spartinae. The sequence goes on along the minus strand of NZ_JBIACK010000019.1, from coordinate 59,991 downwards.
ACCAGCTTAAATACTCCATCGCTTTCCCTCCTTTCAGTTTCACATCTGCTTTAACCTTTACACCCATTCAAGAGTAAATGATGGACCGAACTAGAAAGCGCTGTCAAATCATATTTCTGTTCATTCATGACCCATGATGTAACAGTCTCATCCATCGTTCCAAATATCATTTGTCTAGCCAAGCGAATATCTAAAGTGCTAGAAAACTCACCGTTTTCTTTTCCTTCGATTAGAATATCATCAATCACTTTTAAATATCCCTTTAAAACTTCGTTTATTTTTAGACGAAGATCTTTATTTGACTGTCTTAACTCTAGCTGAGTGACAATTGCAAGATGTCGGTCTTTTGATAGCATTCTAAAATGCGCTTCGACCATCATTAATAATTTCTCCGCCGCTGTGTCTTTTCCTGCAATCTTTTCTTCTATTTTTTCAACAAAATTACCCATTTTTTCTTGAAAGAGAGAGATTAGAATATCTTCTTTGTTCTTAAAATATAGATAGATTGTCCCATCAGCTACTCCAGCTTGCTTTGCAATTTTTGATACCTGTGCTGAATGATAGCCATTTTCGGCAATCACAACAACTGCAGCATCAATGATTTGCATATATTTCGGTTTATTTTTCTTCATATTCTTCCCCCCCTTTCAAGAAAAGAAAAGCGGCAAATATCGTTTTGTCAATGCTTTTTTGATGTTCTCTTCTTAAAATGAATGAATCATCATTCATAATTTTATAATAGTCGCACAATTCAATTCTGTCAAGAATTTAAGTTATTTGCAGATACTTAATTATCGCTTTTCTATTCTAGTTTAACAAGTGGCAAATACACAACAAATATACACTTAATAATGATCACCTAAAAGCTTGTACATGTTTAGGTTGTTACAATTTACCAGGCATTCTCGTCAAAAATAAAGAGCCGAATTAATCGGTCTCTAAAAAAGTTAAGCCCGCTTTTCTTGATCTTCCTTTAGTTTTTTCTTTTCTTCATCAACTAGTGCTCTTCTTAAAATCTTCCCTACTGCAGTCTTAGGTAATTCTTTTCTAAACTCATACAGTCTAGGAACTTTATAAGCAGCTAAATGTTTTCTAGCAAACTCATTTAATTCATCTTCAGTGGCAGAAGCACCGTCTTTTAACACAATATATGCTTTAACCGTTTCACCTCGGTATGGATCTGGAATCCCAGCAGCTACTACCTCTTGAACACTTGGATGTTCATATAAAACTTCTTCAATCTCACGAGGATAGATATTAAATCCACCAGCAATAATCATGTCCTTCTTTCTATCTACAACAAAGAAGTAGCCGTTTTCATCCATATAACCTATGTCTCCTGTTAATAACCAGCCATCTCTTAATGTTTGCGCTGTGTCTTCAGGTCGATTCCAGTAACCCTTCATTACTTGAGGACCTTTTATACAGATTTCGCCGATTTCACCAACTGGGAGTCTTTCCCCTGTCTCAATTGAAAAGATCCCTGCATCTGTATCTGGCCATGGTACTCCTATGCTTCCTTTCACACGAGGACGATCCCATAGAAAGTTTGAATGTGATACTGGTGATGATTCTGTTAACCCGTACCCTTCAACAAGTTTCCCTCCCGTTATCTCTTCAAATTTTTGTTGAACTTCAACCGGTAGAGGAGCAGAGCCTGATATACATGAATCAATCGATGATAAATCGTACTTTTGTATGTCTGGATGATTTAAGAGACCGATATAAATGGTTGGTGCTCCAGGAAATAACGTCGGACGTTGCTTTTGAATGGTCTTTAAGGTTGTTTCAGGATCAAACTTCGGTAAAAGAACCATCTTATTTGCCTGCATAACAGAAAGGATTAACACAGTAGTCATCCCATAAACATGGAAAAAAGGAAGAATTCCTAAAACTACTTCTTCACCTTCTTTACACTTATACATCCAGGCTTTACACATTGATGCGTTTGCTACAAGATTTTTGTGGGTCAACATAACACCTTTTGGAAAACCGGTTGTTCCCCCAGTATATTGTAAAAGGGCTAGGTCTTCTTCAAAATTAACGGAATGCTCTTTAATTGATTTTTGAGATTGTTTTAATACTTCAGTAAGAAGATGGTGATTCCCTTCGTGTTTAACATTTACCGATATACCATACTGCTTTTTTTGAATAAAAGGGTATATTAAATTTTTTGGGAATGGGAGATAGTCTTTGATAGCGGTTACAATTACATGTTGTAGATCTGTTTGACCCATCACTTTTGTGACTCTTGGGAACAAGATATCCATTGTTATAATGATTTTCGAACCAGAATCTTTCATCTGATATTCTAATTCTCGTTCCATATACAGTGGATTTGTTTGAACAACAACTCCACCTGCCATTAAGATTGCATAATAGCTAATGACTGATTGGGGACAGTTTGGCAACATAATGGCAACTCTGTCACCTTTTTCGATTCCAATACTTTGTAAATAGCCTGCCAATTTTAAAGAAGAATCATAAAGTTCCTTATAGGTCATTTCCTTCCCCATAAAGTGTATGGCAATCTTATTTGGGTAATCTTTTGCGGCATTAATTAAATACTGCTGAACAGACTCATTCGTGTACTCCAAGGTTGCTGGTATTTCTTCAGGATACATATTAAGCCAAGGCTGTAATTCTGACATATTTCGACCCTCCTAGTGTAAGTAATTTTCGGAACATTCATACTGTTCTTTTTTTATTATAATATAGTGAACTTTTTATGACAATTACAATAAATTTTATCTTTCTAAAGAAGAAATTTTGGACAACCCTATATATTTCGATACCCAAAGAAAAAATCACCACGATCTTCCCGCGGTGATTTTGATTTAAATTATTTTACAAATATAGGATTCCAGATATTTCATTTAATTTTTAAGCTAAAAAGAGCAAGTACACCAAACCAACCACAACAAACAGTCCACAAAGCAAAAGTAGTATTTTTGCCAATTTTTCCACTATCTATTCTCTCCTTACGAAATGCCTGCACCGATGACATAGGATAAACCAATTGAAATCACCATTGAAATAAAGCCTACAGCACGGTTATTCTTTTGAATTTCTTCATCAATTTTAAATCTTGGTGTTAAAAATTCATAAACAAAGTAGGCTGCTAGTAATAGCACAAATCCAAAAACTCCCCAACCGATCATGGTAAAAAGAGTATCATGTTGTAAAATCGAGTGTCGAAAAATATTGGCAATCCCAAATATTTTCCCACCAGTCGCCATCGCAACAGCCATATTCCCTTTTTTTATTTCTTCCCAATTGTTATACTTTGTTACTAGTTCAAAAACGGCCAAAAACAGGACCACACAAAGAATTACTACACTACAGTAGGCAGCTGTTTGAACGTAATCATTCTCCCAAAATTGGTTCATAGATTTTCTCCCCGTTTTTTATTCTCATTCACAAATCACTTTATTTTATCTTTATAGTTCACGAATTAACTTGAAGTCTTCAGGAACATGTTTTACATTCTACTGCTAAATAATATGTTTTATTTAGGCTGTTATCGCATAGATTCATGCTAACCGCATACTGTATCCAACACAGATTTTATTGCTCTTCGTGGCATCTTTTCTTCACCAAAATCAAGAAAACAGCACGATAATTGGTTAAAAAGACAGTATATAGTGTTTAATATAAACAAAGTTTACGAAAAAAGCCCTTATTTAAATTCTACAACAGTAACTCCAGAACCACCTTCACCAGCTTCCCCAAAGCGAATCTTTTTGACAGAACGGTGGTTTCTTAAATATTCTTGTACACCTTGCCTTAAGGCACCTGTTCCTTTTCCGTGAATAACGGAAACTCTGGGATAACCAGCTAAAAGCGCATCATCAATATATTTCTCAACTCTTAACAAGGCATCCTCAAAGCGCTCTCCCCTTAAGTCTAGTTCAAGATTAACATGAAAGTCTTTCCCCTTAACAGTGGCCATCGGTTTTGTCTCGACCACTTTTTGACTTTTAATAAACTCTAAATCCTTCTCATTAACCTTCATCTTAAGGATTCCGATTTGAACCTGCCACTCATTATCTGATACTTTTTCAATTAAGTGACCCTTTTGGTCAAATGTAATCACTTTGACCTCGTCCCCCGGCTTTAGTGATTGCTTTTTTTGGACCATGTTCGGCTGTTTCTTTGTTATATCTATTTTAGGCGCAGCTTCTTCAAGGCGTTTTTTTGCATCTATTAGCTCATGCTCTTTTACTTCAGCATGTTTTTCCATTCTAAGCTTTCTAAGCTCACGTATAATCTCTTCTGCTTCTTCTTTTGCCTGCTCTACAATTTTGGCTGCTTTTTCCTTAGCTTTTTCTTGAAGGGAATCCTTCTTTTCATAATACTCCATAATTTCCTTCTGAAGATCTTTATGAAGCTTTTCCGATTGTTTTAAGAAGTCCTGGGCTTCTTCTCTCTCTCTTTCAGCTTGACGCTTACTTTCTTCTAGGGCTGCAATCATTGTTTCAACTTCATTGCTATTTGCACTCACATACGAACGTGCTGTCTCAATAACCTTCTCTCGTAGCCCTAATCGTTTTGATATTTCAAACGCATTACTTCTACCTGGAACACCAATAAGGAGCTTGTAGGTTGGGCTCAGTGTATCTACATCGAACTCAACACTCGCATTGATGACACCTTCTCTGTTATAGCCGTATGCTTTAAGTTCAGGATAATGAGTTGTAGCAATAACCCTTGCTCCTCTTTTATAAACCTCGTCTAAAATTGAAATGGCCAAAGCAGCCCCTTCTTGTGGGTCAGTTCCTGCTCCAAGTTCATCAAACAGAACTAAGCTTTCAAAATCAACATGTTCTAATATATCTACAATATTGACCATATGGGACGAGAAAGTACTTAAGCTTTGTTCAATGGATTGCTCATCCCCTATATCAGCAAATACTGCACCAAAAACAGCCATCTCAGAGCCATCTAGAGCAGGCACCTGCAAACCAGCTTGGGCCATTAACGTACAAAGTCCAACCGTTTTAAGCGTGACTGTTTTTCCTCCCGTATTTGGACCCGTAATGACAATGGTCGAGTATTCTTTCCCTAACACAATATCATTGGGTACCACTTCTTCTATCGGAATTAGAGGGTGTCTCGCTTTCACTAGATGAATTCTGCCTTCATTATTTATTTCAGGCTTTGACCCTTTAATACGTGCACCATATCGTGCTTTTGTAAACATGAAGTCAATATCACCTAATACTTCAACAATGGTTTCAAGTTCAAATTGAGATTCTCCTACTTTTCCTGATAGCAAAATGAGGATTCTTTCAATTTCCAACTGTTCTTTTACGCGTATACTTTGTAACTCATTGTTAAGCTGCACGATGGCTTGAGGCTCAATAAATAACGTTTGACCTGAAGAACTTTGATCATGGATGATCCCACCATAATGGGCTCTATATTCCTGCTTCACTGGAATAACAAACCGATCATTTCGTATCGTTATAATTGCATCAGAGAGCATTTTTTGAGCATTTGAAGAACGAATCATACTCTCAAGCTTTTCTCTTACCCTTGACTCCCTTGTTCTAAGCTGAGTTCTTAATGATCTTAACGTTTCGCTTGCTGAATCCAGCACTTCTCCGTTGTCATCTATGGCCATTCTAATTGCCTCTTCTAGGTCCGCTAAAACGATGATCCGATCTGCATATTCAACTAAGATAGGAATGGTTATTTCTTCTTCTGCAATATCCTCAATAAATTTACGTATCATCCTGCTAGCATGAATCGTGCTTGCTACTTGGGTTAATTCTTGCGGACTCAGCATCCCACCAATAACTGATCGTTTTATATGTTGACGAATATCAAATATCCCACCGAGTGGGACGTTTCCTTTTATTCGTAAAATGGTAGCAGCCTCATCAGTTTCTGCCTGCATCCTAACTACTTCTTCAAAGCTTGTAGAAGGAATCAAATTTTTGACCCTATCTCTCCCAAGTGATGAAGAGACATGGTCTAAGAGCTGTTCCGTCACTTTATCAAATTCTAAAACCCTCATAACTCGTTGTTGCATGGAGATGCCCCCCTTTACAATCTAAATCTTATCTATTATGCAAAAATTGTAGTAAATCCTGAGTTTCTAGCGCGTTTAGGACTGAAGATTTTCTAATCCAGCCTTTTTTGGCTGCTGACACCCCAATGTCCATATGTGTTAACGTGTCCATTTTATGTGCATCTGTATTGATGACGATTTTTACACCTGCATCTTGTGCCTTTCTTATATGCTCGTAGCTTAAGTCTAAGCGATTAGGATTCGCATTTAGTTCAAGTGCTGTATTCGTCTCCTTCGCTAATTGAATAAGCATATCAATGTCTACGTCATAGCCTTCTCTTCTGCCTATTAGTCTCCCTGTTGGATGAGCAATAATATCGACATGAGCATTTATTAATGCACTTTTCAGTCGTTCCATAATTTTTTCTTTTGGATGGGAAAAAGAAGAATGAATAGATGCAATAACAATATCTAATTCTCCTAAAAGCTCATCATCATAATCTAAACTGCCATCTGGCAAAATATCCATCTCTACTCCTGACAGAATCGTAATATCATCAAATTGTTCATTTAGTCTCTTTATTTCTTCTCTCTGTTTTCTCAAGCGCTCTGGTGTTAAACCATTTGCAACTTTAAGATAATGGGAGTGATCGGTAATAGCCATATATCTATATCCTCTAGAACGACAAGCAGCAATCATTTCCTCAATTGAATGAGCCCCATCACTCCAGGTAGAATGCATATGTAGATCGCCTTTTATATCTTCAAGAGAAATTAAATCCATCTCTTCCGAATAATCTTCTACTTCGCTACCATCCTCTCTAATTTCTGGAGGAAAAAATGGTAATCCAAAATGATGATAAAATTCTTCTTCACTTAAAAAAGTGAGAATTTCTCCTGTTTCGATAACCTCTACCCCATACTCACTTATTTTCTCTCCACGTTCTTTTGCCAGCTGCCTCATTCTGACATTGTGATCTTTTGATCCAGTAAAATGATGTAGAGTTGTAGCGAATTCCTTTGGTTCAACTAGGCGGAAATCAACCGAAATATCATAATCAAATTCTAACGTTAAGGAAACCTTCGTATCCCCAGAAGCTACAATCTCTTTTATTTTTTCTATTTTTAAAAGCTGCCCTTTAACTGAGGAAGGATTTTCTGTCGCGATGATAAAATCTAGGTCTTTGATTGTTTCTCTCATTCTTCTTAGACTACCTGCTCGAGAAAACTTTGTTATATCGTCCATCTTTTCTAAGAGATGTTCGATATATTCGGCAATAGGAAGCATATAGGCAAGTGGTAGCCTATCTGGTCTTGCGCCAGCATTCTTAATCGATGACAGTATTTTTTCTTCTGTTTTTTGACCGAATCCAGCAAGACTTCTTACCTTTCCATCAAGGCAAGCCTGCTCTAAGTCGGTAATACTTTCTATCCCTAGTTCCTTATAAAGCTTTGCAATTTTCTTCCCACCGAGACCTGGCAGCTGTAGAAGGGGAATTAAGCCTTTAGGAACCTCCTCTTGAAGTTCTTTTAAGACCGTTGATTTCCCCTCTAAGATAAATTCTTCAATAACAGCCGCTGTTCCTTTCCCGATCCCAGGAAAAACTGTAAAGTCCTTGATATCAGTCAAGCTTTGATCATCAGCTTCTAATGCAATGGCTGCTTTTCGAAATGCTGCCACTTTAAATGTATTTTCACCTTTTAATTCTAGAAACACGGCTATCGTTTCTAGTAAGCGAATCACGTCTTTTTTATTCACACTCAAAAAAATACACCTTCCATTGAAAACATTTTCGTTATAAAAGTCTATTTATTAGGATTACCTTTTTCTCTATACGTATCAACATATGAAAAAGTTTTGTTAAATTGGTTCCCTGAAGGGGTCATTAACCATTCTAAGACGGTTGAATTCATTTTCAGAAAATTTGTAGGTAACACTCCCGTTTTATAACCACACTAAAAAGAAAACTTCTCTAAAGAGAGAAGTTAGGATGCGACGTATTCAATCCAAAGCTCTTTAATTTGCTCTGAGAAAAACGGAGTATGCTCAACAATAAATTGTGCTAACGTTGAACTTGTTAATGGTCCTTGAATCGCTTCTATTGGAAGAAGTGCTGCTATGTATAATAAAATAAACGTGATAAGATATACTTCTATGAACCCTAAAATTCCACCAGCCCAAATATTAAGACTTTTTAGAATTGGTAAGTGGGCAACAAAGTCAAGCATACTTCCAATGATTTGAAGAACAATTTTTACCGTAAAAAAAATCACGACAAATGCAATGGCGCGATAGTAGGCATCTTCTAAATTCCCATTATCAAATAGTAGTTTCAAAGTTGAATCATCCCCAAAGCTAGGGTATGGTACCCAAAGTGTAAGCTTTGTCGATAGGTTTTCATAGTACATATTCGCAACAATAAAAGCAATAATAAATCCGGTTAGGTGAATTAGTTGGAGGATAAAACCTCGTTTTAAACCTACTAAAAATCCAAAGATAAGAATAATAAAAATGGCGAGATCTAGCATGACTTTTTTCAGTCCTTTACGCGTTTTAATTCACTTTCAAGCCGTTCTAATCGATCTTTTAACTTAATATAATCGTTAACTGCATTAACAGCAGTTAACACGGCTAATTTAGTGGTATCAAGTGAAGGATTCCTAGAGCTAATTTCACGCATCTTATCATCAACCATTGAGGCCACAAGCCTAACATGACTAGAGCTTTCTAAGCCCATAATGATATATTGTTGTCCGTAAATATCAACAGTTGTGCGCTTTTTTTCTGGTTCTGACAACCCCATTGCCCCCATTCTTAGAAATCCTAATCACTATCATAACATGAACCTATTAAGAGTGGGAAGTCAAAGGATGTCAAAATATGCTGATTAGGCAATAATTGTATAACGGTAATTACAAATTTTTTAGATGACATCAAGGTAAACAGGTGGTCTACTGTAAACCTATTAATAAAGGTGGAGATTGTTATATGAGTAATATTGTTTTAAAAGTGAGTAGTCATGATATTGAGAAGATGAAATCATTCTACCAAGCAAATCTATCAGATAAAGTACCTCCAGGAGGGGTTTTCTCTGCTAAAACAACAAATTGTACGATAACGGCATATAAGTCGGGTAAGGTGTTATTTCAGGGCGGAGGCAGTTCAACAGAGGCTAATCGATGGGGAGAGCAGGAGGCAACAGCTACTAGAGCAACTAGTAAAAAAAGATCCATTTCCAAGGCAACTAACTTGCCGCCTAATTTTGAAACTTTATCAGTTGTTGGATCAGATGAGGTTGGTACTGGTGATTTTTTTGGCCCAATTACGGTTGTCGCTGCCTATGTAAAAAAAGAGGATATCCCACTTTTAAAGGAATTAGGGGTAAAAGATTCGAAGAATTTAACAGATGATAAAATCATTGAAATTGCCAAACAAATAAAGGATATCGTCCCACATAGTTTGTTAACATTGCATAATGAAAAATATAATGAATTGCAGAAATCTGGTATGTCACAGGGAAAACTAAAGGCTTTGTTACATAATCAGGCCATAAAACATGTATTAGAAAAAATATCTCCGGATAAACCAGATGCTATTCTTATTGATCAATTTGCAAAGGAAGAGATTTACTATCAGTACCTAAAGGGTCAAAAAAACATTCAAAGAGAAAATGTTTTTTTTAGCACAAAGGCTGAAGGTATTCATCTTTCGGTAGCAGCTGCTTCAATCATAGCTAGATATGCATTTGTTCGTCACTTTGAAAAACTATCTGCACGAGCAGGGTTTACACTACCTAAGGGAGCAGGAGCACAAGTAGATGTTGCTGCAGCTAAACTGATAAAAGCAAAAGGAAAAGAAGTGTTACCTCAATTTGTAAAATTGCACTTTGCTAATACGGATAAGGCATTTAATTTATTGAGAAAGTAGTACTTAGCTTCAATAACATAAAAAGGGACTCAGGGTACAGACCCCAAAAAGTTAGATTGCTACTCTAACTTTTGGGGTTCAGTATCCAGACGAGTCCCTTTCTTATTATCCTCTTAATACAGCTCCAGCTTCTTCTTTCACTGCATTTAATACCTTGTCATGTGCTTTCGTTACTTCTTCATCCGTTAATGTCTTTTCAGGGTCAAAGTATTTAAGTGAGAAGGCAATTGACTTTTTCCCTTCTTCCATACGATCTCCTTCATATAAGTCAAATACATGTACTTCTTTTAGTAGGGACCCGCCTGCTTCAACGATGATACGTTGCAATTCGTATGCTGCTTTATTTTTATCAACAACTAATGCAATATCGCGCGTGATGGACGGATAACGAGGGATAGCTTCATACTGTAATGGAGCAACCTCTGCTTCAAATACTTCTTTTAGAGATAATTCAAATACATATGTTTCCTTTAAATCTAAATCCTTTTGAACAGCAGGGTGAACTTGACCAATAAAGCCAATTTTAGATCCAGAAAGATAGATTTCTGCCGTTCTACCCGGATGTAAACCATTAACTTCTCCTTGACGATACTCAACTGCACTTGTAAGGCCAAGTTTAGCAAACATCCCTTCTAAAACACCTTTCAAGACAAAGAAATCTACAGCTTTCTTCTCGCCCTGCCAAGGGTGCTGTTGCCATAAACCTGTGATAGCTGCTGAAAGGTGCTCACGCTCCTCAGGAAGCTCTTCGGCCTCCGTTGCAAGGAATACCGCCCCTGTTTCGTATAATGCAAGGTTATCATTTTGACGTGCTAAATTATACTTCATGACTTCTAATAGTTGAGGAAGTATACTCAAACGAAGCATGCTTCTATCCTCACTCATTGGCATAGCAAGCTTAATCGGTTCACGCTTTTCAAGTGCATATTGAGTTGCTTTGCCCTCACTTGTTAATGAATAAGTAACCGCTTGATATAAACCAACACCTTCAAGATAATTACGGACAATACGGCGTTTCTGCTGATATGGCGTTAGTGCACCTGGAGTAGATGAGCCGATTGGTAATGTCTTTGGTAGACGGTCATAGCCATAAATCCGAGCTACTTCTTCAATTAGATCCTCTTCAATCGTGATATCCCCACGACGAGTAGGAGCCGTCACTGTAATAACACCATTATCCGCTTTATAGCCAAACTGAAGGCGTTTAAAGATATCTTCCACTTCATTCATACTAACTTCAGTACCAAGAACTCGATTAATTTTTTCTAACGAAATAGAAACAACTTTTTCTTCAATAGTTAATGTGTCCGCAACAACAGATCCTTCTAACACTTCCCCGTTAGCATATAATGCTAAAAGTTCAGCTGCTCTTTCTGCTGCTTCCCGTACTCGATTAGGGTCGACACCTTTTTCAAAGCGTGTACTAGCTTCGCTTCTTAATCCATGATCTTTAGATGCTTTTCTTACAGTTGCACCTTTGAAATAAGCAGATTCAATAAGAACACTGGTCGTGTCGGATTGAACCTCGGAATTTGCGCCACCCATAACTCCTGCTAAAGCAACAGCTTCTTTCCCGTTCGTAATAACTAAATGGTCAGAAGTTAATTCACGCTTAGCATCATCAAGAGTTACGATTGTTTCACCGTCATGAGCTCTACGTACAAGAATTTCTTTTGAACCTAGACGGTCGTAATCAAATGCATGTAATGGTTGACCATACTCTAATAGAATGTAGTTCGTAATATCAACTACGTTATTATGTGGGCGAATTCCCGCTGACATCAATCTCGTTTGCATCCATAACGGAGAAGGTCCTACTTTAATGTTCTTCACAACTTTTGCGACATAAAGAGGGTTATCTTCATTAGCATCTACTTTTACATCAATATAATTGGATGCCTGTTCAGAGACAGTCGTAACCTCTGGCTTAGGAAGTATCACTTCTCTTCCTAAAATAGCTGCTACTTCGTATGCTACACCTAACATACTTAGGCAATCTGAGCGGTTTGGTGTTAAGCCCAATTCTAGAACTTGATCATCCCTGTTTAGAAGAGCAAGCGCATCTTCACCAACAGTTGCATCGTTGGGATATACGAAGATTCCTTCTGAGAATTCTTTCGCTACAAGTTTCCCTTCAATTCCTAGCTCCTGTAAAGAACAAATCATACCGTGTGACTCTTCTCCACGTAGCTTCGCTTTTTTTATTTTAAAATTACCTGGAAGAACTGCCCCGACTTTAGCAACAACTACTTTTTGACCTTTGTCTACATTTGGAGCACCACAAATGATTTGGACAGGCTCTTCCTCGCCAACATCCACTAAACACTTGTTAAGCTTATCAGCATTTGGATGTTGTTCACGCTCTAAAACGTGACCCACTACTAGGCCTTTCATGCCTTCGTTTAGGACTTCTACCCCTTCAACTTCAATTCCGCTTTTCGTTATTTTTTCTGCAAGCTCTTCTGCAGTAATTCCTGATAGATCAACATAATCCTGCAGCCATTTATATGAAACAAACATTATATATCCTCCTTTTTTATTCTACAACTAGGTTCCTTAACTTTTATTCGTGAATTGAGAATTGCTTTAAGAAACGAATATCATTTGTATAGTAATGGCGAATATCATCTACACCATATTTCAACATCGCAATACGCTCAGGTCCCATTCCAAATGCAAAGCCTGTATATTTCTTCGAATCATATCCAGCCATTTCAAGTACATTTGGATGAACCATTCCAGCACCTAGAATTTCAATCCATCCAGTACCTTTACATACACTACAGCCTTTTCCATTACAAATCTTACACGATATATCCATTTCAACTGATGGCTCAGTAAAAGGGAAAAAGCTCGGGCGTAAGCGAATTTCTCGATCTTCTCCAAACATTTTTTTCGCAAATAAATCTAATGTACCTTTTAAGTCACTCATACGGACATTCTCATCAACGACAAGCCCCTCAATTTGCATGAATTGATGTGAGTGAGTGGCATCATCGTTATCACGGCGATACACTTTACCAGGACAAATAATTTTAACTGGGCCTTTTCCTTGGTTTTTCTCCATCGTTCTAGCTTGCATCGGTGAAGTATGAGTACGCAGTAGAATTTCTTCTGTAATATAGAATGAATCTTGCATATCACGTGCTGGGTGACCCTTTGGTAAGTTTAACGCTTCAAAGTTATAATAGTCCTTTTCGACCTCAGGACCTTCTGCAATGGAATAACCCATTCCAATGAATAAATCTTCAATTTCTTCAATAATTCTAGTAAGCGGGTGATGGTTACCAGTCGTTACAGGACGCCCCGGAAGAGTAACATCGATCGATTCTGAAGCTAATTTCTTTTGGATGGCTTCTTTTTCCAAGATTTCTTGCTTCTCCTCGATTGCTGCAGAAATAGCATCGCGTACTTCGTTCGCTAGTGCACCCATTTTTGGACGTTCTTCAGCAGAAAGCTTTCCCATCCCTTTTAATACTTCAGTAATGGGCCCTTTTTTACCTAAGTAAGATACACGAATATCGTTTAATTCTTTTAAATCATTTGCTTGATTAATACTACTTAGCGCTTCTTGTTGAAGCTCTTTTAAGCGGTCTTGCATTTTTAAATTCCTCCTTAAATTTAAAGTACTTAAATTTTCCCAAAATAAAAAACCTCTATCCCTGAAAGGGACGAGGTTTTGATTCGCGGTACCACCCTTATTAGCATGAAAGTAAAAACACTTTATGCTCACTTCATTAAGATAACGGCTACTGCCGATGCATCTTTACATTCTGGAATGAATGGTCCCGATGCCAACTCGAGAGGTGAACTTCACTTACTTATTCTATAAAAATGCTTTCAGTCTAAGGCATTTTCTCCCTAAAAAAGAACCCGGTAAGTTACTCTTCTCCGTCATTGTTTTTAAATATGTAATTTTACAATTAACTTCGATTATAGTACACATCCCCGGTAGTTTCAATGAGGACTAGACTATTTTTAACCACGTAAGTAATATAGCAAAATTCCTGTTGCTACTGCAACATTTAATGACTCACTTTTTCCGAAGATAGGAATATAAAGGTTTTTGTTAGTTTCCTCTAATAACTCCTTGCTTACACCGCTTCCTTCATTACCAACGATTAGTGCAAAACGATCTGTCGGTTCAATTTCTGTATATATATGTCCATTTTCTAAAGCGGTTCCATATAGCGGGATGTCCTCAGAGCGAAATTTCTCAACCCATTCTCGAAGGTTTCCTTTTAAAACAGGTAAGTGAAAATGACTTCCTTGAGCGGACCTTAGTACCTTTTGGTTATATGTATCTACGCTTCCGTTCCCAACGATGACAGCATCTATCCCTGCAGCATCTGCAGTACGAATCATCGTTCCTAAATTACCTGGATCTTGTACAGAATCAATTAATAAGTAAGTTTTACCTACTTGATTTGAAGCTAGAACCTTTTCTTGTTCGCAAATGGCAAAAACGCCTTGTGGTGCTTCCGTATCAGATAATTCTTTGATGATTTCAGATGTTACAGTCGTAACTGGAACTTCACCATAATTCCACTTTTGAGGAAGTTCGACCTGATCCCCAACAATCAGCTCCAATATCTTGTTAGCTTTAAGAGCTTCTTCAACCAAATGGTACCCTTCTACGATGAATGTCCCTGATTTATCACGTTCTTTTTTTGTTAAAAGCTTTTTCCAATGTTTCACTTGTGGATTTTTTGCAGAGTGAATGTGTTTCAACACCGTCTCTCCTTTTATTAGGAACTTCTTAGAAAAGAGCCCTTTATCATTCAATTTTCTTATTATAGCGTAACTTAAACCAGTTCACAATGTGTTACGGCTTGATAAAAAAATGCGCCTGAAATTCATTTAATAAAATACATAATAAATCCAAAATTAGAAAACATATAAAAAGAAGAATTCAAATAAAGGAGTGTTATTTATGAATATAAACATAAGAAACGCTGTTCTTCAAAATGTTTCTGGAAACTCACAATCTGAACTTAGAGAAACGATTGTTGATGCGATTCAAAATGGAGAAGAGAAAATGCTTCCGGGATTAGGTGTTCTTTTTGAAGTAATCTGGAACAATGCATCAGAAGAAAAGCGAGTTGAAATGCTTGGAACACTTGAAAGTGGTTTGAAATAATAAGTTCTATTTTATACTATTAACTCTTTGATGATAACTGCCCTCACTAAAAGGGCAGCTTTTTTTAGTTTTCATTAAAAACACCTTAGCTATAACTAGCCAAGGTGTTAATTGCTTTATTCAAAGGCTGTTTTCGCAAAGAATGTTGCTTTTCGTATCCTCACAAGACGGATTCTCGTGGGATCTTTCTTCCGTTATGAGAAAACAGCATCTTAATCTGTTTAAAATCAGTATATGAAGCCTATTCGAACGTAATTTTATCTACAGCTTCTCTGTCAAGACGCTTAATCACTTCAACAATAAGCTTTACTGCATTCTCGTAATCATCACGATGAAGCATAGCTGCATGAGAGTGGATATATCGAGTTGCAATCGTAATGGCAATTGACGGAGAACCTTTATGTGATAGATGGATTGAACCAGCATCTGTTCCTCCACCAGCAATTGCATCAAATTGGTAAGGAATGTTTAATTCATCCGCTACACCTGTAATAAAGTCACGAAGACCTTTATGACCTACCATTGATGCATCATAAAGAATAATCTGAGGGCCTTTACCCATCTTGCTTAATGCTTCTTTCTCAGAAATTCCCGGTGTGTCCCCAGCAATTCCTACGTCAACAGCGATACCGATATCAGGTTCGATTACAGCTGCAGAAGTACGAGCACCACGTAAGCCTACCTCTTCTTGTACACAACCAACACCATACACTTCATTAGCATGCTCAGTGCCTTTAAGTTGTTTTAATACATCGATCGCAATTGCACAACCAATGCGGTTATCCCAAGCTTTAGCTAATAACATCTTTTCATTGTTCATAACCGTAAATTCGAAATAAGGAACTACCATATCACCAGGTTTAACTCCCCACTCCGCAGCTTCTTCACGGCTAGAAGCACCGATATCAATGAACATATCTTTAATATCTACTGGCTTTTTACGAGCTTCCGGAGGTAGGATATGAGGCGGTTTCGAACCAATTACTCCTGTAACATCGCCTTTGTTAGTCACAATTGTTACGCGTTGAGCCAGCATAACTTGTGACCACCAGCCTCCAACTGTTTGGAACTTGATGAATCCTTTATCATCAATGTTTGTAACCATGAAGCCTACTTCATCTAAGTGACCAGCTACCATTACTCTAGGACCACCGGCTTTACCAGTTTTTTTAGCAATTAAACTGCCAAGTCCGTCAGTTGTCACTTCATCAGCAAATGGAGTTATGTATTTTTTCATGACTTCTCTTGGTTCACGCTCGTTACCAGGAATCCCCTTAGCATCTGTTAAATCTTTTAACATCGTTAATGTTTCATCTAAATTTGCCATTATTTCGACTCCCTTAATATGTATTCATTTTTATTATACCGAATCATTTATAAAATGTACAAAAATTCTGCTAATAGCCTTCCTGCTGCCTTTTATAATTTACTTCATTCTTTGATATATATGCCTGTTCAATATCTTCATTTGAAAATCCTAATAAATTTGCTAACATCATATAATCCTGAATCATTCTTTCAAAATGTTCACGAGATTTAGTAGTACGAAAATCGTTAATTCGACCAAAAACCTTTAGAAACTGTTCATTCATAGATACTTCTGTCTCAGATTGTTTTTGTGAGGGCAGATCTACCTCACTCAAACCCGTTTCAATCCCAAGAGATAACATAAAGTGGATACCATCCACAAACTCCTCTAGAATTGTAGCTTGTGGTGATGAGGGCTTTACACTCCAAAACTTAAAGCACCTTGTTTCATTAGCTAATTCTCCAATTTCTACTAATAACGCAAGCACTTTTCGGTCAAATAGATTCTCATTCTCTAGATTATGATTTTGTTCAATGTGTTGATCTAATCCTTTTTGCATTTCAAATAATTTTTGTAAATTCATGTATTTTCACCCAATCTTTTTTGTCTAATTATGTATGTCATTTATAATAAAACATAATGATGAAAAAAAGAGAAAAATATAAAAAGAAATTGAAACTTTTCTCTCTTTCATTCGTAAATAAGGAAAAATGTATTTGGGGGAGCTTGTAATGATGTGGCTTCTACGCTTTCTATTATTTGTTTTTATTATATTTTTGGTCTACCGTCTTATTAAATACTTGCTAAATCCAAAACGAAAATTGGAGCTCGCGCACGACCAAAAGAAGTTTTTCTTTCTAGACGATCGAAATAATGTTAGAAAAAACTTTATGATTACCCATAAAGGAGTTTTGTTTGAGGGGGAGAAATATCTAGGAACAACTGCAAACTCCTTTGAGATTGTCTCCATTTTTGTTTGGCCTCATAGTGTAGCTGCCTTAAACGGGATGGTGAGGGATGACTTCCTATTTATTGAGCAGAAAATACAAGAGGCTTATCCAAATGCGAAAATTGATTGGAAAAGTCCTGTAAAGGAATTTTTAAAAAAGAACCATCAAAATGATCTACCATTTAAGGATCGTTAAAAAACGTTCGGGGAAATCTCCCGAACGTTTTTTCTACCTTTATGCAGTAGCTTTAAAAAATTCTTTCCATTTTATAATCGTTACTTTCTCCCTTAATACATATAGGAGAATGGTTAATGAGAAGAGAATAATCACAATCATTGACGGGGTAAAGCTACTAATAAATTGACCAAATACTGTGTAGAAGAATGCTAAAGGTAAATTCGCTATAAAAGAAGCCTTCATATAGTCTCTAAAACTAGTATGTCTTTCTAAAAGACAAAAGCTAAGTAAATGATAATGAACGAACGGGACAAGTCTTAATATGGCAACCTGACTAACAGTTAAGTTTCTGTACTCTCCAAACCATTTCTTCTTTACCCTTGAAAGTTTTTCATGTGTCTTTGGCATTTTTTTAATTAATATAAAGAACAAGAAACTACTTAACAGTAAGCCTATAATTGAATAAATCGTTCCTCCAACCGTTCCAAATAAAACTCCTCCAGCAATACAAATAACAGCAACTGGTATAAATAAAAATTGTCTAAGAAAATGAAATAATATAAATGCAATGGGTGCAAATATTCCTCCAGCTTCTACCATGACAAAGAGCATTGCTAACTCTTCATCCATCCCTATCACCCTCTTTTGCTCAATTCTTCTGATGTTATTAAAGCTTATAGAGTTTTAATAGGGGATATGACAAAAACATTTATATCCACTGTGTTAGCATATTTAATAAATGAGTAAAAAGAAATAAATTATTCCACCCTCTATTATTAAAAGCAACGGAAGACCCCACTTAAAATGAGGATGCTTCGTCTTATGTCTAAAGAGTCTCATTCCTACTGTGACTCCTAAGACGCCACCTAGAATGGCAGTTTGCCATAACGTCTTCTCACTAATTCGATATTGTTTTAGCATGGAGCGTTTCTTATCCGTGTACATTAAATACAAACCGATTAAATTGACTAAAACTAGGTATATAAACAATAGATATGTAATCATGCTGACTCCTAAATAATAATTTAAATTCTACTTTATGCAAAAAAGCCATCCCCTTATTAGAGAATGGCTTTTAAATGACAAGAAGTCAATTATTGTGCTAAAGAAAACGTAAAATTATTTGTTTAAGTTTTGCTTAGCAACTGTTGCTAATTCAGCAAATGCTTTTTCGTCAGCAACTGCTAATTCAGCAAGCATTTTACGGTTTACTTCGATACCAGCTTCTTTTAAACCGTGCATTAAACGGCTGTAAGAAAGACCGTTCATACGAGCAGCTGCGTTGATACGAGTAATCCAAAGCTTACGGAAATCGCGCTTTTTCTGGCGACGATCACGGAAAGCATATTGTAATGATTTCATTACTTGTTGATTTGCAACTTTATATAAAGTATGTTTCGAACCGAAATAACCTTTAGCTAATTTTAAAACTTTTTTACGACGTCTGCGAGTAACTGTACCGCCTTTTACACGTGGCATTTATTTTCCCTCCTGTATTCGGAATATTACTTAAGGTTTACTAATAAGTTACGGATACGTTTGTAATCTCCAGAAGAAACAAGAGTTCCTTTACGAAGTTTACGTTTTTGTTTTGTAGATTTGTTAGCAAACAAGTGGCTTCTGTAAGCGTGTGAACGCTTTAGTTTACCAGATCCTGTTCTCTTGAAACGCTTTGCAGCGCCACGGTGAGTTTTCATTTTTGGCATTTGGGAATCCTCCTCATTACTTATCAGTTTTAGGGGCTAACATCATGAACATGCTTCTTCCGTCCATTTTCGGATGAGATTCTATTGTAGCAACCTCTTTACATTGTTCTGCGAAACGATCTAAAACACGTTGACCGATTTCTTTATGAGTAATTGCACGACCTTTAAAGCGAATCGATGCTTTTACTTTATCGCCTTTTTCCAAGAACTTAATTGCGTTACGTAACTTTGTATTAAAGTCATGCTCATCAATAGTTGGGCTAAGACGAACTTCTTTTACGTTAATAATTTTTTGATTCTTACGTGCTTCTTTTTCTTTCTTCTGTTGTTCGAATTTAAACTTTCCGTAGTCCATAATACGAGCTACTGGCGGCTTAGCATTCGGAGCAACAAGAACAACATCAAGATTTACACGTGCAGCAATTTCAAGTGCTTCGTTTTTAGATTTAATCCCTAACTGCTCGCCGTTTTGGTCAATTAGACGAACTTCACGGGCACGAATACCCTCGTTCAACAACATGTCTTTGCTAATAGTTAGACACCTCCAAGGTTTTGTACGAACACAACGTTTGGGCCAAGAATATAGATAGTAAGTTAAAAGTGCACCGATCCCTATTACAACATTGACTCAAAGTTGAATCGCAAGTAAGTGAAATAAGTTTTTTACAAACAAAAAAGTGCGGGCAAAAACACCCACACTTTACGAAAACAAAGTAAGTAAAAAAATTGTTCGTAAACCTGCTAACAGCTCTTTGCGTCAATCAGGTGAGAAGCGGGTGCTTCTTCTTTTCCTCAAACTCGTATTCAATTTGCCTAAACTAATATATCACAAATCATGATGTCCTGTCAAACGAACACTTTTATCACAACGAAATGAATTGTATCAAAGATACAGAAGTTTTGCAACCACTTTTTAATTATGATCGACGAACCTCTTGTTTTAATGCTGAAACAAAGCTTTCAAAAGAAACAGTTTCTGAGTTCTGCTCCCCATATTTACGAACATTAACAGCTTTCTCTGTTACCTCGTTGTCACCAACTACAAGCATATATGGAGTCTTTTGCATTTGAGCTTCACGAATCTTATAACCAATTTTTTCGTTACGGTCATCAAGCTCAACTCTGAATCCTTCACTTTGAAGCTGTTCTTGGATTTCTTTTGCATAATCAAAGTGAGCATCAGGAGATACTGGAATAACCTGAACTTGAACTGGTGCTAACCATGTTGGGAATGCACCTTTATACTCTTCAATTAAGAATGCAACGAAACGTTCCATTGTAGACACTACTCCGCGGTGAATAACGACTGGGCGGTGTTGCTTTCCATCTTCTCCAACGTAGGTTAATTCGAATCGCTCTGGTAATAAGAAGTCAAGCTGAACAGTTGATAATGTTTCCTCCTTACCTAAAGCTGTTTTAACCATTACATCAAGCTTCGGACCGTAGAATGCTGCTTCACCTTCTGCTTCGTAGTAGTCTAAGCTCAGCTCGTCCATCGCTTCCTTGATCATTCCTTGTGCTCTATTCCACATTTCATCATCATCATAGTACTTCTCTTTATCTTGAGGGTCACGGTATGACAGACGGAATGAATACTCTTCTAAGTTAAAATCTTTATATACTTCCAGGATTAAGCGTACCACACGTTTAAATTCTTCCTTGATCTGATCTGGACGAACAAAAATGTGGGCATCATTAAGAGTCATCCCACGAACACGCTGTAATCCAGATAAGGCCCCAGACATTTCATATCGGTGCATCGTTCCCAGCTCCGCAATACGAATTGGAAGTTCACGATAACTGTGAATGCCGTTTTTATAGACCATCATATGATGAGGACAGTTCATTGGACGAAGAACAAGCTGCTCATTGTCCATTTCCATGACAGGGAACATATTCTCTTGATAGTGGTCCCAATGCCCAGAAGTTTTGTATAAATCCACGCTTCCCATGATTGGAGTATATACATGGTCATAGCCTAGTCTTTCTTCTTTATCTACAATGTAACGCTCAATAATGCGACGGATTGTCGCTCCTTTTGGAAGCCATAATGGTAATCCTTGTCCAACTTTCTGTGAGTTCATGAATAAGTTAAGCTCTTTACCAATTTTACGGTGGTCACGCTCTTTAGCTTCCTCAAGTAAGCGTAGGTGCTCTTGTAGTTCTTCTTTTGTAAAGAATGCAGTTCCATAAATACGTTGAAGCATTTTATTGTCGCTGTCTCCACGCCAGTATGCTCCTGCAATACTTAATAATTTGAATTCTTTTAACTTTCCTGTGGATGGAACATGAACTCCTCTACATAAATCAAAGAAATCGCCTTGCTCGTACAATGTTACTGTTTCCTCAGCTGGAATAGCTTCAATTAGTTCAAGCTTGTACTCGTCACCAATTTCTTTATAGATTTGAACCGCCTCGTCACGGCTTACTTCTTTACGAACGATTTCAATATTTTCATTAATGATTTTCTTCATTTCTTTTTCTATTAAAGGTAAATCCTCAGGTGTTAATGCTTCTTCTACATCAACATCATAGTAGAAACCACCCTCAATTACTGGACCAACCCCAAGTTTTACGTTTTTATGTAAACGCTTGATGGCTTGTGCAAGTAAGTGAGCCGAGCTATGGCGCAAGACTTCAAGTGCATCAGCGCTTCCTTGAGTAACAATCTCTATGGAGCCATCCTCATTGATTGGACGACGAAGATCCACCATTTGGCCATTTAATTTTCCTGCAAGTGCTTTTTTCTTTAGTCCTGGACTAATAGAACCAGCAACATCTTCAGTCGTCGTTCCTTTAGGAAACTCCTTTACGGCTCCATCTGGAAACGATAATTTAACAACGTCTGACATGATTTTTCCTCCTTAAATTATAAGCGTAGCTCTATTTTCTGGTTAATGAAAGGCTACATATCTCAATTTTTTAAAAAAACAGGCTCTGTTAAGACTTGTCTGTTGATTTCACTTAAGACACGTCTATCTGCATACAGAGAAAAGCAACAAAGCAAAAAATAAAAAAACTCGTCCCTATGAAAGGGACGAGTTATTGTTAATAACACGTGGTTCCACCCTAATTCTCACTTTTAAGAAATTTCAAATAAAAGTGACTTTAGATTGAATGATAACGGAAATGTTCCGTCAACCAATACTTATTTAGCTATGCTGACTAAGGCACACTAATGGTTCCTGGTTGAAGTTTAAAGGTGGTAAGCATTCTATTCGTGTTAGGAAGGTTTCAGCCTTGCCTTCCCTCTCTTTGAACCGTAAAGGAATACCCATATCCTCATCATAACTTTTTGATGTCATTTAATTTGTTATGTAGGTTATTATAGTTTGTTGAAATGGGAAAATCAAGGGCATTCTATTACATTTTTTCATCAGCTGTATACGTATTTAAAGGGACATTTTCATAAAAACTGTTCATAGACTTTACAACGACACGTTCTTCAAAAATATTACGGATGGTTCTAACTAATGGCTGCTCTAAATCATCTGTATATAAATATATGACAGACGGTGCAATAGACAGCAGTGGAGCAATCGTAACCGAATCAACATAAACGGGATGATTGGATAGAAGCTTCCTATCAATCATTTTAAACAAATCTGCTCTTTTAATTTCGTAAAATTGGTCATCATAAAAGCACACTTCATCATTCATTAGTAGGTGTAGATGACTAAATTTGGATTTTCTACCAGTTAAAAAATCCCTCAAGGTTTGGATAAACATCTGGTAATCCTGTTCCATTTTATACTCATCAATAGAAATCTCTACATATTTTTCCAACTGATCCATAAAAGGTCTCATTCTAAATCGAACAAAAGAGTCAAATGAAAAAGACACATTTTCATTAAACATTTGATCAATCACTTCTTCTAATCGTTGATCCTGTTCTAGATCATCAATTAAATTCACTAAATCAATTCGATTCCCCTCAAGTATAGATTGAATAATATCTAATATTTGTTCCTGCTCTTCAGGATCTTTGTAATAATAATGGTCTTCTAGGATCATTCTAAACCAATCATTTTGTTTAATTTCAATGATAAAGTGATAAAAAGATTTTTTTACTAGACTCATATGTTCTTGGTTAATACGCTCCATCTTTACGCTTACTTTATGTTGGTCTTCAAAAAGAAGAATATCATGATTTCGTAAATCAGAGGATATTAAGCTCATCTGTAAAAAATGATGAAATCTTTTTGCATCCCCTATATTTTGGAAAATGATTTCAATCAACCAAATCCCCCCTTATGGATGTTCTTGCTTAGCGCCTATCCCGTTCTTTGTTTGTTTAGGCTGTTTTCGCTTAGATTGTTGCTATTTGTATAAACTGCTTCAGGGGCATCCTTTCTTCTCCTAAATAAAGAAAACAGCACCATAATCCGTTTAAAGTATATTAGTAGCAACAAAGCATACGAAAAGAACCTTTATATAAGGAGGTCCTAAAGTCACTCCAGCCAAAAACTTTTACTATACTTCAACGATCTTGAACTTATATCCGACTAAGGTAGAACCTTAGGTAAAGGTATAAAAAATGCAAATAGTATAATATCCTTCAGTTTGACAGGGCACTTAAGCTTAACTTTTTTATCTCTGATTTCATGTATATGGGGGACTTGGACAAATTAGAAGTATCGCCCAAAAACTACTTTTTCTTTTTTCGTAAAATGAGTTAGTAGGGGAAAAATTCAAAAGACATTTACGCAATGAAAAACCCGTCAAGCTAATGCTCAACGGGTTCTTTGCTACTCTATTTTCTTCTGTTTGGTCCTTCTACTAAAACTGGAATCGTCAAAAATTTTATTCGTTCCATGATTCTAGCAGCTTTTATTTCTTCCTCCTCACCGCGCTGACTATAGGTGAGATGATGTTGCAAGTCTTGAAAATTGAAGTTTGAGCTTATAAAAGTAGGCAATTCCTCCATCATTCTAAATTGAAGGATCGTTCCTAGAATTTCGTCTCTTGCCCAGCTACTCATTGTCTCGGCACCTAAATCATCTAGCATTAATATGGGCGCTTTTTTTATGAGGTCCAATTTAACGTTTAAGTTATTGTCACCGATTGAATTTTTCATCTCTCTAAAAAATTCAGGTACATATACAATTAGTGAAGCTACTTGCTTTTTCGCTAATTCATTCGCAATGGCACCTAACAGAAAGGATTTACCTGTACCAAAGGCTCCGTGTAAATAAAGACCTTTCTGCTTTTCTTCTGAAGAATAGTTCCTGACAAAGTCTTTGGCGTACTGAATTGCCTTTATTCGGCCTTTATCAATTTCTATATCTCCAAGAGAAGCTTTAAGGATTTCCTTAGGCACATAGATACTATTAATCAAACGCTCCTGCTTCTTCCTCTCATCCGATACAACTTTTCGAGGGCATTTTTCATAATAAATATCAATCGAATTACCACTTACCGTCAATAAAGGGGTATAACCTTGAAGCATATTCTTACAGCTTTCTAAGCTTGTACAACCTTCACACTCTTTACTTTGCGAGATATACTCATTCAGTTTATTCAAACTTTTGTCAACCATATTACTAGTAATGACTTCTTTATTTTTACTTAGAAAATCTTTTACATATGGATCATTAATGATATTTCTCTTTAGGGTTTCATAACGACTTTGAAAGTCCTTGCTATTAGCTAGTCTTCTTATTGTTTCATCAATTTTCTTCATACACAGTTCACCTCTCCTTCTTAAACTCTTTTAACTCTTCCTCTAGTTTTCGTTTCTCTAATTCAAAATCAAAGGTATCTTCACTATTCGAAGCCTCAATATTTGATGCCTCATCCTTCTGATTTTTGTACCAATCCGGAATAGCTTCTTTTCTAACAGATTTTTTGTTCCCATAGCTCGCCTTAGAAGGTCGATTTGTCCAGTCTTGGTATTTCTGATTTTCACTTCTAGCTAATTCCATAGCCTCTTTGGCTGTGACAATTTTCTTCCGCGCCCAATGACTAGCAATCTTTTGGAGGTAAGCTCGCGTTAGTTTCATATCATTCTTAATCAATGCATATTCAATCAAAACATTCGTAACACCAGGTGTTAATTTTTGT
The DNA here is from genome assembly GCF_042865285.1 of Cytobacillus spartinae. NCBI lineage: Bacteria > Bacillati > Bacillota > Bacilli > Caryophanales > Bacillaceae > Cytobacillus > Cytobacillus spartinae. The sequence continues at coordinate 34,702 of NZ_JBIACK010000019.1, read as the reverse complement.
TTGTCCATAATCTCTTCAATAATATTTAAATCTCCTACGGATGGCTCGGCTCCACCTGATAGCTTTATCAACAACTGTCTAGGAGATGTAGTTTCTAGATAGTAAACATGTTCTTCTTCTTCGTTTTTAGGTGCCTCTTGCAAAGAATTCAAAATGGGTGGCTGGATTTTATCCACTAAGGATGGAAGTTTATTTTGGTTATGCACTTGATACCAATTTCTAACGATAATACGCAACTCATCGACTTTAACCTGTTCACTGCTAGGATCAAACGCATCTAAAACCATATTTTTCATTTGTACAGCATCTACTCCATAGACAAATGATAAAATGCCGATAGCTCTTTTTAGTTTAGGAGTAAACATTTCCGCTGGTATCATACTTGAGTTTTTTATAATAAAATCAATATCAATAAACGATTCTGCATTTTTCGTAATATCCGGGGTATTCCCTCTCCCCACTAACTGCATGTCCTCACTCTCTAATGCTTGTTCTGATTTCATGCTCTCTTGCAATGCATCTGGAGAAATAGACTCATAAACTTCTTCGAACGCTTTTGTTTCTTCACTAAAGCTCGACTTGGAGACCACTTTTTCACTGAAAGCTTTCTTTAGACGTAAATATTGGGTTTCCCCTATTTTTCGATATAGATATATATTTAACAATCCATCGTTAAAAAAGTCCTCAGGTGAAGCAGGTGGTTGTAATTCATAGATAAACAACCGCTCCCCCTCTGTTTCTTTCACATAGGTCTTGAGCAAACCGATACCTTCTAACCTAAGCCTTGCTGCATATATATCTTTTAAATTAATGCTAGTCATGGTCATAAGGTTACGATGTGTAAAAGCAGATGAGGAAGCAAGTCTATTTTCTTCTAACTCACACCAGAGAGTCATATACAAGCCAGAAGAATCTAACCCTACTAGTGGCTGGTATAAAGATATTAAGACTCTCCTATCATAATCGTGTAGAAGACCATTGGCTGAAACTACATAACGATCCCCCGGCTGAAGCTTTTGCCAATGTTGGGTCATAACGTTCAAACCTTTCCTCTTGAAATACTTTAAATAAAAACAAAAATTGTCATGAATAAAAATGGTAAAGTTCTCTTTGTTCCTTTATATTCGCCCACCTACAAAAAAAAGCCAAAGCTTTACCTTTAGCCTTTATCAATCCTGGTATGATTAATTAGTAACTTTTTTATAATTCTTTTTTTAATAACTCTTTCAATTCATCAATAAAAACATTAATATCCTTAAATTGACGATATACGGATGCAAATCTTACATAGGCAACCTCATCAATTTTTGCTAAACGGTCCATGACCATCTCTCCGACAACCTCGCTCTTTATTTCAGAAACACCATTGCTGCGGAGTTCTTTTTCTACTTCCGAGGTGATGTCCTCAAGTTCCTTTAAAGCAACAGGTCGTTTCTCACATGCTTTAATAAGACCTCTTAGAATTTTATCTCGGTTAAATTCTTCACGAGTTCCTTCTTTCTTCACCACTATTAATGGTATTTCTTCAACCTTTTCAAACGTGGTAAAGCGAAAAGAGCATCTCTCACATTCTCTTCTACGACGGATAGACCGTGAGTCATCCACAGGACGGGAATCAAGTACACGGGTACTGTTATTTTGACAAGAAGGACATTTCATACAATCAGCTCCGATTCCGGTTTAAAAATCCACGTAATCCTATTCAATCATCTACTAATATCTTATATAAAAGCGAATGTGAGTACAAGTCTTGTCTACTTTGCTTTTATGTGAATTTTTAATACGTAGAAATTCACCCGTTCGTTTATGTATATATAGATGAGTTATTTTACAAAATAAAAAAGAGGTGTATAGACATACACCTCTCGGTTTTAATTTTAATTGATAACAAGTATTATAGAGCTTTAGCTTGTGCTTGCTTAACTTGAACTGGACCCATACCGCGTGGAATTTCGATGTTCTCACGAGTTTGTGCACCTAATGCTTCTGCGATATAATCTGCAGCAATATTAGGATCCATGTCTCCGCATGTATAAACATCAATACTTGCATAACCATGTTCTGGGAAGCTGTGAATCGTTAAATGTGATTCTGAAATAATTACTACTCCACTTACACCTTGTGGTGCAAATTTGTGGAAAGCTACCTCGCGGATTTCTGCACCAGATTTTAATGCAGCATCAGCAAAAATTCTTTCAATTTGATCTAGATCATTTAACTTTTCGAAATCGCAACCCCACAATTCTGAGATAACATGACGACCCATTGTTTCCATATTCAAATTTCCCCCTTTAACCATTTTTACTACTATTACTGAACTTCCCTATTTTTCTGGATTATAACTACCACGGGGGAAAGTTAGTCCAGAGAGGTCCTAACCCTTTAAGTAGATATACTTTCCAAATTTCAAGAAGTTCACGAGGAATAGTATACTTTGTTTATATTTTTTTTGCAACACATCGAATAAAATTTTTTTTGTAAAATATTTAGTTAAAGGGTGAACCCAAGCTTGTAGCTAAATAGACAAGAAAAACTCCCGAAATACTTTTTCTAAAGGGGAATACATGAATAGACTTTACTCATAGCAATACGTTTATCCTTAATTCGAACGGGCAATATATAACATTTTATTTTAGAAAAAATAGTCACGGAAAAAAGGCTTACAAACCTCGAGAGGTTTATAAGCCTTTTTGGAAATGTTATCAAACATTTACCGTTGTTTTATTAAAAAGCTCTTGAGCAACAAATTTCGTTAAGTCTACTACACGGCAAGAATAACCCCACTCGTTATCATACCAAGCCAATACTTTTACTTTGTTTGCACCAATAACCATTGTAGATAACCCATCAATAATAGCTGAGTGCGGATTTGTATTAAAATCAATTGAAACTAATGGCTCATCTGTAATATCAAGAACGCCATGTAATGAACCTTGCGCTGCAGTAGTGAATGCATCATTAATTTCATCAATTGTCACTTCTCTTTTTAAATCAACCACTAGATCAACTAATGATACGTTTGAAGTTGGAACACGTAACGCCATTCCATGTAATTTTCCTTTTAGTTCAGGTAATACTAAAGTTAACGCTTTAGCTGCACCAGTCGATGTAGGAATAATGGATTGAGCACATGCACGAGCTCTGCGTAAATCCTTATGAGGATTATCAATATTGTTCTGATCATTTGTGTATGCGTGAACAGTTGTCATTAATCCATTTTCAATACCGAATTGATCATTTAATACTTTTGCTACTGGAGCTAAGCAATTCGTTGTACAAGACGCATTTGAAATCACATCATGCTCTTCAATATTTAATGCGCTTTCATTTACACCCATAACAATCGTTACATCTTCATTTTTACCAGGTGCCGTTAAGATTACTTTTTTAGCACCAGCAACAAGATGAAGACTAGCTTTGTCACGAGAATTAAATTTACCAGTCGCTTCGATTACGATATCTATATTAAGTTCTTTCCAAGGAAGTTCTTCAGGATTACGGTTACTTAGTAACTTTACACGCTCCCCATTAACAACAAGAGCTCCGTCTTCAGCAACCACTTCACCATCAAACTTTCCGTGATTTGTGTCATACTTTATTAAATGTGCCAACGTTTCTGCAGGATAGCTTGCATTAATGGCAACGATTTCTAAGTTTTCTTCAAGAATGGCCTTTCTAAATACCATTCGTCCAATTCTACCAAATCCGTTAATCGCAATTTTAGCCTTCATTATACGGCTCCCTCCGGATAAATGTTATACTTAATAAACTTACTGTTACAATTAGTATAACATATTGGTATAGATTTGTGATGATTAATTTGCTGATTTTTAAATGTTTAACAATTCTGAACTCATTCTAACTTTAAAAGTGTGCTAATAGGCTAAAACTAAATGATATCTACTAATTACAACAAAAAAAGAGGCTATTTAAGGCCTCTTAGCTTAATTCATTTTTTCTATCCATTTATTAAGTAGCTGATTCAGCTGTAATTTGGTTTCTTCAATCGACCCATTATTGTCTATGACAAAATTTGCTAAACTCACTTTATCTGATAATGGCATTTGAGAATCGATCCTTGCCTTAGCCTCTTCCTCGCTAAAATTGTTTCTCTCTATTAACCGTTTTAATTGTGTGTCTTTGTCTACATATATAAGCAACACTTTGTCCACTAAATACGAGAGATTACTCTCGAACAAAAGAGGGATATCTAAAACGACGATGGCTTCCCCATTTTCTATAGCTCTTTCTTTCTTATCAAGCATTCTCTTACGAACGGCTGGGTGAACAATCTTATTTAGAACCAACCTCTTTTCTTTATCATTAAAAATGATGGCACCTAGCTTTGCTCTATCAATGGAGCCGTCCTCCATTAAGATTTCCTCGCCGAAGTAATGAACGACTTCTTGATACGCCTCCTCACCTTTTTCTACCGCATTACGTGCTTCAAGGTCCGCATCAATAACTGTTATCCCTTTTTCTTTTAACAAATTTGAGACAGTGCTCTTACCGGAGGCTATTCCTCCAGTAAGTCCTAGAACAAGCGCCATTCTATACTTTTCCCTTCATAGATAATTTCATGGACGAATTGTTGCTCTAAAAAGTTCATAAGGTAAAGTCTTAAGTCCACACTTAAAAGCAATTAGACCTTCCAAATACCGATAATAATCAGCAGAATACCAGGAATAAACCCAAACTTCCCTGCCCAATTGGTTCGGGAAAATATAGAGCCAACTTTCATTCCAATCGTCACAAACAATGAGCTCATAACCGCTACCGTAACCGCTAAATACACTGGAGAAAATCCTAACATAGCTGCTCCGATTCCTGCTCCAAAGGCATCTAACGATAGGGCCAACCCTAGCATAAACGCTTCAATTCCAGTAATGGTTCCTGATTTATCAAAGTCCGCTGACATCGGTTTTTTTAGAATGTTAATCACTAATCCAAGAGATTTAATTTCAAAATTTACAATTGTTTTTTCATGCGGGAGGATCTCTTTCGATTTTTCAGGACGAAAAAATTGATAAAGGACCCACCCTCCTAAAATCACAAGTACAATCCCCCCAATACTTTCTGCAAGCTGTGGGGAAAGTAATGTTTCAATAAGGTGTCCAATACCCATCGCAATCATTAGCGTAATAGCTGAGCACAACGCTATGATAGTAATTGATTTAAAAGGAATTTGCATTTTTCTTAGACCGTAAGTGAACCCAACACTAAAACCGTCTAAGCTAACTGCCAAGGCAAGTAGAAGTAGTGAGACTGTATATTCCATTGGATGGTGCTCCTTCCTATCAATAAACTAAGATAGTTTATGAAAGAAGCCCATCCATTGTTAATACCATACATTATTTTCTTTTTTGACATTTAGGGCAAAATACAGTTCCTCGGCCACCTACAACAATCTTTTCTAGGGGTGTAGCACATACTTTGCACTCCTCCCCTTTTCTTCCATAAACAAATAACTCCAATTGGAACATTCCAATCTGTCCTTGAGAGTTAACATACGAACGGATTGTGCTACCACCTTTTTCAACTGCTTCACTTAAGGTATCAACAATTTCCTTGTAAAGTCTCTCAGTTTCTTTCTTTGTTAAAGAATCCGCCATTCTTTCTGGATGAATTCTGGCACGAAATAGGGCTTCATCTACATAGATATTCCCTAATCCAACTACAATCTTTTGATCTAATAGGGCCGTTTTAATACTTCTTTTTGTGCTTTTTAACTTCTTTGTTAACTGTTCAATCGTAAACTCATTAGAAAACGGTTCAGGACCTAACTGCGATAAGGGCAGAACACTAAACTCTTCTCCTTTTGCGAAAAGATGCATCGTACCAAACTTTCGTACATCCTTGTACCGTAGTTCTGTTCCATCTGTAAATTCAAAAATGACATGTGTATGAGGTTCAACAGGTTGGTCGTGTTGAAATAAACCATATCTTCCCTCCATACGTAGATGAGAAACCAAAGCATATTCACTCGTGTAAATCACAAGGAATTTGCCACGTCTCCCAATTTCTACTACGGTTTGACCGACCAATGCATCTTTAAATTGTTCCACTTCATCTGGCATTTTTACCATCTTTGGCCAAAAGACAGACACCTTTTTTATTTTTTTGTTTAAAACCAGTGCTTCTAAAGTTCTCCTGACTGTTTCAACTTCTGGTAGTTCAGGCACTTCTATACCTCCAGCTGTTATTTGGCATCAAACCATGTTGGACCATATGAAAAATCAACTTTTAAAGGAACTTTTAATTCAACTGCATGTTCCATAACATCAGGTACAATTTCTTTTAGCTTATCTAGCTCGTCTTTAGGAGCTTCAAAAATTAGTTCATCATGAACTTGGAGTAATAATCTTGTTTTTAACCCTTCTTTAACCAGTCTATCAGCCATATCAATCATCGCTTTTTTTATAATATCCGCTGCGCTTCCTTGGATAGGTGTATTCATGGCTGTCCGCTCTGCAAAACTTCTTACATTAAAGTTTCTTGCTGTTATTTCAGGGATATATCTTCTTCGTTGTAAAAGGGTTGATACATATCCTTTTTGTTTCGCATCTTGGACAATGTCTTCCATGTACACTTTGACACCAGGGTAACTTTCTAGATATCGTTCAATAAATTTGCCGGCTTCTTTTCGAGTTGTTCCGATGCTTTGAGATAAACCGTAATCACTAATTCCATATACGATTCCGAAGTTAACTGCTTTTGCATGTCGACGCATGTTGGATGTAACATCCTCAGCAGACACACCAAATACATCCATTGCCGTTCTAGTATGAATGTCTAGATCCTTCTTGAACGCATCGATTAGCTTTTCGTCACCAGCAATATGGGCAAGGACACGAAGTTCGATTTGTGAATAATCCGCTGCAAAGATAACCCAATCTTTTTCTGAAGGGACAAATGCTTGTCGAATCTTCCTACCTTCTTCTAATCGAATCGGAATATTTTGCAGATTAGGATCCGTTGAGCTTAACCTTCCTGTCTGAGTTAGAGCCTGATTAAATCGAGTATGTACTTTCTCTGTTTCTGGATTAACTACCTTAAGCAATCCTTCAATATAAGTAGATTGAAGCTTTCCTAGTTGTCGGTAGTGAAGAATTTCTCTAATAATCTCATGGTCTTCCTCTAACTTTTCTAGTACATCAGCGGACGTTGAATACCCTGTCTTTGTTTTTTTCATAACAGGTAGCTTTAACTTCTCGAATAAAATGACACCCAGCTGTTTAGGAGAATTGATATTAAAAGCTTCTCCTGCAAGCTCATAAATCCGGCTTTCGATTTCCATTAGTTGCCTATTTATATCCTCTCCCATGTTGCGGAGTCTTCCTAAATCCATTTTAATTCCTGTTGACTCCATGTCAGCTAGAATTAGAGACAGGGGCATCTCAAGTTCATGGAATAACGCATACTGTTGATTATCTTTTAATTCCCTATCAAGCTTGTCCTTTAGTTCATAAAGGGCAGTTGCTTTCCTGACTATATGTTCTCCTAATAATTGTTGCTCTGGCACATGACGCTTTGCCCCTTTACCATAAAAAGCTTCGTCTGATTGAACATTTGAAAAGCCATGCCGTTTGGCAATTGTAGCAACATCCTCAACTGATTCAGCAGGATTTATAATATAAGAAGCTAATAGCAAATCAAATTCGACACCTCTTAAATGAATATCATGATGTCTAAGGGAAACCTCAGTTCGTTTAGCGTCATAAACCATTTTTTTCTTTGTTTCATCTTCTGCCCAGTTTTTAAACACCTCTGATTGCATGGCCTTATCGGTCGGGATAAAAAAGTTTCCTTGATCGTTTACCAGCCCCAACCCAATGATAGGTGCATAATGATAGTTATCTTCTAATACCTCTAAGTAAAACGCATTTTGATCGGCAAATATATCAGATCTAACTTCATCGATGATGGTGTATTCAATCTCTTCTAAATCAGCACTTTCATCTATAGCCGTATCACCAAGTTTTTCCAAAAGTGAATTAAAGCCTAGCTCTTTAAATAAGCGAACTACTTTTTCCTTCTCATAGCTTTCATATTCAAACTCACTTAATTCAACATTCACTGGGGCTTCCCTAGTTATAGTAGCTAGCTCTTTACTCATTAGAGCTTGATCCTTAAATTCTTCAAGTTTCTCTTGGAGCTTTTTCCCGCTAACTTTTTCGATAGACTCTAGAAGCTCTTCTAGCGTACCAAACTCTTTTAATAGCTTAATGGCTGTTTTCTCTCCTACACCTGGAACACCTGGGATGTTATCTGAGGCATCTCCCATTAAACCTTTCATGTCTATAATTTGCTCAGGTGTTAGGCCATACTTTTCCTTTATATGTTCAGGAGTGTATTCTTCAATATCTGTAATCCCTTTACGAGTAATAGAGACGGTTGTAGAATTTGAGCTTAATTGTGTTAAATCTTTATCTCCTGAAATGACTTTTACTTCATAGCCATCTTCCTCAGCTTTAAGAGACAAGGTTCCAATAATATCATCAGCTTCGTAATTTTCTAGCTCATATCGTGAAATCCCATATGAGTCTAATAATTCTCTAATAAATGGGAACTGCTCTGAAAGTTCTGGTGGAGTTTTCTGACGGCCACCTTTATATTCACTAAATGTTTTATGACGAAATGTGGTTTTACCTGCATCGAAAGCAACCATGATATGAGTTGGTTTTTCGTCTTCAAGTATTTTTAAAAGCATCATGGTGAACCCGTAAACTGCGTTTGTATGAATCCCTTTATCATTATTTAAAAGTGGGAGTGCAAAAAATGCTCTATATGCAATACTATTTCCATCTATAAGTACTAATTTCTTTTTCAAAAAGAATCCTCCTTTTGTTTATTTTTCAACCTAATATTATATTTTTAATCAAATAAAAAAACCGTTATTTTCCTTCTTTATTCTATCATGAGAATAATCAGAAAGGAAAATAACGGCTTGTTGTATTACTCGGTATACCCCATTAATAAACGAGCATACGGAGAATCAGATGGCAATACAATCACGGTTTCACCATTGATGGTTTTCTTGTAGGATTCAAGTGTTCTAAACATAGAATAGAAGCTAGGATCTTTAGAGAAAGAGGCATTATAGATTCTAGCTGCCTCAGCTTCCCCTTCTGCACGGATGGTTTCTGCATCTGCTTGCGCTTTTGCTAATACCTCTTTTACTTCACGATCCGTATTTGCTTCAATACGATTCTTTTCAGCATCCCCCATAGATAAATATTCCTGAGCCTTTGACTCACGCTCAGAAATCATACGAGTATATACCGACTGTTCATTTTCTGCAGGTAAATCTGTTCTTTTCATACGAACATCGGTAACAGTGATTCCGTAATTATCCTGAGAGAGTAATTCGTTTACTAAATCTGTTACACGATCGTTTAATGACCCCCTAGACGACTTTTCATCATTTATGATTTCATCATAGTTTAATTGGCCCAGTTCAGAACGAACAACAGAGTAGATAAATTCCTCCATACGTGCCTCTGCACCCTCTAGTGTCCTAGCGTTGGAGATCATCATTTTCGGGTCTACAATTTTCCAAACCGCATAGTTATCGATAATCATACGCTTCTTATCTTTCGTATTGATCTCTGCTTCAGAGACATCGTAGGTCATTTGGTATTTGGGTAATGTCGATACACTTTGAATAAACGGAATTTTGTAGCTTAGTCCTGGAGTACTTTCGATGCGAACAACTTCCCCGAACTGTCTAACTACCTTAAATTCTCCTTCTTTTACGATGAAAAGGTTCGCAAAAACTAATGCGATTATGGCAATTAGAAGTACCAAAAAGATCCCGATTTTTGTATAGCCACTCCACTTAAAGCCATTACTCGTTCTTTCGTTCATATCAATAACGTTTCCATTTCCATTTTCACTCATTAGTTTCCACTCCCTTCCGATTGCGGCTTAGGTTGTTCTTTATCGAGTGGTCGTATTGGGAAATACTTAAGAGTATTTCCATCATCATTCATAATGTATATCTCTGTACCAGGTAACACTTGTTCAAGTGTTTCAATCACTAAACGCTGTCTTGTAATATCAGGGTTATTTTTATATTCTTCGTATAGCTTATTAAATACAGCTACATCCCCACGTGCGATTTCAACACGTGCTGCTTTATCCCCTTGTGCTCTTGAAATCATCGCATCTTTTTCCCCTTGAGCTTCATTCGTACGCTGATTTCTATATTTGTTAGCTTCGTTAATTTTTGTATTCATCGTTTCTCTCGCATCGGTTACATTCGTGAATGCTTTTCTAACTTCATCGTTTGGTAATTCAACATCCTGAAGTTTTACAGCGAGAATAGAAATCCCAATATCGTATTTACCAATTAGTGTTGTAAGTAAATCACGGACCTGTGCTTCAATTTCCGCTTTACCACTTGTTAAAGCATCGTCAATTTTGGAGCTCCCAATAATACTTCTTAAAGATGCAGAGGTCGCATCGTGTAAAATTTCTTCAGGGTTTTCAGCATTATAAAGATACGTTGCTGGGTTCGTAATTTTCCACTGTACAACTAAGTCAGCGAGTACGATGTTTTCATCCCCTGTGATCATTTTTGTTTCGTCATCAAACTCTACAATTTCCCCATCTTTTTCTTCGTAACCAAATTGTAGACTGAATGTTTCTTTCGATAACTTCTCTACTTCTTGAATCGGCCATGGAAGTTTGAAATGTAACCCTGGCTCATTAATTCCTTCCTCAACTTTCCCGAATGTTAAAATGACGGCTTGTTCTGACTCATCTACCGTATACCAAGTAGTAAACGCAACAAGGCTCAAAACAACAATTAGAAAAACAAGACCGATAATTGTATAAATGCGTTTTAAACTAATCATGTGTTCTCCTTCCTTTGATGAAAATAGTTATACATTACATACGATAAATAATACGAAAGGTTTCGAAAAAATATTGTTTTTTTATGTAAAGTGCCCATAAGCCATTAAAAGCCCATACTCACGCCTATCAACGTATCAAATGGACTCCCTCCGTATGAAAGGAAACACTAAGAGCGTTAGCGATTCAATATTAACTTTTCTTAATCGTAAAATGATTTCTCTTAGGAGGGGGATCTTACTAAGTAAGGGATACTGGGACTAGACCTGGGATACATAGCTTAGCATTTACTATTTTATGTTTTCGGGGAACAATGAGAAAAGGTGAAAGCGGGGTCTGCTTTCACCTTTTCTATCTAGTTCCTTGGATGAAGGGGTTTTCACCTATGATTTTAGCAAGTGAATATTAAGTTACTATAAACATGTTGTAAAGTTAATGTAAACTTAAGAGTTTTTAGAACAGATAGTAGATTTCAGCTTTTACTTTTTCGGAAACTTTTTATAAAGTTCAATGATAAAAGTTGTGCCATTCCCGACAGTGCTTTCCACTGTAATATGGCCTTTATGCGCTTCTACTAAATGTTTTACAATTGCTAAACCTAGTCCCGTTCCCCCTGAATTTCGGCTTCTAGCCTTATCCACCCGGTAGAACCGTTCAAATATCCTTGGAATCTCCTCTTTTTCAATTCCGATCCCCGTATCTTTCACTTTTGTAATCACTTTATTCTCTTGTTCCTCTAATGAGATCACGACTTGACCTCCATTAGGGGTGTATAAAATGGCGTTCACAACAAGATTAATAAATATCTGCTTAATGCGATAAATATCACCCTCTACGAAAAGTTCCCTCAGATTTGAATCTACTAAGAGTTCAATTTGTTTTTGTTCTGCTTTACCAGCTAGAATAGGTATCACTTCTTCTAATAACTCCACAAGGTTAAAACGTTGTACAGTAAGTGCAAACCCTTGTTGTTCAATTTTAGATAAGTCTAATAAATCTTGAATTAATGACTGTAGTCGATCACTTTCCTTTAAGATGATCGTTAAGAAATCCTTTAGAGCTGTTTTATCCTCCATGGCACCATCAAGCAGTGTTTCCGAAAATCCCTTGATTGACGTGACAGGAGTTTTTAATTCATGAGAAACGTTTGCTACAAAGTCTTTTCTCATTTGTTCAAGTCTTTTTAACTCTGTAATATCATGAAAAACTAAAAGGATTCCTTTCCAAACATCATTTGTGCCAATAATAGGCACACCATATACTTCAAAATGGCGCATTTGAATGGATATAGGAATGACCATTTGCCTTTTAATTTTTTTCTCGGTCATAAAAATCTCTTCAACTAAGTCGGTAATCACTTTCTGATCCATGACTTCGTAATAGAGCTTATTCAGTAAATCAGAAGAATGAACATTAAATATTTCTTTGTAAGCTCTATTAACTAAATTTATATAACCTCTACTATCAATTAAAATTAAGCCACTTCCCATATTTTCAATGAGTGTTCCTAGTCGGTCCTGCTGAATCTCTTGTGCCTTCATCATTTCCTGCAGGTTTCTAGCAAGAACATTGATGGAAACACTTAACATACCCGTTTCGTCCACATGGTCCTCATAGGTTCTCGCCCTATAGTTACCCTTAGTTAACTCTATTGCTACCTTAGTTGCTGCTTCAATTGGTTTCGTGTAGCGTGTAGTAATTCTAGTAACTAACAAAATAATGACTACTAGAGCTATCCCGAGGCTAAAAATAAGTAACCACCAGATTTGACGATAGACCTTTTGAATTTCCGTTAACTTAATACTTAATACAACATAACCTTCATTTTTACCATTAGCAGAGACTTCATCCCAGTAGTAATGAAGGTTGTGACCCCCTCCAACCTCTATTACTTCTTCTTGGTTATTTATTTTTTTTGTATAAATCTGTTCAATAATTTGTTGGTGGCGTTTGGTACTTGAACTTTCGATATAACCACTATCTAATAGTATTTTTCCTTCTACATCTATAACCGTTATTCTAGTCTCAAGTAGCTCACTAAACTTCTGAACAGATGTTTGATCTAGTTCTTTAATCCCACCGTGTTCTTCAATATACGCAGAGATGGCACTCGTTTCTTTTTTCAAGCGCGTATCAAACGAATTTAAATAATAGCTTTTAAATAGCTGCCCGAGCAACAATCCCAATCCAATCAACACGGCAAAAATTAGAGTTATGATAGCAAAAAGAAGTCTGGTTCGGAATCTGGTCATTCTCCCCTAGGCTCCTCCAACTTATAACCTAGTCCACGGATTGTCTTAATATAAGTAGGTTTCTTTGTATTTTGTTCAATCTTTTCTCTTAGGTGGCTAATATGAACATCTACAATTCTCGTATCTCCGGCAAAATCATAGTTCCAAACAGCACTAAGTAATTGGTCTCTAGTTAAAACACGACCCTTATGTCTGATTAGATATAACAATAACTCGAATTCTTTTGGTGTAAGCTCCAATAGATTATTAGAAAAATACGCCTCATATTGCTCTGGATATATTTTAAGCTCTCCAATTCGGATTGAATCAATATCCTCTTCATCACTATCCATTACCTCTGATTGAATCTGTGTTCTTCTTAGGATGGCTTTTACACGAGCAATGACCTCTCTTGGACTAAAGGGTTTTGTCATGTAATCATCCGCACCCAATTCTAGTCCAAGTACTTTATCAAATTCGTCATCTTTTGCCGTCAACATTAATATAGGTGTTGTGACTTTTTGCTGACGAAGCTGTTTACACACTTCAATACCGTCCATTTTTGGTAGCATTAAGTCCAAAATAATCAGATCAGGTTTTTCAGATATAGCTAGATTCTTCCCTTCTTCTCCGTCCATCGCAGTGAGCACATGAAAGCCAGCCTGCTGCAAATTGTACTGAAGCAATGTTACAATCGATTGCTCATCATCTACAACTAGTACCTTTTTTTCCATAAAAGCCTCCGTTATATAAGATTACCCCTGGAACCCCTGTATCCATAAACTTATTATAATATAAACTGCCTTTGTTTAATATTAACAGATTTCAACGCAAAAAGAGACGTACATCATGTACATCTCCTTGCTCGTTCATTATAGTAAATTGCCTATTTTAAAAGTTGTCCAGTGCTCTTCCATCCATTCCTTCCAAACGGTATGGTGGGCAAACTAATAATTTCCCTTCAATTACAAGTTCCTCATCTTCATTGGTACCCTTCACATTAATTTGAATGGTGTGATTGCTTCTATTTACTTCTAACACCTCAAATAAAAATTGAACCGTACCGTAATGATACACTGGTTTTATAAAATCTATATCTTGCTTTAAGATATGACTACCAGGACCTGGCATATACTTTGATACAGCCGAAGAAATAATTCCAGTTAGCATAATGCTAGGAACAATCGGTTTTTTATGGGGTGTTTGTGATGCATAGTCATGCTGAATATAGAGTGGATTTGCATCATTTGTTAACCCCAAATATAATAGCAGATCTTTGTCTTCAATTTTTTCGGTTAATGAAAGTTTTTCACCTACTGAAATTTCTTCAATCTTTCTACCAAGTTTTCTTTTTTTGCCTAGTAACATGAATATGGTACCTCCAAATAGTATTGTAACCGGTTTCATTTTTGATGAAATAAATAGACTGCCATTCTTTCAGTCCAATACATTTTAGTAAAAAGAATTCGAGGAGATCCCCGAATTCTTAACCATGTTATTTTTAATTAAGCCAAAACATCCATTACGTTACGAACCGCGTCAGCAGACTTATCTAATGCTGCTTTTTCGTCAGCAGTTAGTTCTAGTTCAATTACTTTTTCAATTCCATTAGCACCTAGGATGGTTGGAACGCCAAGGTAAATTCCATCATAACCATATTCTCCTTCAAGATAAGCGATGGAAGGGAGTACACGGCGTTGATCTTTCAAGATAGCTTCGCACATTTCAACTAAAGATGCTGCAGGTGCATAATAAGCACTTCCATTCCCCAATAGGTTAACGATTTCGCCGCCACCTTTTCGAGTTCGTTCAACGATTTGTTCTAGTCTTTCCTTAGAAATTAACGTTTCTAAAGGGATACCTCCAGCATACGAATAGCGTACTAAAGGAACCATATCGTCACCATGCCCACCTAACACAAAACCAGTAATATCTTTCACTGATAGATTTAACTCTTGAGCAACAAACGTACGGAAACGTGCAGTATCAAGAACCCCAGATTGACCAATTACACGATTTTTAGGAAAACCAGATTCTTTGAAAACGGTGTATGTCATTGCATCGACTGGATTGGTTAATACTACGATGAAACTATTTGGAGAGTATTTTACAATCTCCCCAGCAACACTCTTCATAATTTTCTGGTTTGTTTGGACTAAGTCATCCCGGCTCATTCCCGGTTTACGTGCAATACCTGCAGTAATGACAACGATATCTGAATCCTTCGTATCTTCGTAGTTAGAAGTCCCGGTAATATTTGAATCAAAACCTTGAACTGGACTTGCTTCAAGCATATCTAAAGCTTTACCTTTTGTAGGGTTTTCCATTTGCGGAATATCAACTAATACAACATCCCCAAGCTCTTTTTGAGCTAGTAAAAATGCAGTTGTCGCTCCAGTGAAGCCTCCACCAATTACGGAAATCTTTTTACGTTTCATTGACATAAACAATTTCCTCCCTAAGTTCTAATTTTATGAAAAGTGGGCTGACTCTTTTAACGGAGTCAGCCTAAAGGATAAAAGCTTATTAATCCATGTTCTTAATTAGTTCGTCACCGAATTCAGAACATTTCACTTCTGTAGCACCATCCATTAGACGTGCAAAGTCATAAGTTACAACTTTAGAAGCGATTGATTTTTCCATTGATTTAACGATTAAGTTTGCTGCTTCGTTCCAGCCTAAGTGCTCAAGTAATAGAACACCAGAAAGGATTACAGAAGAAGGGTTAACTTTATCTAATCCAGCATACTTCGGAGCAGTTCCGTGAGTTGCTTCGAAAATTGCATGTCCTGTAACGTAGTTAATATTCGCTCCTGGAGCAATACCAATTCCACCAACTTGAGCAGCTAGTGCATCAGAAATGTAGTCTCCATTTAAGTTCATAGTAGCAACTACATCAAACTCACGTGGACGAGTTAAAATTTGTTGTAAGAAGATATCAGCAATTGCATCTTTAACAATGATTTTGCCAGCTGCTTCAGCATCTGCTTGAGCTTTATTAGCTGCATCAGTACCTTCTGCATCTTTAATGCGGTCGTACTCAGCCCATGTGAATACCTTGTCACCATATTCTTTTTCAGCTAACTCATAACCCCAGTTTTTGAAAGCACCTTCAGTAAACTTCATGATGTTACCCTTATGTACAAGAGTTACCGATTTACGGCCTTCTTTAATAGCATATTCAATTGCAGCACGTACTAGACGTGAAGTTCCTTCTTCAGATACAGGCTTAATACCAATACCAGAAGTTTCAGGGAAACGGATTTTGTTAACTCCCATTTCATCTTTTAAGAAAGAAATTAATTTCTTCACTTCATCTGAACCTTTAGCGTACTCGATACCAGCATAGATATCCTCAGTATTTTCACGGAAGATTACCATATCTGTATCTTGTGGACGTTTTACTGGAGAAGGTACACCTTCAAACCAACGTACTGGACGTAAGCATACATAAAGATCTAACTCTTGACGTAATGCTACGTTTAGAGAGCGGATTCCTCCACCGATTGGAGTTGTTAAAGGTCCTTTAATAGCGATTAGATACTCATTGATTAACTCAAGAGTTTCAGCAGGTAGCCATTCACCAGTTTGGTTGAAAGCTTTTTCACCAGCAAGAACTTCCTTCCAAACGATTTTTTTCTCACCTTTGTAAGCTTTTTCTACTGCAGCATCTAAAACTCTAACTGAAGCAGCCCAAATATCTGGACCTGTTCCATCTCCTTCAATAAAAGGAACAATTGGATTGTTTGGTACATTTAGTACTCCATTAGTAACCGTGATTTTTTCACCTTGCATTGTAATATCCCCTTCCATTAATCAGAATCAAAGGTTAGTGGCATTAGACCTCTAACCTTTTCCCGCATTTCTATTAGAACAATTTTTTTACTAAAAGTAAAATGCTCTTTTTATATTTTTTAAAAATTTCTTATCCTCTTTGATCAACTGGAACGTAAGTCTGCATTCCAGGGCCTGTGTAATCAGCACGTGGACGGATTAGGCGGTTGTTTTCATACTGCTCAAGAATGTGAGCTAACCATCCAGAAACACGGCTTACCGCGAAGATTGGAGTAAATAAATCATGGTCGATGCCTAAGCTGTGATATACAGAAGCAGAATAGAAATCAACATTCGGCGGTAAATTCTTTTCACCAGTTACGATTGCTTCAATCTTTGTAGACATTTCATAATATTCTGGCTCACCTGTTAGCTTAGTAAGCTTTTCAGACATAGCTTTCAAGTGTTTAGCACGAGGGTCTCCTTGGCGATATACGCGGTGACCAAAGCCCATGATTTTTTCTTTATTATTTAACTTTTCACGAATATATGATTCAACATTATCAGGAGAACCAATTTCAGAAAGCATTTTCATAACTGCTTCGTTAGCTCCACCATGTAAAGGACCTTTTAAAGCACCGATTGCAGCTGTTACACCAGAATACACATCTGATAATGTAGCAACACATACGCGAGCTGTGAATGTTGAAGCATTTAGCTCATGATCAGCGTGTAATACTAAAGCTTTATTAAACGCCTCTACTGCGATAGCTTCTGGCTCATTGCCTGTTAGCATGTACAAAAAGTTAGCTGCAAAGCTTAAATCTGTACGTGGAGCAATTGGCTCTAGGCCTTTTCTCACACGAGCAAATGCCGTTACAATGGTCGGAATCTTTGCTTGTAAACGAACCGCTTTTAAGTAATTTGATTCTGCATCCATTTTGTCTGCATCTTCATCGTAAAGACCTAATAACGATACAGCCGAACGTAAAGCACCCATTGGATGAACTTTGTCAATCGGGTACATTTTAAAATGATCTAATACTTCTTTAGGTAATTCAGCATTTTCTGCTAATAACTTATTTAGTTTTTCTAACTCGGATTGAGTTGGCAACTTTCTATGCCATAAAAGATAGATGACTTCTTCAAAACTTGCATTAACAGCTAAATCATCAATATTATAACCTACATAAGTTAGTGTATCGTCGATGATTGAACTGATGGAGGAAGTTGTAGCTACTACCCCTTCTAGACCGCGTGTTACTGTCATACTGAACCTCTCCTTTGCAATTTAAATTTCCCCATACCCATTGTCTGTAAATAATAGTTTTAAGTTGAAGATAGAATCAACTTATTCAGATTAAAGCCTGAAAAATCTATGGCCCATAGGCCGTTTAAAGTCGGCACATAGCCGAGCAACAGACCAAAAATTTTTGGTTTACCTGAGCGGTTGCTCAAGTGACCACAAAAAAAAGAAAATGCTTTCATTTTACTTTAAAGTTATTTTCTCATAAATAATATAATACAGGAATGACAATTGTACGAATTGTACAATTACCTGAGAGCTAATCCGTATAATCGAGTTCTTGCGACTTATACAATAAAAAGGATACGCTTTCAAGTCCTATTATAAACAATTATCAGACTTTTGTGAACGAAAAGCA
This sequence comes from Cytobacillus spartinae, assembly GCF_042865285.1. NCBI lineage: Bacteria > Bacillati > Bacillota > Bacilli > Caryophanales > Bacillaceae > Cytobacillus > Cytobacillus spartinae. Next base: position 16,176 of record NZ_JBIACK010000019.1, on the reverse strand, counting down.
CTCAAAATGTGAAAAAATTATTATTTTCTTACAAAAATATAGCCCTACGTTTCTTATTATGAAACTTATTTATAATTGGAATACTTGATTCAGAACTAGCAAAAGAAAATTATTGAAAAAATTCCACGATTCTCATGACAACATAAGCAATTCCTGCACCAATTAATGGCCCTACAGCAATCCCTTTAAATAGAGATACGGCTAATATTGTCCCAAGGACTAATGCTGTTGTTATGTGCGGATCCTTAGCTAAAAGAGTAATGCCTCCTTTTGCAAGAATTGCAACCACCATACCAGATATAAGGGCTATCCATGCATACGGTGACTTGAACGCATTTGTTAAATCTTTGAACCCTATTTCTCCACTTGCAATTGGTGCTAGTACCGCTATTGTTATAACGATAACTCCCCAGTTAATACCCTTTGACTGAATATAGGAGAAGGACTTTGACTCAAATCCAATAACTTTTAAAAAAAGCAGAATAGCTACCGCAATAATTAATGAATAGTTTTTCGCTAGTAATCCAATTATCAACAATAATAATAAAAAAATAATGGGTTCAAAGATCAAGGACTATTCATCCTTCCTCTCTAATATTATATTACCATAACGAAAGCGTTTTTTCTCGAGAAAAGCTTTTTCAAATAATGAAAGGTTTCAATGATCTTATAACAGTGTATAGGTTATTAATAAACTAATGAGTGCAGAATCGTAAAAACCTAGAGCTGATTTTTACTTTTACGCAGGTAAAATAAGGTTATACCTAGAAAAGAATATATAACTAAATATAGAAATATTCATAAGTATGCCTGTTATAGAAGGAGGGTTTCCTATTGAATCCTGTATACATATATAGAACTGTTAGATTTTTTTTCGTCATTGGAGTAGTACTAGCTTCCTTAATTTCTATATTCTATTTATCTAAAGTTACATATCCTTTCATCATTGGTTTAGCCATTGCCTTTTTGATCAATCCTCTTGTGAATTTCCTAGAGAGAAAGTCAAAAATGCCTAGAACACTTGCTGTCTTATTGAGTCTTTCCTTTATTTTTGCCATTTTTGCTGGTTTAATTACTTTACTAGTTGCTGAATTAGTCTCTGGGGCAGAATATCTTGCTGAAGTAGTACCTAATCATCTAGATAAACTAATTGATTATCTTGAACAGTACTTTGCCGCTCAAATCATACCATTCTACAATCAGTTAACAGGATTTTTTAATACCCTCGGTACTGGTCAACAAGACACCATTATTAACAATATTGAAAATGTTGGTAAAACAGTCGGAACAAATGTTGGACAATTTGTTCAGAATTTCTTCGAAAATATTCCAAACATATTGTCATGGTTTCCAAATGCAGCCACTGTTTTAATATTCTCTTTACTAGCAACCTTTTTTATAAGTAAGGATTGGTATAGACTTTCAAAACTCGGAGGAAAGTTACTTCCAGGTAGGGCTATGTCAAGTAGCAAAACTGTTACTGAGGATTTAAAAAAAGCACTATTCGGATTCATCAAGGCTCAGCTAACTCTAATTTCTATTACGACCATTATTATTCTTATTGGGCTGCTGATATTACGGGTAGATTATGCAGTTACAATTGCCTTAGTCACAGGATTAGTGGATATCATTCCATACTTAGGTACCGGATTAATTTTTGTACCATGGATTATTTATGAAGCCATTATCGGAGAAATGAGTTTAGCAATAGGGTTAGGGGTCCTATACATCATAGTCCTCGTTCAGCGCCAAGTTATGGAGCCTAAAGTACTTTCTTCAAATATCGGTCTTGACCCGTTAGCTACTCTAGTTGCTTTGTTTGTAGGATTTAAACTTATTGGGTTTCTAGGATTAATCGTGGGTCCTGTAACACTTGTCATCATTTCAACCCTACACAGAGCCAATGTATTCAGAGATCTTTGGGGTTTTATTAAAGGGAAAGAAGAAGAATAGTCTAATTAATTTTACCTCCATAATAAAAACGTCAGTCCGTTCCTGGACTGACGTTTTTTACATTTTATCTAATAATGGTTACATTTCCTTTTTCAATCCAATTCCTAAAGGCTTTTACTAATAGAACCTTAAAAGGTTTTCTAGTTGGGGGCGCCAATAAAAGAAATCCGAGGGTATCCGTAATAAAACCTGGAGTCAACAAAAGTGTCCCACCAATCAAGATACAAATGCCATCTAGAATAACTTCTCCTGGCATTTGCCCGTACTGTAATTGCCTTTGAGCTTTCCGAATGGTTTCAAGGCCTTGATTTTTCGCTAGATAAGCTCCTGCAATACCTGTGATAATAATTAAAGTGATCGTGGTCCAAATACCAAGTGTTCTACCTGAGAGTAACAAAACTCCTATTTCCGCTGCAGGTACAATAATCAATAGCAATAAAATATAGCGCACTCCGTAACCCCCTTAAACTTCTATCTTGTCCTATATTATAGTGTATGAAAAGTGGTCTCAGCAATTCTCAGTAATTTTGTAAAGGTATAAGAAAAGGAAGAGGTTCATCCCCTTCCCTACTAAAGCATATTAAAGGACACTTGCATGCCCATTATAAATAACTCCACGTTGTGCATCAACTGTAATCTCTTGGCCATTTGTTAAGAGCGTTGTTGCATTTTCTGCTCCTACGATTACTGGAATTCCTAGATTGAGTCCAACAACAGCCGCGTGGCTTGTTAGTCCACCCTCTTCTGTGATTAAAGCACTACATTTTTCGATAGCTGGTACCATCTCAGCGTCAGATCCTATAGTAACTAAAATGGACCCTGTTGTAACATTCTTCAAAGCTTCCTCAGCTGATTTTGCTACCACCACTTTGCCATAAGCTGATTTCCTTCCAATTCCTTGAGCCTTGATGATTACATCGCCAACAACATGTATTTTCATAAGGTTAGTCGTTCCAGCTTCACCAACTGGAACTCCTGCCGTAATGACTACAAGGTCTCCATGTGACACAATTCCACTATTTATGCTTTCTTGTACGGATATATCTAGCATGTCATCTGTCGTTGTTGCCTTTTGTCCTAATTGCGGATAAACACCCCAGACAAGTTGTAGACGTCTTGATACTGATTCATTTGCTGTAACCGCTACAATTGGAGCTTTCGGACGGTATCTAGAGATCATACGTGCTGTATGCCCACTTTCAGTTGGCGCAATGATCGCATTTACTTCTAGGTTTAACGCAGTATGAGCAACTGACTGTCCAATTGCATCCGTAATGTTGTGGTCACTATCCTTACTACGGTTTGACAAGATTCTCTTATGGTCTAATGCTGTTTCTGCCCGAGATGCTATGTTGTGCATCGTTTGAACTGCTTCTACTGGGTAGCTCCCTGCAGCTGTCTCACCAGAAAGCATAATCGCATCCGTTCCGTCAAAAATAGCATTTGCAACATCACTTGCCTCAGCACGAGTTGGTCTTGGGTTTCGTTGCATGGAATCAAGCATTTGTGTAGCTGTTATAACCGGCTTCCCTTGCTCGTTGCATTTTTTAATTAATGTTTTCTGAACAAGAGGTACCTCTTCAGCAGGGATTTCTACTCCTAAGTCTCCACGTGCAACCATTAGACCATCTGATATCTCTAAAATCTCATCAATTTTGTCTACTCCTTCTTGATTTTCGATTTTAGGGATAATGTGGATATGTGTTGCATTATGCTCTTCTAGTAGCTGACGAATTTCTAGAACATCAGATGCACGACGTACGAATGAAGCAGCAATAAAGTCGATACCTTGTTCGATACCAAATAAGATGTCCTGTGCATCCTTTTCAGTAATACCAGGTAAATTCACTGATACTCCCGGTACATTAACACCCTTTTTATTTTTCAATGTCCCAGAGTTTAAAATTTTCGTATGAATTTCATTCTTAGCTTTATCGATTTCAATGACTTCGAGTCCAATGAGCCCATCATCTAACAGAATCTTAGATCCAGGATGAACATCATCAATCAGTCCTGTATATGTAACTGAAAATTTCTCGGTTGTCCCAAGTACCTCTTCCATAGAGACAATGATATTTTCTCCTGAAGTTAATTCAATTGCACCATTTTCCATATTGTTTGTACGTATTTCTGGCCCCTTAGTGTCCAGTAAAATGGCAACTGTTTTTCCTGTCTTTTGGGCAGCTTCTCGTATATTTTTAATACGTTGGCCGTGCTCCAAATGATCACCATGAGAAAAGTTTAATCGTGCAACGTTCATTCCAGCTTCTATTAATTGGGTAAGCTTCTCAACACTTTCACTAGCCGGACCAATGGTACATACGATTTTCGTTTTACGCATATCATGTAACCCCCAGATATATTTACATTCCTTCTAATCCATCGTTTTTATCATAGTCAATTTTGAAAGATAAGACTCCTAGTAGTTAGAGCATAAATCAACAATCAATAACTATTTATTGAATTAGATAGACAATTCTTTAGAAAGCTTTAACATTCCTTTATCAATTACATGCGGTTGTGCTAGTGCCTCAATAATGTCATAATCAACTAGCTTATTTTCTTCAATTCCAACAGCACGTCCACCTTTTCCTTCAATAAGAAGTTCAACTGCTCTTGCCCCTAGGCGAGAAGCTAAAACCCTATCAGCAGCTGTTGGAGATCCTCCACGTTGCATATGTCCAAGTACAGAAATACGTGTATCAAAATTGGTTGCCTCCTTGATTTGCTTACCAATTTCAACTCCACTACCGACACCTTCAGCTACAATGATTATACTGTGCTTTTTACCACGCTCATGTCCTTTAATTAATGGACCAACAATATCATCAATTGTATAGTTTTCCTCAGGTATTAAAATCGTTTCGGCACCACCAGCTAATCCGGCCCAAAGTGCAATATCACCTGCATCTCTTCCCATTACCTCAATGATAAAAGTCCTTTCATGAGAAGTTGCAGTATCACGAATTTTATCAATTGCATCAATAACAGTATTTAAGGCTGTATCGAAACCAATAGTAAACTGAGTTCCTGGAATATCGTTATCGATCGTTCCTGGAACACCAACGCAAGGGAATCCATGCTCAGTTAATGCTTTTGCACCACGGTAAGAGCCATCTCCACCAATTACAACAAGACCTTCAATTCCATGTTTTTTTAGCGACTCAATACCCTTCTTTTGACCTTCTGCTGTTTTGAATTCTTCACATCTTGCTGAATATAACACAGTTCCACCTCGGTGAATAATATCACCTACTGAACCAAGTTCTAACTTTTTAATGTTTCCGCTAATTAGACCAGCATATCCACCATATACACCATATACCTCTAAATTATGAAAAATAGCTTTACGAACAACTGCACGTACTGCAGCATTCATTCCTGGAGAATCTCCTCCACTCGTTAATACACCAATTTTCTTCAAAAGAATCACCTCATGTTATTAGTATAATTGAGTTATGTAAAATTGTTTTGTCAGAATCATTAAAAGTGTATTTCTTTAAGTAAGATAAGTGTCTCTTAGAAGACAGAACAAGCAAAACGTTTTAAAGTTTTACACGCTTTTTTATCTACAACACTTTTATTATAAACATAAAACCTTGGAATATTTCTAAAATAACATGAAGAAAAGGTGCTTCTCAACTTTATCATGGTGAATCGTTAATAGACGCAATTATCCGTTAACTGGAAGCGGTTTAATTAGGAATGATTTGAATTTTTACACAAAAATCCCTTAAAAATTATTCATAAATTTCAATTTTATTGATAGAACAAAAGAAACGTGCTTTATGATAGCACGTCTTTAGTTGACCCCGATGTATTCATTTAAGAACGAGTATTTTCCCATTGCTTTATATTTGTCATAACGATGAGAAACTAATTCCTCTTCAGAAAGTTGTCGTAATTCTTTCAGCGAATCCAGTAAAATCATTTCAATGCTCTCGCTTTGTTCCTTAACGTTTTTATGTGCTCCGCCTTTTACCTCTGGTATAATCTCATCAATGATTCCCAGTTCTTTTAAATCCGGTGCAGTGATTCTCATGGATTCCGCTGCTTTCTTAGCAAGGGAAGCATCCTTCCAAAGAATGGCTGCAGCTCCTTCAGGAGAGATTACGGAGTAAGTGGAGTTCTCAAGCATATGGATATGGTTCCCTACACCTAAAGCTAACGCACCACCGCTACCGCCTTCACCAATCACAATACATACTACAGGAACACTGAGGCTTGCCATTTCAAATAAATTTTTAGCAATGGCTTCACTTTGCCCTCTTTCCTCGGCAGCTTTGCCCGGATATGCCCCTTTCGTATCAATAAAACAAATGATCGGTCGACGAAACTTGTCAGCTTGTTTCATTAGCCTTAAAGCCTTACGATATCCCTCAGGATGTGGCATACCAAAATTTCTCCGGATGTTTTCTTTCGTATCCTTTCCACGTTGGTGGCCAATGATCGTAACAGGTAGACCTTTAAATTTTCCAATTCCGCCAACAATTGCCTCATCATCACCATAAGTTCGGTCACCATGACACTCAATAAAATCAGTAAAAAGATAAGAGATATAATCTAGAGTAGTAGGACGATTAGGATGACGGGCAATTTGAACTCGGTCCCACGGCTTAATATTTTCATATATATCTTTTTCTAACTTCTCTAAACGAGTTTCCAACTTTTCTATCTCTGTAGAAAGGTCCACATCTGTAGTTTCCGTGAACTCCTTAAGTTCAGCAATTTTCTTTCTAAGTTCGATAATTGGCTTTTCTAATTCTAACTCTCCTACCAATCTAGTTCACCTCCAGGTTGATGTACGTCAAGGATGATAGTAATTTTTTCTTTTAGATCTGTTCTTGAAATGACAGCATCTAATTGACCATGTTTTAGTAGAAATTCAGATGTCTGGAAATCCTCCGGAAGTTCTTCTCGAATAGTTTGCTCGATAATTCTCCTACCTGCAAACCCAATTAAAGCACCTGGTTCCGCAATATTATAATCACCTAAGGAAGCAAAACTAGCAGAGACACCGCCTGTAGTCGGATGGGTCATAATAGAAATAATAAGTCCACCTTGGTCACTAAACCTTTTTAAGGCCACGCTCGTCTTTGCCATCTGCATTAAGCTAAGAACACCTTCTTGCATTCTTGCTCCACCAGATGCTGTAAAGATGATAAAAGGAACCGATAGTTCTCCAGCTTTTTCAATGGCTCTAGTTATTTTTTCACCTACAACAGACCCCATACTTCCCATACGGAAGGTTGAATCCATTACTGCAACGACAGCACTAAATCCATTGATTTGACCTAAGCCAGTAACAACCGCCTCGTTGATTTGCGTCTTCTGTCTATCTTTTTCTAGTTTTTCAATGTAATCTGGAAAATTCAAAGGATTTTCAGAGATCATGCCAGCATTTAGCTCCTGAAAGCTTCCCTCATCTAAAAAACTTTCAAGCCTTTCCTTTGAATTCATGGAGTGATGATATCCACAGTGAATACAAACTTTAAGGTTTTTCTTTAGTTCCTTAGAATACATGATTTTTTTACAGTTTGGGCACTTCGCCATAATGCCTTCTGGGACATCTTGTTTTGCAGCTTCAGATGGTATCGTTGCATATTTTTTCTTTTTTTGTTTTGTAAATAGCTCTTTTAGCAAGGTGAAACCTCCCCATTGTTTTAAAAAAGCACAACTTCCTAAGATAATCGATATCTTATTCGCAGACACTTCCCAATTGGAATGTAAATTCAACATTTATGTTTTTGGGCATTTAGCTAGCCTTCAAGTTTTACCTTTTAATAACTAAGTTAAACTTTGCTTCTAGAAAAAGCCTTAGTTCTGGAAACCATTTCAGTCCATAAATGCTTGTGCTCAATATGTTGTCTGTCATTATTCTAAGAATCTACTAAGGTGGTCTGACCACTACATAAAAAACTATAACCTAAAGTATTTAGGTTGTTAAAAAGTTGTCCTTATTTATATTAGAATAATAGCCTTAGAAAAACTGTATAATTTTGTCGTTAACCATTCGACAAATTCCTCATTTTCTTAAAGACCTTCTTGACCTCTACCTCTTCTTTACTCATTAAAGCATCAATTAACTGAAGATACACTTGTTTATCTATTGAGACTTCTTGAAGGTTAAGAGCTTTATAATAATCATTTAAAATTATCCAAATCCTATAAAACAAATGATTATCCGCCAAATTCACTATTCTTGTGAAGAATTCTTCATCTGAGAACTCGTTAGTTTCAACCCAGCTTCTTAGTTGTACTAGCTCATCTTCCTCATAATCCCTTTGAATGGCTAACTGTAAGCAATCTAACTCTATTAAATTTTTTGTTTCGGTAACATCCTTCTTTGCTTTTTGGTCTTGAAGAATAAATGTGCTAAGCAATTGTACGAGTTGATTTCCTCGAAAATCCCTTATAAAAGTACCTTCTCCGCGTCTCGTTTCAATTAATCCTAGTAATTCAAGGGCACGTAAAGCCTCTCGAACGGAGGAGCGCCCGACAATAAGGCGCTCGGATAGTTCTCGTTCTGAGGGAATTTTATCACCAGGCTTTAAGCCATCTTCTTCAATCATTGTTCTCAGTTGCTTTACAATTTCTATATAAACTTTAGAACCCTTTTGAAGTGAATGCACAGTTTAAAAATCACTCGCTTTTCCCAATAATAGCTAACCTACTTGTTCTATCTTTTACTTCTTCAGGATCCACCTTTATGCGAGCAACACCCGTTTCCATTGCCGCCCTCGCAACAGCTGCTGCCACTTCAGGAGCAACTCTTGGATCAAATGGTCCTGGAATAACATAATCCTCACTTAATTCCTCTTCACCAATTAAACTTGCAATGGCTTCAACAGCCGCTACTTTCATTTCTTCATTGATATGGGTTGCACGAACGTCTAGTGCTCCACGGAAGATACCAGGGAATGCTAATACATTGTTGACTTGGTTTGGAAAATCTGAACGACCAGTACCGACTACTTTCGCTCCTGCTCCCTTAGCTTCTTCAGGCATAATTTCAGGTGTAGGATTGGCCATTGCAAAAATAATAGGATCATTATTCATGGTTTTTATCATCTCAGCCGTTAATGCTCCTGCGACGGAAACGCCAATAAATACATCTGCACCCTTAATAACATCCTCTAAACTACCTTCTTGGTTATCCCTATTCGTAAATTTTGCAACCTCATCTTTAATGTCGTTCATTCCTTTAGGGCGTCCTTCATAAATCGCGCCCTTCGTATCACACATAATAATATCTCTAACACCGTAGCTGTATAGTAATTTGATAATGGCAATTCCTGCTGCTCCTGCACCATTAGCAACAACTTTAATTTCATTCATCTTTTTACCGACAATTTTCAAGGCATTTACCAAGCCTGCAACGGTAACAATAGCCGTACCATGCTGATCATCATGAAAAATTGGGATATTGGTTTCCTTCTTTAACCGTTCTTCTATCACAAAACAATTTGGTGCAGCAATATCCTCTAGATTTACCCCACCAAAAGTAGGTTCTAATAATTTCACTGTTTCCACGATTTTATCTATATCTGTTGTATTTAAACAGATAGGAAACGCATCTACCCCAGCAAAGCTTTTAAATAACACGGCTTTTCCTTCCATAACTGGAAGTGCAGCTTCGGGCCCAATATTTCCTAAACCTAGTACAGCAGTACCATCAGAAACTACTGCAACCATGTTGCCTTTCATCGTATATTCAAATACAGTTTCAGGCTTGTCGTATATTTCTTTACATGGCTCAGCAACTCCAGGTGAGTATGCTAAGCTTAGTTCCCTAGCATTTCTTACTTGAACCTTTGACTTAGATTCTAATTTTCCTTTATTAACTCTATGCATATGTAATGCTTCTTCACGTAAAGTCAAGTTATTCACTCCTCATATTATGGATGGCTCTCTACGTAAAACGATCGTTATTTTACCATAGGCCTTAAGGAATTTTACAAAATACATCTAGTGGTCAGACCACGTTATTCTCTTAGACAAATATAACATATCCTATAAACTTGTAAAGATTTATTGCTTGAATATTACATTATTGTCCCCAAGTATCTCCCTTAAACTTCTTAGGAATTCATCTGAAAGTACGACCCTATCTTTTTCCCCTAAACGCACAGTTCTCTCTGAACTTTCGTAGTATAAGATCACATCTACCTGACCGTGATTTTTTTGCAATAATTCCTTCAGTACATTTAAGTTATCTGCCGTTTCCTTTTCTTTTTCAATTTTTATATACAATGTTCCTTGATGCTTTTGAACTGTTTTAAGAACATCCTTCATTTCTTTTAGATGGTTGATAATAAGTTGAGGCTTGCTCTCTCTATCCTCTACCTTCCCCTCTAGTAAAAGAATATTACCTTTTTCAATAAGATTAGATATCCTTTTAAAAACAGTAGGGAAGACCACAGCTTCTATGTCACCGCTTTGATCGCTAATGACTAAGAAAGCCATAGAATCACCTTTCTTCGTACGAATCTTCCGGACATCTGATATATATCCAACCACTTTCGCGTGCGAGGAACTTGTGGACAGTTCTGATAGATGTTTCGTACCTATTGATTTTATTACCTTTTTGTAGACGGAAACAGGATGATCTGATAGATATAACCCAAGCGCTTCCTTTTCAAAAGCTAGCTTATCCTCTGTTCTAATAGGGTCAACTGTGACATATTTAGGTTTTAGAAAAAATTCATCATCAGAAAATAAATCGCCCTGGTTAGAATCATCAGGATTTACTAACTGTGCATGGTCTATGGCAACATCAATGCTTGCTAATAGAACAGCACGATCTTCTCCGAATTCATCAAAACTTCCTGAGTGAATGAGCATTTCCATTGACTTTCGATTCACTGCTTTATGGGATACTCTTAAACAAAAATCAAACATATCCTCGAACTTCTTTTGTTTACGAGCTGAAAATATTTCTCTTAAGGCAGTTATCCCTATTCCCTTAATGGCAGACAAACTATACCGAATAGCTTTCTTTTCAACTAAGAAAGTATACCCGCTTTGATTAATAGATGGTGGGAGGATTGAGATATCCATCTCTTTTAACTCACGAATATACTGAGAAATCTTCTCCTCATTTCCAACTACAGAGGATAAAAGAGCAGACATAAAGAAGAGAGGGTAATGCGCTTTTAGATAGGCTAGTTGATAAGCAATAAAGCTATAAGCCACGGCATGACTTCTATTAAAGCCGTAATTTGCAAACTTAACGATCAAGTCATATATTTCACTTGCAGTATTCTGATCATATCCCTTTCCTAATGCTCCATTTACAAAATGTTCTCTTTCCTTATCAAGCACAGACTTTTGCTTTTTCGATACCGCTCTTCTCAACAGATCTGCTTCTCCTAGAGAAAAGCCCGCCATTTTGGAAGCAATTTGCATAATTTGCTCTTGATACACAATGACTCCATATGTGTTTTCCAAAATTTCTTTCAAGTCAGGATGAGGATAGATGATTTTCTCTCTTCCATGTTTTCGGTCAATAAAAACTGGAATATTCTCCATTGGACCAGGTCTGTACAGGGCGTTGACAGCTACAATATCTTCAAAGCGAGTTGGTTTTAATTTTTTTAATACATTTCTCATACCATCGGACTCGAGTTGAAAAACGCCAGTCGTTTCTCCAGTACTTAATAATTCATAAGTCCGCTCGTCATTCAATGGAATGGACTTTATGTTCAACTTTTGACCTTTTACTCGATAAATAGACTCTAGAATCGTTTCAATTAGGGATAGATTTCTAAGCCCTAGAAAATCCATTTTCAAAAGGCCAACATTTTCAAGGTGCTCCATCGAATATTGTGTTAAATATACGTTGTTATGACCTGCCTGGATAGGTATTGCGTCAACTAACGGTTCCTCTGATATCACCACACCTGCTGCGTGTGTCGATGTGTGTCTAGGAAGACCTTCAAGCTTTAGGGCCGTTTCGAAGAGTCTTTTATGTTGTGGAGATTGAGAAATAAAGGTTTGGAGATCTTTGGATTCCTCTAGAGCCTTGCTTAAGGTAACTCCGAGTCTAGACGGAATGAATCTCGAGAGCATGTCGACTTCCTTTGGATTAAAACCAAACACCTTTCCTAGATCTCGTATAACAGCTTTTGCTGCTAGAGTTCCAAAGGTGATAATTTGAGCAACATGAAGTTCCCCATATTTTTTCGCTACGTATTCAATCACTTCATCACGCTTATGATCAGGAAAGTCAATATCAATATCGGGCATTGAAATTCTTTCAGGATTTAAAAACCGTTCAAATAATAGCTGATGTTCGATTGGGTCAACATCCGTTATGTACAATACATAGGCAACCATTGAACCTGCTGCTGAACCCCTTCCTGGTCCCGTTAAAATCCCATTATCTCTTGAGTACTTCATAAAATCCCATACGATCAGAAAGTAGTCAGAAAAGGTCATTTTACTTATGACGTCTAATTCGTATGCCAACCTATTCTTTTTTTCGTCAGTAATTTCTTGATAACGCTCGTGGAAACCTTTCCAGCATAGTTCCTTCAGATACTCATCTGCTGAGATTCCGTTCTCAATAGGATATTTCGGAAGTTTTCTATCGTTAAGTTCTATCATCACATTACACTTTTCTGCAATATGTAATGAGTTTTCTAGACTATCAGGAAGATTTGAAAAAAGTTCGACCATCTCTGAAGGGGTTTTTAGGAAAAATTGATCACTTTGAAGCCTTTCCCTGTGTTCATCCTGTAGTTTATCTCCATTTTTAACAGCCAAAAGACATTCATGTGCAAAGCTATCACTTTGGCGTAAATAATAAACTTCATTTGTTGCCACTGCTTTAAGATTTAAATCAGTAGACAATTCTAGAAGTTTTTCTAGCACTACTTCTTCCCTTTTTAGACCATGGTTATGAACGGCTAAATAAAAGTGCTGATCATCAAACACTTTTTTGTATAACAAAGCACATTCCTTCGCTTTTTCGTACTCATCCCGTTCTAACAACTGTTCTATTTCCCCTTCTATCCCAGGGGTTATAGAAATAAGGCCCTTCGAATAATGTCTGAGCCATTTAACTGGAATGCCATTTTTTGATTTTGTCTGAACAACACTCGTAATTTTTAATAGATTGTGAAACCCAATTTGGTTACTTGCTAATAGAACAAGCGGGTAAGACTGACTCTCGTCTATCTCACTAATCACATCAACGGTTAATCCAATGATTGGTTTAATTCCGTACTTCATACACTCTTTATAAAAAGCAACTGTTCCATACATCACATTTCGATCTGTAAGGGCGATTGCTGTAAATCCTTTTGTATGAGCCTCTTTCACTAATTCCTCAATTGAGGATGTACTTGATAGCAAGCTATACGCACTATATACATGTAGGTGAACAAATGACATGTAATTCACACCCTTTTTAACCTTTTACTCTAATTAGATATCGAAAAAATTGATTCTCCAAAAAGAGGTCAAGTCTACCTTTGTTTATTTTCATTATAGAACTTCATGTAAAAAAAAGAAAATATGTTCTGTTTTTTTAGGGGAACGTCATAGCTATGTTAATTTCTGAATAGGAAAGTACTTATTCACATTCTTCTGATTTGAGGACGAACAAAAACATATTTGTGTAGGTTTGTCCATAAGATGTATTATCAGGAGCTATAATTTTCAGTGAGGATGATTACATGAAACCGCAACCCTTCTTTCCCTTATTACTTGATAGTTATTTTATCGCATTAGGAGTTTTACTTGGAGGAGCCTTAATAGGTGGGTTTGCAGCTTTTCTTACAGGAAAACCACCGTTAACAGAGATATTTAGAATCTCTTCTTCTATTAGAATCTGGGCCATTGTAGCAGCAATTGGTGGCACTTTTGATACGGTCTATAGTTTTGAAAGAGGCTTGTTTCAAGGGGAAACAAAAGACATTTTCAAACAATTTTTATTAATCCTATCCGCGCTTGGAGGGGCTCAAACTGGAGCATTGCTTATAACCTGGTTAACACAGGAGCATATATCATCATGAGAATCCCACCTTATTATCGACTTCCCGCTTGGCAACGACTTTTTGCTGGAATGGCCATTGGCGGAATGATTAGTTGGTGTATTTTTCTTTATGTATTCGGAGAATGGCAGGAAGAGTATAGCAAAGAAATTCAGAAGCAAGCCGAAGAAATTAGAGACCTAAAAAAAGAAAAAGATATTTGGCAAAATGATTACCAAGAACTTAACAAAAAGAACTTAGAGCAACTAAGAGTTCAGGAAATTCAGGTGAAGATAACGAATCGAGATAAATTTAAGTTAGACTCTCTTTCCGCCTATGAAATGGAAGAAGCCATAAAAGAAGATATAGAGATGCTATTAGCAAAGGATATTGATACTGCTTTTAAAAATCGTCAACTGATTAGGAAAGTAATAGAAAATAAAACCTTTAAAGCAAACGACAAGAGATATCGGCTTGAGATAAAAGAGATCGTATTTTATACAACTATTTCGATTCAGCTTAACCTCAAACTAGACTAATTTAGGGAGACCCCACTATATTTGAAAGTGGGGTCCTTTGCATAAAAGTATATTTATTTACAAGCCTCTTCTAGTTCATTCATGACACTCTTTACCTCATCCCATGAATAGATAGACGCACCTGCAGCTAGTGGGTGTCCTCCACCTTTATAATTACGAGCAATTCCATTTATAACAGGTCCTTTAGAACGTAGACGGACACGAATTTGATCGTCCTCTTCTATGAAAAATACCCATGCCTTCATACCCGCAACATTTCCAAGTGTGCTTACCAATAAAGATGCATCCGAAGGCTTGATATCATATTCCTCTAGCAATTCTTTTCTCAAAATCATGGAGCCTACTCCATTTTCACTCATCTCAAAATTTTGTAGGACATATCCGTTAAGCTTTATCACATTAGGGCCTAATTCATACATGGAGTCATAGAGCTCCGTTCTAGAAAAGTTAAATTTAATTAACTCGCCAGCGTAAGAGAACGTTTTTTCAGTGGTACTTGGATAAAGAAAACGTCCAGTATCCCCTACAATCCCTGCATATAATAGTCTCGCTGCTTCATCAGACATTTCTAACCCTTTATCTTTACCAAATAAAAAGAACTCATAGATCATTTCGCTGACTGAACTAGCATCCGTATCGACCCAGACAAGATCACCATATGGATCTTCATTCGGATGATGATCTATTTTAATAAGCTTATCCCCTAAACGGTATCTTCCGTCACAGATGCGTTCTTGATTCGCTGTGTCGGTTACAATAACCAGGGCACCTTTATAAACCTCATCCTGAATTTCATCTAATCTCCGTAAAAAATAAAGGGAAGATTCCTCTAATCCTACTGTAAATATGTTCTTTTCCGGAAATGAAGCTTTTAAGATTTCGGCTAATCCGCCCTGTGAACCGTAAGCATCTGGATCAGGTCGTACATGTCGATGGATAATAATTGTTTCATACTGTTTTATTGTTTCTAATATTTTTTCTTTCATAATCTACTCCTTGGCATTTGTCATATCATTCTGTACAGTAATAACCTCAAGAATATATGTATAGTGTTTTCTACGTATTCTCCAAAATTTACTTAATTCCTTTTTATCATAAAAAAGGAAAAAGAAAAAGAAAGCATACTACCAATTTTTAATTATAAGAAAAATCTCAGGAAAAGGTATATTTAATTACCGTTATACTGGGAGTGGAATTTATTTGTCATTCTCGTTACAATATAATGAGATTGTCGAAACTTGGAGGAATAAACAGATGCCTATTTTTGTTATGTTCATTATTGTATCCTTAGTTTTTTATGTATTCTATAGAGTGAAAGCCTATCGATCTAAACTTCCTGCCGAAAAGAAATGGATTTCTTCTAAGGCAAGTATTGCGTTAGGGTTATTTGTTGGTATTTTTGGATTAAACCAGCTATTCTTAAATCCTTCCACCGTAACCTATATCGTATCAGCCGTATTTATTCTTATAGGTGGAATAAGCGTATGGGGTGGAATTAAGTCTTATCAGTTTTATTTACCTCATGCTGCAAAAGAAGCTGAACAACTTTATAAAAAGTAAGACTCTTAAATACGACAACATCGAGTAGGAGGAGGTGACGAACCTCCGACCTCTCACACCACCGTACGTACGGACCCGTATACGGCGGTTCAATCTTATACTAAGCATGTACTTTATTGTAATGTTGAACACAAGAGATTAGTCCG
>NZ_JBIACK010000018.1:0-108769 GCF_042865285.1 Cytobacillus spartinae | reverse complement strand
CGGACTAATCTCTTGTGTTCAACATTACAATAAAGTACATGCTTAGTATAAGATTGAACCGCCGTATACGGGTCCGTACGTACGGTGGTGTGAGAGGTCGGAGGTTCGTCACCTCCTCCTACTCGATATTGAGTTGATAATGAATACGGTGATTTTTTGGGATATAATATAAGTAAAACTTATGAAAAAGTGGTGAGGTATGTCAACGTTATCCGAGTTTCACCTACTATCTGTTTTAGCTTCTGAAATGAATATGCGAAAAGCTGCTGAGCGGCTATTTGTTTCACAACCAGCTTTATCACAAAGGTTACAAAATATTGAAAAAGAATGGGGAACTAGGCTTTTCATCCGCTCACAAAAAGGATTATCTCTAACTCCTGCTGGTGAGCTTGTTATAAGGTTTGTGAATGAAGTGTTAGATAAGGAAGAAAAAGTAAAAGAATCAATAAATGCACTTAACTCTGAGGTCCATGGTACGCTAAAGATTGCAGTTGCCTCAATCGTTGGACAGAACTGGCTTCCGCAAGTGTTAAAAAAGTTTATTAACCGTTATCCTCATGCCAAAATTTCACTCGTTACTGGATGGAGCAGTGAAATCCTTAAATCTTTATACGAAGATCAAGTACATATCGGAATCATAAGGGGAACGCCCGATTGGAAAGGGGTGAAAATCCACCTTTTTCAAGATAGCTTGTATCTCGTGGATAAAGAAATTACGAAACCAGAACAAGTCCTTGAAACGGATCGACCATTTATCCAATTTAAAAGTGACTCAAACTATTATCAAGAAATACAAGATTGGTGGCATCGGCAATTTCAGACAGCACCTAAAAGAACAGTTGTGGTTGATCAAATTGAAACTTGTAAACAGATGGCTTTTAACGGGATTGGTTACGCGATCCTTCCTGCTATAACTCTAAATGAGGTGAAACAGGACATTTTTAAAATCCCGTTAATGAACGAGAACCACGAGCCTGTTAAAAGGGACACATGGCTTCTTGGCTATGAATCAGCCTTTCAGCTGAAACAGGTCCAAGCCTTTGTAGAGTTAATTAAGGAGCATATAAATGATGAAAGTGAATAGTGATTTGTTAGTTGGCGATTAATCCACAGAAATATCTAAGGGTGGACAGTTGCCCTTGTTGTGTGGCCTTATTTATTGTTGAATCATAGTTTTCTTCACTTGAATAAAGACCTTTTGTTTGTTAGAATCAATTTCGTAATAATAGAACAATTATAAAAGAATAGTTGTATAAAAATACGACCATTCATTGTTCGCTTTAATATAAGTTATATTAGATTGTACATACTGGAGGTTTTCTAATGAAAATGATGGATGCAAACGAAATCATTGCTTTTATTCAAAACAGCACAAAATCTACACCTGTAAAGGTTTATGTTAAAGGTGATTTAGAAGGAATCGATTTTGGCGCAAGTTCAAAAACATTTATCACTGGTGGAGCGGGTACAGTATTCGGTGAATGGGCTGAAATTAGTGCTGCTCTAGAAGCTAATAAAGATAAAATTGAGGACTATGTGGTTGAAAATGACCGTAGAAATTCTGCGATTCCTCTATTAGATATGAAAAACATTAAAGCCCGTATTGAGCCAGGAGCTATTATCCGTGATCAAGTGGAAATCGGTGATAACGCTGTTATTATGATGGGTGCTTCTATTAATATTGGAGCAGTTGTAGGCGAAGGCACGATGATTGATATGAACGTTGTCCTTGGAGGACGTGCAACAGTAGGGAAGAACTGTCACATTGGTGCTGGTTCGGTTCTTGCTGGAGTAATTGAGCCACCATCAGCAAATCCAGTTATCATTGAAGATGATGTTGTAATTGGTGCTAATGCTGTTGTACTAGAGGGAGTAAGAGTTGGAAAAGGTGCTAGAATTGCTGCTGGAGCAGTAGTAATTGAAGATGTACCGCCTAACGCAGTTGCTGCCGGGATCCCTGCTCGTGTTATTAAGCAAGCAGATGAAAAGACATTATCGAAAACTGAAGTAATCCAAGCATTACGTCAACTATAATAATTTCTGGGAGCGTGGATGAATAGTCCACGCTTTTTAGTAGAGTTTTTGTGAACTTGAAACCTTATGTTTTTAAAGGGGAATCTTTTATGAGCAAAATTAATCCATTTATTCAAATTCGTAGAGACCTCCACCTAATTCCTGAATTAGGTTTTAAAGAATTTAAGACACAGTCTTATTTGTTAAACTACTTAAACTCTTTACCACAAGAGTATATAGAAATAAAGACATGGAAGAC
Source organism: Cytobacillus spartinae (assembly GCF_042865285.1). Classification (NCBI taxonomy): domain Bacteria; kingdom Bacillati; phylum Bacillota; class Bacilli; order Caryophanales; family Bacillaceae; genus Cytobacillus; species Cytobacillus spartinae. Next base: position 106,497 of record NZ_JBIACK010000018.1, on the reverse strand, counting down.
CGGAATTTTTGTAAGAATTAAAGGGTTATCACCCTCTAAGACAATTGGATATAGAGCGGATATAGATGGTCTTCCTATTGTAGAGGAAACAGGTCTACCTTTTAAGTCAAACCATGAAAACGAGATGCATGCCTGTGGTCATGATATGCACATGAGTATTGCCCTCGGACTGATTACTCACTTTGTTCATAATCGTATAAACGACAACCTTCTTTTTATCTTTCAGCCTGCTGAAGAAGGACCTGGTGGTGCTGAGCCGATGTTAAATACGGACATCATGACGGAATGGAAACCGGACATGATTTTAGCACTCCATATAGCACCTGAATATGCCGTTGGAGAGATTGCAGTTAAAGAGGGGTTACTTTTTGCAAATACCTCTGAACTTTTCATTGATTTGAAAGGGAAAGGAGGACATGCCGCGTACCCGCACCATACAAATGATATGGTGGTTGCTGCTTGTTCTCTTGTTAGTCAGCTCCAAACCATCATTGCTAGAAATGTTGATCCTTTGGACAGTGCTGTTATTACGATTGGGAAGATAACAGGGGGAACGGTTCAAAATATCATCGCTGAAAACGCGCGATTAGAAGGCACCATTCGTACTCTTTCAGTGGAATCTATGAAAAAAGTAAAGAAGCGAATTGAAGCCATTGTTCATGGTGTTGGTGTTGGATATGAGTGTGAGGTTAAAATTGATTATGGAAGTATGTATCACCAAGTATATAATGAAGAACAGTTAACAAGGGAGTTTATGGAGTTTGTCCGCAAAGAGACAAATATCCATGTCATTAAGTGTAAGGAAGCCATGACAGGAGAGGACTTCGGATATATGCTTGAAGAAATTCCAGGATTTATGTTTTGGCTTGGAGTACAATCAGAATATGGGTTACACCATGCAAAATTGAACCCTAATGAGGATGCTATAGTTACAGCTATTAACTTTATTTCTAAGTATATATCTTATAAAGGTAATTAAGAAGAAAACCGGAACTATTGGAAGTTCCGGTTTTTACATGCACCGCTATTCTGCCTTTTTCTCGATATAAACCTGATGAGGGAAAGGAATCTCAATTCCATTTGCATCTAAAGCTTCTTTTAATGCTTTACGAAGCTTTCTTTCAACTGCCCATTGTTCCATATTTTCTGTTTTAGCAATGATTCTAAGGACAACATCGGAAGAACCTAGAGTCTGTACTCCCAATACGTTTGGACCTTCAACAATAGATGGTTCATCAGCGGAAATTTTATCGCAAGTAGCTTGTAATACTTCAATAGCACGATCGATATCATCATCGTATGAAATCCCGATATCTACTAAAGCTCGCATGTTTCCTCGAGAGTGATTACTTAAGCTTGTAATCTCTCTATTTGGTACATAGTGAAGCGTTCCGTCGAAACCTCTAATATGTGTAGTCTTTAGTCCTACTTGTTCAACGACACCAGAAAAACTAGCTGTTGTTACATAGTCACCAACATCCATTTGCTTTTCTAATAACAGAAAGAAGCCTGTTACAACATCGCTTACTAAACCTTGTGCCCCAAAACCGATAGCTAGGCCAACTACCCCCGCTCCTGCTAAAATAGCTGTTGCATCGATACCAAAAATTTGAAAAATAGTAACAAAAAACACAAACATTAATACATAGGAATATATATTCTTGGTTAAGCTCTCAAGGGTTTTAGCCCGTCCAATGGACACTTGCTCCTTTTTCTGGACTTTTTGAAAGCTCTTATGTATAAGCTTGTTTCCCATTATTTTAACGATAAAGAATGCAATAAAAATAAGAATGACTTTTAAAAGTACTAACCCAGCCTTTATTAAAAAAGCCTCGAAATCAAAATCTTCTAAGTTAATTCCCAGTTGACTTAATCCTATTAACAAATCCAATTTTTAGAATCTTCCCTTCTACTTTTAGTTTATAGTTTGTCAGTATAACAAAGATTTTGTCGCTTGATAAATAATATGTTTGATTGGGATTGAAAAATGCGGAACAACAATTTTTTAATTTTTTCATGTCTAATCCCTCAGAGAATAGAAGTTATGTATATTTTTTGAACGCGTTTAACGTTTTTTCTGTCAATATCAGTGCTATTCTTTTATTCCCGAAAAATTAAATGTTAAACTTGAAATATAAGCGTAATTTATGGGTTACATGATTATTTTTCTAGTGTAGTAGTTTTCACTATTTTGATTGTATTAATTATAAAATTATAATTATTATAATTTTTGATTGATTAAAACGCTGTAATAACGGTGTGATTTTTATTTTTATAATGAAACTACTGATAATTTGTTGTAATTATTCTCAATTTAAAAGGCTATCGGAGGGTTTTGAACATGGCAGAACGGATGGTAGGAAAACAAGCACCAAGATTTGAAATGGATGCAGTATTAGCAAACAAAGAGTTTGGTAAAGTAAGCCTAGAAGAGAACATGAAGAACGGAAAATGGACAGTGCTTTATTTTTATCCGATGGACTTTACTTTCGTATGCCCAACTGAAATCATCGCTCTTTCTAACCGCTATGATGAATTCGAAGATTTAGATACCGAAGTAATTGGTGTATCAACGGATACCATCCATACTCATTTGGCATGGATTAAAACTGATCGTAAAGATAACGGCTTAGGAGATATAAGACATCCTTTAGCAGCTGACACGAACCATGTGGTTTCACGTGAATATGGTGTACTTATAGAAGAAGAAGGGATTGCTCTTCGTGGATTGTTTATCATCTCCCCAGAAGGAGAAATGATGTATTCAGTTGTTAACCATAATAACATTGGACGTGACGTTGATGAGACTCTACGCGTACTGCAAGCCCTTCAAACGGGTGGACTTTGCCCAGTAAACTGGAAGCCTGGCCAAAAAACGTTAACCGTTTAATTCGCATAAAAAGTCAAAGACCTAACATTGTTAGGTCTTTTCTAAATAGTCATGTTACATACATAATCACTGTGGAATAGTATTAAAAACAGAGGAGGACTATTATATATGAAATTAAGAGAATCAATGCCGGAATTGAACGGTGCTACGGAGTGGCTAAATGGAAAGGTTACAAAAAATCAACTACTAGGGGAACAACCAACACTAATCCATTTTTGGTCAGTAAGTTGTTATTTGTGTAAAGAGGCAATGCCGCAAGTGAACCAATTCCGTGATGAGTATAAAGAGAAGCTTCATGTAGTGGCTGTTCATATGCCACGTACAGAAGAAGACCTAAACCTAGAATTGATTAAAAGAACAGCCGATGACCATGGAATCACACAGCCCATTTTTGTGGATGGCGAGCGCAAATTAACTGAGGCTTTTGAAAATCAATATGTTCCAGCCTACTATGTATTTGACAGGTTAGGAAAGCTTCGTCATTTTCAAGCTGGTGGAAGCGGAATGAAGATGCTTGAGAAACGTGTAAATCGGGTCCTAGATGAAGTGGATAAAGCTGAATGATTGTCAAAGGTCAGGATTACCTGATCTTTTTTCGTTCGGTTTAATTCAATCAGTGTTAACTTCAGGCACTAGGATTGTGTTTTCAGCTGTTCGAGTCCGAACACAAGGCTCAGCTTCGGTCACAAACACCAAACATTCTGCTGCCCTATTCTGTACTCGACCGATCACTTCAAATTCAAACATTCTATTATCTACCACTCAAGTCCCAAAACGAACAGATTTCGAATCTTACATCCCATCCTATCGTGCCCTCTATTTGTAATAAAACAAAAAATTAATAATTCTTATAACTAATCATACTTTTTTGTGCAAAAAAGTGGAAAATTCGAACAAAAAGGTGGAAAAATATTTCGAAACCCGTTATATTTATATTTATGCTTAAGTTTTTTAATCTTTTTATATTTCTGACAACAAGAGGGGAGGAAATTTCTTGGAAACATTTAAAAAGTTAAAGGAGTTTTATTGGCCTTTTAAAAGTTACTTTTTCTGGTCAATTGGTTTTCTGTTGTTGGTTACTGGGATTACTGTGGTATACCCCATTATCCTTCAGTTAACCATTGATGAGGTGGTGTTAGGTGGAAAATACGGGTGGATACCATATTTAGCTCTTGGCTTTGTAGGAATTATGGTCGTAAAAGGAATTGGAACTTATATTCATCAATATACAGGCGATTTATTCGGGATTAAGTCAGTCTACAAGCTAAGAAACTCTCTATATGAAAAACTACAGTTTTTGCCTTTTCGTTATTATGATAATGCTAAAACAGGGGATTTAATGTCTAGGTTAACAGCTGATGTTGAAGGATTTCGATTCTTCCTGTCCTTTGGATTTGCGGAACTAATCCGTTTTATATTATTAGTCGGGATTACGTTCTCAGTAATGTTTTATTACTCTATTCCATTAACGCTCGTTACTTTAGCAACTCTTCCGTTTTTAGCAGTAGTCGTTTTTCGATTTGATAAGGCTGTACATCCAGCTTTTAGAGGCATCCGTAAGTCTTTTGGAAAACTTAACACAAATGTACAAGAAAATATTAGCGGAATTAATACCGTTAAGTCACTATCAAGAGAAGATTTTGAGATTGGTAAGTTTAATAACTCCAATGGTGACTATAAAGACAAATACTTATTTACATCAAACATTTGGGCAAAGTATTTCCCACTTATGGAGTTCTTAGGAAATATGAGTGTTGTCTTGCTATTAGCATACGGTGGATACTTAGTATTTAATAATCAACTTAAACCAGGGGAGCTAGTGGCTTTCTATAGCTTAGTCTGGTACATCATGTGGCCAATCATGAACTTAGGTTTTGTGATTAACTTATTCTCTCAATCTAAAGCTTCCGGTGAAAGATTACTAGAAATATTGGAAGAACAGAATGAGATTGAGGAGAAGGATGGCGCAATCTTAACTGAAAAGTTAGAGGGTGGAGTTGAATTTAAAGATGTCACTCTACGTTATGGAAAAGAAGACCAAGAGGCACTTTACAACATCTCTTTTAAAGCTGAACCAGGAAAAGTAATAGGATTAATTGGTTCAACCGGTTCAGGTAAAACGAGTATTACACAGTTAATGACACGTTTTTATGAACCAACCGAAGGAGAAGTCCTCATTGATGGAATTAATGTAAATCAATATGCTCTGCGCTCATTAAGAAGCAATATTGGTTTTGTTCTTCAGGAGTCGTTTTTATTTTCATCATCCATTAAGGCAAACATTTCGTATGGTCGTCCTGAAGCAACGATGGATGAGATCATTGATGCTGCAAAAAGAGCTCAAGCCCATGACTTTATTATGGAGCTACCTGACGGGTATGACACGATGTTAGGGGAAAGAGGAATGGGACTGTCTGGTGGACAGAAACAAAGGATCGCCATCGCTAGAGCAATTTGTGTAAACCCAAGTATATTAATTCTTGATGATGCTACAAGTGCGGTCGATATGGAGACTGAATTCAATATTCAGAAGGCTTTAAATGAGGTTATGAAGGACCGTACAACATTCATTATTGCGCACCGGATATCTTCTTTAAAGCACGCTGATGAAATTCTAGTACTAGAGGATGGCCGCATTGTTGAAAGAGGAATTCATGATGACTTATTAAAAAACAATGGACCTTACCAGCGTGTATTTGATATTCAGTATAAAGATCAGAAAACAGTACTTCAGTCTCAAACAGGATAAGGAGGTGCCATATTGAAAAATCGTAAAGCAGAGATACATGAAAATGCTTTAAAAAGATTCCAATATTCGACGGATCAAGTGATTGAAAAGCCTTTTAACTGGAAGCAGATGCTCAGATTGTTTAGTTATATGAAGCCTTATCGTAAAAACTTGCTTCCGCTTGCGATATTAATGGTAATCATAAATACTGCAGTAAGATTAATTATTCCAATATTAATTGGTGTTTACACCCTTGATAAAGCTCTTATTGATGGAAATACTGGGATGTTAACATATCTAGTGTTATTAATATTCGGTCTCTATGCTGCTTCATATGTAGCGAACTTTTTCCGAATAAAATGGATGAATCAATTAGGGCAAAGTGTCATTTATGACTTAAGAAAACACCTTTTTACTCACGTACAAGGATTGTCTCACCGATTTTTTGATCAACGGTCAGCAGGCTCGATTCTTGTAAGGATTATGAATGATATAAACTCTTTACAGGAACTGTTCACGAACGGTGTTATTAATCTATTAATGGATATGATTTTGTTAATCGGTATTTTCTTTATTCTGTTCTCGTTAAGCCCTGAATTAACATTAGCAATCATGGTGATTTTACCGATCATGTTCTTTATATCTACAAGTTTACGTAGAAATATTAGACGTTCATGGCAAACTGTACGTATTAAACAGTCTAAATTAAACTCCCATTTAAATGAGAGTATCCAAGGAATCCGAGTGACACAATCGTTTACACAGGAAAAAGAAAACATGGCTTTTTTTGATGGTGTAAACAATGAAAACTATGAGAGCTGGAGAGTTGCATCACAAAAAAATGCGATGTTTAGACCTCTCGTTGAGCTTACAAATGCTCTAGGAACTGCTGTACTAATTTGGTTTGGTGCTTCTTTAATTCAAGGTCAGTCAATTTCCATTGGGGTATTTGTTTCCTTTGCCTTCTACTTAGGGATGTTTTGGGAGCCAATCTCAAGACTTGGGCAAGTATATAACCAGCTTTTAATGGGGATGGCATCTTCTGAGAGGATTTTTGAATTCCTAGATGAAAAGCCTATTGTTGCAGAAAGTGAAAAAGCGATTGATTTGAAGGATATTAAAGGGCACATCGAATTTGAGAATGTCGTATTTTCATATGATGCAAAGAGGACCGCTCTTAAAGGTATTAGTCTCGAAATGAAGGCCGGTCAAACTGTTGCATTAGTAGGTCATACAGGATCAGGTAAAACTACTATCGCTAACCTTATAAGTAGATTCTATGACCCAACAGATGGGACGGTAAAAATTGACGGACATAACCTAAGAGATGTTTCACTAAGGAGTCTTAGACACCAAATTAGTGTTGTACTTCAGGATACGTTCATCTTCTCTGGAACCATCATAGAGAATATCCGATTCGGAAACCCAAATGCAACCGATGAACAAGTTAAAAAAGCTGCAGAGGCTGTAGGTGCGAATAGTTTTATTGAGAAATTACCTAACGGCTACGAGACAGAAGTAGAGGAAAGAGGGAATATTCTTTCCGTTGGTGAAAGACAATTGCTTTCTTTTGCTAGAGCACTATTAGCGGATCCTCGAATTCTCATTCTAGACGAAGCTACAGCGAGTATCGACACTGAAACAGAAGTGAAGATACAAGAAGCTTTAAAAACACTTTTAGAAGGAAGAACAGCGATTATTATTGCTCATAGGCTATCAACCATAAGGGAATCTGATAATATCTTCGTTCTTGATCATGGTGAAATCATTGAGCAAGGAAACCATCAGCAGCTCATGAATCACAAGGGAGAATACTATCGTCTTGTGAAGGCTCAGTTCAATATGTTAAATGCTGTATAAGCAGAACCAGTTATGGTTCTGCTTTTTTTAAAATGGTTATTGACGAGAGACTTGGCTCATAGAATTTAGAATCAATATAAGCTCACTATTGTAACTTTTGAACGATTCAATCGTCGATATCTATAAAGGGGTGGTGCGGGTTATGAAATTAACGTTAAGAAATGTGGCTTTATTATTTGCACTCTTATTGATTTTCCTTCTATCAGCATGCAGTAGTGGGGACAGTAAAACTAGTGAACAAGAATCAACTTCAGCAGATATGGACACAAGTGTTTCCAATTCATCTAATGAAGAGGCTGGACTAGCATTTTCTGAAGGCGAATCAGTTGACGCAGACAAAACCAAAACAGTCGTTACAAGCAATCGAATGGTCATTTACAATGCTCATTTGAACCTTCAAGTTGAAGATTTTGAGAAAGCACAAAGGCAAATCGAAGAAAAAGCCAGTTTCTTCGGTGGATATATTGTGGAATCAAGTACATACAGAGAAGGCGATGAAAGGTTAAGTGGGACAATCACTCTCAGGATACCTGAAGAGCATTTTCAGACGTTCTTAAATGAAGCTGAAGGACTAGCTGTAAAGGTATTTGATCGTTCTGTTAGTGGGGAAGATGTAACGGAGGAATATGTTGATTTAGAATCCAGACTTAAGTCTAAAAGGGTTGTAGAAGAGAGATTATTGGATTTTATGAAAAATGCAACGAAGACGGAAGATCTTCTAAGAATTTCAAATGACCTCGCTGTTGTTCAACAAGAGATTGAGCAGATTACAGGTAAGATGAAATACATTAAAAACCAAACAGCACTTTCGACGGTTACCATTCACTTAAGCGAGGACAAAATCGTGGTTCCAAGCCTACAAAATCATGATTTAAATACTTGGGAACGGACGAAGAAGCAATTTGCATCAAGTACCAATTTATTGCTTAATGTATTTTCTAGTTTAGTTGTAGTGATTCTAGGAAACATTCCAATTTTATTGCTATTATCTATCATCGTTACAGCTGTGGTAGTAGTTGTTAAAAAGACTAATCAATTGAAAAAACCTAGAGAATAACACCATTTCACAGAAATTTTTTAATAACTGTGCTAAAATGGGGACATATGTAAACTCGCACTTCGGAGGAGACTTTATGAAAAAGGAATTTGCAGTAATTGGCCTTGGACGTTTTGGGGGAAGTATTTGTAGAGCATTAGCAGAGCAAGGCATGGAAGTTATGGCAATTGACAACAATGAGGATAAAGTAAATGAGTTCTCGATGATCGCTTCTCATGCTGTTGTCGGAGATTCTACAGATGAATCCATGTTAAAAAGTCTAGGAATCAGAAACTTTGACCATGTTATTGTTGCGATTGGTGATGATATTCAAGCCAGTATCTTAACGACACTTATTTTAAAAGAGCTAGGCGTAAATAATATAACGGTTAAAGCTCAAAATGACTATCATGAGAAAGTATTAAGAAAAATTGGTGCAGATCAAGTCGTCCACCCTGAAAGAGATATGGGCAAAAGGATTGCACATAATATCGTCTCAAATAATGTGTTGGATTATTTGGAACTCTCTGATGAGCACAGTATTGTAGAAATTGTTGCTAGTGATAAACTAGGAGGAAATACGATTATCGGACTTGATATCCGTGCAAAGTACGGAATCAATATTGTAGCCATAAAAAGAGGAAACGATATCATTGTATCCCCACAAGCTAACGAAAAGATCTTTGAAGACGATATTTTGATTGTTATTGGGGCAGATTCTGATATATCAAGATTTGAGAAAAAGGTTATGATATAAAATATTCAAAATGAAAACCCTCGCAATTATTTGCGAGGGTTTTTTTATGCCTTTGTTATACTTCCATAATAATCGGAAGGATCATTGGTCTGCGTTTTGTTTTTTCATAAAGGAAAGGTGATAGTGTGTCCGTGATTTCGTTCTTAATTTCAGACCACTGAGTTGTTTTTCTTTCCATGACTTTATTTAGGTGTTTTGCAATAAGAGATTGAGCATCATTAATTAAATCCCCAGATTCACGCATGTAAACAAATCCACGAGAAATAATGTCTGGACCTGCAGCTATCTTGAAGTCCTTCATGTTAATGCTTACGACTACAACAACGAGTCCTTCCTCAGAAAGGATACGACGATCTCTTAATACGATATTTCCGATATCTCCAACACCACTACCATCAATATATACGTTTCCTGATGGTACTTTACCAGCAATTTGTGCTGTATCTTCACTTAAAGCAAGAACTTCTCCATTGTCCATGATAAAGCAGTTTTCTTCTAACACATCACAGTCCGTAGCTAGTTTTATATGCATCTTTTGCATACGATATTCACCGTGAATTGGCATGAAGAACTTTGGCTTCATGAGGCGGAGCATTAATTTCTGCTCTTGTTGTCCACCGTGACCAGAAGTATGAATATCACTTAAAGATCCGTGTATTACCTCAGCACCTGCGCGGAAAAGCATGTTAATCGTTCTACTCACACTAATTGTGTTTCCGGGGATAGGGGATGAAGAAAATACAACGGTATCTCCAGGAATAATTTGAATTTGGCGATGCGTACCATTTGCAATTCTAGACAGTGCAGCCATCGGTTCCCCTTGGCTTCCTGTACATAAAATCGTTACTTGATTTGCTGGTAAACGATTAATTTGCTGTGGTTCAATAAACGTTTCTTTCGGTGCCTTAATATATCCTAATTCTAACCCTATATTTATAGCTGCTTCCATACTTCTTCCGAAAACGGCAACTTTTCTACCATTCATAACTGCTGCTTCTACAACTTGTTGTAGACGGTGAATATTCGAAGCAAATGTAGCAAAAATTAATCTGCCTTCAATTTTTCTAAAGATATCTTGAATACTATCACCGACACGGCGTTCTGACATAGTAAAATCAGGGATTTCACTATTCGTACTATCCGATAGTAAACAAAGAACACCTTCTTTTCCGATTTCAGCCATCTTTGTTAAGTTGGCAGGTTCTCCAACTGGCGTAAAGTCGAATTTGAAATCACCCGTATGAACGATCTGACCCGGAGGAGTTTTTACAACAATCCCATAGGAGTCAGGAATACTGTGTGTAGTTCGGAAAAAAGTAACCGATGTTTTTCTGAACTTGATGATATCATCTTCTTTAATTTCAATTAATTTAGATTGTCTAAGTAGACCATGCTCTTCAAGCTTATTTCGAATAAGTCCTAGTGCAAGTTTTCCACCGTAAATAGGAATGTTAATTTCTCTTAATAAATAAGGAATACCGCCAATGTGGTCTTCGTGACCATGAGTTACGAATAATCCTTTTATTTTTTCTTCATTTTTAACTAAATAACTGTAATCAGGAATAACATAGTCAATACCAAGTAACTCATCCTCAGGAAATTTAATGCCCGCATCAATAAGGATGATCTCATCTTGGAATTGAACTGCGTAAGTATTTTTACCAATTTCGCCTAACCCGCCAAGGGCAAAAACGGCTGTTTGGTCATTTTTTACAAATTTCATAAATTATTCGATCTCCAATACTTTAAAATCTGGGTTTTGTTGTTCGTACTCTAAGAAATCACCTGTAACAGCGGTTACAAATTCAATGTTATATGGGCGGTCTGCTAGCTTTGTACGAACTTCTCTTTCAGAGTCTCCCTCAACATATACTGTTTTTGTGTTTTCACGTACTGGTACTTCTTTAATTAGTTCTTGAAAATAAACTTTAAAAATCATAAAAATTCTCTCCTTCGTCCGTTAGTAACTTTTTCTATTATATAAAAAATTAACATGTTTTTCATGTTTTTTCTTTATGGCTAATTTTAAGTACTTGATTATTAGGGGCTGATTCTAAACTTTGTGCCCACTCATGGAAGTAAAACATTGCATAACCATGCAACCAAGATTTCTGCATGCTTTTACAAAAAAGGTAGACTAGTTCAATGTAACATTCAGGTATAGTTAATACCATGTAAAATTTGCTAGAAAAACTAATAATGAATATATGTAAAGTCGGTCAAATATCAATTTTACAATAAGGAATGAGCCCTCCGCAAGTTGGAAGGGCTCGTACATTAAGCAATGGACTTTTTACGTAGCATGTCTTTCCACTGTTTTGCAAGCTTTCTTCTAAGCTTTTTTAACATTGTGGATCAACTCCTTACCTTATTTCTAATATTAAACCATCCTTGTCCAATGTAAAGAATTATCGTTCAAAATATTGTATCTCTTAATTCTATTATATGACAAAATAGATTAATTTCTCATGGTTAAAGATGGAATTTGTAAGAATAATTAAGGTGTAAAAAGTCCTAAATGTGACGGAATTAATATAAAAAAGACTACACTAAATATATTCGTGTAGTCCTAGTGTTTTATTAGGGTTACCTTTCAATACCAATAGCATTCTCTGGTACAGAAAATGGATCTTTCTTATTAATATGATCATAAAACATGATTCCATTTAGATGGTCAATTTCATGTTGAAATACAATCGATAGTAAACCCTTTAAGCGAAGTTTAACCTCTTTACCCTCTATATCAAAACCCTTTACCGTTACTCTTGCATATCTTGGAACGAAGCCCGGAATGGATTCATCAACAGATAAACATCCCTCTCCAGAGGTTAAGTATGCTTTTTCGACAGAATGACTAGCTACTTTCGGGTTGAAAAGCGCATAACTGTGGGTCTCACCCTTTTCATCGTTCAGATGAATAGCAATCATTCGTTTTAACACATTTATTTGAGGAGCTGCTAACCCTATTCCAGGTCGTAAGCCATATTTTTTTACCTTTTCTGCGTTTTGACTGTTCTTTACGTATTCAAGCATACTAGCTAAAATTTCTATATCCTCATCAGATGCTGGAAGTTGTACTTCTTTCGCTACCTCACGCAAAGAAGGGTGACCATCCCTAATAATATCATCCATCGTTAACACACTCATCACTCCTAATAACGATATTACAAGTATCCCTTATATATGGTATGAACTTATATTAATATGTTTGTTATAAGTTGTTTTCACATTCATTGTTGCTATTTTGAATTACTTCTTCATCAGTACTTAAATGAAAAGAAACATAAAAAAGCCCTACTCCCGGCTATTTCAAAGGGTAGTTTCTTCTTGCTTCGTGGCATCTTTTCTTCCCCAAAATAAAGAATACAGCACCATCATCCGTTTAAAAGCAGTTTAAAGTACTTCATAGCAACAAAGTTTACGAAAAGAACCTTGTTATAACATTAAACATAAGTCTAACAGAGAAGGGAAGAAATGTTAATATCGATTGTAATCGTTTAAAGACAAAAACATGTTTTTTTATTATCTTGTCATAAGTATTTAAGTTAAAGAATAAGATACAGTAATTAGGACAAGCTGCCATTACCTTTCGACACTTTTTTCGCAGTAACAGTATTGTCAAACAACACAACTATCGATATAGTAAGAATTGTTATAGTAAGGGGGTACGACATGTCGATTTTTCGTAAAACTTGTCTCTTTATGGTGTTTGTGATTGTTATGCTTGTCATGACCGGTTGTCTTAATAAACAAACTCCAACAGATAAAATCTATGAACTTCTAGAAACAGTGGTAGCAACAGAAAAGGACTTTGAGGAGCAACAAGACCCTCTTGTCGAACTTGAGAGAAAAGAAAAAGTGCTATATGATCAGATCATTTCTTTAGGAATGAAAGAGTTCGATCAGATTGTTAAGCTCTCTGATGAAGCACTGGCAGTTGTTGAACAGAGAAAAGAACATATTGATAGAGAAAAACAAAGTATTACCTCATCCAAAGAACAGTTCGTAGCAATAGTACCTTTTATTGAAGAGTTAGAAGAAGAAAAGCTGAGAGAAAAAGCTAATGCTCTTCATCAAACCATGCTTGAACGTTACGAGACACACGAGGAATTATATGAAAACTACTCTACTGGAATTCAATATGATAGAGAATTATATAATTTATTTAAACAAGAAGACCTTTCCATTGATGAGCTTGAAGAGCAGATTACGAAAATTAATGAAATCTATGCAAAAGTTCTGAAAGCAAATGAAACATTTAATGAGAAAACAGAGAAATATAATGATATTAAGCTCGAATTTTACAAAGAAGCTGGGCTAGATATAAAACAAAAGTCTGAATGATAGTAGAAAAAAGTCGGCATTTAGTTGTGCCGACTTTTTTGTTTTATGGGAATGTTTTACTTTATTAATATAATTATTAAATGAGTATCTTTATTATAACAGTTTTCAAAAGATCTACTTTTTATAATACAGTTATAAACAAATAGTAGTACAGATTTATGTAAGGGAAATTATATTACTAATGTGAAAATGATAAAAAAACATAACACCAATTAATTGACGGGGTTGTTTTTAATATTGTAAACTAAAAAACAGGTTAGGATGTTGTATCATTTTAGTTGCAATTCAAACTAATACAGAATATGATATTCATGAATGAAAGTTGGTTTCCAAAACAAGGAAACGCTCCTTCAGCAATCCTATTTTAGAAATAACATAAATATTAGGAAGCAAAAAAGATTCAAATAGGTTTTTTCTAGAAAAAACTGTGGAAAACTATTTAAAGTATGTTTGAAAATAGACTAGATTTCGTATTTCAGTAGATAAACATGATTTCAATGGTTAGGTCACAGCTTACTAGCTAATTGAATCGTTTCTAATATGGTTCAGAATTGGGTATCCTAATTTTTGTGTATTTAACTTTTAATAACGTCTTTTATTAGAAAGGATAGGTGACTCAAATGGCTTCTAATACGAAGAAGGCAGAGTTCAATGCTAAAAAACAGTTAGAACAAGTTGAAGATCAGTTCCAAACGGTTCAAATTCTTAACGAGGATGGAGAAGTAGTAAATGAGGCAGCAATGCCGGACTTAAACGATGAGCAACTTCAAGAGTTAATGCGTCGTATGGTTTATACACGTATACTAGATCAACGCTCAATTTCTCTTAACAGACAAGGACGTTTAGGTTTCTATGCACCTACTGCTGGTCAAGAGGCTTCTCAACTTGCGTCTCAATTCGCACTTGAAAAAGAAGACTTCATTTTACCTGGATATCGTGATGTTCCTCAAATGATTTGGCACGGATTCCCGTTAGCTCAGGCTTTTCTATGGTCTAGAGGACATTTCCAAGGTGGAAATATTCCTGAAGGTGTAAATGTGATTGCGCCACAAATTATTATCGGTGCGCAAATCATCCAAGCAGCTGGTGTTGCGTTAGGAATGAAGAAGCGTGGTCAAAAGACGGTTGCGATTACTTACACAGGTGATGGTGGGGCTTCACAAGGGGACTTCTACGAAGGTATTAACTTTGCAGGAGCTTATAAAGCGCCAGCTATCTTTATCGTTCAAAACAACCGTTTCGCGATTTCAACTCCAGTAGAAAAACAATCTGCTGCAAAAACAATTGCACAAAAAGCGGTAGCTGCTGGTATTCCTGGAGTTCAAGTTGATGGAATGGATCCACTAGCTGTGTATGCAGTAGTTCGTGATGCGCGTGAGCGTGCAATTAATGGAGAAGGTCCAACGTTAATTGAAACTTTAACATATCGTTATGGCCCACACACAATGGCTGGTGACGACCCAACTCGTTATCGTACAGCTGACTTAGATAATGAGTGGGAAAAGAAAGACCCACTTGTTCGTTTCCGTAAATTCCTAGAGAAGAAGGGTATTTGGAACGAAGAAATGGAAAATGAAGTCATTGAAAAAGCGAAAGAAGATATTAAAGAAGCGATTAAAGAAGCAGATAATGCTCCGAAACAAAAAGTTACTGACTTAATTTCTATTATGTATGAAGAAATGCCACAAAACCTTGAAGAACAATATGCAATTTATAAAGAAAAGGAGTCGAAGTAAGCCATGGCGCAAATGACAATGATTCAAGCAATCACGGATGCGTTACGTACAGAACTACGAAATGATCCGAATGTATTAATTTTCGGTGAAGACGTAGGGGTTAACGGTGGGGTTTTCCGTGCAACAGAGGGTCTTCAAAAAGAATTTGGCGAAGATCGTGTGTTTGATACTCCACTTGCTGAATCTGGTATTGGTGGTTTAGCGGTTGGTCTTACTTTACAAGGCTTCCGTCCTGTTCCTGAAATTCAGTTCTTTGGATTTGTATATGAAGTAATGGATTCTATTTCTGGTCAATTAGCTCGTATGAGATACCGTTCTGGTGGGAGATATAATGCACCAGTAACAATCCGCTCACCATTTGGTGGAGGTGTTCATACACCGGAAATGCATGCAGATAGCTTAGAAGGTCTAATGGCACAACAACCTGGACTTAAGGTAGTTATCCCTTCAACTCCGTATGATGCAAAAGGGTTATTAATTTCTGCTATACGTGATAACGATCCTGTTATTTTCCTAGAACACATGAAATTATACCGTTCATTCCGCCAAGAAGTACCTGAGGAGGAGTATTCAATTCCTTTAGGTAAAGCTGACGTTAAGAGAGAAGGTACGGACTTATCTATTATTACTTATGGTGCAATGGTTCATGAATCACTAAAGGCTGCTGAAGAGCTTGAAAAAGAAGGTCATTCAGTAGAGGTTATCGACTTACGTACAGTTGCTCCACTTGATATGGACGCTATTATCGGATCTGTTGAAAAAACAGGTCGTGCAATTGTTGTTCAAGAAGCACAAAAGCAAGCTGGAGTAGCTGCAAACATTGTAGCGGAAATCAATGATCGTGCTATTTTACACTTAGAGGCTCCTGTACTACGTGTAGCAGCACCTGATACAGTATTTGCTTTCCCACAAGCTGAAACAGTATGGCTTCCTAATTACAAGGATGTTATTGAAACTGCGAAAAAAGTACTTAATTTCTAATAAATCTAACTAAGATATTTCATTATGGGGAATCTATAGCTGAATAATGAGTTATCGGTGACATGATGAAAGGCTCTTTTCGTAAACTTTGTTGTTATTGAAATACTTAGAACTGCTTTTAAATGGATGATGGTGCTGTTTTCATTGGTCTGGGAAGAAAAGATGCCATGAAGCGGCATAGAATCCGTGTTCGAGATAATTACGAATAGCAACAATCTATGCAAAAACAGCCTTATGAAATGACGCGCATTAAGGGGGAAATGGATCGGTCCATTTACCCTATATGTTCTTAAAAACATAATACGGATTGCATTAATAGGAGGTTGAATCCATTGGCATTTCAATTTAGATTGCCTGATATCGGTGAAGGTATCCATGAAGGTGAAATTGTTAAATGGTTTGTAAAGCCAGGCGACAAAATTCAAGAAGATGATGTTTTATGTGAAGTCCAAAATGATAAAGCAGTAGTTGAAATTCCTTCTCCAGTAGCAGGTACGGTAGAGGAAATACTAGTAGACGAAGGAACTGTTGCAACTGTAGGACAAGTGCTTGTAACGTTTGACGCTCCAGGTTATGAGAACTTAAAGTTCAAAGGAGACCATGAAGAAGAGGAAGCTCCTAAGCAAGAAGAAAAGAAAACTGAAGCACCTACAAAAGAAGTAAAAGAAACAGCTAATGCTGAAAGCACTACAGATAATGGAATCGCTGACACTCAAACGGCTGTAGATCCGAACCGTCGTGTAATCGCTATGCCATCAGTACGTAAGTATGCAAGAGATAAAGGTGTAGACATTCGTCAAGTTGCAGGTTCAGGTAAAAATGGTCGTGTATTAAAAGGGGATATCGATTCATTCTTAAGTGGTGGAGCAAAAGTTACAGCTGAAACAGCTGTTGAAGCACCACAAGCTGATGCTACTGAAGCACAAGAAGAGACTAAAGTTTCTAAACCAGTTGTACCTCAGGGTCAATATCCAGAAACTCGCGAAAAAATGAGCGGCATCCGTAAGGCAATTGCTAAAGCTATGGTAAACTCTAAGCATACTGCACCTCATGTTACTTTAATGGATGAGATTGATGTAACAAAACTTGTTGCACATCGTAAGAAGTTCAAAGAGGTTGCAGCAAACAAAGGAATTAAGCTTACATTCTTACCTTATGTGGTAAAAGCATTAACAAGTGCTTTACGTGAATATCCAGCGCTTAATACATCTATAGATGATGCTGCTAGCGAAATTATTCACAAGCACTACTTCAACATTGGTATTGCTGCAGATACTGAAAAAGGACTGCTAGTTCCTGTTGTGAAAGACGCAGATCGCAAATCGATTTTCTCTATCTCTAATGAAATTAACGAACTTGCAACAAAAGCTCGTGATGGAAAACTTTCAGGTGAAGAAATGAAGGGTGCGTCTTGTACGATTACGAACATTGGTTCAGCTGGAGGCCAATGGTTTACACCGGTAATTAACCATCCTGAAGTTGCTATTTTAGGTATTGGAAGAATTGCTGAAAAAGCAATTGTAAAAGATGGAGAAATTGTAGCAGCTCCTGTATTAGCATTATCTTTAAGCTTTGACCATAGAATTATTGATGGTGCAACTGCTCAACATGCACTTAACCATATTAAGCGTTTGTTGAACGATCCAGAACTATTGTTAATGGAGGCGTAATAAATGGTAGTTGGAGATTTTCCTATTGAAACAGATACTCTTGTCGTTGGTGCTGGACCAGGTGGATATGTAGCGGCTATTCGTGCTGCACAGCTTGGTCAAAAAGTAACAATCGTTGAAAAAGGCAATCTTGGTGGCGTTTGTTTAAATGTTGGTTGCATTCCATCAAAAGCATTAATCGCTGCTGGTCACCGTTATGAAACAGCTAAGCATTCTGACTCAATCGGGATTACAGCTGAGAATGTTAAAGTTGATTTCACTAAAGTCCAAGAATGGAAAGCCGGAGTTGTAAAAAAACTTACTGGCGGAGTTGAAGGACTTTTAAAAGGTAATAAAATTGATATCGTTCGTGGTGAAGCTTATTTCGTAGATAATACAACTGTACGTGTTATGGATGAAAATTCAGCTCAAACTTATAAATTTAAAAATGCGATTATTGCAACAGGTTCACGTCCAATAGAATTACCTACATTCAAATATACAAAGCGTGTATTAGACTCTACGGGAGCACTTGCTCTTCAAGAAATTCCTAATCACATCGTTGTTATTGGTGGAGGATATATCGGAACTGAACTTGGCGGTGCTTATGCTAACTTCGGGACTAAAGTAACAATTCTAGAGGGTGCAGACGAAATCTTAAATGGATTTGAAAAACAAATGTCTTCTATTGTTGCCCGAAACCTTAAAAAGAAAGGTGCCGAAATTATTACAAAGGCCCTTGCTAAAGGTGTAGAAGAAAGAGAAGACGGAGTAACGATTAAGTATGAGGTAAAAGGCGAAGAAAAAACAGTTGATGCTGATTATGTATTCGTTATGGTTGGTCGTCGCCCTAATACAGATGAGCTTGGATTAGAGCAAGCGGGTGTAGAACTAGGTGAACGCGGAATCATTAAAATTGACAAGCAATGCCGCACTAATGTAAGTAATATTTTTGCTATTGGCGATGTTGTTGAGGGGCCACCACTGGCTCATAAGGCTTCATACGAAGGGAAGATTGCTGCTGAGGTAATTGGCGGGCATAACGCTGAAATTGATTATCTTGGAATTCCAGCTGTTGTATTCTCTGATCCTGAACTTGCATCAGTTGGTTATACTGAAAAGCAAGCTAAAGATGAAGGGATCGATATCGTTGCGGCTAAATTCCCATTTGCAGCAAATGGTCGTGCGTTAGCATTAGATAATGCTGACGGATTCTTAAAACTTGTAACACGTAAAGAGGATGGATTAGTAATTGGGGCGCAAATTGCAGGTCCAAGTGCATCTGATATGATCGCAGAACTTGGTCTAGCAATTGAGGCAGGTATGACTGCAGAAGACCTAGCTATGACTATCCACGCTCACCCTACACTTGGTGAGATTACGATGGAAGCAGCTGAAGTTGCGCTAGGTAACCCAATACATGTTGTAAAATAAATATACTTAAAAGTCCTTTTCCAAATCGGAAAAGGACTTTTTGAATGATTTTTAGGAATTTACATAAGATGTAAGAAAAGAAAAAATTATAAACCTGTCGATAAAGCTTTAGCAATTGGTTGTATAATTTGTTCCTTAGAACTTTCTCCATGTACCTGTGCAACAATTTGCTCATTGTATAAGACGAATATTGCTGGGCATTCTTTTACCTTGAACGTACTATAATATCTTTTAGCTTCAGTAGGGGGGAGGATTTTCATATTCTTCATTTCTTCAGGAAACTCTTTTTTGAGTTCAATGATGGCATCATAATATGAGGCTTCATATTGATACTCTGTTTCATCTGAAAAGAATATCACTTGTTTTATACTGTCATCAATATTAAGTTCACCACCAAGTTCACTACCCTTGCTCTTGCAAGAAGTGGTTATCACTAATAGAGAAACGATTAAGATAAGTGGGATCCTTCTCATTTCTATTGCCTCACTTTACTATAAATATAAATCAGAATAATTCCTCAATTTAGACCATATTTTATCATACAAAGGTTCATTATCCGGTAATGTCACCTAAATGTTACATAAATGAAAAATTACAGGGGAAATAAACACATTTAACATTCTCTGTAATTTTCAAATGAGATTATATTAGGGAATGGGATAAACATGAAGACTTATACAGTGATACTAATACAGCTAATTATATGGAGTGGATATACTTTAATAGAGTGGCTATCGAAGCATGATCAGCTAATATATAATATTTTGATGTTTTTTGTGTTTTTTTACATCGCCATACTTATTGGAAACTACATCATGCAGTCGCGAAGAAAAACCTTCTTTATAACAATGGCAAGTTTAATTCTTTATAGCTCGTTTCATTTTGCGATCACTTTTTTTGCATATTAATATTTTTGTAAAAAGATGATGTCCGTTAACTTAGAGTGCTACAGTATTGATAAGGGTCCATTTAGAGTAAAAGGCAACCAATAGAGGTTGCCCAATATTGTTGTCAAAAGGGCATCTAGTGAATTCTCGATACCCTTTTATATATCTAATAAGACTCTTTTTTGATTTCTGTTCCAGGTGCTTGTTATTTAAGCGGCGTTCGCAGAGCCTTTTCGTCGCGAGCTCCTGTGGGATTTTTGTTTGAAACGCTAATCCCCAAAAGTCAAGCGCTTAGCCGCTCCTATCACTAACTAACTTACCTTAAAATTTGCCGTCTTTTAATGTAAATTTTTATTTGTCCTTGAAATGAATAGTTTCACTGTTAAAAGCTTTTACTAATGAAACAACGATCAGTAACATGATTACTGTAAAAGGTAGGGCAGCAATGATAGAGGCCCTTTGTAACGCCTCAAGACCCCCAGTCCATAGCAATATGGCAGCTGAAGCGGATTGTATGATTCCCCATACAAACTTAACTTGATTAGAGGGATTCAGACTCCCATTCGTCGTTTGCATCCCTAAAACGAAGGTAGCGGAATCAGCTGAAGTAATAAAGAACGTTGTAATTAGAAAAATAGCTAATAACGACAAGATTGTGGATAAAGGGAAGTACCCAAATACAGTAAATAGAGCAACTTCCATCCCTTTTTCTTCAATGGTTGACATGACTGGATTGCCTTCAAAAAACTCTAGGTATATACCTGTTCCACCAAAAACGGAGAACCATAGCGCACCAAATATCGTAGGAACGGCTAAAACTCCTATTACAAATTCTCTAATCGTTCTTCCTTTTGATATTCTAGCAATGAAAGTACCAACAAAGGGTGCCCAGGCGATCCACCAAGCCCAGTAGAAAATAGTCCAATCTTGAAACCAGGTTAGTTCTTGATCAAAAGGGCTTAAACGAAAACTCATTGAAGGAAGGTTTTGTAGGTAGGCCCCAATGGTAGTCGTAAACAAATCCATTATGAAATTAGTGGGACCTACAAACAGTAAAAATAATAATAAAGAAATAGCCAGAATGATATTCAAATTACTTAAGTATTTTATACCTTTATTTAAACCGGTCTGAGCAGAAAGCATATATAGGACGGTTACTATTGCAATAATAATTAATTGCGTGCCGATGGTGTTGTTGATTCCTTCAAATAAATAAGAAAGCCCTCCACTTATTTGAATGGCTCCAAGTCCTAAAGAAGTTGCTACCCCAAACACCGTAGCAAACACGGCAACAAAGTTGATTAATACACCTAGACCACCCTCTACTCTGTCTCCAAAAACAGGGCGTAAAATGGAGCTAATTACACCAGGTGCTCCTTTTCGAAATTGAAAATAAGCTAGACCCAATGCAATGACTGTATAGATCGCCCATGGGTGTAACCCCCAATGGAAAAAGGAGTATCTCATCGCTGCTCTTGCTGCATCGGGTGTTTGACCTTCTAAGAATGGGGGAGAATAATAGTGGTACATTGGCTCAGATACACCCCAAAATACTAAACCGATTCCCATACCAGCACTAAATAACATGGCGAACCAGGTTAAATAATTATACTCTGGTGTATCGCTATCCTTACCTAAGCGAATATTTCCATATTTAGTGAAGATCAGGATAATAGAAAACACAAGAAACGTAGAAGCAGATAACAAATAAAACCATCCAAACTTTTCTAAAATTAAGCTCTGGACCATAGTTGTTACATGATCTAAGTTTCCATTAGGTAATATAGATTTAGGCAGTAGTCCCCAAACTATAAATAAAACGGTTACAATGACCGAAACTGTGAATACAGGTGTTAGCCGCTTCATCAAACCCCTCCGATTTTTATTCCATATATTGAGTATTTATCGCAGTGGAAAAATTATTCTGATTAATCATTTAAGTGCCTTCACATAGTTGTTAAAATAAAGATAGATAGATACAGGAAAAGTGATGATGTAAAGAACACAGTGAGAGGAGCATGTAATTTCCCTCTCAACCATAGTAGATTTATGTACTAGTCATGAAAACGGGAGGATACACCATGAAAAACATATTCTATATCGCCTTATTATTATCTTTGATACTCATTGGGTGTAGCCAGGAAGAAGTAAGCATGCCCATAAAAGAAGAGGGTTCAGACAACAAAGTTGAGCCTACAATTGAAACAAAAGAAGATGTACAAGCTGGTTCTACCGAAAGTGGGTCGAAGGAAGAGATTGAAGAAGTTAACGTAGAACAAAGGGAAGCAGAGTACAAAGTAAACCAATCAAACTGGTTGATAGAGCCAACTGGTACTGCGAATGATCAAGTCGTTTTATTAACGATTGACGATGCACCACAGCAATATGCATTGGAAATGGCAAAAACTCTTGATAATTTGGGTGTTAAGGCCATATTTTTTGTGAACGGGCACTTTATTGACACTGAGGAAGAAGCCAAAATTTTAAAAGAAATATATGATCTAGGATTTCCGATTGGAAACCACACTTATAGTCATCATTCATTGAAGGACTTAACTGAAGAAGAGCAATACGATCAAATTGTATCCTTAAATAATAGAATTAAAGAAATTATCGGAGAGAAACCGAAGTTTTTTAGAGCACCTTTTGGAGCCAATACTGAATATAGCAAAAAAGTCGTAGAGCAAGAAAAAATGGTCCTCATGAATTGGACTTATGGATACGATTGGGAGAAGGATTTTCAAACAAAAGAATCCCTAGTAGATATAATGGTTAATACCCCGTTGCTAATGAAGGGGGCTAACCTTTTAATGCATGACAGGGAATGGACAAATGCTGCATTAGAAGACATTGTGAAAGGTCTAAGGGCAAAGGGGTTTGAAATAGTGGATCCAGGGTTAATTGAGACACCAAAATAAAGAGGCGGCCTCTACGGTCGCCTTCTTTAAAATCTACTTTCTTGGATAATAATACATAACTCTTCCATTAAATAAGTGAAGTTCTCCTTGGAGCTTTTTCGCCAAGAATTTACAGAACTCATTTGCTTTCCCTTTGTCTCCATAAGTAGATAATTCAGGAAGGGTTACCTGTATGTATGTTTGTTCTCGTTCTGTACCATCTTCATCTTTTACCACTTCTTTATCTACACCGAGCAGTATCGCTTGATAACGGTCGTTGTTTGAAAAAAGATAGAACCATGTTCCCTTTCCCTCAGGTTTCTCTTTTATTTCATAAGGAAACGAGGCATCATTATATCCCCAACTTACTTGTTCACCTGTTTTAGCAGTAATTTCCTTGTAATAATTAAATAACTCCTTAAGCTCATCAGTTGTAACGTGATCTTTTGCTGATGATGGTACAAGTTTGATATAAGCATTACTTGCCATTCATCTATCCCCCCATATTTCTTTTACATAATACTTTTACATTTAATAAACCCTTCTATATTCTAGCACTGAATAAAATAAAGTGACAACTACTAGCGGAATTATTATGAAGGTTGCTAAATAGTAAAATATGAATTATAATAATATTCTAAATATTAAATCAAAGGAGGAAACTTATGGAGCTATTTGATAAGCTTTATGATGAGAATGAAAAAGTTCAGGTACGTTTTGTTGGTTTTACAACCGAAACAACTCGTTACGACTTTGGAATTGTCTACACAAATATGTTTTTCGGAAAACCTCTTGTTATTTGTATGCAAACAGGCCGCTCAACTCTCCTCGACCCTAAAGACCTCGAAGACATCGAACATATACAAACTGTATTTAGAATCCAAGAAAGACAACAAGCAGCAGATCTAGTTGAGTTCTTTTCAGGCGCATTGCCGACCGTACCATTTGAAGAACAATATGATTAAATACATGTAAAACAGGCCGGATCAGGTCTGTTTTATTTTTTAATAGGAGGAATTCTCTATAGGATTATTTCATCGTAATACTTTAGAAGAATCTGCCATACTATTATAAAAGCTGATGTAATCATACATACGAATATACAGTTAAGATTTTTAAATGTGTTATACAAATTAGGCTTGAAAATATAATTATGTTATATTATTATTTAATTAAAGATTTTAAAGCGCTTTCAAAGTTTACGAGATTACTTACACGAAAAGGGGAATGAAGATGGGTACACTTGTATGCCAAGCTTGCAATTCAACAATTGATCATTTTGAAGATGAAAAAGTAACCGTGCTTTATGCAAAGTGTGACTGTTGCGAAGATAATAAGGACGAAAAATAAATTTCAATAATGATGAATATGAGCATACTAATGTGTGCTCTTTTTTTGTTTCTAAATCACTGTAAATTGTAGCAGGGGAGAAATATAACAGCCTTTCCTAAAACAGGAAAGGCTGCATTTACCTACATAATGGCTTTATGTTCTTTGATAACTCGAAGCATTTTTAAATCGTAATCTTCAGGACCTTGTACAGGAAGTCCTACTTCAATATTTTTCTTAATATAAGTTAGGTTTTCTGAAGTGATGATTTCTCCAGGTATGAAAATAGGAATACCTGGTGGATAGACCATGATAAATTCTGCTATGATTCTGCCCTCTGATTCATCAAATGGAACAAGTTCAGTTTCAGCATAAAATGCATCACGTGGAGATAATGCAAGGACAGGGATATCAGGTAATAGAACTTCAGCATCCACAATCTGTGTACTCTTTAATGGAGTGTTTGATAAATCAGAAAGGGCATTTATTAAAATGTCCGCTTCTTTTTCAGTGTCCCCAGGAGTAACGATACAAAGGATGTTATACAAATCAGAAAGCTCAACTTCAATATTGTATTTTTCACGTAGCCACTTTTCTACGTCATAACCTGTTAAGCCAAGCTCTTTAACCGAGATAATTAACTTAGTCGGGTCATAATCATATGTAGCTTTTGTACCTAAGATTTCTTCCCCAACACAATATAAATGTTCAATTTCATTTATTCTTTTTCTCATGGATTGAGCAAGCTCAATGGTTTTTTGAATTAGATCTCTTCCTTCTGTAGCTAATCTTTTTCTTGCAACGTCCAAAGATGCTAGAAGCAAATAAGAAGTAGAGGTAGTTGTTAACATACTTAATATAGATTGTACACGCTTTACATTAACAAGTCCTTCTCTCACGTTTAAAACAGAGCTCTGAGTCATGGAGCCACCAAGCTTATGAACGCTAGTTGCTGCCATGTCAGCACCTGCTTGCATTGCAGACATCGGTAAATCCTCATGGAAATGAATATGAACCCCGTGCGCCTCATCAACAAGTACAGGGACATGATAAGAGTGAGCAATTTCTACAATCTTCTTTAAATCAGCTGAAATCCCGAAATAAGTAGGGTTTATCACAAGTACTCCTTTAGCGTCAGGGTGCTGTTCTAACGCTTTTGATACGGAGTCAGTCGTAATCCCATGTGATATTCCTAGCTTCTCATCAATAGCTGGATGGATAAAGATTGGTGTAGCACCTGAGAATACGATTGCTGACATAACAGATTTATGAACATTTCTCGGAACAATAATTTTATCTCCAGGTCCACATACGGTCATCACCATGGTCATAATCGCTCCGCTAGTTCCTTGTACAGCGAAGAAAGTATGGTCAGCTCCGAAAGCTTTTGCAGCTAAATCTTGGGCCTGCTTGATCATACCTTTGGGCTGATGAAGATCATCAAGAGGTCCTATATTTATTAAATCAATGGATAATGCATTTTCACCAATAAAGTCACGAAACTCTGGATCCATCCCGGTACCTTTTTTATGTCCTGGGATATGAAATTGAACCGGATTATTTTTTGCATGTTTAAGTAAACCGCTGAATAACGGTGTATCAAATTGAGACAACTGTTTCCCACACCTCTTTAATATTTTGTAATAAATATGAGTCCCCTTAGATCGTTTCAGATATAGAGGGAGTCCATATATGATAAAACAAATGAATTATAGCACTATTCATTTTCTTTGCATAGTTAGAAATGTCTAAGTTTCGTTGATTCTTTAATTAGTTTTAGAAGATTACAGGAAATTAAAACATAAAAGTAGAAATAAGACATAAAAAGATACTTTGTGGAGGGAGAAATATTGAACTGGAACACAAGAGTAACTGAATTGCTTAATATTAAATATCCAATTATTCAGGGGGGACTAGCCCACTTAGCATACTCTGATTTAGCAGCAGCCGTTTCAAATGCTGGTGGCCTTGGGCAAATAACTGCCATGTCATTAGATAGCCCTGAAGCTCTTAGAGAAGAAATACAAAAAGTAAAGAAATTAACGGATAACCCTTTTGGGGTGAATTTTGCAATTGGACAGCATGGAAGACCTTTTGAGCATTTCTTAGATATTGCAATCGAAGAAGAGGTACCTGTTATTACGATGACTGGTGGGAATCCAACTCCTATTTTTGAAAAATTAAAAGGAACAAATATAAAGAAACTTGTCCTTGTGGCTGCCAAAAGACAGGCCGTAAAAGCACAGGAGCTAGGAGCTGATGCCGTGATGGTGGTTGGCCAAGAAGGGGGAGGCCATCTAGGACGTGATGATATTGGAACGATGGTATTAATTCCTCAAGTGGTAGATGCTGTTACCATCCCAGTTATTGCTTCCGGTGGAATAGGAGATGGCCGGGGATTAATGGCTGCGTTAAGCCTTGGTGCCGAGGGGATTGAAATGGGTACTCGATTCATTGCAACAAAAGAGTGTGTGCATGCTTGTGATGAATATAAAATGAATCTTGTGAAAGGTTCAGAAAGCGATACTGTCGTTATTAAGCGTTCATTAGGGGCACCAGCTAGAGCCATTTCAAACTCTTGGACTAATAAGATCCTTGAGATTGAAAAGTCCCAAGGTGGATATGAAGAACTCAAGAACTATATATCTGGAAACGCTAATAAAAAGTATATCCATGAGGCAAAACTCGATGAGGGTTATGCATGGGCTGGTCAGGTAATGGGATTAATCAAAGACGTTCCGACTGTGCAGGAGCTTTTCAATAAGATGATTTCTGATGCGGAAAAGATTAGAGGGAAGTGGGCAAACTAGAATAGGAACTGTCGTGTATTCTAAATATAAAGTAGGTGAAATTATGGAATATCAATACCCAATAGATTATCAGTGGTCAACAGAGGAAATTGTTGATGTCATAAAGTTTTTTGAGCACATTGAAATGGCTTATGAAAAAGGCATAGACCGAGATACGTTGTTAGCTTCTTATCGGAGGTTTAAAGAAATAGTACCAAGTAAAGCTGAGGAAAAGAAGGTCTGCGGAGAGTTTGAAGAAATGAGCGGCTATTCTTCTTATCGGACAATAAAGCTAAGTAAAGAAAGCGAATCTGGAGAAAGAATTAAAATGAATAAATAAAAAAACCACCCTTTGATTTTTTTCAAAGGGTGGTTTTTAGTATGAACATATTCAGCCTCTGGATTTTTCAAAAACGTTTAAGTAATTAAAATGGGCAACGTTTCACGTTTATGCCAATTTGTATAGGGGTAATAAGGTTTTAAATACACTATCGACTTTGTCAAGAAACTCATTAGGTGACATATTAATGGCTTCTTCCTTAGGAATATGAAGGCCACATAAGATTTCAGCTTTCTTAACACTTTGTAATCGTTCAAATAATGTTTGTAAGTCATCTATAGACATTTTGCTATGTAATTCTGCTTCTGGTTTTGTATGATCACCAGACCACACGTAATCTTTTGGAGTTTCCTTGTAGATCTTTTTAAGGTTTTTTCCTAGTTTTTTACCAAAATCTTCTTTGTTTGGAGCCTCATAAATCACTGCAAACCAAATAAATACATGAGTCTCCCACAATCCAATTTGAAAATGAGGAAGCATTTTATATCCTCTAGGGTTACTAGCAAAGGCTACCCAAGTGTCCTTTGGTGGATTAATCGTTCTTCTAGCGTGTTTCGCAACATGAGGAAACATTTCATTCCCTGTTAAAGCGGATAGGGTAGGGGAGAAGTGCTTACCTAGCTCCTCTAATTTTGGACGAATGTTCATTTTAAGTGCTTCCATCCGTTCGTCAAGACCATCTATGTTAAAAACATCAAAATCTGTATTAGTAAAACCTGAAAATGACATTTCTTTACCTCCTAGTAACTTTGTCAGATATTGTAGCATATTGTTAGAAAAAAGTATAAGATAAGCCACTTTTGATCATTTAGAAGGATGTTTACTTGGGTGTGGTCCTAATTCTTTTTTAATCTAAGAATAAATTGGGTTAGAGCACAAATTAGTTGCAACTAAAATACTTCGCTCATATTATAAAAGTAAAAATAGTCTGAATAAATAAAAAATGTCAGAAAGGAGTGTTTGTCCATGAAACAGCTTATGAATAATTTGAAAAAGAAAGCGGTTGAAAAAGAAAGAACAGCTGTATTACGTATGGAAATGGATTATGAATTAGCAACCCTTTACGAAGCAATGCAAGAAAGTAATGAAAAAAAGCAAAGTGAAACAAAAGAAAAGTTAGAAAAAATTAGGTTGGAACTTCTAAAGTTAAAGGCTCTTTAACCTACTAGAAGTTTAGCTTATAACAATGACAAGGAGTACTTTAGAAAAAATGAAAAAAACTAGGTTAGTCCTGTTATATTCACCTTAATGCGAACTCTATACTTAACAGTAGGGTTCGTTAATTTTTTCTCGCCCCTTTAAGATTAACAGATTTTGTTAAGGACAACTGCTTCCATCCTATTAATTTACAAATGAAATATTATCTAGATGGGGAGTATAAAGTTTGAACTCTTATTGACATTGAATTAAGCTAGTTATAACTAATCTTTAGGCTACTAGAGACTACAAAGGAAGTTGATCTAAATGAATTGGGAAGAAATTGATAAATCTGCAAAGCTATGGATTAAAGAAGCGGGGGATCGAATAAACAATTCGTTCGAAAAAACATTACATATTGAAACAAAGTCTAATGCCAACGACTTAGTGACAGACATCGATAAAGCAACGGAGAAATTTTTTATTTCAAAAATTAATGAAAAGTTTCCAGATCATAAAATTCTAGGTGAAGAAGGATTTGGAGATGAACTCAATGAGCTAACAGGGGTTGTTTGGATCATAGACCCTATCGATGGAACGATGAATTTTGTTCATCAAAAACGTAACTTTGCCATTTCTATCGGTATTTATGAAAATGGTGTTGGAAAAATTGGTTTAATTTATGATGTTGTTCATGATGAGCTCTATCATGCAATTAAGGGAGAGGGAGCTTTTCTTAATGAACGCCCACTAAGAAAATTAAGTAGTGTGCCTGTCTCGGAAGCTGTAATAGGACTAAATTCCACTTGGGTAACGGCTAATAGAAGAATAGATCCTACTATCTTAGCCTCTCTAGTAAGAGATGTACGTGGAACAAGGTCATATGGATCAGCTGCAATAGAAATGGCTTATGTAGCATCAGGAAGGCTAGATGCCTATATTACTTTAAGATTATCGCCATGGGACTTTGCAGCTGGAATTATCCTTGTAGAAGAAGTGGGTGGTGTCGCATCAACACTAAAAGGAGAACCAATCGATTTTTTAAATCAAAATTCAGTATTTATTAGTAAGCCTGGTTTTCATGATGTAGTTTTAAAGGAATATTTGCGAGATGGAAAATGGTAAAGTACAATCTCGAAAAATGGAATTTAATGATTTAGTTTTTTTAAAGAAGCTTGCTGATGAAAGTCCGGAATGGAAGAAAGAAGAACTTATAAATTATCAAGACATTACCAGTTTTGTCGAAAGTTATGCTCAATTAAAGGGAAAATGGAGGGTATGGGAGAGGGAAGGTGAAACAGTCGCCATCTCCTTTCATCTCGACAAAGCCCCATCTAATGGGAAACCATGGATAGGTACAGTTTTGGTGACCAAAGAATTTAGAAGAACAGACATAGGTAGAGGAATCATCCAAGGTATATGTAAGGAATGTAAAGAGTTAGGGAACAATGTGGTTTTTGCAGGGGTTCCGATACATCAATCAGAATGGATGGACTTTCTTTCAAAATGTGGCTTTGAACAACTAAAGGTGGAAAAAAGTGAGGATTACTCATATATGATTATGATTTATCCTCTATAAAATAAACATCGGTAACAAGTAAAAAAGATTGGCACAAGCCAATCTTTTTTACTTGCTTATAGTTCCCCGTTCTCACGCATTTTTTTCTTTGTCTTAAACCCAAAGCCCATTACGATGACTAGAGCGATTAATGATGCAATGGTTCCAAGGGGGCTGCGAAATCCAATAGCAATACCTGTCCAAATCATGCATGCTGCTGATGCAAATGCAAAAAATAATAATGGCCATTTAATTTGTTTCATATAATCAACATCCTTTAGGTGTTTACTTAGTTCTATAATACCAAACAAACTTAGGGAGATTTTTTATAAATAATGTAGAAACTATTTAGAAAAAGCTTAGTTCGTTTAGCTAGGAAGTATAAAAAGTAATCATCATCCAAAACTCAAATGACAAAAAAGCAATAAAAAATGAATATGATTACTATTTTACACAAAAAGCTTTTAGGTTTCCACTTCAATTATGTTATAATGTTTCAGTTATGATAAAAAAAGCTAATCTATTTGATTGAACAATAAAGGCAGGAGTGAAATTAGTTGAAATTAAGAGAAGATATTCGTAATATCGCCATCATTGCCCACGTTGACCATGGTAAAACAACACTCGTGGACCAATTACTAAAGCAATCTGGTACTTTCCGTACAAACGAGCATGTCGAAGAGCGTGCAATGGATTCCAATGATTTAGAAAGAGAACGTGGGATTACCATATTGGCGAAGAATACTGCGATCCAATATAAAGATACAAGAATTAATATTCTTGATACGCCAGGCCACGCTGATTTCGGTGGAGAAGTAGAGCGTATCATGAAGATGGTTGATGGTGTACTTCTAGT
The DNA here is from genome assembly GCF_042865285.1 of Cytobacillus spartinae. NCBI lineage: Bacteria > Bacillati > Bacillota > Bacilli > Caryophanales > Bacillaceae > Cytobacillus > Cytobacillus spartinae. The sequence goes on along the minus strand of NZ_JBIACK010000018.1, from coordinate 75,289 downwards.
AGTTGATGCATATGAAGGATGTATGCCTCAAACACGTTTCGTTCTGAAAAAAGCGTTAGAGCAAAACTTAACACCAATTGTTGTTGTAAATAAAATAGACCGTGATTTTGCGCGTCCAACAGAAGTTATTGACGAGGTTCTTGACTTGTTTATTGAATTAGAAGCAAATGAGGATCAACTTGAATTCCCAGTAGTTTATGCTTCTGCCATTAATGGTACAGCAAGCCTAGACCCAGAAAAACAGGACGAAAACATGGAATGCCTATACGATACTATCGTTGAGCACATGCCATCGCCAGTTGATAATCGTGAAGAGCCGTTACAATTCCAAGTAGCATTACTTGACTACAATGACTATGTAGGAAGAATTGGAATTGGACGTGTATTCCGTGGAACGATGAAAGTTGGGCAACAAGTTGCCTTAATGAAGTTAGATGGATCTGTTAAACAATTCCGTGTAACTAAAATATTCGGTTTCTTCGGTCTAAAACGTCAAGAAATTCAAGAAGCATACGCTGGTGATTTAATTGCCGTATCAGGTATGGAAGATATCAATGTTGGGGAAACAGTTTGTCCTGTTGAGCATCAAGAAGCGCTACCTGTATTAAGAATTGATGAGCCAACACTTCAAATGACATTTGTAGTTAATAATAGTCCATTTGCAGGTAGAGAAGGAAAGTATGTTACATCAAGGAAAATTGAGGAAAGACTACGTGCTCAGCTTCAAACAGATGTGAGCTTACGAGTTGAAAATACAGACTCTCCGGATGCTTGGATTGTTTCTGGGCGTGGGGAACTTCACCTATCTATCCTTATTGAAAACATGCGTCGTGAAGGATATGAGCTGCAAGTATCGAAGCCAGAAGTAATTGTGCGTGAAATTGATGGAGTTCGATGTGAGCCTGTTGAGCGCGTTCAAATTGATGTCCCTGAAGAGCACACAGGTGCTGTAATGGAGTCGATTGGTGCTCGTAAAGGTGAAATGTTAGACATGATTAACAATGGAACTGGACAAGTTCGATTAATCTTTATGGTTCCAGCACGTGGATTAATTGGGTATACAACTGAGTTCTTAACGTTAACTCGTGGATACGGAATTATTAACCATACGTTTGATAGCTACCAGCCTATGGCTCAAGGTCAAGTTGGAGGAAGACGCCAAGGTGTACTTGTATCTATGGAGACAGGTAAAGCTTCCACTTATGGAATTATGGGCGTTGAAGACCGCGGTGTGATCTTCGTTGAACCTGGAACTGAAATTTACGAAGGTATGATTGTCGGCGAACATAACCGTGAAAATGATATTACAGTAAATATTACAAAGGTTAAGCAAGCAACGAATATCCGCTCTGCTAACAAAGACCAAACAACAACGATGAAAAAGCCAAAAATCATGACTTTAGAAGAAGCTTTAGAGTATTTAAATGATGATGAATACTGTGAGGTTACTCCAGAATCCATTCGTCTTCGTAAAAAGATTCTAGACAAGAATGAGCGTGACAGAATTGCTAAGAAAAAGAAATATGCTGAAATGAGCTAGGTTTAAAGGAGAGGAGAAGTTTGGAAGAACTTAATGGATTTACACCGAGCTTACGTTTCTTTATTGAACTTACTGATGTTCAGATAGGTGTATGGTTACAATTTATTTCCATTATTATTTTGACCATCATCGTATACCGATTAGGTTTTGCAAAAAAGCTACCGATTTTAAAGAATATTGTGGTATATACTTGTCTTATTATAGGTTGTATTATTCTTCTAGTGTTCTCATATAGGTTCCCTATATTAGAAGGGTTAGCAATTGCTGCTTTGATATTAATTATCTATAAAGTCCGTCTTAAACAGGAACGAAAAAACAAAGATTTGGAAGTTAAAGAATAATGAAATCTTTACAAGATGCACTCTATAATTGGTTAACCATTAAAATTGTCAGTGACGCTAGACCGGATGATACAGCTGCGGTAGAAACTGAACAAATGTTTTATGAAATATTAACTGAAGAACATGCGCTTGCAGACATAGAAATAACAAAAGACGAGATTATGTACTACGTGTCTTATAAAATAGATGGCGAATCAAAATCAAGCAGGTTCCCACAAGAATTGATTGACGTGATGTTGAACCAGATTAACAATGAGCCTGAGAAGTATCATAATTATCCTTCTGAATAGGAAAAACCCCGCTCAACCTATGAGCGGGGTTTCTTCTGTTGAAGATACACTAAAACTGATAAGGCTATGACATACATGAAATGTCCAAAAGTCCAAAACATAATGGATTGTATATCATTGATGGCTGGGACTTCTTTTAAAGCAAGAAAACTTAATGGGAAGTACAATAAAATAGTAGGAAATGTGACGATGGAAGCTTTTACAAAGTAGGCTAGGGCTGAGTTTGGGCTAGATTTTTCCGTCCAAGACATATAGATAAAGCTCAATATAATCGAGAACAGCAAGTGAAACAAAAACTCACCCATTTCACCAAACTGAATTGAATTTAATATAGGAATAAAATCAATATTCAATAATAGTGTGTAGACCTTTTTTGTTGTTTGTTCTTCTATCACTTTTAGAACTGCACCAAGGACGATTCCAGAAATGATTCCGATGACTGTAGCATTAAGTATACGACTTACCATTCATCCTCTACGCTACGTGAACGATAAAGGTTAAAGTTCCCTGTAGCTATTCTCTCGTTGGTTCGCTCTGTAATCCTCGTCTCACAAGGTTTACACATATAAGTATGAATAGGACGGTTACGAAGTCGCTTTGCTTGAAAAGACTCATCCTGAATAGATTCAATTTTATCGCATATTACACATTTTACTCGCATAAGTACACCTCTTAATATCTTTTCTATATTTTTTATAAGATTTTTATATCAAAAACAGCTTTTGTTGAATCATCATGTTAATTCATTGTAATTATACTATATCATTTTATAAAAGGCTCTGTTAATTGAATTAACCCTTTTCATAAACAAATTATAGGGATTACATAAATTTTTATAAGAATCGAAAAAAATCACTCCTTTTGAGAGTGTTTAATTTGTTGTAATAAAGGAATAGTAGTAATATGGTTATAGTGAAAAAAGGAGGTATATGGATGGCAAACCAAGTTGAACCAAAATTAATTAAACCATTATATGACCAATTACAGAAAGAGCGTTTTGTAACACTTTCAACAGTTGACTTTGAAACAAATGGACCAAATGTAAGTGCTATTTCATGGATTCTTGCAAAAGATGAGGAGACAGTATACTTTGCTGTTGATAATCGCTCAAGAATTATTCAAAACATTCAAAATAACAATAAAGTAGTTGTTAATATAATTGCTAATGAATCTACATATTCCATCGCTGGAGAAGCTGCGGTTAAAGTTGAAAAACTAGAAGAAGTACCTCTAAAGCTCGCTCTAGTCGAAATCAAAATTAGTGAAGTTAGAGATGTTATGTTTTATGGTTCTAAGATAACTGTTGAGCCAGAATATGATAAAACATACGATAAAGATGCGGCAGCACGTCTTGATAATCAAGTGATGGAGGCAATGAGAAAAGCTTAGTCCCTGGACTAAGCTTTTTATGTTTTAATACAATTTTTAATTTTGATTTAGATGATGTTTAGATTGTTCTTCACGATGTTCTTCAAACTGTTTTTCTTCTTTATTATTCAGTTTGTTTTTAGGATCTTCAAATGAATTTTCTGGGTCAGGTTCAATAATGTCAGCCGGTATTTCAGGCATCAATCTTCCAGAAATGGCTGCAAGTTCATTCATTATCCCCCGAATAGGCTTGCCATTTTCAATATCTTCACCAATTTCTCTAAGTCTTGCTGTCATATCTGGATCTGCAATGACAACAGCATTAGCCCCATGTGGATCTTTTTTTAAGCTCTCAGCCACAGAGTACTTGATTGATCCTACTTTTGATCGGTCAAGCTTTTCATTTACATCAATCCCCACAATAGCATATCTACCTAGAACAACGGCAGTCGCATCATTTACATTAGGTAAACTCGTTGCAAGCTCTACTAGATGTTTTGAGATTTCTTGTCCTGAGTACCGATCAACATTTTGTATCGTACTTTCTTTAACATTAATCGTGTGTGGTTCCTCTTGTTTTTCGTTTTGTGCCTCATTATTTGTACCACAACCAGATAATATGGTCATAGCCATTAAAGTTAAGAGCAAAACCTTTTTCACTAGCTTCACCTCCGACTAGTATTCACTTTCATTATTCTGTAAAAATTCTCCTTGCAATCTTTTCTATAGGGAAAAAATCACAAAAAATTAACCTTTTAAAGGATTCATTATCGATTATTGTGCAAAATTTCTTCTATCTTTATTCGAGAAATCATATATTTTACAAAAGCTCTATCCGTCCTACGGTAGCAAACATAAATAAAGACCCAAAAGGAGCAGGAGGCATAGTATTGAGTAAAATATACGTGTTAGATACCAACGTCTTATTACAAGACCCATATTCGATATTTTCCTTTGAAGATAATGAAGTAGTAATTCCAGCAGTAGTACTAGAGGAAGTTGATTCTAAAAAGCGGTATATGGACGAAATAGGTAGAAACGCCAGACAAGTTTCCAGGCTAATTGACAGTCTTAGGCAAACTGGAAAACTTCACGAAAAAATCCCTCTTGAAAATGGTGGTGCCCTAAGAATTGAATTAAATCACCGATCATTTCATCAATTACAAGATATTTTTGTTGAAAAAACGAATGACAATAGAATCCTTGCTGTTGCAAAAAATTTATCTCTTGAAGAAGAAACAAAAGATGATGGACGACGAGTGACTCTAGTTAGTAAAGATGCATTAGTTCGAGTTAAGGCTGATGCGATTGGATTACACTCCGAAGATTTTCTAAGTGATCGTGTAATTGAAAATGACCATATATACACTGGTAGTATGGAGCTATATGTAAGTATTGATGCACTAAATCTCTTTTACGAAAAAGGAGAACTAAGATTATCTGAAATATCCAACCTTAATTTTTATCCAAATCAGTTTTTAATTATGAGAGACTCGCTAGGCTCTTCATCATCAGCAGTGGGAATGGTGGACCATAAGGGTATCCATGTTAAGAAGCTTGTCTTTGATCACGACCATATATGGGGAATAAGGCCAAGGAATGTTCAACAAACCATGGCCATTGAGCTTCTCCTACGAAAGGATCTTCCGCTGGTAACACTAATTGGGAAAGCTGGGACCGGAAAGACACTCCTTGCGTTGGCATCTGGATTAATGCAGACAGAGGATTATGGGGAATACAAAAAGCTCCTGGTTGCAAGACCGATTGTACCTGTTGGAAAGGATTTAGGATTTTTGCCTGGTGAAAAAGAGGAAAAGCTTAGACCGTGGATGCAGCCGATATATGATAACCTAGAATATCTATTTAATGTTAAGAAGCCCGGGGAACTAGATGCTATATTAGCTGGTATGGGATCTATTGAAGTTGAGGCTTTAACCTATATTAGGGGAAGAAGTATTCCAGATCAATTTATCATTATTGATGAGGCGCAAAACCTAACAAAACATGAAGTCAAAACGATCTTAACCCGTGTAGGAGAAAGAAGCAAGATTGTCCTCATGGGAGATCCTGAACAAATTGATCATCCATATCTAGATGCTTATAATAATGGCCTCACATATGTAGTGGAGAAGTTTAAAAACCAACAAATTTCTGGACATGTTAAATTATTCAAGGGAGAGCGCTCTGGGCTTGCTCAATTAGCAGCAGATATTCTCTAAAGCGAAAATGAGTGGTTATCATTTGACCTAACAAAAAAAGGGGCTTAGTTAGCCCCTTGTTCCATTTTAGTCTATCCTAAAGGCCTTTACTGCTTTAATTGGGTTATCTCGATTAGACCCATTCCCGTAAAAAACATAAATTGGACCATCGTCTCTTAGAGGCTTTCCTTCATTTGAAAACCCCAGTATTAGTTCATTGGCTTTATCGAATGACAATTTGATTTCATCATTAGCAGTTTCAATGACTAAGACCTTGGCATCTTCTTGTATCTCAGCATTTTTTAGAAAAGGCTTTAGTGGAATACCAAAGGTTCCTGTAAGTACTTTTTCTTTTTCAAATTTTTTCTCTGTTTTAAGAGTAGGAGGATAAACAGCTCCCTCCATAATCTCTCTATCCCAGTGTGCTGAAATTGCCTTTTTATAATCCTCAAGCTCATCCTTTGAAGTTGGAATTGAATCAAAATAAGTGTTTAAATCTACCTTACGATCATCAAATATCCAAACACCAGGATCTAAAGTAATGGGAAACTTCACTTTTCCCTTAATTGAAATAATATTTTCCATCATGGTCCTCCTATGTTTTTACACCTTATGTCACTAAGGAGCATCATTCGAAAGCATTTGGGAGTATGGTATTCCTACTCCTTACTTCTTTAAAAGGTTGAGTACTATAAAAGTATACCGATAAACAGATTAAATGTCATTTTTCGTACCCTATAAAGGATGAAATGGTTCATTATCATTCAAACTAACAAAAAAACAAAAAGGGGTACCAAGAATGAAGTGCGAAACAAATGAACACTTAGAAGAACTCGTTGCACAAGTGCGAAGCCTTACAAAACATGGGAAAGTTGCGGATTATATACCTGCCCTAGGTAAAGTAAATGGAGAAGATTTATCAATTGCTCTATATGATATAAAGAAAGAGTGCTTATATGCGGGTGACTATCAAAAGAAATTTACACTCCAAAGTATATCAAAGGTTCTTTCTCTAGCTTTAGTATTAATGGAACGAGGAAAAGATTATGTTTTCGAGAAGGTTGGGATGGAGCCAACAGGAGACCCGTTTAACTCCATTTCGAAGCTTGAAACGTCCATTCCCTCTAAGCCCCTAAATCCAATGATTAATGCAGGGGCACTCGCTGTTACAAACATGATCCCAGGATATGATTTAGAAGATAAGTGGGACAAACTGATTATTTTTGTTCAAAAACTAGCAAGTGATGCCGAGGTTGATTACGATAAGGAAGTTGCACAATCTGAATATGAAACAGCACATCTAAATAGAGCCTTGTGTTACTTTATGAAGCAGCATGGAATTATTGAGGGGGATATAGAGGAATTGATGGAGTTATATACTAGACAATGCTCCATTGAGATGAATTGTTTTGATTTAGCGAGAATTGGTGCGGTATTTGCGTTAAATGGTCAAGATCCGGACACCGGAGAAACAATAATCCCAAAAGATATTGCCCGTATATGCAAAACCTTTATGGTGACTTGTGGGATGTATGATGCATCTGGTGAATTTGCCATGAAAGTAGGAATACCAGCAAAGAGCGGTGTTTCTGGCGGTATTATGGCTGTTGTACCAGAGAAATATGGGATTGGTATATTTGGCCCTGCTCTTGATGAGAAAGGGAATAGCATAGCAGGGTTGAAACTTCTTCAAAGTTTAGCAAATGAATATGACTTTAGTATATTCTAGCTGAAAAAATTACTAGTTAAATTCCATAAAGTTTTTACTATAAATAAGTTGTTTTTCATATTAGAATAAACATAGGGGAAATTTATACGGAATATTTTGTGGGAAAACTGTAAACTGGTATATTTCTTGCTTTTTTTCATACTTCCGTATAAAATTTAAAGATAGATAATCGCTCGGAAACGGGGGGATCAATGTTGGCGTCTGAAACAGTACTGGATCATCGTGAAAAAGCAAATGCCTTGTTAAAGGCTGACGCTGATAAGATATTGAAGCTTATAAAAGTGCAGATGGATAACTTAACTATGCCTCAATGTCCATTATATGAAGAAGTGTTGGACACTCAAATGTTTGGGTTATCTCGAGAGATAGATTTCGCCGTTCGCCTTGGATTAATTGAGGAGAATGAAGGAAAAGCTATTTTAGAGAAGCTAGAAAGAGAACTTTCTGCTCTTCATGATGCTTCACAAAAAAAATAAAAAATTAAAAAACTCAAACATCTTAAAAGAATGTTTGAGTTTTTTTATAAGGCTGTTTTCGCATATATTGTTGCTATTCGTATATGGTCACCAACGCTGACTCAATGCACCATACTCCGTTTAAAAGTGTAGTATTAAAATAGCAACAAAGTATAGGAAAAGAGCCTTTAAAAGGTAATATGATTTAAAAAACTTCCCCTGTATCCATTATCCATGTTCGTTTATTATAAAAAATTTCACCTATTCGTAAAATTTGTATAACACATTTATTGATTAGTATGTCATAATGGGTATATCACTTTCATCCCATCCATATTTTACACGTTAACTTTTCTTCTCTTTGATGCAGGACATTTAATACTATAGTAGAATAAGTAATACAACTAGAAGATGAGGAAGAGGTTGAATGGTAAAAAAAATTATTAAATCGTATGATTTTTCATTGATACTCGTCGTAGCATTATTAACGATTTTTGGATTGATTATGATTTACAGTGCTAGTATGGTTACTGCGATTCAAAGATATGGCGTGGAAAGTGATTATTTTTACGATAGACAAAAGCTACATATTATCGGTGCCTCACTTGTATTTTTATTCTTTGCGGTTTTTCCATACAAGCTAATGTTGAGCAACAAGATACTCGTTCCAATGGTATTTTTATCGTTGTTCGTGTTAGGAGCTATTCTTGTGTTTGGTCATGTTGCAGGGAATGCGCAAAGCTGGTTTAAGATAGGGCCAATTAGCATTCAACCTTCAGAATTTGTAAAGGTGAGTTTGATCATCTATTTGTCTGCTGTATATGCAAAAAAACAGTCATACATAAACGAATTTAATAAAGGTGTAGTACCCCCTCTATTATATTTAATTCTTGTGTGTTTTTTAATTGCGTTACAACCGGACTATGGTACTGCAGCAATCATTGTATTGATTGCAGGAACCATTATTATCTCATCGGGAATGAACCTGAAAAATATATTCCGATTAGGGATTTTAGGACTGATTTTATCCATTCCAATTATCTTAATTCTAAAGGATAAAGTGCTGTCCAAAGTTCGATTAGGAAGATTTGAAGCATTTGCTGATCCATTCTCTGTTGAACAAACCACTGGGTACCACTTGGTTAATTCATACTTAGCCATGGGTTCAGGTGGTATTGAAGGGTTAGGACTGGGACAGAGTGTCCAAAAACTAGGCTATCTGCCTGAATCACATACAGATTTTATTATGGCGGTAATAGCCGAAGAGTTGGGGATATTCGGCGTAAGCTTTGTTTTATTAGCCCTAGGATATATTGTTCTAAAAGGTATTTTAATAGGTCTAAAAGGAAAAGATCCATTTGGTAGTTTACTAGCAATAGGGATTTCAAGCATGATTGGTATACAAAGTTTTATAAATTTAGGTGGAATTTCAGGGATTATTCCTTTAACAGGGGTTCCGCTTCCCTTTGTCAGTTATGGTGGTTCTTCACTCATTCAGTTATCTATTGCAATGGGGATACTTGTGAATGTTTCGATGTTTGTAAACTATGAGAACAAGTATAAAAATAAGAAGCCAGAAACCAAAGCTGTACAAAGTGAAAATCTTTCAGAAAATCCTTTTTATTTTCGCAAATAGGCGCGGGACACTTGTTCTAGCGCTTTTTATCCAATATAAAAAGAGTGAATTTTCTTAATAAACTTTATGCATTTATTTTACTCTTTGGCATCGTAATATTGGTCAACCTTTGGAAATAGTAAAGCTATTATAAACGGTGCAAAAAACAATAAAATACATATTAGATGAGGTGTTTCTTTTGAGCAGACAAATCAACAAAGTGTTAGTAGCTAACAGAGGAGAAATCGCTATTCGTGTATTCCGTGCATGTACGGAACTAAATATTCGAACAGTAGCTGTATACTCTAAAGAAGACTCTGGTGCATACCACCGTTATAAAGCCGATGAAGCATACTTAGTAGGTGAGGGTAAGAAGCCTATCGATGCATACTTAGACATTGAGGGAATTATCGAGATTGCTAAAAATAGTGATGTTGATGCCATTCATCCAGGCTATGGATTTTTATCTGAGAATATAAACTTCGCTCGAAGATGTGAAGAAGAAGGAATCATTTTTATTGGTCCAAACTCAAGGCACCTCGATATGTTTGGAGATAAAGTTAAAGCGAGAACACAGGCACAATTAGCTGAGATTCCTGTTATTCCTGGTAGCGATGGTCCAATAGAAGGACTAGAGGACGCTGTAAGCTTTGGGAAAAAGTACGGATTCCCGATCATCATCAAAGCTTCATTAGGCGGCGGTGGCCGTGGAATGAGAATTGTTAGAAGCCTCGAAGAATTAAAAGAATCTTATACAAGAGCTAAATCTGAAGCGAAAGCTGCTTTCGGAAATGATGAAGTATATGTAGAGAAATTTATAGAAAAACCAAAACATATTGAAGTACAAATCTTTGGTGATCATCTAGGAAATATTATTCACTTATATGAAAGAGACTGCTCCGTTCAGCGTCGTCATCAAAAGGTAGTTGAAGTAGCTCCCAGTGTATCGGTTTCGGATGACCTAAGGGAAGCGATCTGTGAAGCAGCTGTTAGGTTAATGAAAAATGTAAATTATATTAATGCAGGTACTGTTGAATTCCTAGTTGCAAACAATGAGTTCTACTTTATAGAAGTAAATCCTCGTGTACAGGTAGAGCACACGATTACCGAAATGGTAACCGGTGTGGACATTGTACAAACACAGATTTTAGTAGCTGAAGGACATGGACTACATTCAAAAGAGATTGGAGTACCAAAACAAGAAGATATTAAAACTCACGGATTCGCCATTCAGTCTCGTGTTACAACTGAGGATCCTTTAAACAACTTCATGCCAGACACTGGTAAGATTATGGTTTATCGCTCTGGCGGTGGTTTTGGTGTACGTCTAGATGCAGGAAACGGATTCCAAGGGGCCGTTATTACGCCTTACTATGATTCATTACTCGTAAAACTTTCTACATGGGCACTAACATTTGAACAAGCAGCTTCAAAAATGGTTAGGAATTTACGAGAGTTTCGTATTCGTGGAATCAAAACGAATATTCCGTTTTTGGAAAATGTAGTGAAGCACGAAAGCTTCATCAATGGCCAGTATGATACTTCTTTTATTGATACAACACCGGAGCTTTTCTTATTCCCAGTAAGTAAAGACCGTGGGACTAAAATGCTATCTTATATTGGGAACGTTACGGTTAACGGTTTTCCTGGTATTGAAAAGAAAAAGAGACCTGTCTTTGACGAACCACGTATTCCAAAGGTTAGTAGTTCTTTAAAAGCAGAGCGTGGTACAAAACAAATTCTTGATGAGCAAGGTGCTGATGGTCTAGTAAAGTGGATTAAGGATCAAAAGCAAGTCCTGTTAACAGATACAACCTTCCGTGATGCACACCAATCATTACTTGCTACACGCGTAAGAACAATTGATATTAAGCACATTGCTGAACCAACCGCAAAACTATTACCTGACATGTTCTCATATGAGATGTGGGGTGGAGCAACGTTCGACGTTGCATACCGTTTCTTAAAAGAAGATCCATGGGATCGACTATTGACTTTAAGAAAGCAAATTCCAAATGTACTATTCCAGATGCTTCTAAGAGCTTCTAATGCAGTTGGTTATAAGAACTATCCGGATAATGTTATTCGTGAGTTTGTTGAAAAATCTGCATACGCTGGAATAGATGTATTTAGAATATTTGACAGTCTGAACTGGGTAAAAGGGATGGAAGTAGCGATTGATGCAGTTAGGAATACTGGTAAAATCGCTCAAGCAGCAATTTGCTATACAGGTGATATCTTAGATCCAACGCGTAAAAAGTATGATCTAGATTATTATAAAATGCTTGCTAAGGAATTAGAGCAACAAGGGGCTCATATTTTAGCAATTAAGGATATGGCTGGTTTACTTAAGCCTCAAGCTGCATATGCACTCGTATCTGAGCTAAAAGAAACGATTGAAATTCCTATTCACCTTCATACTCATGATACAAGTGGAAATGGGATTTACACATACGCAAAGGCAATTGAGGCGGGGGTTGATATTGTCGATGTAGCGCTAAGCTCGATGGCGGGCTTAACGTCACAGCCAAGTGCAAATACACTGTATTATGCTCTTGAAGGTACGGAGCGTAGACCTTCAACAGATATTCAAGCTCTAGAACAGCTGTCGCACTATTGGGAAGATGTAAGAAAGTACTACCAGGACTTTGAAAGTGGGATGATGTCCCCTCACACAGAGGTGTACCAGCATGAAATGCCTGGAGGTCAATATAGTAACCTTCAGCAACAGGCGAAAGCGGTTGGCTTGGGTGATCAGTGGGATAAAGTAAAAGATATGTATGCCCGTGTTAATCAGATGTTTGGAGATATCGTGAAGGTAACGCCATCCTCAAAAGTAGTAGGGGATATGGCTCTTTATATGGTTCAAAACCAGTTAACAGAAGAAGATGTTATTACTAGAGGTCAAAATCTAGATTTCCCTGATTCTGTAGTAGAACTCTTTGAAGGTTATTTAGGGCAGCCTCATGGTGGATTCCCTGCTGAATTACAAAAGGCAATCTTAAAAGGGAAGGAACCTATAACCGTTCGACCTGGAGAGCTTTTAGAGGATGTTAATTTTGAAGCCATTAAAGAGGAATTGTTTAAAGAATTAGGGCGACCTGTTACGAGTTTTGAAGTTATTGCTTATGCTTTATATCCTAAAGTTTTTAAGGAATATACAAATACAGTAGAACTTTTTGGAGATATTTCAGTTTTAGATACACCAACATTCTTGTATGGATTAAGACTCGGTGAAGAGGTTGAAATTGAAATTGAAACAGGGAAAACACTAATTGTTAAACTAGTTTCAATTGGTCAACCACAAGCAGATGGAACAAGAGTGGTTTACTTTGAATTGAATGGCCAACCTCGTGAAGTTGTTATAAAGGATGAGAGCATTAAATCTACGGTTGCTTCTAAGGTAAAGGCAGATCCGAAGAATGAAACTCATATTGCTGCTTCCATGCCTGGTACGGTCATTAAAGTACTAGTGGAAAAAGGTGAGAAGGTAGAACGAGGAGATCATCTTATGATCACCGAAGCTATGAAGATGGAGACAACTGTTCAAGCACCTTTCTCTGGAGTGGTTAAGGATATTTATGTAACAAATGGTGAAGCAATTCAAACTGGGGATTTACTAATTGAACTATCTAAATAGAATTATAAAATAAGGTTGAAATAAAAAAGTTGCAGCATTAGCTGCAACTTTTTTTATGAATTATTGTGCTGTAACAGGTGGGATTGGAACATCTTTAACAGCTTGTTTTTTCTCTTGATTTAACGCAATAGCATTCTTTTTGCTTCTGGAGGTTAATAATATGAAGTAGCTTAACACACCAAACAGACAAGAAATAAAGAATGCATGTGAAAGTGCTATAAATAAATTTAATCTTGTTAGTACCACTAGTGCACCGGTAACTACTTGGCATGATACAAGTGTAAAAGCAACAATCCATCCCCAGTAGACGACTTTTTGGTGTTTATAATTTTTAATGGCTAAAAAAGTGATATAGCCAATCCATATAAATATCAGGCCTGCCGCTAATCGGTGCCCCATTTGCACCCACTCGTAAAAGTTATCGGGCAATCCAATAGCTGTATTAATACAAAATGGCCAATCTCGGCATACTAAACTTGCGTCAACGTGTCTAACTAAAGCACCAGTGTATACAACGACGAAGCTGTATAAGGTAACACCAAAAATATGAGACTGCATTCTTTTATCGATTACTAGTTTTTCCGCTTCAAACTTCTTGTCCACTTCGAAGATAAGAAGTGTTAAAAGAAAAACAGCTGCAAATGAGATAAGAGATATTCCGAAATGAGCCGCAAGAACAAAGTCTGATTGTCCCCAAATAACTGCTGCAGCACCGATTAGACCTTGGAGAACAAGAAAAAAGAACGAAAGCAGTGAAAGAAATTTAGTTTCACGTATATGACCTATTTTCCTCCAAGACCAGATCGAAAGGACCAATACCATTATTCCGACGCTTCCTGAAACGAGTCTATGGGCTAACTCAATAACTAGCTCGGCAGTAATGTTTGTTGGGATTAACTCACCATTACATAATGGCCAAGAGCGCCCGCATCCCATTCCAGATTCGGTTTTCGTTACGAGAGCTCCACCCAATAGTATAAGAAGCATGCCTATAGTTGTAAGAACGGCAAACCATTTAAGGAGTCGCAAAAGAAATCACCTTCTTCATTAGGAACTTTATTTTTTGTCAAATATAAGTAGAGAGTTATAATACATTTGAAACATAAATAAATTATGCGGTATAATCATATCTGATTTTTTAAAAAAAGAACAGAAATTAACCTTTTTTAATCCACTTTTTCGATAGTACACAATAATATGCAATTTTACAATACTAATAAATATTTACCACAGTCGTTATATTAAAAAGTGTTGCATCTAAGCTGTGAGTTTGCTAGAAATATATAGGGGTATTATTTATACATGTATCCAGTGAACAATTGATTTTTGAGATGAATGCTGTAAATTATAATTCACATGGATCCTTATTAAATATGTTAACTGATTAGCAATTGTTATGGTAGAAAAATAACATTTAACCGATTTAATTACGTTATCGACACAAATTATTCAAAAATATTTCAAAAAAAGTTCACAAAAACGGTTAAAAGTGTGATTTAATATACAGGAGGATTAGTTATTTTTCTGCACAAATATTTAACAATATTATTACATTATTGATAGTGAAAACTATTTTTCTTACTTTTTGGATATTGTCCCCTCGTTTTTCGTCGCGAATATAGCATTGTGACAGATAATGTTTTATAGTAGTTGTTGTAGTGTCTTTTTGTTGTGTTTGTGATAGGGATAAAGGAGGAGAAGCAACTATGGCTAACTCGAGGGCTTTTACTGAAGCTGCTATTGATAGTGAAGGAAGCCTTCATGCAGATATACCAAAAGCAAATGCATGGAAGGATTTCTTAGCTCTAATTAAAATTGGTATTGTTAATTCTAATTTAATTACAACTTTTACTGGTTTGTGGCTAGCGCTTCATTTTACCAATAAAGGTTTTATTAATAATCTTGATATCGTTCTTTACACATTAATTGGATCTTCCTTAATCATAGCTGGATCAGCTACTTTAAATAACTTCTATGATAGGGATATTGACCATTTAATGGAAAGAACTAAGGATAGACCAACTGTTACTGGAAAAGCCCATCCTACGAAGGTTGTAATATTAGGACTTTTACTTGTGGCACTAGGAACGCTATTGCTCTTATTAACTACTGTTACAGCAGCAATAATGGGTCTTATTGGTGTTTTTAGCTATGTTGTAGTATATACTATGTGGTCAAAACGCCGTCATGTTTCTAATACAATTGTTGGTAGTATTTCAGGTGCGGTTCCACCACTTATTGGATGGGCTGCAGTAGATGGAAACTTGGACCTAATGGCGTGGAGTTTATTCCTTATTATGTTTGCCTGGCAGCCTCCACACTTTTACGCTCTAGCAATGAGAAGAGTGGAAGAGTACAGAGCAGCTGGGATTCCAATGCTTCCTGTAGTAAAAGGGTTTCAAACAACAAAAAAGCATATAGTTTTGTGGGTTATTGCATTGTTACCGCTTCCACTTTTACTCACTTCGTTAGGAATACCTTTCCTCATTCTTGCTACAGCTCTAAACATTGGGTGGTTACTACTTGGTTTAAGACATAGTAAAATGAAAGACGATTTGAAATGGGCGAAATTAATGTTTGTATACTCATTACAATATCTGACTATTATGTTTGTAGCTATGGTATTAGTCACATTTATTTAATTATGTTAGGAAATTCTTTCTTTACAATTTGGTAAAGGGGATTTATCTATAAATTTTTACGATCAAACAATTCAAAGAAATATTTCACGAAAGAGGGGTTTGATTAAGCTATGAAAAGGCTTGCGAAATGGCGTCTGTTTTCAGTTCTTGCAATCATGACGCTGATTCTCTCCGGATGTGGTGAACCGTTTTTATCAACGTTAAGACCTGCCGGCGAAGTTGCTAAAATGCAATATGATTTAATGCTGTTAAGTACGGCGATAATGGTGGGAGTTATTGTCGTAGTAACACTGATTTTCTTAATTGTGATCTTCAAGTTCCGTCGTAAAGACGAGAAGATTCCTAAACAAGTTGAGGGAAGTCACAAATTAGAAATCATCTGGACGGTTATTCCGATCATTTTACTTCTAATTCTTGCTGTTCCTACGGTAACATCTACATTTGAACTTGCAGATGTTTCACCTATGGAAGAACTGAATGAAGAAGGTGAAAGAGAAGTACTAGTTGTCAACGTTCGTGCTAATCTTTATTGGTGGGAGTTTGAGTATCCTGACCAAAAAATCGTTACTGGACAAGAGCTTGTAGTTCCAACTGATGAAAGAGTTTACTTCAATGTAAAAGCTTCTGATGTAAAGCACTCTTTCTGGATTCCTGCAGCTGGTGGTAAAATCGACACGAATACAGATGGGGTAAATCAATTCTGGTTAGAATTTGATCCGGAAAAAGCTGAAGAAGCTGGTAACCTATTCTATGGAAAATGTGCTGAGCTTTGTGGACCTTCTCACGGTTTAATGGACTTCAAAGTAAAAGCAGTTTCTCGTGCAGATTTTGATCAATGGGTGACTGATATGCAGGCTGTTGCAGAACCTGCCCAAGCAGAAACACCTTTAGCTCAACAAGGTCAAGAAATCTTTAACAACAGCTGTATCGGCTGTCACGCTGTTACACCTGCTAATTCAGCTCCAGAGGCTGCTCGTTTAGCTCCTAACTTAACAAACTTTGGAGAACGTGCTCGTATTGCTGGGGTTTTAGAACATGACGAAGAATCGCTTAAAAATTGGTTAAGAGACCCTGAAACATATAAGCCAGGAAACACAATGACTGGTACGTATGCTGACTTGTCTGAAGAAGAGCTTGATGCTTTAACGGAGTACTTAATGAACTTAAAAGTTCAAGATTAATAGGGGATTACTTTGAAAGGGAGGTAGAATTGTGAGTACCTATGCTCAGAAAAAAGGGTTCGGCGCTACGATTTGGGACTACTTAACTACAGTAGACCATAAAAAGATAGCTATCCTTTACTTAATAGCTGGTGGATTTTTCTTTATCGTGGGTGGACTTGAAGCAATGTTTATCCGTATCCAGCTAGCCGTACCTAACAATGACTTTGTAAGTGCTGGTCTATATAATGAAATACTAACCATGCACGGTACAACGATGATTTTCTTGGCAGCAATGCCTTTAATATTTGCTTTTATGAACGCAGTCGTACCTTTACAAATTGGTGCGCGTGACGTTGCTTTCCCGTTCTTAAACTCATTAGGATTTTGGTTATTCTTCTTTGGAGGAGTATTCTTAAATCTTTCTTGGTTCTTAGGAGGAGCTCCTGATGCTGGTTGGACTTCTTATGCTTCACTTTCTTTAGCATCTGAAGGTCACGGTATTGATTTCTATGCACTAGGTTTACAGATTTCGGGTGCTGGTACATTAATCGGGGGTATTAACTTCTTAGTAACGATTATTAATATGCGTGCACCAGGTATGACTTACATGCGTATGCCATTATTTACTTGGTCAACTTTCGTTGCTTCTGCACTAATACTATTTGCATTCCCTCCACTTACTGTTGGTCTATTCTTAATGATTTTTGACCGTTTATTCGGTTCAAACTTCTTTGATGTAGCAAACGGTGGTAACACAATTATTTGGGAGCATTTATTCTGGATCTTCGGACACCCAGAGGTATATATCTTAGTATTACCGGCTTTCGGTGTATTCTCAGAAGTTTTTGCAACATTCTCAAGAAAACGTTTATTCGGTTACTCTTCAATGGTATTTGCAACTGTATTAATCGGTTTCTTAGGATTCATGGTTTGGGCTCACCATATGTTTACAACTGGTTTAGGTCCAATCGCAAATGCTATCTTTGCTGTAGCGACAATGGCAATTGCGGTACCAACAGGTATCAAGATCTTCAACTGGTTATTCACTATGTGGGGCGGAAGCATTCAATTCACTACCCCAATGCTTTATGCAGTTGCTTTCATTCCATCATTCGTTGCGGGTGGAGTAACAGGTATTATGAATGCAGCAGCTTCGGCTGACTATCAGTTCCATGACACTTACTTCGTTGTAGCGCATTTCCACTATGTTATCGTTGGTGGGGTAGTATTTGGTCTTTTAGCTGCAACTCACTTCTATTGGCCAATTATGTTTGGAACAATGTTAAATGAAACGTTAGGTAAAATTACGTTCTGGTTATTCTTAATTGGATTCCACTTAACGTTCTTTATCCAGCATTTCTTAGGATTAATGGGTATGCAACGTCGTATCTTTACCTTCCTACCTGGTCAAGGGTTAGAGACTGGTAATTTGATTAGTACCGTTGGTGCATTCTTTATGGCGATTGCAACACTTATTCTTCTTTATAACGTAATTATCACTAGCGTGAAAAATGTTAAGGTTGGGACTGATCCATGGGGTGACGGTCGTACACTTGAATGGTCACTACCATCTCCAACACCGTTCTATAACTTTAAGCAACTTCCACTTGTTCGTGGTTTAGACGCTTATTGGTTAGAAAAAATGGAAGGTAAGAAGGGCATGACACCTGCAGAACCAATTGGTGATATCCATATGCCAAATCCTTCATTCATTCCATTTATGATTTCAGTAGGTCTATTTATTGCAGCATTTGGTGCAATGTATCGTGCTGACTATGCTTGGGGCCTTCCAGTATTAGTCATTGGTATGTTAGTTACACTTGCTTCTATGTTTGTTCGCTCTATTAAGGATGATCATGGGTTCCATATCCATAAAGAAGATCTTCTTGATGATGATGATAAGGGGGGTAAGGCATAATGGCAGCTGAAGAAAAATATACTTTAGAAACTTGGCCTGCGTCGCCTGAACAACAAACCCTCGAAGGGAAAAATAAATTTTTAGGCTTCTGGTTATTCTTAGGAGGAGAGACAGTCCTTTTCGCTTCTCTCTTTGCAACATACCTGGCCTTAAAAGATAAAGTTCCAAGTGCAGACCATGCATTAGCTAAAGATTTGTTTGAGTTACCGATAGTTTTCGTAGCGACAATGCTACTTCTGACTAGTTCTTTAACAAGTGTATATGCAATGTACCATATGAAGAACTTTAATTTTAAGAAAATGCAATTATGGTTGGGCCTAACAGTCCTTCTTGGATTTGCGTTCTTAATGCTTGAAATCTATGAGTTCTATCATTATGTACACCATTATGGTCATACTTTTACAAGTAGTGCATTTGGGTCTGCGTTTTATACATTAGTTGGCTTCCACGGAGCTCACGTTGCGTTTGGTCTTCTTTGGATTGTTACACTAATGGTTAGAAATGCAAAACGAGGATTAAATCTTTACAACGCACCTAAGTTCTATGTAGCAAGCTTATACTGGCACTTTATCGACGTTGTTTGGGTATTTATCTTCACAGTAGTATATTTAATGGGAATGGTGGGATAAACTGATGGCGAGTCAACAAACGAATTCAGGTAACCCAAGAGTAGACATTGAATATCGTCGTAAAAAAAGCGCAGAAGAAATGAGATTTCAAATCATATCCTTCTCTTTAATGATTTTTCTTACATTAGTTGCTTTCGTAGCAGTTGGATATGATGGATTTTCTGGATGGTTTATCGCTCCATTCATTCTTCTTCTAGCTTGTGTCCAAGTAATTTTCCAATTATATTATTTTATGCATATGAGCCATAAGGGTCATGAAGCACCAGCGTTGTTCTTATACTCTGGATTATTAATTGGATTAATTACAGTCTTGGCGTTTGTAACAATTGTTTGGATATAAAATTTGCGAAAATCGGCTTTTAGAAGCCGATTTTCTTTTTCTATATAAGCTATTAATTTTGTGAAATAAAGGAAAGTGTACTTCCGTTGTGAATACGTTCGGATAAGGGTATAATAATAGAGTGTGCTTTTTTTACTTCTAAAGAGGTGATTTTAATATGTTATCACTTGATATATTTGGTTTTAATGCACTATGGAGCCCTATGTTCTTTTTTATTCTGTCACTATTAGTCTTAGGTTATTTTTTGGTTACAGTCAAAATTAGAGATAAATTTAAGGGTAGTGAACCTATAACTAGGAAACAGGGAATTATCTTTACCTTAGCAATTATTCTACTGTATGTAGTTAAGGGCTCGCCTCTAGATTTAATGGGCCATATTATGTTTTATGCTCATATGACTCAAATGGCTATACTCTATCTAGTTATTCCTCCTATGATTGTAGTAGGAATTCCACAGTGGATCTGGCGAAAGATACTTTCATATAAAGCAATAAAGTCTGCTTTTAAATTCTTTACGCATCCACTTATTGCATTAATCTTATTTAATGGTGTCTTCTCTATCTATCATATACCAGATGTGTTTGATGTTATAAAAACGGATATGTGGTTACATGCAATCTACACAACGATTCTTTTTGGGTTAGCTATATTCATGTGGTGGCCGCTAGTAAACCAATTAGATGAGTATGAAACACTAAGTGGTGTTAAAAAGGTTGGTTACATCTTTGCGGACGGTATCTTATTAACCCCAGCTTGTGCCTTAATTATATTTGCAGATGTACCAATGTATGCAACATACTCAGATCCTCGTGCTTGGATGGAGGCTATGGAGCTCTGTGTTTCACCTACTATTTTATCGAGTCTTAGCTTAAGTGGACCTGAAATGTTTAATTCTATGTCGCTTCTACATGACCAACAGCTTGGTGGAGTATTAATGAAAGTAATTCAAGAAATCGTTTATGGCTATGTATTAGCTCAAATATTCTTTACTTGGTACCGAAAAGAACAAAAAGAAGAGGAAACGATTAGAGATAAAGATTTAAATCCTCAACTTGCTGAATAGTCATAGTAAGCACCGTTTTTTGACGGTGTTTATTTTTTTACATACATGAACCTGTTTCTGCAGGGATTTTTATGTATAGTGTTTCTTACGCGGATTGTACGTGGCCTCTGGATCTTTTCTAGAAATATAAGATAACGCTACTAGAATTCGTTTAATGCATATTATATTTGCCTTAGAAACAACGCTTTCGAAGAGATCTATACTCAATAATCTCTTGATTTCAATAATTACTATGATTAATTTCACAATTATAGGCTAAATATTGTCTAAATAAGTAACTTTGATAAAACGTCTATATTGTTTATTGAAAAAAAGACATTTCTCTACTAAAATTAACTTTGTTAGCTAAAATGGAGATATTGTGCTAAGGGACCTAGTGCAAAGATCCAGTATGTTCGTTCAATGAATAATGCAGAGAGAGGAAGACATTATGGAATATTCACTACCAATACTACCTACTATTAGCACAACTTTTATTGTATTGAGTGCCATTACGGTGGCAATCGGATGGGTACAAATTAGTAAACGGAATTTAGAAGGACATAAAAAAACAATGTCCTTAGCAGCGATATTTGCGATAATCTTTTTTATCATCTATGCTTCAAGAACCATTTTTATTGGGAATACAGCATTCGGTGGACCTGATGATATTAAAATATACTATACTATATTTCTAATTTTCCACATTACTCTAGCTACCGTCGGAGCCGTACTAGGGATTACATCTCTTATTACTGGTTATAAGAATAACTTAGCTAGACATAGAAAGCTTGGACCAATTACAAGTATCGTTTGGTTTTGTACAGCCATCACGGGAGTAGCGGTGTATCTATTACTGTATGTGTTCTATCATGGCGGAGAGACAACTTCAGTTATTAAGGCAATATTAGGATTTTAATAAAAAGTCGTTAATCTTTGGATTAACGGCTTTTCTATTTCTACATATCCAAGAAAAAGGGATAGAGGTTACTGATATCGAAAATATACTACATATCTTTTTAAAGGAGAATTCAATAAAATGAGAGTTAGAAAAATACAAGAAGAGGAATTACTAGAGTCTTTAAAGCTTTCTATGTACGCTTTTCAATATGAAGTTAAAGAAGAAGATATCCCAAATAGAATTATGAAGGCTAAGCAGCATAATATCCTTTCTATATGGGATGAAGAGAAACTTGCTGCAAAACTTCATATTATACCCTTGTCTATTTATATAAATGGGAAGGTGCAGCAAATGGGTGGTGTAGCGGGAGTTGCAACATACCCAGAGTACCGCCGATTAGGTTATGTGAAAGAGTTAATTACAGAGGCATTGAAGGAGATGAAAGATAAGGGTCAAATACTTTCTCTTTTACACCCTTTTGATATTGGATTCTATCGTAAATACGGCTGGGAAGTGTTTGCTGATAATAAAAAAACGATTATTGAAAGTAAAGACTTGAAAATACTTCCAGTCACTGAAGGAACAATTAAAAGATATACGAAAGATCTTCATTGTTCTCTAATAGAGAATTTATATAGTAAAGTAGCTTCAAAATACGCTGGAGCTTTAGTGAGAAGTACGGACTGGTGGATTAACAATGTTTATTCAGATTATCAAATAGCTGTTTACTTCAATCGCAATGGAGAGGAAAAAGGCTATATCCTGTTCAAGGTAAAAGATAAACTAATGGATGTTCAGGAAATGGTAACATTAGATCACGAGGCAGCTAGAGGGCTATGGAACTTTATTTGTCAGCATGATTCAATGGTAGACAAAGTAAAGGTAATGACTTCAATGCACGACTCGTTTCCTTACTATTTACATCAACCTAAGGTATCGATGGAAGTTATTCCGTATTTTATGTCCAGAATTGTTGATGTTGAGAAGTTCTTAAGAGCATATAATTTCTTGTCCACTAATGAGCAAGTCTTCTTGCATGTAACTGATCCATATGCTTCGTGGAATTCTTGCACATTTTTGATTAAGGATGGGGAGGTTAAAGCGTTTAGAGAGAAGGAGGGTAGCAGTTGTACTCATCCTCCAAAGGTAGGCATTCAAATGAGCGTAAACGATTTAACTGCTATAACTTTCGGATATAAGAGACCAATTGAGCTCTACGAGATGGAAAAAATCAAAGGTAGGTTAGAGGACGTAATGGCACTTGAAAAAAAGGTTCCACCTTTAAAGCCATTCTTCTATGATTTCTTCTAAATAATAGCAAAAGCGGACATTTGAGGATGTCCGCTTTTTAATATCAAATTTTAAAGTTTAATTTAATAATGCCAGCTTCTTTGGCAGAATTGAAAGCAATGAGAAGAAGTGGTCCAATAATAAAACCTAATATCCCAAGAAGCTTTAAACCTAAATACATGGCAATTAGAGTGGATAATGGCGATAAACCAATATGACTCCCCATAACTTTTGGTTCCACAGTACGTCGTATAATTAAGAGTATTGCGGCAAGTACGGCTAATTGAGTGCCGAGCGCAATATCGCCTGTTAGCAAGTGGAATAGTGCCCATGGACCCAATATAACAATAGACCCGATGATTGGGATAAAATCAATAATCCAAATAATAATGGACATTAAAAGTGCCGTTTCAGGAGATATAAATAGCAAACCAATAAAGGACACGATAAAAATAATTACACTTACTAAAAATTGAGCCTTGAAGAAACCAAAAATAACATAAGAAAGTCTAGAAGTCATAAAGTTAACTTTATCGGCTGTTCTTTCAGTTAAGAAATGATAGAGCCCTTCACGTAATCTAGGCAAATCAATCAGGAATAGGAACAATGCAATAAGATAAACAAGGAGGCTAACTAAATAATTTGGAATATTGGTTAGGAGTGCCTTCAAATTATCAATATTTACATGAGCTAATAATTCATTTTTTGTTTTATTCAAGAAAGACTGAACTTGGCTACTTAATTCATCTACAACTTCCCGAGGCAGATCTTTTGCAGCATTTCGTATATTCTTTTCTGTATTTAGCCATGCTCTTGTAATCTCATTGATATATTGAGGTGCATGATCAACAATTTTTATTACTTCAGTAATAACCTTTGTTGTAATAAAGTATCCGCTAATACCTATAAAGAAAACAAATATTAGAAAAACAATTAAGACAGAAAATCTTCTATTTATTTTTGCCTTATTTTGAAGGAGTTTTACTAACGGCTGTAAAAATAATGCCGTAATTAGGGCTAATAAAATCGGTAATGAAACCGGTAAGATGAAATAAATGAGTGCAGCAATCACTGCAATACCCAAAATAATTAAAAGTATACGTTTTGAGAAAAATGCTGACAAAGTTGAACTCCTTTCTAACACAATAAGCAAATAGCATCAATAGGTTCTTTTATCAATATACAAAAAAGTATTAACAATTAAATTATAGTATGCATTTAATATAATAAACAATAAAAATCCACTAACAAATTTAAAATAATCGGAAAAGTGTACAATCTTTATCCAAAAATGGTGAATATCGTAAATTGTGAAAAATTCAGGATCAAAAGCTGATTCGAACTTTTACTTAAACAGTGATTTTAAGGTTCATAAAGTCATTTGTGAAAGGGGTGGAGCAATTGCCTACCAATAGTGTAAGTTCTGAGTCTAAACGTGCTTTAAATAATATTATATCTGCAATTATTGAATCAAAAATTGGTGAAAAGGACGGGCTTGTACTTCATTTAAAAACGAAAGATTTCTTAGGGTTAATGATTAAAAATAGAACTATTAAAGCAAGAGGAATTGAAATAGAATTTTTTGATAACGAGGTTGTAGATGTTAACTTAATAATTACATTAAATAAAAAAGTAAATATTCGACGAGAGATAGAGAACTTACAAAAGCAAATCATTGAAGATGTTAAATTATTGACAGGATTCCATATAAATACATTTAATGTCTTTATAGACAGACTGATACTTTAAGAATTATGAAATTGTTCGTTGAACAAAGTGATAAAAAACGCATTCAAAGATTTGAATGCGTTTTTATATACTTATTAATTGCTGAACTTTTCAACTTCAGCTTTTATATCAGTTAATATTTTTTCACATTGGCTCACCAATGATTTTGGGAAGCTTTCCCCTTCTCCATATTCAACTCCATGTGGGTAATAATGTTTACCAAGTAATGGAGTCATTATTTGGATTAAAGCTTTGTGTGCACCAACATCACCTTCGGCAGCGTAACCGAATACTCGTAAGTAGAAAACTCCTTCTTTTAATTCGAACTTACGATCATATGTAACTCTTTCATAGTCCCATTGTCCTTCACGAACTAAACCATGATCAAGCATCACTTCATCTAAGCGAGTTAGGTCAGCTTTTACATTCTCTAAACCAGTATTTTCAAATTTCATACTATTCCCTCCTAAAACAATTGCTACGAGCCTTATGAACTATATTATGGCATCTAAAAGCAGGTTATCTCAAATCTAATAATAGTTGAAAAGCATCGAAGTTGCAATCACAACATAATAGAAATCACAGTTCCTTCACAATTTAGGATTTTTGCATTTATTTTAAATTTATTTGTTAAATTTTAAAATTGGGGAAAACTATGTTAGAAAAAGGTTTTGGAAGGAGTACTGCAACATGATTTACCGCAAAACATTGGTTCTTTCCCTCCTAACATTTCTTTGTTTAGCTTTAGAAACATCAGCTTCTTCTATTTATGAAGTAAAAAGAGGGGATACACTTTGGAAAATCTCATTTAAGTTAAACTTAAATTTCCATGAACTTATTCAACTTAATCCACAATTAAAAGATCCAGATTGGATCTATCCGGGCGAAAAAATTAATGTTCCGATAATGGAATATACAGAATCTCCGAAGGAAAGCAATCAAATTACAAATGAACTTTTACGGCTAACGAATGAAAAGAGAAAGAATTCTGGACTTACACCATTAACCTTAGACGAAAGCTTATGTAAAGCTGCTGAAAAGAAAGCACTAGATATGAAACAGAATGAATATGTGGCGCATACTTCTCCTACATATGGGAATCCTACCGTAATGTTAAAGGATTTAAATATCCCATTTCAATTTGTAAAAGAGAATCTTGGGGCAGGTCAACAATCAACTGAAGATGTGTTTCAAGCCTGGATGAATTCTTATATTCACCGAGAAAATTTATTAGATAAAAACGCAACACATATCGGAATTGGTTATACAAATGGTGGTTTCCATGGCCATTACTGGACCATTCTTATCATTAAAAAATAGGAGGAATAAACATGAGAATAAGCGATATCATGACAAGAGATGTTGAATGTTGTACTCTATTAGACAATGTATATGAGGTCGCAGTAAAAATGAAAGAATTAAATGTTGGAGCCATCCCAATCTTAGATGAAGAGAAACTGGTTGGAATGATTACTGATCGAGACATCGTCATTCGAGGTGTGGCAGAAAGACATCCAGGGTCAACAAAGGTTGAGGATATTATGAGCAACCGATTAATTACTTGTAAGCCTGATACGAGTGTAAAAGAAGCGGCTAAACTTATGGCTGAGCACCAAATTAGACGTCTACCAGTCGTAGAAGGCAATAGACTTGTTGGGATAGTAGCATTAGGAGATCTAGCAGTGGGAAGAAGAACGGATGATGAAGCAGGAGATGCACTGTCAGAAATTTCAGAGCCTGGAGTTAATGATTATCAACAGCATTAATGACTTGAATTTTATGTCAAAGCCTTTAGGCACCATTAGGGTGTCTAAAGGCTTTTCTGTTTTAAAAGGATAACAATTACGTAAATTTTGATAAGATTTTTTTCTTTCTATTAAAAAGAAAATGGCAGATGATATAATAAATATATATATACCGCATACAATGATAGAAAAGATGATAGAGAGGAGGAAAAAACCTCTGCGTACGCTTATTCGTATTTTATTATTTATAGCAGCATTTTTAGCAATTGGTTTTTATTTGAACTTTTCAGTTGATCAAGGAGAAGACATCCTAATAGAAGAGAATATTTCGTCTCCAGAGGAAGATCAATCTATTATTAAAGAAAAGGGTAATTCATCAGAATCTAGTATGGATAAGCCAACAGAAGGGCTTTCCACTTTAATTGGAAAAGAAGCGTCTGATGTGAAAAGTATCTTGGGAGAGCCACTAAGGATTGATCCTTCAGCTTATGGGTATGATTGGTGGATTTATAATACTGATTTATCTCAGTATGTTCAAGTAGGGGTAAAAGATCAAAAGGTTGTTACCATTTATGCCATTGGGGAAAATGTCAATATTGCTCCTTTTAAAATTGGACAACCAGTCGAAGAAATTTACACAACCGCATTTATAGAAACTAATATTAATCTTGATTATGATGGAAGCTCTTATCGCTTTGAGCTTAATGAAAATGAAATTAACACTCGACCACTTATTCAAATGGGAGAAATTTTTGCCCAATTATATATTGATAAGTTTGATGCAACTCTTTCAAGTGTAAGGTTCTTAGACGCAGAAACCTTGATTAAAATTCATCCATACGAACTTGTTTACGTTGGTGAGCTATTGGAAGTAAGCCCTGGTGAAGTAGGGGAAGAGGAAATGATCGATGAGGGGCTAGAAAAGCAAATATTTGATATTACGAATATTATGCGACTCCGTCATCAACTAAATCCGTTAGAGTTAGATGAAAAAACATCTCAAGTAGCATTAGCGCATAGTATGGATATGTATGAAAGTAATGACTTCTCTCACACTTCCAAGAAATTTGGAGAACTATCTAATCGTTTAGACGCCGGAGAAGTATTCTATCAATTAGCTGGAGAAAACATTGCAGCGAACTATACGGATGCACCCGCTGTTATGGAAGGCTGGCTGAATAGTAGAGGTCACCGTGAAAGTCTATTAAATGAAAACTTCACGCATATTGGTATAGGTGTATATAAAAAGCACTATACGCAAAATTTTATTCAGAAATGGGAAGAACAATAGTTAGATTTGGACAAACAAGAGCTTTCTATGATAGAAAGCTCTTGTTAAATTTCAGGGGTATAATATGGACCTGTTGGAAGGGGTGTTACTTGAGCATTAAAGTAATGAAAACCTACTAATTTACCGTTTTGATCTTCTCTGAACGATTAAATCTAAAATATCCCGAATGCCAGTTTCCATATAATCGTACATGGTCACCAATACAAAATTGATCGGTATCTACTTGTTTTTTTAGGGGTAAAACCTTTTTTACTTTTATTATTTTTAAGTCCGTTTTAATGGTTAGCTCAATGACTTGTATGTAACGATTATAATAAAACCTTTGTTTCTCTTTATACACTTTCGTTATTGTGCCGGTAACAATTGCCTCTTCAGCACAATAACTAAGGTCATTCCACTTTTTATTTTGCTCCCGAATCTCTCTTCTCGTTACCCAATAAAAGTAAATACATATAATAGGAATTACAATGGCTGTTACCATACCAAAACACCTCAAAAAATCTTTTTATACCTTTTTACCAATAATGAAAAAGCTCCCAGAAGCTTGGGCAACTTTCTTTCCGTCACATCTGTATACATCAGCTGACATAACCATGGTCTTCGTTCCCTTATGATCGATCCTAGCTTTGCAAGTCAAGTAATCACCTTTACCAACGGAAAGATAGTGAATGTTAAGCTGAGTAGTAACAGCTCCATATTCTTCGGGTAATACATGATTTGCTAATGTACCCATAGCTGAATCAATCAAGGTAGCCGTTATTCCACCATGAACGATATCCAAAGAGTTATTTAACATAGGACTAATTGGAATGGTAATCTCACAAATCTCCTTGTTTAAAGTTTTTTCCATATTTAGGAGCCCACCAATATAGGAGCCTTGTTTATTAGATTTTCTTTTATTTAATCCTTGTAGAATCGTTAGTAAAATATTCTTTTCCTCTTGGGTGGCATCCTCTGTATATTGTTTATAAAGCTCATGTAGTTGCTCTTCCATTTGTAGTCACCTTTCATTTCCATCTACTTCCCTATATTATCATTAATGCTTTCATTTTTGAATTTTGAATAGGGGAGTAATTCACATTTTCCAATGTTTTTCATATGGTATCATAGGCGATTGTATCAGTTGAGGTGAAATGCAATGACAAAAAAGAAGCTTCATCCTTCTGTGGAAGAATTTAAAGAGTTTGTGAAACAAAACCCCAAAATTATACAAGAGGTTAGAAAAGGTCAGGCTAGCTGGCAGGAACTTTATGAGGATTGGTATCTCCTAGGAGAGGAAGATTCGAGATGGGACGATTTTAGAGAGGGGTTAGAAAAAAAGAAAACTACGACTAGTACCGATAACAGTAACTGGGTCTCAAACATTATGGGAATGGTTAAGAACATGGATCCTAACCAGGTTCAAACACATATTTCAAGCTTAAGTCAAGCACTAGGAGCAATTCAAGGGGTCATAACACAATTCCAAGGTGGTAGCTCCTCACAATCCCAAAGTAATCAGCAGCCCTCACAACAACAGCAGCCCTCTCATCCATTTCAATTCAGAAAAGACTAACTGGGGGTATGACCATGAGGAAAGATGTTCTAGAGTATATTGAACAACGTCCACAGCTTAAGCAGTATATAAGAGAACAGCCGATATGGTATCGGAGGCTATCAAGAAGTCCGAATGAAATTCAAACATTTGAAATAACATCGATGCATTATTACAAAAAGACCATTCCACATCAAGTTGAAAAATTTTCGAATGGAGTCCAAATGGCTTCCATGATGATGAGTATGTTTCAAGCCATGAATAGCAACCAAACATAAAAAGCTTCTCTATTCGGAGAGAGGCTTTTTTGTTCTAATTTCGAATTACCCAAAAACGTTGTCTTATTTTTATTTATACACTTTTATCCCTTCATATAGGCAGGAGTTAGTGGGAGAGTAAAAATAGAATTGTTGCAAACAATAGCACTATAAGGAATTAACCAACCCTATTACTAAAAAAAGGGGGCAATATACATGTTGAAGAAAAAGTTCTTTTGTTTGTTAGCTGCACTAGTTTTTCTAACAAGCTGTCAAAAAGATATACCAGAGCCAGAGGTGAAAGCAGTTGAAAAGAAGGTTGCTGTGACCCCAATGAATAGTATAAATACAAAAAATGAACTTCCAGTAATGGGAAGCGAACAAAAGGATTTTCTAGTTGAGCATCATGTAAAGGGGAGTAATGTTTACATAGAATGCATCATTCCTGGTATTAGCTTGAGAGAAAACAGTCAAGAAAATATAGGAAAGATTATTTTATACGTTGATGATAAGAAAGTAAGAGAAATTTCGACGGCAGCCTTCATTGTCAAAGGACTATCTAACGGTACGCACCACATAAGAATAGACGTAGTCAAATTAGATAACTCCCCATATAAGTTAACTAAAGAGTTCCAAGTAGAGATTCCTTACGAATAATCGTTTCACATTCACCTCCGTTTCATGTTAAAATATGAATCGGAGGTGAGCAGCTTGCTTGCTACATCAGAAAGAGTACAAATATTAGATGACGCTGAGTATTTAGCTGATATGATTTTACAATCAGATATTGTTGAATACTACCGAGTCTGTTTAAATAATGTTAAATCCGATAAAGATACACAGGCAAAAATTAGGGCTTTTATAAAAGAGAAAGAACTCTATGAAGAGGTTCAGAGGTTTGGGAGATATCATCCTGATTATAAAAGAGTTATGAATGAAATAAGACAACTTAAACGAGCTGTGGACATGGACCCTAACATAGCGGAATTCAAAAAAGCTGAAAATGACCTACAATCTTTATTGGATGAGGTAAGTGTCCTTATAGGTCACTCTGTATCGGAACACATCAAAGTGCCAACAGGGAACCCATTTTTCGAATCTTCTAGTTGTGGTGGAGGATGCGGATCAGGTGGTAGCTGTGGTTGTTCATAATAAAAGCATGGACCTCCATGCTTTTATTTGTTGCCCAAATTCCTTTGAGAGATTACCCTTTTTTTAGTCTTATACAATCCACACAAAGATTTCCGCAACAGAACATTTTTTCTTGTGGAACGAAGAAACGGTGTCTGTATACATAAAAAGAGTGATCCGCCCTTACAAAAGTGGTTTCTGAATGAAGTTGCTTTCCTTTCATTACTTGAGCTGCTCTTATTCGTATAGCATGCTCAAGCTTTTTTTGGTCAAAGGAGTCCTCAACCTTTATGTAGAGAAACGGAATTCCTGTAATCTTTTTATAATAAGCTTTCACAATATACTTCTCTGAGTTGAGAAGATT
Organism: Cytobacillus spartinae; assembly: GCF_042865285.1. Lineage (NCBI taxonomy): Bacteria > Bacillati > Bacillota > Bacilli > Caryophanales > Bacillaceae > Cytobacillus > Cytobacillus spartinae. Next base: position 44,138 of record NZ_JBIACK010000018.1, on the reverse strand, counting down.
AATAAACTCCTCCCATAATAGTAGTAAATCCATTATTTTCACCATCTTATTTTTAAATAATCTTCATATATCATATGAAAGGTAGTTCTTTAATACAACTCTCCTGGAGGAAGATTGATAAATGATGGTATTTTTGCTAGACTAGAAAAAAAGATTGTGGATTAAGAGGGGAAAATTTATATGCTAGGTCAACGTCAAGGCATAATTGTTTGGCTATATTCTCTAAAACAAGCAAAAATGTTGCGAAAATTCGGAAATGTACATTATGTCTCAAAAAAATTAAAATATGTTGTTCTGTACTGTGACCTTGAAGAGGCTGAAGGAATTATGGAAAAAATTCAGACTTACTCTTTTGTTAAAAAGGTTGAACCGTCCTTCAAGCCGTTTTTAAAGTTGGAATTTGAAAATTCACGTCCTGATAAGGCAAAAGAGTATGATTACAGAATGGGAATTTAATATTTGAAAGAGGTGGTGCTGCTTAGAGCTCCACCTTTTTTGTTTTCAATTATTGCAAAGGTGGGATATAGTGATTTAATCTTAATATCCCAATTAAATATTGATAGAACAAGTCAAGTTCAGCAAATTCAGTAGATGGTTTAACTGATAACTGTATCACTTGTTTATCGAGAGTCCTCGCTGTCTCATTAAAAAGGTCGAACCTCTTATTGGGTGTTACCTTAGGATTAGGTATGCCCTCTCTGCAAATATATAAAGGCTGAAACTTACCTGGATCGGTTGGGGTGCATATAACGATTAACGACGTTACATCTTTACCGTTTATAACGGAATGCAATGCCATCATATGTAAAAGTCGATGTTGGTTAGATTTAGCGACTTCAATAAGCTCATATAAATCTGAGTACCCTTCACCGAGCTCAATAAAACGTTGAATCAATTCTTTTTCCTCCTTGTATTATTGTGATTAATCATCAATACTTTACCATTTCCAGCATAAAAATAGAAGACAACGATTTTTTTGAGAGCAAAACAATCCATTATTGCAGTCTAGGAATATAATCTTTATCTGCTCTTTTCATTTTTAGAAGATCTTCTTATGTTAAACAACAAGTGAAAGGGGAGGAAGGCATGTTGTTCATTTTTTTACTCATAACAATAAGTTTATGGGTGCTTTATTATTATAAGCCAAAAGGTATGGAACCCGAAAAAGTAGAAATTAAAAATATGGATGGGTATGTTGTTACTGCGATATTAGCAGCACTAAGTGCAAAGGGTCTTTTACTCATGCTTGAAGATGAAAAAGATCTACCCAACAAGTCCTTAGGTGAGGTTGAGGAACTACTAATAAAAAAACAAATCATTGATGAAGAGGAATGGTGCAGTCTTTGTGCACAATTAGGAAATGATACCCTTAATCTAACGATACATGAGGAAGGCGTGTGGGATTTAGTCTAATCACAAATTTTCAATAATTATCAATAAATATAGTGTGACGGATGCCTCTTATTTTGATATTGTAAAGTTAGATATCATAAGTAAGGGGTATTCCGATGTGGAAAACAACGTTCACTATTCTTCTTTTACTACTATCAACCCTTGGGGGCATGTTGTTTTGGCAATGGCATGCATACTCTGAGCAAAATGATGAAGTCCCTATTGAACAAATAGAACAAGCGGAACAACTGCTTACGGTCCAATCATCAATAAATCAATTAGAAATTACCCAGACAATTGAGGGTCTTAATTCGACTAAAGAATACCGCTTTACAATACCAGGTGAAGCTACTCAGTGGAGCTGTCTAAAAGAAGATGGATCCAATTGCGATTCAAAAGATGAGAATCCTAATTCGTTCTTGGCTGAAAGCGGGAAATTACGATTTGTCTTGACCATCCCATTAAAAGGGAATAATTCTTCTTTCTTGTATCATGACTGGTTTGTGGTTTTACCAGAAGTCAGTGTTACAAATACAATGATTGAAATTGTCGACTCAGCGAAACGAGAAGGCTCGTGGGTTACGGGCCTTCCTTTAAAAGGTTTCAATAAGCTTGATTATATTGATTATTATGTATTTGAAGGACAAAGGACAGAGGCATCCCTTTTTTGGCAATCCACCCCACTAACTCTAAAAAGACAAAATACGATTTCCTATTTCATTGGGGAAAGTCATGGAGAAGTGAACTATTCATTTGAAGCATTGAAGGAACTCACAAACCCTCCTCAGTTATCAATTGTTTTAACAAATGAGTATCCAGATACCAACGGAAAAGGCTTAATCATCACTAAACCAGACGTCGAGTTGAATGTTCTTGAGCGGAAAATTGTCCATACATATATGAGTGGAAAATTTGAAAAGTTGCCATTAGAGGAACAGTGGCTGTTAGATGTTTTTACTTCCCTTTTTATTAATAAAGAAAGTAAAGCTCAAAAAGGGATGCAACTAATAAATGAATTAAAAGAAAAGCTATCAGAAGAAGAATTGAAGAGGTATATGCAAGCCATTATTCAGGAAGACCAACCAATTAATACTCAGAAATTGGACGAGCTTCTTGGAACAATGTCAGGAAAAAGAACATACTTTTTTACTATAAATAAAAATGAATCCACTCAGTTTATTCCTTTATATTACTTTGACAATCGGAAGGTGTTTGTAGAGAGTAACCTCAAGGAAGATGTTGAAATTGTTTACATGGATGGTAAAACGCTATTTCCGTTTGTAGAAACATTAACGGCACTTGGATTTGAAGTAAAGGTATTATCTGATCAGGAAACTTTACTACTGAGTAAAGGGAATAATAGTTACCGCTTTTACTTAAATCAAAACATATTTATTTATAATGAAGAGGATTACGGGCTTTTAGAAAATCCTCTAAATAGTCTAAACGGAAAGATCTATATGGATCATCATTGGTTAAAATCTATTTTCCATATTTCTATTTCAGAGCAACAAGATAAGATTGAACTTTCATGGTAGAAAAATAAGGCAAAAAAAGAAAACCCTGCAGATCATTTCTGCAGGGTCCTTCTATATCCTTTTCAGGATAGAAGGCAAAGGGAGAGGAGAAACCGGAGGAAGAACTTATGGGGAAACGTAAGTCTTCTCCGCGGTTGGCAACAACACCTTCGAATAGATGTTGTTAGTAACATTATTTCCATATACAACGCTGTTATACATATTTTAGAATAATTTTTTGAAGGATACGAATATAGAGGCTAATATGTATTCGCTTTCAGGATATTGGCTACACCCAAAAAATTATGATAGGATAGGAAAGAACGCGTAATTTGGATGATTGTGGTGATAAAACATGAGAGTGGTTTCTGGTTCTTATAAAGGGAAGGCATTAAAGGCTGTTCCTGGTAAAACAACAAGACCGACTACAGATAAAGTAAAAGAAGCTATGTTCAACATTATTGGCCCTTATTTTGACGGAGGTACTGGCTTGGATTTATTTGCTGGTAGTGGTGGTCTAGGGATTGAAGCATTAAGTAGGGGACTTGATAAAGTTATTTTTGTGGATCGTGATGGAAAAGCCATACAAACGATTTACGAAAATCTTAAAATATGTCAAGCAGAAGAGAAAAGTGAAGTTTATCGGAATGATGCCGAACGGGCGATTAAAGCTATAATCAAAAGAGGAATTACATTTGATTTTATATTCCTAGATCCTCCTTATAAAAAACAGCAGCTAGAAAGCTTAATGCAGACGATCGATAAACAAAGATTACTTTCTAACAATGGGGTTATCGTATGTGAACATAGTCATGACGTCGAAATCCCAGAGCAAATTGGAGAGCTTTCACAAATAAAGAAAGAAACATATGGAATTATCACAATTTCTGTATATACATATTTAGAAGAGGTATAAGGGGGATATATATGGCCAGCATAGCTGTGTGTCCAGGTAGCTTTGATCCGATTACAAATGGACATTTAGATATCATTACTCGTGGGGCTAAAGTGTTTGATGAAGTAAAAGTAGTGGTATTGAATAATTCATCTAAACAGCCTTTGTTTACTGTAGAAGAAAGAATTAACTTAATCAAGGAAGTAACTAAGAATATTCCAAATGTGAAAGTAGATTCCTTTCAAGGTTTGTTAATTGACTACGCTAAAAATGTTGGAGCAAGTGCCATTATAAGAGGTTTAAGGGCTGTCTCTGACTTTGAGTATGAAATGCAAATCACTTCAATGAACAGAGTCTTAAATGATGAAATTGAAACATTTTTTATCATGACCAATAATCAGTATTCATTCTTAAGCTCAAGCATCGTTAAAGAGGTTGCAAAATACAATGGGAAAATTACAGAGTTAGTGCCTCCACCTGTCGAAAAAGCATTAAAAGCAAAATTTATAAAATAACCTTGGTAAAAGAAAACGAGCACCCTTGTGTTCCCATTTCAGACTGTAGACAAACTCGAGAATTTCGAGCTTGCGTACAGTCTTTTTTCAATTAAATCCAATTTATACTCTAGGTATCCGTTGATTTACGCTACGGGCGAACGCTTTCCGCGGGCGGGGCCGAGCCGCTTCCCTCGCTACGCTCAGTCCAGGGTCTCGACTTTCCCGCTTTTCCCGCAGGAGTCGTCGCCCTTCGCTCCAATCAACTAAGTAAGCTGAATATTTTTTTGAGGTGACGTAGCATGATGACTAAAAACCAATCCAATGAAATCAATTAGAGATGGCCGACGATTGACCAATAAGTTCCTGATAATCATTTAGTAAGTAAGATAGAATCAACCATTTTCCCTACAATTTAAATAAAAATAGACAAAAGGCATCAGTCTCGATGCCTTTTGTCGACAATCTGAAACGAGCACACCACTTGTGCTCGTTTTTATATTTATTTACTTTGATAGATTCGTCTCGAATATAAAAGTATATATAAACAAAGTGCAAAAATCGTAATTGGTGGACCTAACTTTGTCATAAGTGAGAAAGTGTCTGAAAGCCATGCCCCTTCTCCAAAAAACGTGACTGGTATCGCATTGGTAGGTTGTTCTCCGTTATTGGTTCGTGCATATAAGGGCTCCCATAGAAGAAAAGCATATATACTAGCAGAAAACCCTTGAATGATACGACCAAAGAAGAAAGGTTTAAAATTAATATCTGTCTGAGCTAAGATACTCGCCACTTGGGCTTGTATACTAAATCCACTAAATGCAAGGATGAAACTTGTAATAATAACTTGGTTCATCAGAGATGCTTCTTTTACTTGGCTAATCAGTTGACTTCCTAATGTAATTTCAAATAAACCAGAAATAAATGGGATACTAAGTGCCTCTGAAAGATGAAAGGTATTGAGAACATATTTTACAGCTTCCCCTAGAAAGCCTGTGATATGTAGATGGAAAAGAAGTTTATTAATAACAGAAAATAAAATAATAAACCCACCGATCATTAGCAGTGTTTGGATAGATGACATAACAGCATCTCCCAGAAGCTTTCCGATTGGTCGCTTATCATTTACCCTTGTTCGGTGGAGCTCACTAAAAGCAGCACGAATGGAAAACTTTCTAGTGGGTTCTTTCGTACGGCTCAAGTTTTTTCCGTAGAACCTCATTAGTAAACCTACTGTAACGTTACCTAAATAATGGGCAACAGCAAGAAGTATTCCTAACTTTGCATTATGAAAGAAACCAACAGAAACTGCACCGAAAATGAACAAAGGATTAGAGGAGTTTGTAAAGGAAACTAATCTTTCAGCTTCCACTTTAGTTAATTGCCCCTCTTGCCTTAATCTAGCAGTTAGCTTTGCTCCAGCAGGCTGTCCTGAAGCCATCCCCATGGCCCATACAAACCCGCCAACTCCCGGTACTCTGAACAAGGGACGCATTAATGGTTCTAATAAAACACCAATGAATTTTACAACGCCAAACCCAATTAACATCTCAGACACAATAAAAAAAGGCAATAATGATGGGAAAACGATTTCCCACCACATCGTTAATCCTCTTATAGATGCATCAACTGATTCCTGCGGAAAACTTACTAAGGATATGGCCATAATAGTGACAGAAGAAGCTAGTATTATGGTCTTAAGCTTGGATCGTAACACACCTAATCCTCCCCCTGAAGGTGAACTTACTGTGCAACTATAAAAAACAGTGATAGAATGAAAATGTTAAATGGAACCTTCATCTAAATTTACCAGTATTGGTTAATAATAAAGGATATTTAGAATAAGTTCTTTCTCTCTTATTCTGTTTTTTAAATATACATACAGTATGAAGTAATTAAACTATCGACATAGAGCCATTTTTTTCTGTAGAGCGAATAAACTGATCATATATATATTTCTTCAGTCTAAAGGCGTCTAAGGTGTTACATGAGCTTTCATTTTGATGACTTGTCCTCATATAAACCAATATACTCATAGAATTTTAAATTAGACCATAAGATTGAAACAGGATAAACTAATATGTAGTAAAAGGAGGATTTCCTTTGCATCGTCCTAAAATCGGTTTAGCGTTGGGTTCTGGAGGAGCAAGAGGATTTGCTCATTTAGGTGTTATAAAGGTATTGAAAGATGAGGGAATTCCTATTGATTTAATAGCAGGAAGTAGCATGGGAGCTCTTGTTGGCTGTTTTTATGGAGCAGGTCTAGATATTGAACGGTTATACAAGCTTTCAAAGGTGTTTAAAAGAAAATATTACTTGGATTTTACTGTACCGAAAATGGGATTTATTGCAGGAAACAGAGTAAAGGAATTAATCAGGATCTTTACACATGGTAAAAACCTTGAACAATTAGATATTCCAGTTAGTGTTGTTGCAACTGAATTGAAGACTGGAGAGAAAACCGTTTTTAAAACAGGGCCGATTGCAGAAGCTGTTCGAGCAAGTATTTCCATACCAGGTATATTTGTTCCTGAGAAGTATAATGGAAAGCTTTATGTCGATGGTGGTGTGGTTGACCGAGTTCCAGTTTCTGTTGTTCAAGAAATGGGTGCAGATATCGTCATTGCTATAGATGTTTCTCATGTGAAAACGAACACAGAAATTATTTCGATTTATGATGTCATTATGCAAAGTATTGATATTATGCAAATGGAGCTAGTGGAGCATCGGCAAATTGCGTCAGATGTAATGATTCGTCCAAGGGTAGAGATGTATAGTTCAAGAGCATTTACGAAAATAGATGAGATTATTTCAATTGGTGAAGAAGAAACAAAAAAACATATAGAAAAAATCAAAGCATTGTTGGAACAATGGAAGGAGCAGCAATAGAATGAGCAAAAGACTAATTTTTCGTTCCCTCATTCTGATTTTCGCCATCCTTCTTTTCATTAGCTCTTTTATTACTTTGCCATATTATGTATCTAAACCTGGTATGGCAAAGGAACTTGCCCCTATTATTGAAGTTGAAAACGGCTATGAAGAAGATGGAAGCTTTATGCTAACTACTATTAGAATGGGAAAACCAAATATTTATACTTATGTAATGGCAAAAATGTCTGAATACCAAGAGATTTATCCTGAAAGTGCCATTAGAAGAGAAGAAGAATCGGAAGAAGAGTATAGTGTACGTCAGCTTCATTTAATGTCTAGTTCAAAGACATATGCGATTGAAGTGGCCTATAAGAAAGCGGGTATACCTGTTAACTATCATTACAAGGGTGTATACGTGTTGAGTATCATGGAAGGGATGCCAGCAGACGGTAAGCTATTACCTGGTGACCGGATTTTTAAAGTAGATGGAATAGAGTTTAAGTCGTCGAATGAATTTATCGAGTATGTTAGTGTTAAGCAACCTGGGGACAAGATCAGTTTAACCTTTGAGAGAAAGAACAAAGTAGAAGAAGTATCTATCGAGGTAAAACCTTTTAGTAATGATGTTAATAAAGTGGGCGTTGGGATAAGCCTCGTTGATGATAAAGACGTAGTCGTTGAACCAGAAGTGAATATAGACACTAGTGATATTGGAGGACCCTCAGCTGGCTTTATGTTTTCTTTAGAAATCTATAATCAACTTATAGAAGAGGACATCACTAGAGGATATGAAATTGCTGGAACGGGTACAATTTCTCCTGATGGGACAGTTGGTCGGATTGGAGGAATCGAGCAGAAAATTATTGCTGCTGATAAAGTTGGAGCCGATATCTTTTTCGCTCCGAATGAAGAGGGAGCAGAAGATTCGAACTATAAGGCTGCTGTAAAAACAGCAGAAGATATTGGAACGAATATGAAAATTGTTCCTGTTGATACTTTTGAAGAAGCCATTCAATTTTTAAAAAACTTAACTCCTGAAAAATAGCTTAAAATGACAAAAAGTGGGCCCCTAATTTGTAGTGAGCCCACTTTTTATATATATTGGAGGTTGGTTATATTCCATATTCATTATGGTTTGTTGATGGTTTCTCTTTGCTCCTAGTGAATAAATTCTAGATGCTCTAATATCAAGTTCTATATCAGAATTCTGGTAGGCTGAAAGCTTAGAAATGAGAGGAAGCTCGCAATCGTCTTTCAAGTAATTAAGATATTTTCTACCCTGCTCTGTCATTCCGAGTAAACGTAAATAGGATGGTTTATCATCTCGATTTTTCATTTCTTCTTTTTTTGTATTTGTTAAGATATGTACACACATTCTTTGTAACCTAGTCCATGTATACCTTTTGGTTTTTAAAGCAGTCATAAACTCGATAAATGAATTTGCCTTTAGTGCGATATGAATCATTCGGTTTTCAATGCCCTCTTCAACTTCGTAAATCTCTCTGAGTTCATTTGGGGTACTTTGAAGTAAACGGTACCTTAACAATGGCCAATAACTCTCCCATTGATGAAATTGTCCGTATTCTTCATAATATCTCCTAAGTTCTTTAAAAGTTGTCATAGGTACATATTGATTGACTAAATCGATATCCCCTCTGTCTGAAAAAATACTCTTTCGAATGCTAGTTGCACTAGCAATTGTTTCAGAGGCAAAATGTTCATCATGATAGTCTGCATTCTTCCTTGTAATAGTTACCACTTTCATATCTACGTTCCTATTGCGGACAGCTTGTATGTATTGATAACCCAAAATATTGTTTGGTTTAGACAAATCAACTAACTGTTCTGACGGAGATAAGCTTTTATACGCTTCGGATGTTGCTTTTGGGTAGCTCATTCCTTTTTTCATATATTCTTGTATAGTTTGTTGGTAGCGATCATGGTTCTGTTCAAGAAAATCTATAGTCGCATGGAAGTTGCTAATATCCCCTGACTCGCTTCCAAAACACACAGCCTTACAGCCAGCTGCAGCTAGAATAGAAATTGAACCATTTGCAAATGTCTCGGCTTTTTGAGTAGCAAACTGGTATGGAAGTTCAAAAACAATATCAACTCCGGCTAATAAAGCCATTTTGGCTCTTGTCCATTTAGGCAAAAGAGCTGGTTCACCACGTTGGAGAAACTGACCACTCATGACAGCGATCACTACATCTGCGTCTGTTGATTCTTTTGTTCCCTGTAGATGAAATGCGTGTCCATTGTGAAAAGGGTTATATTCAACCACCACTCCGACTGCTTTCATTTCCTCAACTCCCTAAGTTTGAAAAAAAGAATGTGAAAATTATATATTATGTAAATACTAACCATGATTGTTTTTATGAAATTGATAAATAACTTCGTATAAGATAAAATTAGATTTACTGACTAGATTGTACCTATAATGACTACATTATAGTGTAAAGAAAAAATATTGACAAATAATTATATGAAAGCTATAATTACCTTTGTTGCCTTGGGGTGATTCTTATGAAATGGACATTAAGTCAGTTACAAAAACATCGAAGCAAGGATTTTCCTATTGATGAAATAGTAACCGTAGATGAGGTTAAAGAAGTCGAACAATCAGTACGAGCTGTTTCACCAATGCATATAACTGGTCGAGCTGATATTGATTCGACAAAAGTGACTTTTCATTTAAAAATAAATGGTCACCTAGTTTTACCTTGTTCTCGTACTTTAGTTGACGTGAATTATCCAATTGATGTTGAAACAACAGAAACCTTCCTTTTAAAAGGTTTAGATTACGAAACCGAAGAGGAAGTCCATCAAGTAAAAGGTGATGTTATTGACCTAATGCCGGTCATTAAGGAAATCCTAGTACTTGAGGTCCCAATGCAAGTATTCTGTGAAGATGTTTCTAGCGATGAAGGAGCTCCACAATCAGGAAAAGATTGGGAAGTTATTCATGAGCAAGAGAAGCAGGATAAAATTGATCCGCGTCTAGCAGGCCTTGCAAAATTACTTGATCAAGATGATCCTTCTTCTAATTCATAATAGAATGTAGAAGTAGACAAGAAACATTTGAAGAGACCAGTATTTGCTGGCCTTCATGACTTTCTTAATACTCTTTAAGGAGGTGGGAAGAATGGCTGTACCTTTTAGAAGAACTTCTAAAACTGCAAAAAGAAAACGTCGTACTCATTTTAAACTACAGGTTCCAGGTATGGTAGAATGCCCAAACTGTGGTGAGATGAAATTAGCTCACCGCGTATGTAAAGCTTGTGGAACATACAAAGGAAAAGAAGTTGTGAACGACTAATTAATGACAACTAAGCGGTAGTCATACTGCTAGACAGATATCTAATTTCAAAAAGATTCTTTCTGATAGTTAGATAAAGCACAGAACTTTTATGTTCTGTGCTTTTGTCGTTGTTAAGGGGTAAGCCAACGTCATTATCCGAAAAGTATCGTAAATTTAATTATTCAAAAAACATCTTAAAACTTCATAAAGGTAATTTAATATATAATGCATATTAAGAATTTAGTTAACAAAAGTTTTGTTTCTTTTAAGGAGGGGTATAAATGAAACCGTATACAATTGAAGAACATGAAAATGGACTGTTAATATTCACTATAACAAGAGAAAGCAAAAGAAATTCCATTAACTATGAAGTGATGGACGGACTAGTAGAAGCGATAGAATTAGCTAAACTGCCTCATGTTAAAATTTTGATCATTACTGGTGAAGGAGAAAAAGCTTTCTGCTCGGGAGGGGACCTATCTGTATTTCATGAACTGAAGACGGAAGAACAAGCCTACACCATGCTGTCTAGGATGTCTAAAATTCTCTATGAATTGTTGATGCTTCCGAAGCCTACTGTAGCTCTCATGAATGGAATGGCACTTGGTGGGGGATGCGAGCTTGCAACTGCCTGTGATTTTCGGATTGCTAGGAAAGACATAAAGGTAGGATTTGTTCAAGGGAAACTGGCTATCACGACCGGATGGGGTGGAGGCACGATTCTCCTTGAAAAGTTACCAAGTTCAACTGCATTGGAAATCTTGATGGAGTCATCGATTTATACTGCAGAAGAACTTCAGAACCTAGGGTTCATTCATTACATATATGAAGGTGATCCTTTATATGCTATGTTAACCTTCATTAAAAATAAACAAATGATTGAAGGTAGTGTCCTAAGAGCCTATAAAGAAATAGCTGTAAGGAAATGGAATCAAAGCAACATTCGGGAAAGAATTGAAACAGAAGTTAGGAAATGTTCGATATTATGGGAAAGTGAAGCACACCATAAGCAGGTCGATCTTTTTATTAACCGGAAGTAAATATGAATAATTATTATTGTGTTTCTAACAGGATATCAGTCTATCTTTTCTAGTAGATGCATATGTATGAATAAAAAACACTAGGAGGGATTTGACTTATGCCAACCAATCGCCAAGATGCGTGGTCTCAAGATGAAGATTTACTTCTTGCAGAAGTAGTTTTACGTCAAATTAGAGAAGGGGGCACACAGCTGCAAGCTTTTGAAGAAGTTGGAAAGCAACTCTCGAGAACTGCTGCTGCTTGTGGCTTCCGTTGGAATTCATATGTTAGAAAGCAATATAAATCAGGTATCGAATTGGCAAAGAAACAACGTAAGGAATTAAAGAAAAATACACAAGTAGAAGCCTTAGAGCCTGTCGAGGAAAAACAAGAACATGTACAATTGGCAGAGCCGGTTGCTGAAAAAAGTGATTTAATTATTGAGTTTGAACAATTAGTTGGTTTTCTGAAGGAACTCTATAACGCTGCTGAATCGTCAAATCAACAAAAAGAAGAATTGAATCAATATGAAGGTAAAATTCAAGATTTAGAAAAGCAGATCTATTATTTAGCAACTGAAAATGAAAAGTTAAGTAAGGAACTTAAGACCATTGAACAGGATTATAAAGCACTGATTGAAATCATGGAAAGAGCTAGAAAAATGGTCGTTTTGCAAGAAGAAGATAGACAGCAAAAGGTAAAGTTCCAAATGGATAAAAATGGTAATCTTGAAAGAGTAGAGAAATAAGTAAAAAAAGCGGACGAATGGTCCGCTTTTTTTAGTAAATATCTTCTTAATTTGAGTGTTCTGAAAAGCCTTCTGGGAACCACAGAAGTGGATTTTCCCCAAGGTCCCTCTCCACATTGTATGTCACAGAACTGAAGCCCATTTTCTCCCAAAAATCTTTTGACTTTACTCTTGGGTTCGTTTTTATTGGAAGGTTCTTATTTTTAGCAAATTCAACCAATGCAGTACCATAACCTTTATGTTGGTAATCGGGGATTACTTCAAGTTTCCATAGTTCTAAATAATCTTTGGCTGGCTCAAAATAGCGATTAAATTTTGCATCAACTTGATATAAGCTCATTCGGGCCACTAGTTTATCACCGAAATAAATTCCATAAAATGGTGACTCGCTATCATTTTCAATAATATTGGCTTCAAGATCTTCTAACATGGAAAGCTCTTGTAATCCATATTCCTTAAATTTCTTAAACTCTTCTAACGTTTTATAATTAACTTTAAGCTTTTCTACTTTGTAATTCATATAAATCCCCCTAAGACAAAGTGTAAACTTTATACTTTTTTGTATATGTCAGTTTTCTAGTGAATAACATACATATAGTTCAGCATTTAGATGTGAGCGAAATAAACTTAAACTTTGTAGACACTGACTAATTTTGTATAAATACATTTTCTAATAAAATATATATGAAAAATGTGTGTATGAGTAGTAAAACCCACTTTCATTATATAACAAAAAAACAAAAAATTCTGCACATAAATACGAAAGCGTTTACAAAGTTAGCAGGAAAAATGAAGGTTATTGTAGAAATATTTATTATTGAGGGCATTTCTACTTAGAAAGGGGATACAGAGTGAAAAAAATACTTATTGCAAACAGGGGAGAAATTGCTTCAAGGATCATAAAAACGTGTAATGATTTGGGGATTGAGACGGTTGCAGTCTATTCGGATGCAGACGAACAGATGCCTTTTGTAAAAGAAGCAACAGTCGCACACCGAATAGGGGAGCCGCCTGTTAATAAATCTTACTTACAATATGAAACCATTTTAGAAGTTGCTATAAAAGAAAAAGTAGATGCCATTCATCCTGGTTATGGATTCTTGTCTGAGAATGCTCAATTTGCTGTTGCTGCTCAAGAAGCAGGGATTACATTTATAGGTCCTAGTGTTGATACCATTCAATTAATGGGAGATAAAATTGGTGCCCGTCAAGCAATGATAGACGCTGGAGTACCGGTTGTACCTGGTAGTGAAGGCGGAGTTTTCTCTGTTGAAGAAGCTACACTTCTTGCTGAAGAGATGGGATACCCAGTTATGTTGAAGGCAAGTGGTGGCGGTGGTGGAATTGGAATGATTCGCTGTGAAAATGAGCAAGCGCTCGTTAGATCGTTTGATTCAACCAAAGCTAGGGCAAAGGCATACTTCGGTACAGAGGAGGTTTTCGTAGAAAAGTACATCGAAAACGCTCGTCATGTTGAAGTGCAAATTTTTGGTGACAAACATGGCAATATTGTACATTTATTCGAGAGAGATTGCTCTATCCAAAGACGACACCAAAAGGTAGTGGAAGAGACGCCATCACCATTTTTATCAGATAAGACTAGAGAATTAATGTATGAAACAGCCGTTAAGGCTGCGCAATCAGTTAACTACGTGAATGCTGGAACCATTGAATTCATTGTTGATGAGAAAGAGAATTTTTATTTCTTAGAAATGAATACAAGGCTTCAAGTAGAGCATCCGATCACGGAGCAAATAACAGGTTTAGATTTGGTTAAGTGGCAAATATTGACTGCTAGTGGGGAGAAGCTTCCTTTACAACAAAGTGAGATTCAAAGAAAAGGTCACGCAATTGAATTTAGGTTGTATGCTGAGGATCCAAAGAGTTTCTTACCTTCACCAGGAAAAATTGAGGAGTTTTCATGGACACCAGGTGATGGAATAAGGGTTGATAATGGATATGGACCTAACTTAACCGTGTCACCATTCTATGATCCGATGATTGCTAAAATCATTATTAGTGGTGAGTCTAGAGATGTGTCAATTGAGTTAGCTAGAAAATACTTTGAGAACCTAACCATTTCAGGAATTAAAACAAATGCTCCTCTATTTAAAGAGATTCTTTCAGAAGAAGACTTTTTGAATGGAGAGTATACCACTGCTTACTTAGCGAATCATAAACTGATGGCAAAATAATAAAGGCTCTTTTCGTAAACTTTGTTACTATTGAATACTTTAAACTTGATACGAACGGATATGGTGCTATTTTGTTTATTTTGGTAGAAAAGATGCCACGAAACAGCATAGAATCCGTGTTGGAGTCCATATATACGAATAGCGATGATTTATGCAAAAAAAGCCATAATAATAGTAAGGCAATAAATAAATCTTATAAGAAAAATCAATGGAGGAATTACGAATGAAAGAAATTACATCATCAATGGCAGGTACTGTATTAAACATCTTAGTGAGCCAAGGGGATTCAGTTGCAGAAGGTCAAGAAGTATTAATGCTTGAATCAATGAAAATGGAGATCCCAGTAGAAAGTACATTTTCAGGTACTGTAGCTGAATTGAAAGTGAATATTGGAGACTTTGTAAACGAAGGCGATGTATTACTAGTTATTGAATAAGATTAAAGACCTTAGCGGCAAAGAGGAGGAGAAGAATGACTACAGCAAAGACGTTATCAGACACTTTACTAGAAAAGACAAGGGAAATAGAAGCAGGGGGACATCCGAAGTACCACGAAAAGAACAAACAGCAGAATAAGCTTTTTGTTCGTAAACGTTTAGAATTATTATTCGACGAAGGCCGTTATGAAGAAGACGGAAAATTTGCGAATTGTAAAGAAGCAGATTTGCCTGCTGACGGAGTTGTTACTGCTATCGGGAAAGTGAACGGCCAAACAGTTTGTGTTATGGCTAACGATTCTACTGTAAAAGCTGGATCTTGGGGAGCGAGAACAGTTGAGAAGATTATCCGTATTCAAGAAACTGCTGAGAAACTAAGAGTCCCACTTTTATATTTGGTTGATTCTGCTGGAGCAAGAATTACAGATCAATTAGAAATGTTCCCAAATCGCCGTGGTGCAGGGAAAATTTTCTATAATCAAGTTAAGATGTCTGGTATGGTTCCACAGATTTGTTTGCTATTTGGTCCATCGGCGGCTGGAGGAGCTTATATTCCTGCATTCTGTGATATTGTTATCATGGTAGATAAAAATGCTTCTATGTATTTAGGTTCACCTAGAATGGCTGAAAAGGTAATTGGAGAAAAAGTAACGCTTGAGGAGATGGGCGGAGCACGCATGCACTGTTCTGTAAGTGGCTGTGGTGATGTCTTAGCTTATAGTGAAGAAGAAGCTATTGCATCTGCGAGAAGCTATTTAACGTATTTCCCGGCAAGTTTTCAAGAGAAAACGAAAGTTGTAGAAGGCGTTGAACCTAAAAAGGGTAGACAGCTAGAAGAAATCATTCCGGTTAACCAAAATGCTCCTTTTGATATGTATGAAGCGATTGATACATTAATAGACGAAGGTAGCTTCTTTGAGATTAAGAAATTATTTGCTCCAGAACTAATTACGGGACTTGCTAGAATGGATGGAAGAGTAGTTGGTATTATAGCAAACCAGCCAAAAGTAAAAGGTGGAGTACTTTTTGTTGATTCTGCTGATAAAGCGGCGAAATTTATTCAACTGTGCGATGCATTCCATATTCCTTTACTATTCCTTGCAGACGTACCAGGTTTCATGATTGGAACAAAAGTAGAAAGAGCTGGAATTATCCGTCATGGTGCAAAATTAATTGCTGCTATGAGTTCAGCAACTGTTCCTAAGATTTCAGTTATCGTAAGAAAAGCTTATGGTGCGGGGCTTTATGCGATGGCGGGCCCTGCTTTCGAACCAGATTACTGTGTGGCTCTTCCAACTGCACAAATTGCAGTAATGGGACCTGAAGCAGCTGTTAATGCAGTATACTCAAATAAAATTAATGAAATTGAAGACCCTAAGGAAAAGATTGCATTTGTTCAAGCGAAACAACAGGAATATAAGGAGCATATTGATATTTATAAACTTGCTTCTGAATTAATCGTAGATGACATAGTATCTCCAGCGAGTTTAAGAGAAACTTTAATTCAAAGATTCTCGTTATATGCAACGAAAGAAATGATTTTCAGTGTAAGA
Source organism: Cytobacillus spartinae (assembly GCF_042865285.1). Classification (NCBI taxonomy): domain Bacteria; kingdom Bacillati; phylum Bacillota; class Bacilli; order Caryophanales; family Bacillaceae; genus Cytobacillus; species Cytobacillus spartinae. Next base: position 27,716 of record NZ_JBIACK010000018.1, on the reverse strand, counting down.
AAGCACCCGGTTTACCCAGTTTAAGAAGAAAGAAGGACTCCTTTTCCATTAAGGGGTCCTTTTCCCTTTTTAAAAAAGAAAATATGGATGTTGAATAGTACCCGATACCTACTTAAAAAAATAATAACAATATTTCAAATACGTATATTTTAATCCTTTAAAGACTTCTGTTAAAATATTATTAACAAACGATTTGAGGAGATACTATGAAAATTAGCATTATCGGTGGAGGATCGGTTGGGTTACTTTTTGCCTATTATCTTCATCCTTTTCATGAGGTTGTTTTATATACAAGAACAAGGACCCAAATGGAGAACCTACAGGATGAAGGACTAACCTTGAAAAAAGATAACGTTTCCCATCGAACTAAAATAGTATGCAAGCACATACATGATTTTCGGCAAAATCAAGAAGAGCTTACCATCATTACTGTAAAACAGTATCAATTAGAAAGTTTATTAAAGACTATTACACTTACGGAAACGGCTCCAATATTATTTTTGCAAAATGGAATGGGGCATCTAAAATGGTTAGAAACATTAAACGCCAATCACATTTTTGTAGGATCTGTTGAACATGGGGCATACCGTGAAAACGATGTAACCGTACATCATACAGGTGAAGGCATTACAAGGCTTGCTAATTATAAAGGTGATAAAAGTAAGTTAATACATTTCATAGAGCCTTTAGGAACTGAATTTCCTTTCAAACTAGAAGAGAACTATGAGGAGATGTTAATAAGAAAGCTCGTCGTCAATGCTGTAATTAACCCGTTAACAGCTATCTTATATGTAGAAAATGGACAACTTGTGGAGAACCCATATTTTGCTCACTTGTTAAATTCATTGTTTAAAGAGATTACAGGTATCTTAGAATTAGAGGCAGAGAAAACGTATGAGAACCTTATACATATTTGTAAAAAAACAGCTCACAATCGGTCATCCATGCTAAAAGACATTGAGGCTAATCGTCCAACAGAAATAGATGCTATTCTAGGGTATTTGCTTGAAAAAGCTGAACACAAAAAAATAGAAGCTCCGCTCACAGAAGCATATTATCACTGCATAAAAGGAAAGGAGTTAAGGAGAGAGGGGAATTAACTTGGCAGGCATATTTTCATCGATCTTAGCTACACTCATTACAGTTCCAATTTTAGGTTATCTAATCATATTTGTAATAAGTAAACAAATCACGAAACAGCATAAAAAATCAGTCCATATAGCACTAGATGTAAGTACATTATTATTCGTTTTCTCTGTCCATTACTTAATCGTTACCATTTGGGGTAAATCCTTTATGTGGCTTATCCTGCTTTTAATGATTGCTATTGCGATTATCTTTGCGTTCATTCATTGGAAGGTAAAGGATGAGCTTCATTTTACAAGTGTTTTTAGGGGATTCTGGCGTTTTAATTTTTTGATTTTTTCCTCAGCCTATTTGGTCTTAGTCATTATAGGTTTGTACCAAAGTATTACGAATAGTCTTTCATAAAATTGTCTACCTAGAAATTACATATAAATATTGGTTAAGCAAGTTTTTTTTATTTATTTAAAGACAGTGCTATACTCAAAGGGCAGCATATTGTATTTAGAAAGGAAGTACATAAAATGGAGATTTTAGATCTCTTTCTACCGGCAACAAACCGTTTCGCAACAGAATATACGGCCCAAAACCTTAATATACAGCAGCATTTCCATTACAGCTATCAAAGCTTAGGTGACTATCAAAGACGTCTTAACGAACTAAATAATCGTACATTTATGAGAAATGAATTGGTTGATCATATCGCAGAGTTTATGAACCGATACCCTAGTTCAGATCATGTAATAAAATCCCTAGACAAATTAAGGCAAGATAACAGTGTGGTTGTAATCGGTGGACAGCAAGCAGGGATATTAACAGGGCCCTTATACACGATTCACAAGATTATATCCATCGTTCATTTTGCAAAGCAAAAGGAGTTAGAGCTTAAAGTTCCTGTAATTCCTGTTTTTTGGATAGCCGGGGAAGACCATGATTACGATGAAGTGAACCATATCTTTATGGATAAACGGAATAAATTAGAAAAGTGGACTTATCCAGAAAGAGTATTTGATAAAAGAATGGTATCCGACATTTCAATAAATAAAGAAATCGCTTTATCTTGGGTGAAGGAAATTATAGAAACCCTTGGTGAGACAGAGCATACGAAAAATCTTGTACATATGTTAGAGACAGCTATTAAAGGCTCTGATACATTTGTTGATTTCTTTGCTTTTGTAGTGATGGAGCTATTCAAAGATGAAGGACTTTTGATTATTGATTCTGGAAATAAACAATTACGAAAGCTAGAAAAAGATATTTTTATAAGACAGATAGATCATGCATCACAAATAACCAGTGAAGTTAAATCACAACAAGAAGCGCTTCACAAAGAGGATTTCCCTAGGACCATTGATATTACAAATCAGGCGGCAAATCTATTTTATTATGATGAAGTCAATCATGAGAGAGTGTTATTAGAGTTCTCACAAGACACTGAGAGCTTCTCCGGAAAGAACGGTTCCATTTCTTTCACAAAGGCTGAGCTACTTGAGATTGCATCTGAAACACCTGAGAAACTTAGCAATAATGTTGTGACGAGGCCATTATCGCAAGAATGGCTTTTCCCAACACTTGCGTTTATTGCAGGACCTGGGGAAATCTCTTATTGGGCAGAGTTGAAAAAATCTTTTGAGCTTTTTGGGATGAAAATGCCACCAATTGTTCCAAGAATGAATATTACATTGTTGGAAAGAAATATCGAATCGGACCTTCAAGATCTAGAATTAGACCTTCAAGATGTGTTAGTAAATGGCACTAAGAAGTCTATTAATGAATTTTTAGGCAGCGTCAGAGACCAAGACCTTAACATCCTATTTACAAGAACTAAAGAGCAGCTTCTTTCAATTTACGGAGAAATTGAAGAGAAATCTACTGATCAATATCGTGGATTGCTACCTTTACTAAAGAAAAATGAAGCATTGTTGCTAAAGCAAATAGGTTTTATGGAAGGGAAATTCGAAGAGGCTCTAAAACTTAAGCACACTGTGGTACTTGAAAAATTTGATCGAATTGATAGATCATTAAAACCTGCAGGTGCCCCGCAAGAGCGAATGTGGAATGTCCTTTACTATTTAAATAAGTATGGACTAGATTTCTTAAATGAAATTCTGAAACTGAATTGGGAGTTCAATGGCTCTCACAAAGTGGTCAAACTATAATATGAAAGACTTTATCCTAGCGATAAAGTCTTTTTTAATTCGCGAAAATGGGAATAAAACATACAAAATCCCACATAAAACAACGATTTATCAAAAGAAGTTGTCGTAAGAAAATTATTAGAAAAAGCTAAAATCTTTTACAAAAAAGAAGGAATTTCTAACAGTTGGAAGAATTATTAAAAACATGTGGTGGAAAGTGGGGGATTGTGGTACATTTAGGGTAGAGAGTGGGGGTAGCGGGCATGTTCATGGGTGAATACCATCATAATGTTGATACGAAAGGCCGTTTGATCGTGCCAGCAAAGTTTCGAGACCATCTTGGTGAAACATTTGTGCTTACACGTGGCTTAGATCAATGTTTATTTGGTTACCCGCTTAGCGAATGGAAGCTAATTGAGGAAAAACTTAAAGCTTTACCCCTTACGAAGAAAGATGCTCGTGCGTTTACCCGCTTTTTCTTTTCTGGTGCAACAGAATGCGAATTGGACAAGCAAGGCAGAATAAATATTGCTTCCCCACTAATGCAGTATGCAAAGCTTGAAAAAGAATGCGTTGTTTTAGGAGTTTCTAATCGAATTGAGATATGGAGTAAAGATCTTTGGGAAGACTATTTTAATGAGTCAGAAGAATCTTTTGCGGAAATTGCGGAAAACATGATCGGTTTTGATATATAATGGATACTGTTTTTTTATATCGTCTAAATTGTAAAATCATATCCGTACAACGCACGATTAGAAAGGTGGACAAACATGTTTGAACATACAACTGTGCTATTACATGAAACGGTAGAGGGGTTAAATATTAAACCCGATGGAATATATGTCGATTGTACAATGGGAGGAGCAGGTCATAGCTCACTCATTTTATCTAAACTATCCGGTAACGGAAAATTATATGCATTTGACCAAGATGAAGTGGCGATTGCAAATGCAAGAGAAAAGTTAGCTGAGTATGGAGATAAAATTACGATTATAAAAAGTAATTTTGAGAACCTACGTGAGGAGCTCGAGAAATTAGGAGTACATAAGGTTGATGGGGTTCTATATGATTTAGGAGTTTCATCACCACAATTAGATACACCCGAACGTGGTTTTAGTTATCATAATGACGCACCTTTAGATATGCGAATGGATCAAGATTCTGATTTATCAGCATTTGATGTAGTTAATTCTTGGAGTTATGAAGAACTCGTTAAGATTTTCTTTCGATATGGAGAAGAGAAATTCTCAAAACAAATTGTAAGGAAAATTGAAGCCGCACGAGAAGTAAAACCAATAGAAACTACTGGTGAATTAGTTGAACTAATTAAGGATGCAATTCCCGCACCTGCCAGAAGAAAAGGTGGACATCCTGCGAAGAGAGTTTTTCAGGCCATTCGAATCGCTGTAAATGATGAACTTGGTGTTTTTGAAAGGTCTCTACAACAAGCCATTGATCTATTAAATCCAGGCGGTAGAATAAGCGTCATTACCTTCCACTCCTTAGAGGATCGAATTTGTAAAGTGACATTTAAAAAGGCCAGCGAAACACCAGACTTACCACCGGGATTACCCATTATTCCAGATGAATACCAACCCATTTTAAAATTAATCACTCGAAAGCCTATTGTACCGACTGAAGAAGAGTTAGAACATAACAACCGTGCGAGATCGGCTAAGTTAAGAGTGGCAGAAAAGATATAATGACTAGGAGGAGAAAGAATGAGTAATTTAGCAAGAAAACTACAACAGGAACAACGCCAGCAACAAGTTGTTCAATCGCCTAGTAAAGTAAAAGTTAAAAATTCATGGCTATCTCCTGGTGAGAAAATATTAGGACTAACTTTTTGTGCTGTCATGTGCTTTGGAGCCGTTAATATTGTGTCTAACCAGGCTGCTATATATGAAGTGAATAGGGATATTCAAGAGACAAAAATGTCAATTAATGAGCAAGCTAAGGCTAATAATGACCTTGAAATGCAGGTTAGTGAATTAAAGACATATGAAAGAATATGGGCAAAAGCAAAAGAACTTGGTTTAAAGCTAAATGAAAATAATGTTAAGGTTGTGCAAGACTAATGATGCAAAAGCAGAAAAATATGAATTTCGGAGCAGCGATATTATTTGTAATATTTGTCCTGCTCTTTTTTGTCTTAATTTATCGCTTTCTTTCTGTTCAAATTACTGGTGAGGCTGCTGGCCAGTCACTTGCTGCGAAAGCACAGCAAAAATATTTAAAACAAGGTGTCATTGAAGCTAAAAGAGGAACTATTTTTGATCGCAATGGAGAAGTTGTTGCTGAAGACACTGCATCATTCACGCTTGTTGCCATTTTAGATGAAAGTATGACGACAAACCCAAAGAAGCCAAGGCATGTTGTGGATAAAGAGATGACAGCTAGAGAGCTTTCAAAATTTATTGATTTAGAAGAATCTAAGATTTATAGTACGTTATCAAAAGAAGGGTTGTTCCAAGTCGAATTTGGTAGTAAAGGAAAAGATATTTCATTACAAACCAAAAAAGAAATTGAAGAATTAAAGTTACCAGGAATTACGTTTATTAGAGATTCCAAAAGATTTTATCCTAATGGGATATTCTCCTCTCATTTAGTTGGATATGTTGATACAAAAGATGGGGAAGAGACACCTAGTGGACAACTAGGAATTGAGAAGGCGTTTAATGATACTCTTATTGGTAAGAATGGCTCCATTAAATATTCAAGTGATTTATGGGGATATATTTTACCTGATGGTGATGAAAAAGTTACACCAGCAAGTGATGGGGATCATGTATATCTGACTATTGACAAGAAAATACAAACGTTTCTTGAGGATGCTCTAAATCAGGTTGTACTAGAGTACAAGCCTAAGAAAATTGTAGCGATCGTCGCTGACCCGAAAACGGGTGATATATTAGCAATGGGACAAAGACCAACCTTTCACCCGAAGACACGAGAGGGGATATCTGAGAGCTGGCATAATGAGGCCATTGAAAACTCTTTTGAGCCAGGTTCAACCATGAAAATATTTACGTTAGCTGCTGCGGTACAAGAGAACGTTTTTAATGCTAACGATTGGTATAAATCAGGATCTTACAAAGCATCAGAAGGATCTAGAGCAATCCGAGACCATAATGGAGTTGGTTGGGGAAGCATAACGTACCTTGAAGGTGTTCAACGATCATCGAACGTAGCTTTTGCCAAAATTGTAAAAGAAAAACTAGGGTACGATAAGTATAGGGAATACCTAACTTTATTTGGCTTTGACAAACCTACAGGAATAGAGTTACCAAATGAGACGGGCGGTAAGATTGTCTATCAATATCCTTTAGATAAAATTACAACAGGATACGGACAAGGAACGGCCATCACACCAATACAACAAATACAGGCAGCAACCGCGATTGCTAATGACGGTAAAATGCTTAAACCACACATAATCGATAAAATAGTAGATTCAGAGACTGGAAAAGTCATTAAAGAAACGACACCTGAGGCAGTGGGAAGTCCTATTTCTCCAGAAACAGCAAAGGAAGTTAGAGAGTTATTGGAGACCATCATTACTTCACCAAAGGGTACAGGTTACAACCGTTATAACATTGAAGGGTATGATGTAGCGGGAAAAACAGGTACTGCGAATATGACTGAAAATGGTATGTACTTAACAGGGGAAAGTGACTATGTTTTCTCCTTCCTAGGAATGGCGCCGACGGATAATCCTAGACTAATCATGTATGTGGCAGTTCAGCAGCCAGAGGTAGAACACTATTCATATGGATCGTTACCCGTGTCTATGATTTTTAAGCCAGTTATGAAAAATAGCCTTCAATACCTAAACATTGAGCCTGCAAAACAGGAAAAAGCTAAGACGATTGAACTGCCTGATGTAACAGGTTTAAATGTCGAACAGGCCAAAGAGAAGCTAACTAATTTAGGTGTAAATACAGTCGTTATAGGAGCTGGGAGTACCATCATTGAGCAGCTTCCGCTCAAAAATGAAGCGGTACTAGAGGGAGAAAAAGTGATCATCAAAACGGATGGAGAACTTACTGTCCCAAATATGATAGGTTGGTCCTTAAGAGATGTAATGAAGGTTGCGAGTATGGCAGAGCTTGAGTTAAATACGACCGGAAGTGGATATGTTGTAAAACAAAGTTTGAAGGAGGGGTCACCATTAAAAGAGGGAGACTATATGGTGATACACCTGCAAACACCTCTAGAGAAAGAAGAACAAGAGTCTAAAAAAGAAGTCGAAACGGAAGATGAGGAGATCATTGGAGGATAAGGATCCTAGGTTAGGAATGAGTTTTTATTGCCCTTCAATGTAAAAAACCAGATAAAGCGTAAACAGACGAAATAATAGAACGTGCTATCTCGGGAGATGGCACGTTCTATTTCATTTAGTACAAGCATATATTTGAACGAGCCATATTGTAGGGAGGTTCGCAAAAAAATGCGAGTATCAAATGTGACAGTAAGAAAAAGATTAACAATCGCTCTATTTGTAGGTTTTTTGATTTTCTTCATCATCGATGTCAGACTTGGGTATGTTCAATTTGTTTTAGGAAATTGGCTAACGGACGGCGCAAAAGATTCTTGGAGTAGAAATATTCCATTCGAACCTCAAAGAGGGGAAATAATAGACCGAAACGGAGTGGCGCTAGCTACAAATATAAGTGCTCCAACCGTCTATGTTGTCCCGAGGCAAATTGAAGACCCTGCTATGACTGCAGAAAAACTGGCAGCTGTCTTAAATATGTCAAAAGAGAAGGCTTACAAAGAAATAACAAAGAACGCCATGAATGTTCGTATTAATGAAGGGCGGAAGATTTCCCATGAGAAGGCAACAGAAATACGCGCTCTTGATCTAAAAGGTGTATACATAGGGGAGGATTCGAAACGATATTATCCTTATGGAAATTACCTATCGCATGTATTAGGATTTGCTGGGGTGGATAATCAAGGGCTTATGGGATTGGAACTTTATTATGATAAGGAATTAAAAGGACAAAAGGGTTCTGTTAAATTCTATGCCAATGCTAAAGGTCAGAGAATGAATGATATGGCAGATGATTATGAACCTCCAATTGATGGTCTAGATTTAAAGCTTACGATTGATTCAAAGGTTCAAACCATTATTGAGAGAGAACTAGATATAGCCGAAGCGACATATAATCCTGATGGATTAATCGCGATAGCTATGGACCCAAATACTGGTGAGATACTAGGAATGTCAAGTCGACCGGGCTTCGACCCGTCGAATTTTCAAGAAGTTGCTCCAGAGGTTTATAATCGAAATTTACCGGTGTGGAGTACGTATGAGCCAGGATCGACATTTAAGATTATTACACTTGCAGCTGCTTTAGAAGAAGGTAAAGTAGATTTAGAGAAAGAACATTTCCATGACTCAGGATCTGTGAAGGTTGATGGTGCAACCTTGCATTGTTGGAAAAGAGGAGGCCATGGTAGCCAATCGTTCTTAGAGGTTGTCCAGAACTCATGTAATCCAGGATTCGTTGAATTAGGACAAAGATTAGGGAAAGAAACTCTGTTCAAATATATTAAGGATTTCGGGTTTGGTCAAAAGACAGGCATTGACCTTCAAGGGGAAGGCAAGGGGATTTTATTTAATATTGATCGTGTAGGGCCGGTTGAATTAGCAACCACTGCATTTGGACAGGGGGTATCTGTAACTCCAATTCAGCAAGTTACAGCTCTATCAGCAGCGATTAATGGAGGGACTCTTTATACTCCATACATTGCGAAGGAATTAGTTGACCCTGCCACAGGAGAAACAGTAATGAAAAATACCCCTCAAGCAAAAAGAAAAGTCATTTCGGAAGAGACATCAAAAGAAATCAGGTATGCTCTAGAAAGTGTTGTAGCACAAGGAACCGGAGGAAAAGCTTTTGTAGATGGATACAGAGTCGGTGGAAAAACTGGTACGGCCCAGAAGGTTAAGGATGGACGTTACATGGAAAATAACCATATTGTTTCTTTTATCGGTTTTGCTCCGGCAGATGATCCACAACTGGTGGTTTATGTTGCTGTAGATAACCCTAAAGGGACCGTTCAATTCGGGGGCGTAGTTGCAGCACCGATTGTAGGAGCAGTAATGGGAGATAGCTTAAGGGCATTAGGTGTAGAACAAAGGGAAGATCAAATTGAAAAAGTTAAAAAGGATTGGACAGACCCAGTGATGGTTGAAGTACCTGATGTTGTAGGAATGTCTAAAAAAGAGATTCGTGAGCTGTTTGTGAATTTGAAAATAGATCCAAGTGGTGAAGGAGAAATTGTGGTGAAACAAACGCCACAGGCAGGTGTTAAGTTAAAAGAAGGGTCGACGATCAGACTGTATTTTGATAATAAAGAATAGCAACTTTGGGCGGCAAAAGTTATTTTCGCCGCCCATCTTGTGTTGTTAAAATTCATAAGAAATTTTATACCCTTATATTAGGGCCTATAGAAAGGTGTAGAAGTTCAGAAAAATCTATCACCCTTATACCTATAACACTTGATCTTCTATGACAGGAGCCCTTTTCCATAAATAAAATGGCTAAATGTCAAGATATCATGTAAAATAAAAGGCGCAAGTTTTTAAATGTTGAAATTAAAGTCTTTCACGATGATTTCACATCTCCGAAATTGCTCAGGCGAAAAGCTTTACAATGAGAGGATTGGTTCGAATGAATTTACATACATTACTAGATCACCTACACCCATTGGTACCTTTTAACGGGGAGAATCCAGAGATCTTATCTATTGAAAATGACAATCGGAAAGTAAAGAAGGGTAGTTTATTTATTTGCATAAAAGGTTTTACAGTGGACGGTCATGACTTTGCTCAGTCTGCTGTTGATCAAGGTGCAGTAGCGATATTAGCAGAAAAGAAATTAGCTTTAAATGTGCCTGTTATCGTAGTGCCTGATACTAGAAGAGCGATGGCGGTTCTTGCTGATGCTTTTTACGGACAACCTAGTCAAAAATTACATGTAATTGGAGTTACAGGTACAAATGGTAAAACAACAACTAGCCACTTAATTGAGAAAGTGTTTTCAGATGCTGGACAAAAAACTGGATTAATTGGAACAATGTACACAAAAATTGGTGATCAAGAGTTAGAAACGAAAAATACAACTCCTGAAAGTTTAACTTTGCAAAAAATCTTTCATCAGATGAAGGAAGAGGCTGTTGAAACAGCAGTAATGGAAGTTTCATCTCATGCCTTAGTAGAAGGTAGAGTGCATGGAACGGACTACAATGTTGCCGTTTTTACAAACCTTACTCAGGATCATTTAGATTTTCACCATACGATGGAAGAGTATCAAAGAGCAAAAGGACTTCTGTTTGCTCAACTTGGTAATACATATAATTATAAGAAACCTAAATTTGCTGTGTTAAATGCTGATGACAGAGCAAGTGTTGAATATAAAAAATCTACATCTGCGCATGTAATCACATATGGAATTGATCATCAGGCTGACTTACAAGCCACAAATATTAAAATGGGTGCAAAAGGAACAGAGTTTGAACTGTTAAGTCCATATGGAACCCATAAGATTCAAATGCCTCTAATAGGAAAATTTAGTGTGTATAACGTGCTTGCTACCATTGGTGCTACTATTGCTTCAGGGATTCCAATTAATCAAGTAATTGCATCGATAGAAAGTATTAAGGGAGTACCCGGGAGATTCGAGCTTGTTCATGCAGGTCAAGACTTCACAGTCATTGTCGATTATGCTCATACTCCTGACAGTTTAGAAAATGTACTAAAAGCAATTAAACAATTTGCAAAAGGAAGTATTCATGTAGTGGTAGGCTGTGGGGGAGACCGTGACCGAACAAAACGCCCATTAATGGCTAAAATTGCTTGTGAATACAGTGATCATCCAGTTTTTACATCGGATAACCCTAGAAGTGAAGATCCTGCTCAAATCGTTCGTGATATGGAGGAAGGGGTTAAAGGTGAGGAGTACAAAGTCATTGTCGATCGTAAATCAGCCATCCATCATGCGATTCAACTAGCTAAGAAGGATGATGTTATCCTCATTGCGGGGAAAGGACATGAAACCTATCAACAGATAGGGAATGAAACTCTAGATTTCGACGATCGCATCGTGGCAAAAGAGGCAATAAAGGGGAGATAGTATGTTTCTAACGTATAAAGATTTGTCAGAGTTGTTTCCAAATTCAAGAGGAATAAGGGATATAAACCTGCCATTTCATACGATATCTTCCTTTGCGGAACAGAACCAACCTAAGGGACTATTTATTCCGCTCTCAGAGGAATCAGGAGAGCTTGGTAAGGCAATTGAAAATGGTGCTATTGGGGCGATATGGGAAGAAGGCAAAGAGATTCCCAAATACACTCCCAATCACTTTCCTATTTTTATTACAAATGATATAGTGAAAGGTTTTAAGGAAATGACGAAACAGTATATGAAAAAAATAAAAACATCTGAAACTAAAAATATGGATATGACCAAATTCCTTTTTTTAGAAGAAAAACTTCTTAATGAAAATTTTAAAACATATGATATTGCTGTAGTCGAAGAAAATTTAAGTCTATATATCGAGCAGTTGTCTGAAGAAAGGAGGGGGTAACATGTTGGAGCAAGTGCTTTTTTTCACGATTTTATTAGGATTTCTCATAACCGTACTTCTTTCTCCAATTTTCATCCCCTTCCTTAGAAGGTTAAAATTTGGACAAAGCATTAGAGAAGAAGGACCGAAATCACACCAGAAAAAGTCTGGTACGCCAACGATGGGGGGCGTTATGATCCTTCTGTCCATCATCATAACCACACTAGTGATGACAGGGAAATTTTCAGAACCTACAATTAAGACGTTCTTATTACTTCTCGTTACATTAGGATTTGGTTTATTAGGCTTCTTAGATGACTTTATCAAAGTCGTCATGAAGAGAAATCTAGGTCTAACATCAAAGCAGAAGTTACTAGGACAAATTATTATTTCAGTCATTTTCTATTTTGTTTTAAAGCAAAATGATTTCTCTACAGAAGTATCTATTCCTTTAACAGACATAAACTTTGATTTAGGATGGGGATATGTATTATTTATCACGTTCTGGTTAGTAGGATTTTCAAATGCAGTCAATTTAACTGATGGTCTTGATGGTCTCGTTTCTGGTACTGCAGCTATTGCTTTTGGAGCATTTGCTGTGTTAGCTTGGAATCAATCCCAGTTTGAGATTTCAATCTTTTCTGTAGCTGTCGTGGGGGCTGTATTAGGATTCCTTGTGTTTAACGCGCACCCGGCTAAAGTTTTTATGGGTGATACAGGTTCTCTAGCTCTAGGTGGAGCAATAGCAGCGGTTGCGATCTTAACAAAGCTCGAAATCATTTTAATTATTATCGGTGGAGTGTTTGTAATAGAAACATTATCTGTAATTTTACAGGTTATTTCTTTTAAGTCGACTGGTAAAAGAATATTTAAAATGAGTCCACTCCATCACCACTATGAGCTTGTAGGTTGGTCTGAGTGGAGAGTAGTTGTTACCTTCTGGACAGTTGGATTATTATTTGCAATACTAGGAATTTATATCGAGGTGTGGGTGTAATTGAAGCAAATCAGAACTTACGAACATAAAAAAATATTGGTTTTAGGATTAGCAAAAAGCGGGGTCGGTGCAGCCTCGCTTTTACATAAATTAGGGGCTTTTGTTACCGTGAATGATAAGAAGCCACTATCTGAAAACCCAGAAGCCCAAGGGTTATTGGAGCAAGGAATCACGGTTATTTGTGGAGAGCATCCGATCGAATTATTAGATGATGGGTTTGAGTTGATTGTTAAAAATCCGGGAATTCCTTATCATAATCCGATGATTGAGAAGGCACTATTAAAAGGGATTCCTATTATTACAGAAGTAGAATTAGCTTATGAGATATCTGAGGCACCTTTTATTGCCATTACTGGCACAAATGGAAAAACCACAACAACGACCCTTATTTATGAGATGCTTAAAGAAGGAGCTAAGTCTCCACTTATTGCAGGAAATATTGGTCTAGTGGCTTCAGATGTAGCGCAAGAAGCAACTGAAGAAAATACAATTGTTATTGAACTTTCTTCGTTTCAATTAATGGGGATCAGAACGTTTAACCCAAAGATTGCCATCATCACGAATTTATATGATGCGCATCTAGATTATCATGAAACTCGGACTAACTATCACTCTGCAAAAGCGAATATCACCAATAACCAAACCGAACATGAGTACTTTATTATTAATGCAGATCAAGAAGAGACGATGAAAATTGCAGCAGAGTCAAAAGCACAGATTGTGCCTTTTTCGACTAGGAGAGTTTTAGAAAATGGTGCCTATGTTCAAGATGGTTCCGTTATTTTTAATGGTGAAAAAATTATGGATACAAAAGATATCGTTCTACCGGGTGTTCACAACTTGGAAAATATCTTATCTGCAGTCGCTGCAGCCAAACTCTCGGGTGTTGACAATCAATCCATTTTTAATGTTCTGAATACATTCGCTGGTGTGAAACATCGTTTGCAATACATAGGTGAAATTGAAGGAAGAAGATTTTACAATGACTCAAAAGCAACGAATATATTAGCCACTCAAAATGCACTTGCTGCCTTCCATGAACCAATTATTTTATTGGCTGGAGGACTTGACCGTGGCAACGAATTTGATGAACTTATTCCATCTTTAAAAAATGTTAAGGCGGTTTTCACGTTTGGTGAAACTGCTGGGAAAATCGAGAGAGTTGCCCAGGAAGCAGGAATAAAAATGATTGAGCGTGTCGATAATGTGGAAAAAGCCGTACCCGCTGCATTTAAATACTCTAAACCGGGCGATGTTATATTGTTATCCCCAGCATGTGCAAGTTGGGATCAATATAAAACTTTTGAGGTAAGGGGAGACATTTTTATTGAAGCGGTGCATAAGCTTAAGTAAGGGCTTGTCTGCAATACGAAACAAAGGTGAACAGTACGGAATGAAAAGTCAGCTGTTTCGAGACACGGAATATAAAGAGGTAAGAAATATAAAGTATTGGATTAAGTTATTTTAGCTCTGGCGCTTTTGAAAGTGTCTCCTGAACAGTTTCCTGTTTGTTTTAGGGCAACTGTTATCTAAAAGAATGTAGTTACTTTTAGATTGGGTAGGGATTATTTGCTGTTTTCCAAGGCTGCTAGTTGCTTTTCTTATTCTCGTGTAAGCCCTAAAACTTACATTCGAGGTGTGTTGCGTTGCCGACAAAAAAAGCTACTCCAGACTTTATATTAATGATCGTTACATTTGCTCTGCTCGCTGTAGGCCTTATTATGGTTTACAGTGCAAGTGCAGTATGGGCAGAGTATAAATTTGACGGTGATTCGTTCTTCTTTGCAAAAAGGCAAATGCTATTCGCAGTCGTTGGAGTAATCGCCATGTTTTTTATTATGAATGTGGATTACTGGACATGGCGGAACCTAGCTAAAGTAATCATCATCATTTGCTTTGTACTATTAGTTCTCGTTCTAATTCCCGGAATTGGGAATGTTCGGAATGGATCTAGAAGTTGGATTGGAGTAGGAGCTTTTTCTATTCAGCCTTCCGAGTTTATGAAATTAGCGATGATTGCGTTCTTGGCAAAATTCCTTTCAGAAAACCAAAAAAAGATTACGTCTTTTAAGAAGGGATTAGTACCTTCTTTAGGGTTAGTGTTTTTAGCATTTGGAATGATCATGTTACAACCTGACCTTGGAACGGGAACGGTTATGGTCGGAACATGTGTTGTCATGATCTTTATTGCCGGTGCAAGAATTAGTCACTTTGTTGGATTAGGACTTCTTGGACTAGCTGGATTCGCTGTACTTGTTATATCTGCTCCTTATAGGATCAAGAGGATTACCTCGTTTTTAGACCCTTGGTCAGATCCCCAGGACAGTGGTTTCCAAATCATTCAATCCTTGTACGCCATTGGGCCAGGTGGCCTCTTTGGTCTCGGTTTAGGACAAAGTAGGCAGAAGTTCTTTTATTTACCTGAGCCACAGACAGATTTTATCTTCGCTATCCTTGCTGAGGAACTAGGCTTTATTGGAGGATCATTCGTCCTTCTATTATTCGCGCTGTTATTGTGGAGAGGCATCAGGATTGCTCTAGGTTCTCCTGATTTGTTTGGAAGCTTTTTAGCTGTAGGGATTGTTGCAATGATTGCAATACAGGTTATGATTAATGTTGGAGTTGTAACGGGATTAATGCCTGTAACAGGTATTACATTGCCATTCCTAAGTTATGGAGGGTCTTCCCTAACACTAATGCTCATTGCTATTGGCGTGTTACTAAATATCAGTAGACATTCTAGATATTAGCGTAAAATAACTATATAATATAATTGGCTTAAACGTTTTATGATCTTCATGATTTTCGATTTTAAAGCCACTTTTAAAATGTGACTCTGTTAATCAGAGTTTCTTTTTTTAGGTTTACTAATTCGAGTTTTAATCTAAATATTAGATTTCAAGGCTAGTCTTTTAGTAAGCTTATAAAGGGAGAACTGTTAACATTTTTCCCTGAATAATAAATTTCTAGCAAACCGTATGTGAAGAGTCGCCGAACAGTAAAAGGGTTTAAGATCCAGCCTTGTAGTCAAAATGAAATAATATTACATTTAAATAACAATCTTTAGTTGTGCTCTTTTATTAAATTGAAAATATAGTAGAATGATTAAAGCAACCATCACTATTCAAAATCGGTTAATCATCTCTATAAACCGTAAATCTCTTAAAGAGGTGGAGAATATTGCGTATCGTAGTTACTGGAGGGGGAACGGGTGGACATATCTATCCCGCCTTGGCTCTAATAAGGGAAATCAATAAGGTTAATAAATCCGCACAGTTTTTATATATAGGAACTGAAAAGGGACTAGAAAGTAAACTAGTACCTAGAGAGGACATTCCTTTCAAAGCCATACATATTACAGGATTTAAAAGAAAGCTTTCATTCGATAATGTAAAAACTGTCTTAAGGTTCTTAAAGGGTGTAAAGGATAGTAAGAGATTATTAAAGGAATTTAAAGCTGATGTGGTAATTGGCACGGGAGGATATGTATGTGGTCCTGTTGTTTATGCTGCCGCAAAACTTGGAATTCCGACTATTATTCATGAACAAAATAGTGTGCCTGGCCTAACGAATAAATTCTTAAGTCGATACGTTGACCGTATTGCCGTTTGTTTTGAAGAGGCGAAAGCGTTTTTTCCAGAAAATAAAGTAGTCCTAACCGGAAATCCGCGCGCTTCCGAAGTGCTTGGTCAGGACCAAATTCGGGGGAAACTTTCAGTTGGCTTAAAACTAAATATTCCTTCCGTTCTAGTGGTGGGAGGAAGTAGAGGAGCTAAACCTATAAATGAAGCTGTTCTAAAATCACTATCCGAATTTGGGCAAAAACCTTACCAAGTATTATATGTAACGGGGGATGTTCATTATGAAGAAGTTAAACGTGAAGTAGAGCTGATTGGAAATCCTGAGAACGTCATTATAAAGCCATTTATACACAATATGCCTGAGGTTCTAGCAGGAACCGATCTAACAGTAGCTCGAGCGGGTGCAACTACCTTAGCCGAATTAACATCTCTCGGTATTCCAAGCATTTTAATCCCGAGTCCGTATGTGACAAACAACCACCAAGAAAAGAATGCACGAGCATTGACAGACCATGGAGCAGCATTGTTATTACTAGAAAAAGAGTTAACCGGTAAGAAACTTGTCGAACAAATTGACTCAATCCTAATGAATAAAGAAAAATTAGCTCATATGAAGGCAAGTTCAAAACAGCTGGGAATTCAGGATGCTGCTAAAAGAGTGTATGAGCTTATGCAAGAGGTCATTAAGAAAAATAGAAAGTAGCCTAGATTTGACCTTTTGCATATTATAGATTAACCCTGAACGGAAAGGGAGGTAGTTATGAAAGAAATCGTTGCAAAACTAAATGAACTGCAGGTTGGCAAAGTAAAAGAGCTGGAACCTTTAGCCAATCATACGACTATAAAAATAGGTGGGCCAGCTGATATCTTTATAGAACCTTCATCAGTTGAAAACCTAAGGAAAACAATGGAGGTTATAAACCAAAATAACCTGAAGTGGACTGTCATTGGAAGAGGATCAAATTTGCTAGTCTCTGACAGCGGGATAGAAGGGGCTGTTATTAAACTAGGTGCGGGCATTAATGAACTAGAAGTGAACGGAACGGAAATAAGAGTGGGGGGAGGATATTCCCTTGTAAGCTTAGCTACTTCTATAAGCAGAAGTGGTCTTTCTGGATTAGAGTTTGCTAGTGGCATCCCTGGGTCTGTAGGTGGTGCTGTATTTATGAATGCTGGGGCACACGGGTCAGATATTTCCAAAATTTTAACGAAGGCTTATGTCCTTTTTGATGATGGAAAAATGGAATGGTTAACGAATAAAGAAATGGAGTTTTCATACAGGACGTCCGTATTGCAGAAAAATCGTCCTGGGATCGTTATTGAAGCCGTCTTTCAATTGGAAGAAGGAGAAAAGGAATCAATTTTTGCAGAAATGCAGAAAAATAAGGATTATCGAAAAGAAACTCAACCGTGGAACTTCCCATGTGCAGGTAGTATCTTCAGAAATCCGCTACCTAACTATGCTGGTAAATTAATTGAAGTCGCAGGGTTAAAAGGGCATTCAATTGGGGGAGCGAAAATTTCTGAGATGCATGGAAACTTTATTGTAAATACGGGAACTGCCAAGGCTGAGGATGTTTTAGCCCTCATTCAGTATGTAAAAGACACGATATTTGAATTGTATAATGTTAAAATGGAAACTGAGGTTGAAATAATCGGCCGAAAGTAACAAGTTTTACTCCTCTAAATCCCAAATATTGTGATATAATATTACATTAGAAATAACATTTTTCTAGTGATGCTTTTTAGAATAACGGCATGAATTTCGTGCCGTTGTTTTTATCTCTTTTTTGAGTGATTTTCCTTTTAGGACAAGCCTATGAACATAAAGGATATGTGCTAAAGATTGATAAATTAATTTAATGGTGGGGGGAAAGGGATGCAAAAGGGAAAGATCGTGTCGTTGGAAGATCGAATACCTAAAATTAAACAACAAAGGCGGAAAAAAGCGAATAGACGATTAATACTTCTTTTGTCATTGTTTTTTTCATTGACAGTCTGTGTTGTTTATTTCCAATCTCCATTAAGCCATGTAAAAAAGGTCAATATTATAGGTAACAGTGTCTATGCGAGTGAATACTTGACTGAACTAAGTGGATTGTCTAGTAAGACAAATATATGGAAGATAAATGAGGTACAAATTGAAGAAGAATTTGAAAAGCTTTCAGAAATTAAAACCGCAAAAGTAGAGGTTCGTCTACCTAATCAAGTTGTGATTACGGTAGAAGAGTGGAAGAGAATTGCTTACATTACGAAAGAGACTGAATTTTTACCTGTTTTAGAGAGTGGAGACATTTTAGAAGATGAAAAGATGTCCACCATACCTGTAAATGCTCCAATACTAGTTGGGTTTTCAGAGGGAGAAGTAATATCCGAAATGGTCCAAAGCCTTGAGGGACTTCCGGAAGAGGTGTTAAACTCCATTTCTGAAATTCATTATTCTCCTAAGGATACTGATAAATTTCATATATCTTTATTTATGAATGATGGTTTTGAGGTTAGTGCATCTATTCGTAGCTTTACAGAAAAAATGTCTCACTACCCTTCGATTGTAAGTCAATTAGATCCTACTCAAAAAGGAGTTATTGACCTCGAAGTTGGCTCCTATTTTAGAGCTTATGAATCAGAAGGAGCAGAAGTTGATGAAAATGAAGATGAAAGGTAAACATGTTATTCTATCATTAGTTTGTCTAGTGTTAGGATATATGATGGCATTTTCCTATCATTTGACACAAAAGGAAAAGGCATCTACTACCATTACGAATAATCAATGGGAAAGAGACTTAGAACTTAGAAATCAGTTAATTGCCCAAGAAGAAAAGAATCGTAACCTTCAAAAGGAGTTACACGAAAAGCAAAATAAAGTGTTAGATATTGAGGAACAGCTTTCCCAAGAGGAACAACTTTTCTTTAATTTAGCAGAAGATACTGAAAGATTCCGGATGTATCTTGGAAAAGTTAAGGTTAAGGGGAAGGGTGTAGAAGTGACTCTGAAGGATGGGGAATATGACCCTGATGAGGCCAATATCAACAATTATATTGTCCATGAGCACCATGTATTTAAAGTAATAAACGAGCTGTATATTTCGGGAGCAACTGCTGTAGCTATTAACGGCCAGAGATTAACTAGCAATTCCTATATTTTGTGTAATGGGCCAGTAATTGAAGTAGATGGATTTCAGCATCCTGCGCCTTTTGTCATAACGGCTATAGGGGATCCCGAGGTACTTTCCTCAGCGCTAAACCTTACGGGTGGCGTGAAAGATATACTTGTTAGTGAAAATATTGAATTCTCTTTAGTTGAAAAAGAAGAGGTTATTATTGACCCAATCCTCGGAACTTAGAGGTAGTTTTACATTCATGGCGTTATGGATTAGTTGTGCAAATACTGGATAGAAGTCGAGCGTTCTCCATAGATAGCTTTTTAAAAAAATATAGCGTAATTAGAATTTTAGTTACACTTTGATTACTAAAGAAAAACTAGTATGTCCACAACAATTAGAAAGTCAGGTGAAAATAGTGGACAGAAAAAAAACATTAAGCTTAACATTTGTAACGATTATTGTAGGTTTTATGTTAGCCATCCAGTTTCAAACGGTTCAACAACCCGTGGTTAGAGATACTCGTGACACTTGGGAGCTGCGTGAAGATTTAGTCAAAGAAAAAGAATTAGAGTTAAAGCTTAGACAGGAAATCCGATCGAATGAGGAAAAGTTGGCTAATTATGAAACCGAAAGAAAACAAAATAAGGAAAAAGCTCTCCGTGAGACATTAGAAGAATTAAAGACAGAAGCAGGTTTAACTAAAATTACTGGACCTGGAATTACTTTATATATTGAGCCTTTAAACGAAGAGTTACTTTTTGGGGATACCGTCACATCCTTGTCAGCAGATCTCTTAAAGCGCCTGATAAATGAGCTGAATCTTTATAGTGCTAAGCATATTTCTGTTGCAGGAAATAGAGTAATTAATACGACAGTTATTAGAGAAATCAATACGGAAACCAAGATAAATGGGCGTTCTTTAAATCGACTGCCTATTGAAATTAATGTGATTACTGAAGATCTTAATACAGCTGAAAAGCTATATAATCGAATGCAAGTTTCAAGTACTGCAGAGGATTTTTTTATTGATAACCTTCGGGTCAGTATATTAAAACCGAGACTTGATATTACAGTACCAGAATATGAAGATCCTATTAGGATTAGGTATATGGAGCCTGTCAAATCAGATAAAGGAGGCAGTTAGTATGTGGCTCCCAATATTAGGACTGGTCATAGGAGTTGTATTAGGCCTTTTAACAGATATACGAATCCCAGATGAGTATTCCAACTATTTATCCATTGCAGTTCTGGCTGCTCTTGATACACTATTTGGAGGTATCAGAGCACATCTTCAAAATATATACGATGAAAAGGTATTTGTTTCGGGTTTCTTCTTTAATATTTTGTTAGCTGCAAGTTTAGCTTTTCTAGGGGTTCATCTTGGTGTAGACTTGTATTTAGCAGCAGTTTTTGCTTTCGGTGTAAGGCTTTTCCAAAACATCGCTGTTATTCGCCGTATATTATTAACAAAATGGTCTACAAAACAAGAAAATTAGAAAAAAATTGATTTTTTAAAAAGGGAAATAATTAATTTTGCCGAATAATTTTATAGATAGGCTCATTTCAGAAGTTTTGTTTCCTTTTTAGACTCTTTCCGTAAAGCTTCTCTATAATTACTAGATTTTTGTACTAGCCTTTTTCAATTTTTGCGAGTACTCTAATTACACGAGGAAAGTCTATACATAGCATAATATATGACTGGGTTTAACTAGCAATGATTGTTGTTCAATTTTTTTGAATTGCTAAAGGAGGTGCCAGAGAATGAACAGCAATGAAATATATGTAAGTCTTGACATCGGTACATCCAGTGTAAAAGTAATCATTGGTGAAATGGTCAATGACTCTTTGAATATAATTGGTGTAGGCAATGTGAAGTCAGAAGGGTTAAGAAAAGGCTCCATTGTTGATATAGATGAAACCGTTCATTCTATTAAAAGGGCAATAGAGCAGGCTGAAAGAATGATTGGGATGGAAATTAGTGAAGTAATCGTAGGTGTAACTGGAAACCATGTTATGCTTCAACCATGTCACGGAGTGGTAGCAGTATCTAGTGAAAATAGAGAAATTACCAATGAAGATGTTGCTAGAGTAATAGAGGCAGCACAGGTCATTTCCATCCCCCCAGAACGCGAAATTATTGACGTCATTCCTAGACAATTTATTGTAGATGGGCTTGACGAAATTAATGACCCTAGGGGTATGATAGGTGTTCGCCTTGAAATTGAGGGAACGATAATTACAGGCTCTAAAACTATTTTACATAATACGTTAAGATGCGTGGAGCGAGCGGGATTAAGAATACTTGATATAACCCTTCAACCACTAGCAGCTGGGGCATTTGCACTTTCTAAGGATGAAAAGAACTTAGGAGTTGCACTTGTTGATATCGGAGGCGGTTCAACAACGATTGCAGTTTTTGAACAAGGGTACTTAAGAGCCACAAGTGTTCTACCTGTTGGTGGAGACCATATTACAAAAGATTTATCGATTGGTCTTCGAACATCAACTGAAGATGCTGAAAAAATAAAAGTGAAACACGGTTATGCCTTTTATGACTACGCTTCCGAAGAAGAGGTCTTTAGTGTACCTATCATCGGTAGTGATCAGCATCAACAATTTAATCAGCTTGAAATTTCTGATATTATTGAAGCTAGAATGGAAGAAATATTTGAGTTAATTCAAGAAGAAATTAGGCGATTAGGAATTCATGATTTACCTGGGGGATATGTCCTTTCAGGAGGAGTGGCGAATACACAGGGGATATTAGAATTAGCACAGGTTGTATTCCAAAATCGAGTTCGAATTGCTAGTCCAGATTATATTGGTGTACGCGAACCGCAATTCACTACAGCTGTAGGCCTAATCAAATTTGCCTATAAAAATGCTAAAGTACAGGGGAGATCGATTTCAACTAGTGCTGCTGTTGGTGAAGTAAAGGAAAAACGCGTTCAAAAGCAACCACAGCCAAAAACGAAACCGGAGAAACAACCGGAAGAAAAAATTACATCTAGAGTAAAAAAGTTCCTTGGTTACTTTTTTGAATAGTACAACCACTCAATCTTTTAATGAAAGTAGAGATCGGTTGAACTAACTGTTATTTCTTATGATCCTCCATGGGTTATATGAAATAGAACGAAATGGTACGTTAGGAATATCGACGAATTAGGAGGATTTGTCATGTTGGAATTTGATACTAATTTAGATTCATTAGCAACTATAAAAGTAATTGGCGTTGGTGGAGGCGGTAATAACGCGGTAAACCGTATGATTGAACACGGAGTTCAAGGTGTTGAATTTATTGCCGTAAACACAGATGCACAGGCGTTAAATTTATCTAAAGCTGAAATAAAGATGCAAATCGGTGGAAAATTAACTCGTGGTTTAGGTGCAGGTGCTAATCCTGAAGTTGGAAAAAAAGCAGCCGAAGAAAGTAGAGAACAGATTGAGGAAGTCCTAAGCGGTGCAGACATGGTCTTTGTTACTGCTGGAATGGGTGGAGGTACTGGTACAGGAGCAGCGCCAGTGATTGCTCAAATCGCACGTGATTTAGGCGCACTAACTGTTGGGGTAGTTACGAGACCTTTCACGTTTGAAGGCCGAAAACGCTCTACACAAGCAGCTGGTGGAATCGGCTCTATGAAAGAGGCAGTAGATACACTAATTGTCATTCCAAATGACCGCTTACTAGAAATAGTAGACAAGAGTACCCCGATGTTGGAAGCGTTCCGTGAAGCTGACAACGTACTACGACAAGGTGTACAAGGTATCTCTGATTTAATCGCTGTACCTGGATTAATTAACTTAGACTTTGCGGATGTTAAAACGATTATGTCTAATAAAGGATCTGCTTTAATGGGGATTGGGGTATCAGCTGGTGAAAATCGTGCAGCAGAAGCTGCTAAGAGAGCAATATCTTCTCCACTTTTAGAAACTTCTATTGATGGTGCTCAAGGTGTTTTAATGAATATTACGGGTGGTTCAAACTTAAGCTTATATGAAGTTCAAGAAGCTGCTGATATCGTTGCATCTGCATCTGATCAAGATGTTAACATGATCTTCGGTTCTGTTATCAATGATAATTTAAAAGACGAAATTGTTGTTACAGTAATTGCTACGGGATTCAACGAAGGAGCCTCTCAACCAAAGCCAGTTCGTCCATCACTTGGACAAGCTAAGCCTAGCTTAGATAAAGGTAGAAGAGAACCAAAGCGTGAAGAGGAAACAAGTGAGCAAGTTCGTACTACTCCTGTTACTCAAGGAGAAGAAGCATTAGATATTCCGGCTTTCTTACGTAACCGTAATCGCAGAAGATAATCTTATAAAAAGTGACGATGCACTCAAGTGAATGTTGAGGTGTATCGTCATTTTTTTTGTACTTTTCTAAAAGGGATGCTCTCTTTTAGAGGGACCCACATTGCAGGAGCACCAAGAGAGGCCCTCAGACGCCCCTAATAGAAGACGAACCCTATGCCCCTCCATGGAAGAAACCAATAGGAATGGGAAGTGTCTAAGCAAGCCTAACACGTATGCTATAGAAACATATTATCCTGAGATAATAAGATCTTTACTAGTTTTAATAAATTCTTGTTCACTCTTTGTATTTCCCACTAAAAACAACGTTTGACCCTTCAAAAAATGGTTCTATATTAATAGATTTACATCTCCTGTTAGACATTTAAAACTTATCCTCAAATAAGTATTGACAAACCAAAATTTACAGTTGGAAAGAGTTTTAGTGAAGAAAAGAGAAAAATTGACAAAAAACGAAGAGATTGGTGAAAATTTCTGCCGTTCTGGTTACAGAAAGTGACACACTTCCTCGAGGGATGTACGCTATACTTTTTCGTAACAGATTAATAGAAAGCAGAAAATTTCAAAATTGGGGTAATAAGATAGCTGCTGCTATGACCTTGGATATCATCTATGTTTACGTTACTGAAAGAGCCTTATTTATAAAAGGGGGATCTGAATTGGCCATATATTTAGATGTTATATGGGCGCTCAATTTTCTGTTTGATAGCCTCCTTCTTTATTTAACAGCCATTGTTTTAAAGAGAGATTATCGTTACTTTAGAATCTTCTTAGGAGGAGTTATTGGTTCAATAATTATTTTATTACCCTTTACTCCATTCAATGCCTATTCTGGTCACCCATTAACAAAATTGTTGTTCTCTGTTTTTATGATTCTAGCCACATTCGGTTATAAGAGGTTTCGTTATTTCTTTAGTGGCTTAATGACTTTTTACTTAATCACATTCCTAGTTGGTGGAGCTTTAATAGGTGCACATTATTTCGTGCAATTTGATTATGATCTTTCGACTTCAGTGCTTATTTCAAGTGTCAAAGGTTTTGGTGATCCGATTAGCTGGTTATTTGTCTTAATAGGATTTCCTATAGCATGGCACTTCTCAAAAACAAACATTGAGAAAATCGAAATGACCAAAATTCAATACGATCAAATCATAAATGTACAGATAAAAATTAACAATAATCTTTTTAAATTCAAGGGGCTAATTGATAGTGGAAATCAACTATATGA
Organism: Cytobacillus spartinae; assembly: GCF_042865285.1. Lineage (NCBI taxonomy): Bacteria > Bacillati > Bacillota > Bacilli > Caryophanales > Bacillaceae > Cytobacillus > Cytobacillus spartinae. The sequence goes on along the minus strand of NZ_JBIACK010000018.1, from coordinate 2,694 downwards.
TCCAATTTCTAAACTGCCTGTTATGTTTGTGTCCATAAAGAGTCAGATGGACATTTACCCTGAAACATTAATTAAACTCGCAGAAGATCCGGAATCCATCATTCTTGGTAATGATACAGTGCCCCTAGAATGGGAAAATAAAATGCGTATCATTCCTTATAAGGTTGTAGGACAAGAGCATCAGCTTGTCATTGCCATAAAGCCAGATCAAATTGAAATTGAAAAAGAAGGAGAAGTTTTACTCGTAGATAAAGGTCTTGTTTCTTTTACCATGCAGCAATTATCATCTGATGATGCCTTTCAGTGTATTGTACATCCAAAAATGCTAACAGGGACAAAAAAAGTTAAAGCAACAGTGAAAGTCAGTTAATAATACTATACTCAGAAAAACATAATTTAGAAGGAGGACAACTCATGAAAAGTTTGAAACTTCGCTTATCCTACTACTGGTATAAACTATTAATTAAATTAGGTATCAAAACAGATGAAATATACTATATTGGTGGAAGCGAAGCCTTACCGCCTCCTTTAACAAAAGAAGAAGAGGAACTGCTATTAGAGAAGCTTCCAAAAGGTGATAAAGCAGCTAGATCTATATTGATTGAAAGAAATTTAAGACTTGTTGTTTATATTGCAAGGAAATTTGAAAACACTGGGATTAATATAGAGGATTTAATTAGCATTGGGACTATTGGGCTTATTAAAGCTGTGAATACATTTAATCCTGAAAAGAAAATTAAATTGGCTACATACGCATCAAGATGTATCGAAAATGAAATTCTAATGTACTTAAGAAGAAATAATAAAATCCGTTCAGAAGTATCATTTGATGAACCACTAAATATTGATTGGGATGGAAACGAACTTCTGCTATCTGATGTCCTTGGAACAGAAGAAGATATTATTACAAAGGATTTAGAAGCAAATGTTGATAAGAAGCTTTTACTTAAGGCTCTTCATCAACTATCAGACCGCGAAAAACAGATCATGGAGCTTAGATTCGGTCTAGGTTCTGGTGAGGAAAAAACACAAAAAGATGTTGCGGATATGTTAGGGATCTCTCAATCGTATATATCAAGGCTAGAAAAAAGAATTATTAAACGATTAAAGAAAGAATTTAATAAAATGGTATAGAGTTAATTTCCTCTTATAGCGGATGACATAGTGAAGACCTCTCACATGTTGTCCGTTTATTTTTGAATCTTATTATAGGTAAAATAATTGAGTGTATCACAATAAAATTTGAATGTAAAAATGCACTAATTAAGAAAATTTTTTCTTGTAAATTAAAAACAGCTTAAACCCTTGTCCTAATGTGTGTTGATACATTTTATGCCTTCCAAGTACCATTTCACAGGTGCATATTTTTCCTTCTCAAGGAGATACTGTTTTTTGTACAGCAGCTCCTGTGAGGAGGGAAAAGAATTGACTCGAAATAAAGTTGAAATTTGTGGTGTTGACACATCAAAGCTTCCAGTTCTGAAAAATGAAGAAATGAGATTACTCTTTAAGGAAATGCAAAACGGCGATATTAGCGCGCGTGAAAAGCTCGTCAATGGAAATCTGCGTTTAGTGTTGAGTGTAATCCAACGTTTTAATAACAGGGGCGAGTTTGTTGATGATCTATTCCAAGTTGGCTGTATTGGACTCATGAAGTCTATTGATAATTTCGATCTTGGTCAAAACGTGAAATTTTCTACTTACGCAGTTCCAATGATTATTGGGGAAATTCGCCGCTATTTAAGAGATAATAACCCAATACGAGTATCTAGATCCTTAAGGGATATCGCTTATAAGGCATTACAGGTTAGAGAAAGATTAATGAGTGAAACTTCTAAAGAGCCTACTGCTGAAGAAATAGCAAAAGTCCTGGATGTTCCCCATGAAGAAATCGTCTTTGCCCTTGATGCTATTCAGGACCCAGTCTCCCTATTTGAACCCATATATAACGATGGGGGAGATCCGATCTATGTAATGGATCAATTAAGTGATGAACGAAATAAGGATATTCAGTGGATCGAGGAAATTGCCTTAAAAGAGGGCATGCGCAGATTAAATGAGAGAGAAAAGCTAATCTTGAGAAAAAGATTTTTCCAAGGAAAAACTCAGATGGAAGTCGCAGAGGAAATCGGTATATCTCAAGCACAAGTATCTCGATTAGAAAAAGCTGCAATCAAACAAATGAATAAAAATATACAAAGTTAAAAGCTGCCTACTATGGCAGCTTCAGACTGTAGACAAACTCGAAAATTTCGAGGTTGCCTACAGTCCTTTTTTTATTAAAATAAAGTTATACTCTTGGTAACCGTTGATTTACGCTACGGGCGAACGCTTTCCGCGGGCGGGGCCGAGCCGCTTCCCTCGCTACGCTCAGTCCAGGGTCTCGACTTTCCCGCTTTTCCCGCTGGAGTCGTCGCCCTTCGCTCCAATCAACTAATTAAACTGTAATAATTTTTTGAGGTGACGTACGATGATGACTAAAAACCAATCCAATGAACGCGAACAATTAGAAATGCTCACGATTGATCAATTAGTTCCTGATGATCATTTAGCACGTAAGCTTGAGTCAGCCATTGATTTCTCGTTCATCTATCCCATGGTTGAAAACCTATATTCGGGGCTTGGTCGTCCAAGTATTGATCCAGTCGTTTTGTTTAAGATGGTATTCATACAATACATATTTGGGATACGTTC